>DATICF010000075.1:0-5083 GCA_035456965.1 Nocardioidaceae bacterium
CTACTTCAACCACCGCACCGGCAAGGCGGAGAAGTGCACGTTCTGCTTCCCGCGCGTCGAGGTCGGCCTGCCGACGGTGTGCTCGGAGACCTGCGTCGGCAGGCTGCGCTACATCGGCCTGATGCTGTACGACGCCGACCGCGTGCTCGAGGCGGCCTCGGCCCCTGACGAGCACGGGCTGTACGAGGCGCAGCGTGACGTCTTCCTCGACCCGAACGACCCCGCGGTCATCGCCGAGGCCGAGCGCGCCGGCATCCCGCGCGACTGGATCGACGCAGCCCAGAGGTCCCCGATCTACGCGCTGATCAACCGCTTCAAGGTCGCCCTGCCGCTGCACCCGGAGTACCGCACCATGCCGATGGTCTGGTACATCCCGCCGCTGTCGCCGGTGGTCGACGTCGTGAAGGACACCGGCGAGGACGCCGAGGACAAGGGCAACCTGTTCGCGGCGATCGACGCCCTGCGCATCCCCATCGAGTACCTCGCCGAGCTGTTCACCGCAGGCGACGTCGCGCCGGTCGACCGGGTCCTCAAGAAGCTCGCGGCCATGCGCTCCTACATGCGCGACATCAACCTGGGCCGCGAGCCCGACGGCGCCATCCCCGAGGCGGTGGGGATGAGCGAGGAGGAGATGTATGACATGTACCGCCTCCTCGCGATCGCCAAGTACGACGAGCGCTACGTCATCCCGCCCGCCCACGCCGAGCAGGCCCACTCCCTCGAGGAGCTCGCCACCGAGTGCGCCCTCGACTACGAGGGCGGACCCGGCATGGGCGGCTGGGGGCCGTTCGGCGAGGGGTCGGGCGCCCCCACCCCCGTCGCGGTCGAGAACTTCGCGATGCTCAAGGACCGCCAGACCGCCGACACCCTCGCCGCCCCGGACGACAAGGGCAGGCGCGTGAACCTCCTCAACTGGGACGGCAAGGGCACTCCTCAGGGCCTCTTCCCGCCGAAGGACGAGGGGGCGGCCCGGCCGGGCGACTCGACGGAGGGACAGGGTGGCACGTCCACCACCGGAGGGGCAGGCCAGCCGTGAGCAAGAAGCACCCCCGGCCCTCGCTGCCTGCGTCGCAGCTGGCCGCCGCGTGGCAGTCGGCGTCCCTGCTGCTCGGCTACCCCGACGAGAGGCTGCTCGGCGAGCTCGACCTGATCCGGGCCGCGTCGCAGGACCTCCCGCCGGCCGTCGGCGATCCGATCCGCGCGGTCGTCGTACACCTGGAGGCGACGCCGCTCGGAGAGTCGCAGGCGGCGTACGTCGAGACCTTCGACAACAGGCGCCGCAACAGCCTGTTCCTCACCTACTTCGCGCACGGCGACACCCGCAAGCGCGGGGTGGCCCTGCTGCGCTTCAAGCAGACCTATCTGCGCTCGGGGTTCGTCCTCGACGCCGAGTCCGATCACGGGGGCGAGCTGCCGGACCACCTGTCGGTGGTGCTGGAGTACGCCGCGACCGTCGACCAGGAGCTCGGCTGGGGCCTCCTGCTCGACCACCGGGCGGGGCTCGAGCTGCTGCGGATGTCGCTGCGCGACGCGGGGTCGGCGTGGGCCGGCGCCGTCGAGGCCGTCTCCGCGACGATGCCGCCGCTGCGGGGCGACGAGCGCGAGGCCGTGCGCAAGCTTGCCGCCGAGGGCCCGCCCGAGGAGGAGGTCGGCCTCACGCCGTACGCCACCCCCGGCTTCGACCCCGGGCCTGCCGTGCCGAGCTCGTCGGGGCCGCAGCCCCTGCCCATGCCCACGCTGTCCTCGACCCCGGGAGCCCGCTAGTGGACACCTTCCTCTGGGTGATCTTCCCCTACATCTGCCTCACGATCTTCGTCGTCGGCCACTACTGGCGTTACCGCTACGACAAGTTCGGCTGGACCACGAGGAGCTCCCAGCTCTACGAGGACCGGCTGCTGCGCTGGGGAAGCCCGCTGTTCCACTTCGGCATCCTCTTCGTCTTCCTCGGGCACGTGATGGGGCTCGGAGTCCCCAAGTCGTGGACCGAGGCGGTCGGGATCTCCGAGGGGCTGTACCACTTCCTTGCTGTCTCGGTCGGCGCCGTCGCCGGGTTCGCGACCGTCGTGGGCCTGGCCATCCTCATCTACCGGAGGCGCACGGTCGGCCCGGTCTTCTCGGCGACCACGGTCATGGACAAGGTGATGTACGTGTTCCTGGGTGGGGTGATCCTGCTCGGCCTCTGGAACACCGTGGCCTCGAACATCTTCGGCCACTACGACTACCGTGAAGGGGTGTCGATCTGGTTCCGCGGGATCTTCCGGTTCGACCTCCAGCCTGACCTGATGGCGGAGGCGCCGTTCGGCTTCCAGCTGCATGCGCTGGTGGCGTTCGCGCTGTTCGCGCTGTGGCCGTTCACCCGTCTGGTGCACGTGTTCAGCGCACCCCTCGGCTACCTGACCAGGCCCTACATCGTCTACCGCAGTCGCGACGACCGGCAGCTCGGCAGCCACTCGCCGCGACGAGGTTGGGAGCGTGTGAAGTGACGCCCAGGGACGAGATGGTCGAGCACGGCCACGATCAGCACGACGGGCGGCCGCACGGCCATGAGTCTCACGACACGCCTGGGCTGGTTGCCCTGTCCGAGCTGGCCGCGGCGCTGATCGAGGACCTGCCCAACCATGCGGCGGGTCGAACGGCCAAGACGATCCTCTCCGGCACCGTGATGCGTGCGGTGGTGATCGCCCTCAAGGAGGGCACGGAGATGAGTGAGCACGACTCCCCGCCGTCCGCGACGGTGCAGGTCCTCAAGGGGCGGGTGACGCTGCGCGCCGGCGATCTGCGCTGGGAGCTCGAAGCCGGGCAGCTCGTCCCGGTCCCGCCGCAGCGGCACTCTGTGCGCGCGGAGACCGACTCCGTGTTCCTCCTGACGGTCGCCTTGCGCTGAGCGCGCCTTACCAATTACCAGGGGATGTCGACGAACTGTCTCCCCCCATGGTGATCTTGCCTGGGGAAGAGACAGAATCCCGTGGGAAGTGCGGGGGCGCCGTTGCGCGCACGTGTGCGCCGTGGCTGGGGTGTCGTGGTGCAAGGCCGCCTGCCCATGCACCGTCACGGCAGGCGGCCGGGGGCGCACTCGAACCAATCGGGCCTGTGGCACATCCCGGCCGCGGGACACTGTCCCTGCTTCCACGATGCCTCGCCCGTCGTACGACGGCAACCCCTTGACCGGCGAACCAGACCAGGCCCGGCGGAGTGCTACGCAGGCGCCTGCGGGACGACCACGCGGGCGCTCGTGGGACCGCGATGCAAGACGCCCGGAGCCGGGTCAGGGGCCCCGACTAGCCTCGTGAGACGTGTCCACCTCGCACCCGTCCACCTCGTCTGTCGGACGGACCAACACCGAGCAGGTCCTCCTCTACACCGAGGAGGACCCCCTGGTGCTTGCCGCGGGCGCGAAGCTCGGCCCCGTCGAGGTGGCCTACGAGACCTACGGAACTCTCTCCCCGAAGCGCGACAACGCGGTCTTCGTCTGTCACGCCCTGACCGGTGACGCGCATGCCGCGGGCTATCGCGACGACGGCGCGAAGCCCGGGTGGTGGGACAACCTGATCGGGCCGGGGAAGCCCCTCGACACCGACCAGTTCTTCGTCATCTGTCCCAACCTGCTGGGCGGCTGCCAGGGCACCACCGGGCCGCTGTCGACCAACCCCGCGACAGGACGCCCTTACGGACTCGACTTCCCGCTGCTCCAGATGACCGACTTCGTCACGGTGCACCGGCG
Source organism: Nocardioidaceae bacterium (assembly GCA_035456965.1). Taxonomy (GTDB): domain Bacteria; phylum Actinomycetota; class Actinomycetes; order Propionibacteriales; family Nocardioidaceae; genus Nocardioides_C. The sequence goes on from DATICF010000075.1 coordinate 3,722, forward strand.
GCTGCTCGAGCACCTCGGCATCGAACGCCTGCACGCCGCCGTCGGTGGCTCGCTCGGCGGCATGCAGGTGCTGCAGTGGACCCTCGACGCACCCGACCAGATCGACAACGCGGTCGTGATCGCGGCGTCCTCCCGGCTGACCGCCCAGAACATCGCCTTCTCCGCAGTCGCTCGTGAGGCGATCATGCGCGACCCCGACTTCCAGTCCGGGGAGTACGTCGGCACCGACCGCGGCCCCCGGCTCGGGCTCTCCATCGCGCGGATGATGGCCCACATCACCTACCTCTCCGAGGAGGCGATGTCGGAGAAGTTCGGCCGCCGCCTCCAGGGCGACGAGCCACCGGGGAGCCGGATGGGGCTCGGGGTGGACTTCCAGGTGGAGAGCTACCTCAACCACCAGGGCGAGGTGTTCCTCGATCGGTTCGACGCGCTGTCCTACCTGTACCTGACCCGGTCGATGGACTACTTCGACCCGTTCTCCGACCCCGGTGCGGCTGCCCGGATCGCCTCGGGCGGCACGCGGTTCCTGGTGGTGTCCTTCGACACCGACTGGCGCTTCGACACCTCCCACTCGCGCCGGATCGTGCGGACCCTCGAGCACGCCGGCGCCTCGGTGACCTTCCGCGAGATCCGTTCGGCCTGGGGCCACGACTCGTTCCTGCTCGTCGTACCCGGCTACCACGAGACGATCGGCGCGTTCCTGAACGCCGACGGGCGCGACCTGCGCGCGGGTGGCCGGGTCCATGTGCCGGGGCGGCCCGACCTCGAGGTGGTCGCAGGTCTCATCCCGGACCGCTCACGCGTGCTCGACATCGGCTGCGGCGACGGGGACCTGCTCGCCCATCTCGTGCACGAGCACGGCTGCTCCGGCACCGGCGTGGAGATCGACCACGACGCCGTACTCGCAGCCATCACGCGCGGCGTGCCCGTGATCGAGGTGGACCTCGACGAGCAGCTCGACGAGTTCGCCGACAACGCGTACGACGTCGTGGTGATGTCGCAGACTCTTCAGGCCACCCGGCGGCCGGCGGAGGTGCTGCGCGAGATCAGCCGGGTGGGCCGCCGATGCATCGTGTCGGTGCCGAACTTCGGGCTGTGGCGGCACCGGTTCGGGCTGCTGTTGCGAGGACGCATGCCGGTCTCGCGCGAGCTTCCGCACCCCTGGCACGAGACCCCGAACATCCACCTGTCCACGCTTGCCGACCTCGAGGCGCTGTTCGCCGACCTGGGGTTGGCCGTGGAGCAGCGGATCCTCCTCGACGAGGGCGCCACGCCGATGCGGTCGTCGCGCGCGGCGAATCTCCGGGCCGGCGCTGCGGTCTACGTCCTCACCCGCTGACCGCCGAGTCGGCACGAGTGCGG
>DATICF010000076.1:0-62242 GCA_035456965.1 Nocardioidaceae bacterium
ACAACAACCGTCGCCAGAAGTGGAAAGGCGAGGACGACCACGACGCCCGGGCCGTTCATGCCGACCAACGTCTCGGTGCCCCGCGTCAGTTCGCCGGAGGACGACAGTCTCTCCGACTGGTAGACGGGGGCGAAGGAACCCGCGATCACAAGCCCCACGCCCCATGCTGCGGCGATGAGCAGGGCGATCGCCGAGGTTCGGCCGAGCTTCGAGAACGTCGTCACCACGATGGCCCCCTTCGGCGCAATCCTCCCACTGAGCCGAAAGAAATGTCGGTGGTCCTGTCTACCTTGAGATCGTCGCCAGAACGGCGGCCGAGAGATGGGGGGATCGAATGAAGTTCTCAACGCAGCTTGACGTGAACGTCGTCGCGCACGAGGCCGACGACGAGGTGGCACTCCTCCTCGACCTGGCCGCGCCGAGCGCACCCGCGACGGGCGAGGACCGGGTGGGCACGTCGCTGCAGATCGTGCTCGACCGCAGCGGCTCGATGGCCGGAGCCCCCCTCGACGGGGCTCTGAAGGCACTGGCCGGCCTGGTGCAGCGGCTCGACGCCCGCGACAACTTCGGGGTCGTCGCATTCGACAACGGGGTGCAGGTCGTGGTGCCGGCGGGACCGCTCACGGACAAGGCAGAGGTGCTGGCGCGCCTGGCGAATGTCACCGCCGGCGGCATGACCGACCTCTCGGGCGGCTACCTCCGGGGCCTCCAGGAGCTGAAGCGGGTCGCCGGCGACTCCGGCGGGACCCTGCTCATCATCTCCGACGGACACGTCAACGGGGGCGTCTCCGACCCGGACCAGCTCGGTGCCCTGGCACGAGACGCCTACAGCAAGGGCATCGTGACCTCGACCCTCGGCTACGGGCTGGGGTACGACGAGACGTTGCTGACCGCACTCACCCGCGGTGGCTCCGGGAACCACCACTTCGCGCAGGACCCCGACGCAGCCGGGGCCGCGATCGCCTCCGAGGTGACCGACCTGCTCGCCAAGGCGATCCAGGCGGCCTCCCTCACGGTGCAGTTCTCGGACGCGGTGGAGCTTCTGCGGATCTACAACGACCTGCCCGCGACCCAGATCGGGCCCGGCCAGGTGATGGTGGAGCTCGGTGACTTCTACTTCGAAGAGCAGCGCAAGCTTCTGATGCGCTTGAAGGTGCCCGCGATGGCGGCGCTCGGGCTCGCCCAGATCGCGTCACTGGAACTTCGCTTCGTCGAGCTGCCGGACCTGGTCGAGCAGGTGGTGACCCTGCCGGTCACCGTGAACGTGGTGCCCGGCGACGAGGCTGCGGGACGAGTGCCGGATGCCTCGGTGCAGGCCGAAGTGCTGTTCCAGGAAGCGCAGCAGTCAAAGCGGCTGGCTTCGGAGGCACTCGAGCGTGGCGACCGGAAGACGGCCCAGAGGCTGCTCGAGGAAGCGGTGAAGACCCTTGGCGATGCCGGCGACGTCGCGCCGCTCGACCTGCGGGAGGACCTGCGGCGCGAAGCCGAAGAGGTTCGCTACATGGGGGAGCAGTCGATCGTCGGCGACGCCAACGTCCTGTCGAAGAGGACGCGTGCCTCCTACCACATGCAGAACCGCAAGCGCGGCCGCCGGCCGTCGTCCGGCGGCGAAGGGAGCTGACGTGGCGACATCGCGGGGAGTCCGTCTGCGGAGGTTGGTGGAGCTCTCGACTGGACTCGTTCGGATCGAACCGGTTCCGGTCCGGAGGTTCGCCCCGCTTAATGAGGGAATGCTGAAGGGATGAGTTCACGGTCCGCGTCGAGGCGGCGAGTTCTTCCCGGCAGTCCCTTCAACAACCTCCAGCCCGTTCAGGAGGTCGAGCGGTACGAGGTTCACGATCGTGTCACCCACGACAAGTACGGCCTTGGCCGTGTCGTCCACGTGGAAAGCGAGAGCGTTACGGTCGACTTCGGCTCCCAGCACATCCGGATCGCAAGTCCGTTCAACAAGTTGTCGAAGCTGTAGCCCGATCAGGCGATACTGCACGTGTGTACAGCCCTGGATACCCGGCCCGGACGGTGGGCGGAGCGCTGCTGCGAGCAGCCCTGAGGGCCGCCGTCTTCGTCGGCTTTGGGGTGCTGGTTCTCTACATCAGGAGCACAGAGACTGATGTCGGCAACAGCCGCTTCCTTTGGGGAATGGCCGCGCTCATGTTCGTCATGGCTGCCTGGGGCGTCGCTCAGTCCTTTCACGAGGTGTGGTTGATCCGCGCCCGGGCAGCCGGCCGGCGCTAGGTCGACCGTCTGTGGCCGCAGTTGGCTGTCCGGCGAGTCGGGACACCTCTGGCCGCGCGTCCACCAGCGCCCCAGGTTTCGCAGGTCTGTGCATTGCACGAACGTGAGCCATCGCCACTCTGGACCGGTTCGCAAAGGGGAGGTTTCACTTCCTGAATCCTGTCCTCGTCAGAAGGAAGTCCGATGACCTCACGCATGATCAAGGGCGCCGCCCTCGCCACCCTTGCGACCGGCGCCCTGACCTTGTCGACGCTCGCTCCCACCATGGCCAGTGACGCCGACGTCCCGTCCTACCAGGAGTTCCGGGGCGACACGTTGGTCGACACCGACACCCAGTACATCGTGAACGGCGACGAGCCGGTCGCGGACAGCGGCCGTCTGCGCCAGTTCTACGACGACATGGTGGGCTACCGCCCCACCGGCAGGCAGACCGACGACGGTCTTATCGTGAACCGGGTCAACGGCCAGGACGACAAGTGGAGCACTGCCCAGGTCGGCAACCTGACCTACTGCGTCTCCGACAAGTTCGGCTCCGCCAAGGCGGACGTGGTGGCCGCGACCGCAGCCGGCACCGGGATGTGGGAGTCGGCTTCCTCGGCGATCGACTACGTGTACGTGCCCTCGCAGGACTCCAACTGCAACACCCGGAACAACTCGGTGGTGTTCTCGATCGAGCCGACCAACACCCAGTCCTACATCGCGCGGGCGTTCTTCCCCAGCACCATCAAGCGCAACCGCAACATCCTGGTGAACGCGACGTCGCTGATGAACTCCGGCTCCTGGACGCCGGGCAACATCATGGGCCACGAGCTGGGCCACACCCTGGGCTTCCGTCACGAGCACACGCGCCCCGAGGCGGGCACCTGCTTCGAGGACAACAACTGGCGCGCGCTGACGCCGTACGACTCCGCGTCGATCATGCACTACCCGCAGTGCAACGGGACCTCGGACGACCTGAGCATGACCAACCAGGACCGCGCAGGAGCCGCCGCGCTCTACGGCAACTGAGCCCGACGAACGAGTCAGCCCCAGGCGAGGATGTCCTCGCCTGGGGCTCCGTCGTTCGCGGGCCGCGAGGTGGCGCCGACAGGGCGCCGGCGCGAAGCCTCAGCCGCCGAGCAGGAGCCAGGCGAGCGCGGCCACGATCACAAGGGCGGTGACGCCAAGGGCCACCGGCACCCAGCGGGAGCCGGAGGCCGGATCCTCGGGCCGATCGACGAAGGCCTGGAACATCTGCGTGCTGGCGCCGGGGTCGAGCTCGTCTTCAGCCATGCGCGAAATGCTACATACCGTTGGAATGCCCCACACGACCGCCCGCATCCCGGTCAGGTGCATCTTTCGAGCGACGCGTCGTGTCCCGGATCCGTTCCCAACATTGCGTTCCATTGACGAACGCCACGAATCCGGCATACTTGCCCGAACACTGACACCGACGGGAGAGGCGACAACATGGGTGCGCAGATTCGTTCGATGCGCCGGATTGCGGCGGGGGCCGTCGCAGCGACGATGCTCCTGGCTGGATGCGGAGGCGGGCTCGGCAGCGAGGCTCAGACCGTCGAGGGGCCCGTCAAGATCGGTCTCCTCGTCCCCCAGTCCGGTGTCTACAAGGCACTCGGCGACGACATGAAGAACGCCTGGGAGCTCTACCTCGACCAGAACGACGGTCAGCTCGGCGGACGCGAGGTCGAGACGATCCTCGCGGACGAGGGCGAGGAGGCCAGCACCGGTCAGGCGGCTGCCGAGCGCCTGGTGAACCGCGAGAACGTCCTCGCGGTCACTGGTGTCGTGAGCTCGGCGACCATGAACGGCGTCGCGGACATGTTCGAGAGCAGCCAGATCCCGCTCGTCGGGTCCAACGCCTCGCCCACGACCCTCACCGACGTCGAGTACATCTGGCGGACGTCGTACGTCAACGACGAGCCGGGCAAGGCACTCGGTGAGTACGTTGCGAACGAGGTCGACGGATCTGTCTACATGCTCGCCGCTGACTACCAGGCGGGCATCGACGAGGTCGAGGGCTTCAAGGAGACGTTCGAGCCCGCCGGGGGCGACACGGCCGACGAGGTCTACACGCCGTTCCCCACGACCACCAACTACCAGCCCTTCCTGGCGAAGATGCGCCAGTCCGGAGCCAAGGCCGCGTTCACCTTCTACGCAGGTGGTGCCGCTGTCGACTTCGTCAAGCAGTTCGAGGCGTTCGGCCTCGACAGCCAGGTCGACCTGTACTCCGCGGGCTTCCTCACCGAGGGCGGTGTGCTCGAGGCCCAGGGTGCGGCCGCGGAAGGCGTGCTCACGTCGATGAACTACAACCACGACCTCGACAACGAGATCAACAAGGAGTTCGTCGCCGCCTACGAGGAGGCGTACGGCAAGAAGCCCACCACGTTCGCGATGGCGTCGTACGACGCGGCAAAGGTCATCGACATGGCGATCGAGGAAGCCGGGGACGACCTGACCTCCACCACCCTCAACGAGGCGATCGCCGGGCTCGGTGACATCGACAGCCCGCGCGGCACCTGGCACTTCAACGACATGGGCACGCCTGTCCAGATGTGGTACCTGCGTGAGGTGCAGAAGGTCGACGGCGGCTACGCGAACGTCGTGATCGACGAGCTCGGAACCCTGGGCTGACCCCAGTGCTCGGATGGTTCGACGCCAACGTCGTCAGCATGATCGACGGCGTGGCGTACGGTCTGCTGCTCTTCACCCTCGCGGTGGGGCTGTCGCTGATCTTCGGGATGATGGACGTGCTCAACCTCGCGCACGGCACGTTGTACCTGATCGGCGCCTACGCCGCCTACGCGCTCTCGGACGGCAGCTGGCTGGGCCTCCTCCTCGCTCTGGTCGTGGGCGTCCTCGTCGGCGTTGCCGGCGGGGGCGTCCTCGCGGCGCTCACCCAACCGCTCGCGCAACGCGGGCACCTCGACCAGGCGCTGCTGACCCTCGGGATCGCGTTCATCGCCTCGGACATCTTCTCCAAGATCTTCGGCAGCGAGGTCCTGCCGATCAGCGTCCCGTCGCAGGTGGCCGGAAGCGTCACCGTCTTCGGGCAGGTCTACCCCGTCTACCGGCTGCTGTTCATCGCCATCGCAGGAGGCCTCGCCCTGATGGTCTACCTCCTGTTCGAGCGCTCCTCGCTGGGCGCCCTGGTCCGCGCCACCGTGGCCGACCGTGACATGGTGCGCGCCAGCGGAGTGGACACGCGGGTCGTCATGTTCGGCGTGTTCGCCTTCGGTGCAGCCCTGGCCGCACTGGGCGGCGTCCTGGGCGCCCCGATCCTCGCGCCGGGCCCCAGTGTCGACGAGACGGTGCTCGTCCTGTCGCTGGTCGTGATCGTCGTGGGCGGGCTCGGCTCGGTGACCGGGGCGCTTCTCGGAGCTCTGCTCATCGGCCAGGTGCAGACCCTCGGCGTCGCCCTGATGCCGGTGTACGCCCCCTTCCTGATCTTCGGGGCGATGCTCCTCGTGCTCGCCTGGCGCCCGCAGGGCCTGGTGTCGTTGGTGGGTCGGTCATGAGGACGGCCACGATGCGACGCCTCGCGGGAGTGGGCCTTCTGGTCCTGCTGCTCGCGCTGCCCTGGATGATCAACCCCTACGCGATCTCGACGGTGACGCGGATCCTCGTCATCGGTCTGCTCGCGATCAGCGTCAATCTCCTGACCGGCGTGACCGGGCTTCCCACACTCGGCCAGTCCGCCTACTTCGGCATCGGGGCCTACACAGGCGCGATCGTCTCCACCACCCTCACCGATGTGGGGCCGGTCCAGATGCTCATCGCCGCTGTCGCGGCCACGGTGGCGGCAGCCGTGACCGGTCCGGTCGCCATGAGGGCGCGCGGAGTGTCCTTCCTGATGATCACCCTGGCGATCGGGGAGATCGCCTACGTGGCGGCCCGTCGCCTCGACATCACCCACGGCACCGACGGCTACGCCGGCATCCCGCCGGTGGTGCCGCTGCCCGGGCTGCCCGCGCTCAGGCTCGAGGGCCTCGTCTACTACTACGTGCTCGGCGGCTTCCTGCTGGTGTTCGCCCTGGTGATGCTGCTCCTGCGCTCCCCGTTCGGCCTCGCCCTTCGCGGCCTGCGGGACAACGAGTCCCGGCTCCGCGCGGTCGGCTACCCCACGAGCAGGTTCGGCGTGGCCATCTACTGCATCGCGGGCGGTATCGCCGGGGTGGCGGGCTCGCTCTGGACCTCGGCCCAGCAGTTCGTGGCGCCCGGGGACATGGGCTTCTCGGTGGCAGCCCTGGCCCTGCTCGCGGTGGTGATCGGCGGGCTCGGCTCGATGTGGGGCAGTGTCGTCGGGGCAGGCCTCGTGGTGCTGACCCAGGACTACATCGGCGGGTACCTCGCCGGCTACGGCACGCTCCTGCTCGGCATCCTGTTCGTGCTCGTGGTCTACCTGCTGCCGCGCGGGATCGCCGGCCTGTCGTTGCCGAAGAAGGTGGGCGCATGACACCGGCGCTGGAGCTTCGGGGAGTGTCCCAGCACTTCGGGTCGTTGCGCGCCCTCGACGGGGTGTCCTTCTCCGTGGCCTCGGGAAGCCGGCACGCCGTCATCGGGCCGAACGGCGCCGGCAAGTCGACGCTTTTTGCGCTCGTCGCGGGCGCGCGACCGGCGACGGCGGGCCGCGTCATCGTGGACGGCCAGGACGTCACCGACCTGGCCGAGCACCGGCGGGTCCACGCGGGTGTCGTCAGGACCTTCCAGCACTCCTCGCTGTTCCTCAAGTGCACGGCGCTGGAGAACGTCCTCCTCGCAGCACAGCGCAAGGCCGGGCTCTCCTGGTCGATGCTGCGGCCCTTACGCCGGCGGAGCCCCCTCCTCGAGGAGGCGAACGACCTCCTGGAACGGGTGGACCTGCAGGACCGGAGTGCCGAAGCCGCGGGGTCGCTGTCGCACGGCGAGCGTCGCCAGCTGGAGCTGGCGGTTGCCCTGGCCTGCCGGCCGCGGCTGCTGCTCCTGGACGAGCCGGCCGCCGGCCTCTCGCCGCGCGAGACCGGCCGTCTCGGTCAGGTCGTGCGCCAGCTTCCCGACGACGTGACGGTGATGCTGGTCGAGCACGACCTCGACCTCGTCTTCGACCTCGCCGACACCGTCACCGTGCTGCATCTCGGTGAGCACCTGGTCACCGGGACGCCGTCGGAGGTGCGGGCCTCGGACGAGGTGCAGACGGCCTACCTCGGCGCCGGCGACTCGAGCGACCTGTTCCTGGAAGGGGCACCGTGAACGACTTCCTGCGCGTCCGCGACCTCCGGTCCGGGTACGACGGCTCAGCTGTCCTCCACGACGTGGACATCGACCTCGCTCATGGCGAGGTCCTGGCGCTGCTGGGCCGCAACGGCGTGGGGAAGTCGACGCTCGTCAACACGGTGATGGGGCTCGTCCGGCCCTCCGCGGGCTCGGTGCAGCTCGCGGGCAGGGAGCTCGCCGGTCGCCGTCCCGACGTGGTCGCCAAGGCAGGCGTCGCACTCGTGCCACAAGGGCGTCGGGTCTTCGCCCCGCTGACCGTCGCCGAGCACCTGGCCATCGCCGCACGGCCCGGCCGCTCCGGGAGGTGGACCCGCGAGACCGTGCTGGAGCTGCTCCCTCGGCTGGGGGAGCGCATGGGCCATCGCGGCGACCAGCTCTCGGGCGGCGAGCAGCAGATGCTCGCCATCGCCCGGGCGCTGCTGGCGAACCCGGACCTGATGCTGCTGGACGAGCCTTCCGACGGGCTCGCGCCCGCTGTCGTGCAGCAGGTCGGTGACGTGGTGCGCAGCATGTGCGCCACCGGCATGTCGGTGCTCATCGTCGAGCAGGACCTGCGACTCGCCTTCTCGGTCGCGGACCGGGTGGCGGTGATGGAGAAGGGACAGGTCGTCCTCGACACCACCACGGACGACTTCCGGTCAGACGCAACGCGCGCGCGGGCGCTTCTCGGTGTCAGCTGAGGGGGCCGCGACGGGTCGCGGGCAGCCTTCGGTGGACCCGCGCGAGGTGCTGACGCGTCCGGCGAGGTCACCCGACGCCGTGCGGCCCTACGGCCCGCATCCCGAGCAGCTGCTCGACGTACACCTGCCGTCCGCGGATGCGATCGGCCCGGCGTCGGTGGTGGTGCTGCTCCACGGCGGCTTCTGGCGGCAGGCCTTCGACAGGAGCCACACCAGACCCCTCGCTGAGGCGCTCGCCGCAGAGGGGCACGTGGTGGTGACGCCGGAGTTCCGGAGGGTCGGAGGCGCCGGCGGCTGGCCCATGACGTTCGACGACGTCGTCGACGCACTGTCGGCGGTGAGCAAGCTCCAGGAGCTCCTGCCCGGGCTGGTCGTTCAGCAGCCACTGACGCTGGTCGGGCACTCGGCCGGCGGCCACCTCGCGATCTGGGCCGCGCTGCAGCAAGACGCCTGTCCCGTGCGGAGGGTCGTGGCGCTGGCGCCGGTGGCGGACCTGCGCGAGGCGTACTCCCGCGGCCTGGGCGAAGGAGCCGTCGCTGCGCTCATGGGTGGCAGCCCCGACGAGCTGTCGGAGGAGTACGCCGCAGCGGACGCAGCCGGCCTGCTGCCCGGAGGAGTGCCCGTCACCGTGGTGCACGGCGCGTTGGACGATCGCGTGCCGGTCGAGATGTCCCGACGCCTCCGCGGTGTGGAGTACGTCGAGCTCCGGGACGTCGAGCACTTCGGGCTCATCGACCCACTCTCACAGGCCTGGCCCGCCGTCCGCGCTGCGATCCTCGAGCAGACCTAGAACGCCGCGGTCGGCCGCCACTGGCCGTGGATGTCGCGCAGCACGGCGACGACCTCCCCGATCGTGGCGTAGGCCTTCACGGCGGTGATGGTCGCGGGAAGGACGTTCTCGCCCGACTCGGCCGCCTTCCTCAGGTCCGCCAGCGCGGCCTCGACGGCCTGCTGGTCCCGATGCTCTCGGACCTCCGCGACGGCGGCCACCTGGGACGCCTCGACCGCCGGGTCGATCCGGAACACCTCGAGGGGCTCGGTGGGCGCGGGGTAGCGGTTGACCCCCACGACGACCCGCTCACCGGACTCGACCTCCTGGGCGTGCTCGTAGGCGGCGTCCGCGAGCTCCTGGGCGAACCAGCCGTTCTCGATGCAGGCGAGCGCACCACCGCGCTCCTCGATGTCGCTCATCAGCGACTCGATCTCGTCGGTCAGCGCGTCGGTGAGCGTCTCCACGGCGTAGGACCCGGCGAAGGGGTCGACCGTCTCGGTGAGCCCCGACTCGAAGGCCACGACCTGCTGCGTGCGCAGTGCGAGGGTCGCAGCCGCCTCCGTCGGGACGCCGAGGGCCTCGTCGTAGGCGGAGACGTGCATCGTCTGCACCCCGGCCAGCGCGGCCGCGGTTGCCTCGAGGGAGGCACGCACGACGTTGTTCAGTGGTTGCTGGGCGGTCAGCGTCGAGCCCGCGGTGAACGCGAAGATCCGCAGCTGCTGGGAGCGCTCCGCCTCGGCGCCGTACACGTCACGCATCAGTCGGGCCCAGACCCGTCGCGCCGCGCGGAACTTCGCGACCTCGGGCAGGAAGTCCATGGTGATCGCCAGGAAGGTGAACAGGGTCGGGGCGACCACGTCGACGTCCACGCCCCGGCGCACGCACTCGTCGAGGTAGGCCCGGGCGTTGGCGAAGGTGAACGCGACCTCCTGTGCGGCAGAGGCCCCGGACTCGCGGATGTGGTAGCCGCTCATCGCCAGCGGGGTCCAGTTCGGCACCCGTTCGGCGCAGTACTCGATGGTGTCGACCGCCAGGCGCAGCGACGGCTCCGCGGGGAAGATCTGCGTGCCGCGGGAGATGAACTCCTTGAGCACGTCGTTCTGGATGAACAGGCCGAACTCGTTGGCGTCCACGCCCCGCTTCTCGGCGAGCGCCAGGAACAGCGCGGCCCACACGTAGCCGATGGAGTTCGCCGTCGTGCGGACCTGGCTGATCTCCTCCAGCGGAATCTGGTCCATGAGGATCTCGATGTCGGCCAGCGAGTCGATCGCCACGCCGACCCGTCCCACCTCGCCGGCGGCTCGCGGGTCGTCGGAGTCGATGCCCATCTGGGTGGGCAGGTCGAGGGCGACCGAGAAGCCGGTGACGCCCGCGTCGAGGAGGCGGCGGAAGCGCTCGTTGGACTCGCGGGCGGTCCCGAAGCCGGCGTACTGGCCCATGATCCAGGGACGCGGCTCGTCGGAGACGCCCCGTGTGAACGGGAAGCGGCCGGGGCGCTCCGCGGATCCGGTCGCGTAGTCCGGCCGTAGCCTCGGACGCCGCCCGGTCACGACGCGCTCCCCTCGAGCTCGGCGCGCAGGGTCTTCTTGGCGATCTTGCCGGTCGAGTTCAGCGGGAACTGCGGCACGACCCGCACCTCCTTGGGTTTCTTGTACGACGCCATGCTCGTGCGGCAGTGCTCGATCACGCGGCGTGAGAGCTGCTCGTCGTCTCCGGCGGAGCCGTCCGCGGCGGTGACGACAGCAACCACGCGCTGTCCCCAGTCGGGGTCGGAGACGCCGACCACGGCGACCTCCGCGACGCCCGGGACCTCGGCTACGACCTCCTCGACCTCGCGGGGATAGATGTTGTAGCCGCCGGAGATGATCATGTCGCCGACCCGGTCGATGAGCCACAGGTGGCCCTCGTCGTCCATCCGCCCGAGGTCTCCTGTGTGGAGCCAGCCGTCCACCACGGACTTCGCCAGGTCGGTCCGGTTCTCGGCGTTCCAGTAGCCCTTCATCACGTGGTCCCCGCGGGTGACCACCTCGCCCGGCTCACCCGCCGGGACCGGCCGCCCGTCACCGTCGACGACCTGGATCTCGACGCCCAGTGCGGGACGGCCGGCCGAGGACAGCAGCGCGGTGTCACCACCCAGACCACGCTCGTGGTCGGCCGCGTCCAGGACCGTGACGGGTGGGATCGCCTCGACCAGCCCGTAGTACTGCACGAGCCGGGGCGTGATCCGGTCGTGGGCCTGGCGCATCTGCTCCGGCGTCATCGGTGCTCCGGCGTACCCGAGCATCCGCAGGCCGGCGTACGTCTCACGGCTGGTGCCGGGGGTGGCGAGCAGGCGCGCGACCATCGTCGGCACGACCGCGGTGTGGGTGGCCCCGCGTTCGGTGACCGCGTCGAGGAACGTCTGGGGGTCCCAGCCCGGCAGCACGATCTGGCGTGCACCGGCGACGAGGAAGGGCAGGACGAACAGGCCGCTGGTGTGGGTGATCGGCCCGGCGTGGACGTACACGTCGTCGTGGCGGGGCGGGCCGCCGAGCACGTCGTGCGTCATGTTCACCATCGACGCGAACCAGTTCCTGTGGGTGCGCTGGGCGCCCTTGGGGTGTCCGGTCGTCCCGCTGGAGTAGTGCAGACCGCAGAGGGCATCGGGGGCGACCGGCTCGAGGCGTCGGGTCGACCCTCCGGCCACCAGCTGGTCGTAGGGGGTGCCGGGACCGTCGCCGATCACGACGACGACGTCCATCTCGTCGCGGATCGAGGCCGCCTCGTCGGCGAAGCGGGCGTCGTAGATGAGCGCGCGGGCCCCGGAGTCGGCAGCGATCCGCTCCCAGTCGGTGGTGTGCAGCCGGTAGTTCAGCGCCGCGCGGACCAGCCCCGCGGAGCGGATCGCCAGGTCCGTCTCGAGGTACGCCGTCGAGTTGCTCTGCAGGTCGAGCACCCGGTCGCCGGGACGCAGCCCCAGGTCACGGAGCGCGTTCGCCAGCCTGACCACCCGGTCGCCGAGCTCGGCGAAGGTCCGGGTGCCGTCCGGGCTCTCGGTGGCGACCCGGTCGCCGTAGCGGCGGGCAGCACGGGTGACGAGAGTGCCGACATCCATTCAGGTGTCCTCCGGTGCGATGTAGGCGGCGTCGAGGATGCGCACCCCCTCGCCGTCGGGGAGCACGGTCACGGGGTTCAGGTCGAGCGAGAAGCCGGCGGGCCAGGACCCGACGACCGCCGCGAGCCGCACGACGGTCTCGACGAGCGCGGCGCGGTCCGCGGGTGGTGCACCCCGAAGTCCCGCGAGCAACTTGGCGAGGCGCGTCTGGTCGACCATCTCCTCGACGTCCCGGGTAGTGACGGGAAGCAGTCGCAGCGCCACGTCGTCGACGAGCTCGGTAAGGACGCCACCCGGTCCGAGCGTGAGCACCGGGCCGAGCGGGCTCGCGGCGACTCCCACCAGGGCCTCGACGCCCCCGGGGACGAGCTCCTCCACCAGGACGTCTCCGCCGAGGGAGGCAAGCCGCTCGAACGCCTCTGGCGCCGAGTCAGGATCGATGTCGAGGAGTACGCCGCCCGCCTCGGTCTTGTGGGTCAGGCCGGGGACGACTGCCTTGAGGACGGCCCTGCCTCCCACGCTCTCGACCGCGGCACGCGCGTCGTGGGGGCTCGTGACGAGTCGTCCTGCGGGGACCGGCAGACCTGTCTCTTGGAGGAGCGCCTTGACCTCGGACTCGCCGGCGTCGCGGCGCGGAGACGAGCCGACCGGGGTGTCCCGGGCGATCGGGTCGCGGGAGCCGGTCGTCGCGTCGTCGGCAGGACGCCGGGTGCTGACCTGGTGCAGCGCCGCCGCTGCCCGCACTGCCCTGGCCGGGGTCGGGTAGGCGGGGATTCCGGCGGCGCGCAGCCGGCGCGAGGCCGTGGGTGCGAGGTGGTCGGCGCCGGTGCGGGCCACGAGCACGGGCTTGCCGCTGCGCTGCGCGGCGCCGTCGAGGCCGGTCACGACGTCGTCGACGTCCTTGCCGGTGAGGACGCAGAAGCAGGCGACCACGATGTCGACCCCGTCGTCGTCGACGAGGGCGCTCAGGGCGCGGTCGAAGAGGTCCGGGTTGCTCATCACCGTCGCCGTCACGTCGACCGGGTTCGCGGTGGAGCCGAACGCGGGAACGATCTCGTCGAGCACGGCGACGGTCTCGTCGGAGAGCGTGGCGAGCTCCAGGCCGTGCTGCTCGATCGCGTCGGCGGCCAGGATGCCGGAGCCGCCCGAGGTGGTCACCACTGCGACCCGAGGGCCGGTGGGGCGTCGGGGCTGGGCGAACGCATCGCCGATGTCGAGCAGCTCCTCGACGTCGGTCGCGCGCGCGATCCCGAGCTGGCGAAGCGCGGCGTCGACCACCCGGTCCCCTGCCGCGAGGGCGCCGGTGTGCGAGGCAGCGGCACGCGCGCCGGCCTCGGAGCGACCCGCCTTCAGGACAGCCACGGGCAGCCCGGTGCTCGCCACGGCGCGCAGTCCCTCGATGTCGTCGAGGGACTCCACATAGGCCAGCAGGCCGTTGCAGCCCGGCTCGGCAGCAAGCGCTTTCATGACCTCGAAGGCGTTGACGTCGGCCTCGTTGCCGGTGTTGACGACCCAGCCGAGCCCAAGGCCGCGTTCGTAGGCCAGGCTGACGGCGCCGTACCCGAGGGCACCGCTCTGGCTGACGAACCCGAGAGAACCGTCGACGAGCTCGGTCCGCTCGCCGGAGAACAGCGGGCTGAAGGATGTCACCTGCCGGTTGGCGACCCCGACGCTGCCGATGCAGTTGGGGCCGACGAGACGCGTGCCGCCACGCCGCGCCCGCTCGACGAGGTCCGCCTGCGTCGCCGCGCCGGACGCGCCCGTCTCCGCGAAGCCGCTCGAGCAGACGATGGCCACGGGGACGCCCGCCGCCACGCAATCGTCGACGGCGCCGGGCACGCGCTCCGCGGATAGCAGGATCATCGCGAGGTCGACGGGCTCCTGTGCCTCGGCGAGGCTGCGCACCGAGGGGAGCCCGAGCACGTCGGCCCCGTCGGGGCGGACCGGGACGATGGTGCCCTTGTAGCCGTAGCGCTGCAGGAACTCCACGGGGAGCCTGCCGAGCGCGGAGGGGCTGTTGCTCGCCCCGATCACGGCGATGCTGCGGGCCGACCAGAGGGCCGAGAGCGGCTCAGACATCGCGACCGTGCGAGGCGTTGGGCCGCCACCGGGCGTGGCGGGTCGTGACGGGCCCCTCCCGGGTGAGCTGGAGGCGTGGCTTGGGCCCGTCGGTGCGTCCGGCCTGCGGCTTGCGGCTGCCCGCCTGCCACGGGAGCGGCCACGTGGCGCCTGTCCCTCGGTAGTCCTGCTCCGCGGCCGCGTGGAGCGTCCAGTTCGGGTCGTAGAGATGCGTCCTACCGAGTGCGCACAGGTCGGCCCGGCCGGAGAGCAGCAGCGAGTTGACGTCGTCGTAGGAGGAGATCACGCCGACCGCGATGGTCGGGATTCCCACGCGGTTGCGGATCGCGTCGGCGAACGGGGTCTGGTACGACCGCCCGAAGGCCGGTGTCTCGGCGGGGGTGACCTGGCCCGTGGACACGTCGATCGCGGCGGCGCCGGCGTCGCGGAAGAGCTCGGCGATGCGCACGGAGTCCTCGACGGAGATGCCGCCCTCGGTCCAGTCGGTCGCGGAGATGCGCACGGTCATCGGCTTGTGCGCCGGCCAGACCTGCCGCATCGCGGTGAACACCTCGAGCGGGAAGCGCATCCGCCCTTCGAGGTCGCCGCCGTACCCGTCGGTCCGCTGGTTGGTGATCGGGGAGATGAAGGAGGAGAGGAGGTAGCCGTGGGCACAGTGCAGCTCCAGCAGGTCGAAGCCCGCGGACTCACCCAGGCGCGCGGCCTCGACGAACTCCTCCCGCAGCCGCGCCAGGTCCTCGCGGGTGAGCTCGCGGGGGACCTGGTTCACCGCAGGGTCGTAGGGGAGCGGGGAGGGGGCAACGACCTCCCAGTTGCCCTCGTCGAGCGGCTGGTCGATCCCCTCCCACATGAGCTTGGTGGAGCCCTTGCGCCCGCTGTGGCCCACCTGGAGACCGATCTTCGCGGTGGACTCGGCGTGCACGAAGTCGGCGATCCGCCGCCAGTACCGAGCCTGCTCCTCCGACCAGATCCCGGTGCAGCCGGGGGTGATCCGACCGGTGGGAGACGTGCAGACCATCTCGGTCATCACCAGGCCCGCACCGCCGAGCGCCTTGCCGCCCAGGTGCACCAGGTGGAAGTCGTTCGGCATGCCGTCGACTGCCTTGTACATGTCCATGGGGGAGACGATGACCCGGTTCACCAGCTCGAGCTCGCCGAGACGGAACGGGTGGAACATCGGCGGCCGGACCTCCCCGTTGGAGAAGCCCAGGGCCTTCTGTTCGTCGGCGAACCACTGGTCGACGGACTCGATGAACTCCGGGTCGCGCACCTGGAGGTTGTCGTAGGTGACCCGCCGGCTGCGCGTCATGATGTTGAAGGCGAACTGCTCGGGCTGCTGGTGGACGTACTGCCCGAGGTTCTCGAACCACTCCAGGCTGGCCTGGGCTGCTCGCTGCGTGGACAGGACGACGGGCTTGCGCTCGGTCTCGTACGCCTCGAGCGCTGTGTCGAGGGTGTCGTTCTCGGCGAGGCAGGCCGCGAGCGAGAGAGCGTCCTCCATGGCCAGCTTCGTCCCCGAGCCGATCGAGAAGTGCGCGGTGTGGGCGGCGTCGCCGAGGATCACGACGTTCTCGTGGCGCCAGGCCTCGTTGCGGACTGTCGTGAAGCTCGTCCACCGGGAGTTGTTGGCCATCACCTCGTGGCCGTCGAGCACGTCGGCGAACAGCTCCTTCACGACGGCGATCGACTTCTCGTCCGAGTCGCCGGGCGACCACTGGCGGTCGTCGAAGACGTCGAAGCCCGCTTTGCGCCACACCGACTCGTGCATCTCGACGATGAAGGTGCTGCCGGTCGCGTCGTAGGGGTAACCGTGGATCTGCATCACGCCGTGCGGCGTCTCGCGGATGTAGAACTTGAAGGCGTCGAAGACCTTGCTGGTGCCGAGCCACATGTACTTCGAGGCACGCACGTCCAGTGTCGGCCGGAAGGTGTCGGCGTAGGTCCGACGGACCGCGGAGTTGAGGCCGTCCGAGGCGAGGACGAGGTCGTAGTCCGCCGAGAGCTCCTCGACGGGGGGTGCCTGGGTCCGGAAGTGCAGGGTGACTCCGAGCTCGGTGCACCGCTCCTGGAGGATCTCCAGCAGGCGCTTGCGGCTCATCGCCGCGAACCCGTGGCCGCCGCTGGTGAGGACGCGGTCCTTGAAGTGGACGTCGATGTCGTCCCAGCGCGCGAACTCCCGCTCCATCCGCCGGTAGACCTGCTCGTCGGCGTGCTCGATGCCGCCCAGGGTCTCGTCGGAGAACACCACACCGAACCCGAAGGTGTCGTCTGCCGCGTTGCGCTCCCACACGGTGATCTCGTGCGTCGGGTCGAGCTGCATGGCCAGCGTGGAGAAGTAGAGGCCGGCCGGCCCGCCGCCGATCACCGCGATGCGCATCTGTCCTCCTGGTCGGACCTCGGATCGTCGCCACAGTATGTTGCTTCTGAAACGATCGTCAAGATAGCGTAAGAGACATGGAGCTCGCTCGAACGGACGGTCGGGGCGTCGGACGCTTCCAGGGCCGCACCGCGGTCGTGACCGGTGGTGCCGGAGGGATCGGGCGGGAGGTGTGCGCAGGGCTCGCCCGTGAGGGCGCTGCAGTCGCTGTCG
The DNA here is from genome assembly GCA_035456965.1 of Nocardioidaceae bacterium. Classification (GTDB taxonomy): domain Bacteria; phylum Actinomycetota; class Actinomycetes; order Propionibacteriales; family Nocardioidaceae; genus Nocardioides_C. The sequence continues at coordinate 16,701 of DATICF010000076.1, forward strand.
TCGACATCGGCCAGGACCAGGTCGACGCCACGGTGTCGGCGCTCGCCGAGTCGGGGGCGGCTGCGCGCGGGTACGTCGTCGACGTACGCGACCAGGGAGCCGTCGCGGACCTGATGAAAGCCGTGCACGGCGACCTCGGAGGGCCTCACGTCCTCGTGACGCTGGCCGGAGGGTCGCTCGGCACGCCCCGCGACCTCGGCGAGATCGCTCCCGAGCACGTCGACCTGGTCGTCGACGTCAACGTCAAGGGGACGCTCTACTGCTGCCAGGCGGCGGCCCCGTTCATGGCGGAGGCGGGTGGTGGAACCATCGTCACGACATCCTCGATCGGGGGCCGGCAGCCCTCGCCGGTCACCGGAGTGCCCTACGCCGCGTCCAAGGCGGCCGTGGTCGGGATGACGAAGCGGCTCGCGCGCGAGCTCGGCGGCAGCGGTGTCCGGGTCAACGCCATCGCGCCCGGCCTCTTCCTGACCGGTCGGTTGCAGGGGATGTACGACGCGATGCCGGAGGCCGAGCGGCAGGAGGTCCTCTCCGCGATCCCCCTGGACCGGTTCCCCGAGATCCGCGAGGCCGTGGACCCGATCCTGTTCCTGGCGTCGGAGGAGGCCTCCTACATCACGGGCGTCGTGCTCGACGTCAACGGCGGACGCTTCATGCCCCTGTGAGGGTCTGGCGCACGTCGTCGTCCCACGGGACCGGGCCTTCGGCGGCGGTCCGGACGCAGACCATCTGTCCGCGCACAGCCTGCTGACCGTCGCGATCCACCTGGAAGACGTAGCGCAGGGAGGTCCGTCCCACGTCCGCGACCTCGAGGGTCACTGTGACCCGGTCGCGGAACCACAGGCGCTCGAGGTAGTCGACCTCGTAGTGGACCCGCGGGACGACCCCGAAGAGCTCGGGTAGGCCGAGCCGCTCGTGGAGAGCCGCCTCTGCGGCCTCGACCCATCGGATCACCGTGGAGTGGTGGTAGTGGCCGGCCGCGTCGGTGTCGGGCCACTCCACCATCCTCTCGATCGTCACCGACGGGCGCGGTGAGGCCGGGTTGCTCATCCCGTCGCCGACCCGGCCATCTCCCGCAGCCGGAAGCGCTGGAGCTTGCCGGTGTTGGTGCGGGGCAGCGAGGTGACGAACTCGATCGCCCGCGGGTACTTGTACGGCGCGATCCGCGCCTTCACGTGTTCCTGGAGCTCCTTGACCTTGTCTGCGTCGCCGGTCACGTCCGAGCCGAGTACGACGTAGGCCTTGACGATCTGGCCGCGTGCCTCGTCAGGGGCTCCGACGACCCCGCACTCCGCGACGTCGGGGTGCGCGAGCAGCGCCTCCTCCACCTCGGGCCCGCCGATGTTGTAGCCGGCGGAGATGATCATGTCGTCGCTGCGGGCGCGGTACCAGAAGTAGCCGTCGGTGTCGCGGACGAAGGTGTCGCCGGTGATGTTCCAGCCGTCCTGGACGTAGACGGCCTGCCGCGCGTCGGCGAGGTAGCGGCAGCCGGTGGGGCCCTTCACGGCGAGGCGGCCTGCCTCCCCGTCGGGCAGCGGCTGTCCGTCGTCGCCGACGATCTGGGCCTCGAAGCCGGGAACCGCCTTGCCGGTGGAGCCGGGCCGGATGTCGTCGTCGGCCGCGGAGATGAAGATGTGCAGCATCTCGGTCGCGCCGATGCCGTCGATGAGCTTCACGCCGGTGGCCTCGCGGAACGCGTGCCAGGTGGCCTCCGGCAGGTGCTCCCCGGCGGAGACTGCTCGTCGCAGGGTGACGAGCTTCTCGGCGGAGCCGTCGGCGAGCATGCTGCGGTACGCGGTGGGGGCGGTGAAGCAGATCGTCACCTGGTGGTCGGTGATGTGCTGGGCGAGCTCGGCGGGGCTCGCCTTCTCGATCAGCAGCGTCGAGGCCCCGACCCGCAAGGGGAAGACGACGAGGCCGCCGAGACCGAAGGTGAATGCCAGGGGCGGCGTGCCGGTGAAGACGTCGTCGGCGGTCGGCTTGAGCACGTGCTTGGAGAACGTGTCGGCGTTGGCCAGCACGTCCCGGTGGAAGTGCATCGTGGCCTTCGGGCGACCGGTCGTTCCGGAGGTGAAGGCGAGCAGTGCGACGTCGTCCGCGGCGGTGTCGACGGGGTCGAACTCCTCGGACTCCCGCGCCATCGCCAGGGCCAGCTCGCTGTCGGCGCCGGTCCCGTAGCCGACGACCTCGAGACCGGGGATCTCTGCCTCGGTCAGCTCGTCCAGAAAGCGGTCGTCGCAGAGGGCCAGGCCGATCTTGGCGATGTCGGCGAGCTCGCGCAGCTCACGGGCGCGCAGTAGCGGCATCGTCGTCACCGCGACGGCTCCCGCGCGCAGCACCCCGAACCAGCATGCGACGAGCCAGGGGTTGTTGGGCCCGCGCAGCAGCACCCGGTTCCCGGGGACGATGCCGTGCTGGTTCACCAGAGTGTTGGCGATCTTGTCGGCGTTGCGTCGCAGGTCGCCGTAGGTCCACCGGGTCCCGTCGGGGGCGAGCAGGCAGGGACGGTCCTCACCGTGCTCGGCGATCACGGCGTCCAGCAGCTCGGCCGCACAGTTGAGCCGGTCGGGGTACTGCACCTCGGGAAGGTCGAACCGGAACTCCGGCCAGGACTCCTGCGGTGGCAGGTTGTCGCGGCAGAAGGTGTCGTCGTGAGCGGAGGGGATGAGCTCCATGAGGCCAACTTCCTCGGTCGCGGTGAGTGGTCCCTAGTATTGCCGTTTCATGACGGTAGTCAATGCATCGCCATACTGTCTCGACAAACGCCGTCATGGAGACGCATGGTCGCTAGGGTTGCCCCGTGCCGCTCGACACGATCGTCCAAGAGGGTTCGCAGGCCCGCGCAGGCAGCCCTCGCGCCCTCATCGTCTCGATCTACGGTCTCTACGCCCGCGACACCGGAGGGTGGTTCAGCGTCAGCTCGCTGATCCGGCTGATGGCCGAGCTCGGCGTCGAGGAGCCCGCCGTACGCTCGTCGATCTCGCGGCTCAAGCGCCGCGAGATGCTGACCGCGGAGCGCCACGACCGGTTCGCGGGCTATGCGCTCTCCGACCATGCACGTGGCGTCCTGGACGAGGGCGACAAGCGCATCTTCGAACGCCCGCGGGCCGCGCTGGGCGACGGGTGGGTCGTCGTGGTGTTCAGCGTCCCGGAGTCCGAGCGCAGGCAGCGCCACACGTTGAGGTCCCGGCTCACCTGGCTCGGCTACGGCACCGTGTCGGCCGGCGTGTGGATCGCGCCGCGACACCTCGAGGGTGAGACCCGTGAGGTGCTGGAGCGCTATGGGCTCTCCGACTACGTCGACATGTTCTCCGGCGACTACCTCGGCTTCGCCGACGTGCGGGCGCAGATCGCCGACTGGTGGGACCTCGACGGCCTGCAGGCGCTCTACCAGGACTTCGTGGACACCTACGGCCCGGTCCTGCGCCGGTTGAAGCGCCGGACCTCTCCGGCGCCCGGTGACGCCTTCGCCGACTACGTGCGCGCCCTGACCTCGTGGCGCCGGCTTCCCTTCCTCGACCCCGGCCTGCCCGTGGAGTTCCTCCCCGAGCGCTGGCTCGGGTTCCGGGCCGCCGACCTCTTCCAGGAGCTCAAGGGGAGGCTCGAGGGACCGGCGCAGGAGTTCGTGCGCGAGACCGTCAAGGCCTGAGACTGTCCGGCTGCGCCGGGGCTCGCGTCAGCGGTACGGCGAGAAGTCGGGCTGTCGCTTCTCGGCGAACGCCTGAGCGCCCTCCATGCCCTCCTCGGTGTGCACGAACAGCTCGAGCCCGTCGAAGGCGACGTTGGAGATCCCCGCGATGTGGTCGGTGTCGGCGTTGAAGGAGTGCTTGAGGAACTTCAGGGCTGTCGGCGAGTACGACGCGATCTTCATCGCGTACTCCCGGGCCTTGTCCATCAGCTCCTCGGGCGGCACCACGTCGTTGACGAGGTTCCAGCGCTCGGCGGTCTCCGCGTCGTACAGGTCGAGGAGGTACCAGATCTGGCGCGCGCGCTTCTCGCCGACCACGCGGGCGAGGTACGTCGACCCGAAGCCGGCGTCGAAGGACCCCACGCGCGGCCCGGCCTGGCCGAAGCGGGCCGTGCTGGAGGCGATCGACAGGTCGCAGAGCACGTGGAGCACGTGGCCCCCTCCGACCGCGACGCCGTTGACCGCGGCGATGACGGGCTTCGGGACGTCGCGGATGATTCGGTGCAGCCGCTCGATCTCGAAGGTCCCCCACTCGGTCTCGCCGTAGGAGCCGGTCTCGGCCCGCTCCTTGACGTCGCCCCCTGCGCAGAAGGCCTTCTCTCCCGCCCCGGTGAGGATGATCGCCGCCACCCGCTTGTCCACCCAGGCGTGCTTGAACGCGTTGATCAGCTCGTCGACGGTCCGCCCGCGGAAGGAGTTGTACCGCTCGGGGCGGTTGATGGTGATGACGGCGTAGGCGTCCTTCTCCACGGCGTAGGTGATGTCGGTGAAGTCTTCTGGCTTGATCACTCGGGGCTCCTTCAGGGTGTGACGAGCCGCCGACGGTCCGGGCGGCACGGGGGCGGACGGGATCAGTCGACGCGGACGAGGACGGCCTGGCCCTGGCCGACGCCGATGCAGGCCGCGGCGACGCCGATGCCGCCTCCGCGGCGCCGCAGCTCACGGCACAGGTCCACGACCACGCGCGGGGCGGATGCGCCGAGAGGGTGGCCGATGGCAATGGCACCGCCGTTGACGTTGACCCGCTCGCGGTCGAGCTCGGGCAGGTGGTGCAGCGTGGAGAGCACCATCGCGGCGAACGCCTCGTTGATCTCCCACAGGTCGACGTCGCCCAGACCCAGCCCGGCTCGGGACAGGACCTTCTCGATGGCGGGGACGGGGGCGACGCTGAAACGGTCGGGCTCGGTGGCGACCGTGGCGCTGCCGAGGATCTCGCCCATCGGCTCCAGGCCGAGGTCCTGGGCGGTCTGGACGTCACCGAGGAGGCACGCGAGTGCGCCGTCGCTGATCGGGGAGGAGTTGCCCGCCGTGACCGTGCCGTCCTTCGTGAAGGCCGGCCGCAGCTCGGAGAGGGTCTCGGGGGTGCTGTCCGGCCGGATCGCCTCGTCGCGGGTGACCGTGCCGACGGTCGTGACGAAGCCCGCGTGGGCTCCTCGGTCCCAGGCCGCGCTCGCGAGCTGGTGCGACCGGGCCGCCCACTCGTCCTGCTCCTTGCGGCCGATGCCCAGCTCGTCGGCCACCTTCTCCGCACAACCGCCCAGGGAGTCGGTCCAGTGGTCGGGGAACTTCGGATTCACCATGCGCCAGCCGACGGTCGTCTGGTGGATCTCCTGCTTGCGCTGCAGCGGCTCCTCGGCGCGGGGGAGGACGTACGGTGCGCGGCTCATCCCCTCGACACCTCCGGCCACCACCAGGGAGGCGTCGCCCGTGGCGATGGCCCGCCCGGCCTGGATGAGCGCCTCGGCGCCGGAGGCACAGAGCCGGTTCAGCGTCACGCCGGGCACGGTGACGGGCAGCCCCGCGAGCAGTGCCGCCATCCGGGCGACGTTGCGGTTCTCCTCGCCAGCGCCGTTGGTGTTGCCGTAGTACACGTCGTCGATCGCGGCGGGGTCGATGCCCTCCTGCCGCCCGACCAGCTCGGCGATCGGGATCGCCGCGAGGTCGTCGGTGCGGATGTCGGACAGCCCTCCGCGGTAGCGACCGAAGGGGGTGCGCACGGCGTCCAGCAGGAGCACCTTCTGCATCTCAGTCATATGTCACTATCTTGACGGTCGTAACAGCAACATGGCAAGGTCGCGCCCGTGTCCCGAGCCACCGACCTCCGTGTCGCCCTGGTCACCGGAGCCGGTCGCGGCATCGGTCGCGCCGTCGCGGAGCAGCTCAGCGGGTCCGGCCTCAAGGTCGCCCTCACGGCGCGCAACGAGGCCGAGCTCGCCGAGACCGCTGCCGGGTGTCCGGGCGAGACCCTCGTCATCCCCGCCGACCTCACCGAGGCCGATGCGGTCGAGTCGGTCTTCAAGGCCGTCGAGGACGCCTGGGGCGGGGTCGACGTACTCATCGCCAACGCGGGCGCCGCAACCTCGGCGCCCCTCGCCAGGACGACCGACGAGCAGTGGCAGCGCATGCTCGACCTCAACCTCACGGCGCCCTTCCGCTGCATGAGGCGAGCCGTGCCGGCCATGGTCGACCGGGGCGTCGGTCGCGTCGTCGTCATCGCCTCGGTGGCGGCCAAGGTCGGAGAGCCCTACATCGCGGCCTACACCGCGAGCAAGCACGGAGTGCTGGGACTCGTCAGGTCCGCGGCGAGCGAGCTCGCGGGCACCGGGGTCACGGTCAACGCCGTCTGTCCCGGCTACGTCGACACGCCCATGACCGATGCCACGGTCCTCGGCATCGCGGAGAAGACCGGGCGCGCGGCGGAGGAGGCCCGTTCGGTGCTCGAGCGGAAGCAGCCGATCGGACGCCTGATCCGGCCCGACGAGGTCGCCGACACCGTGTCGTTCTGCGTCCGCAACGGTGGTATCACCGGACAAGGACTCAACGTCGACGGAGGAGCGGTCCAGTCGTGAGTGGTGTGGAGTACGTCAACCCCGGGGAGCTCGGCAGGCCGAGCGGCTTCTCGCACGCCACCGTGGCGCGCGGCCGGACGGTGTTCCTCGCGGGCCAGACGGCGCTGAACGCCGACGGCGTGATCGTGGGCGACGGCGTCGTGGCGCAGTTCGAGCAGGCTCTGGCCAACCTCCTCACCGCGCTGAAGGCGGCCGGGGGCGGACCCGACGACCTCACCAGCATGACCGTCTACATCGTCGACATGGACGACTACAAGGCGCATGCTCGCGAGATCGGCGAGGTGTGGAAGCGGCTGGTCGGCCGCCGCTACCCGGCCATGGCCGGCATCGGTGTCGCTCGTCTCTGGGACGCGGAGGCGCTCGTCGAGGTGCAGGGGTACGCCGTCCTCCCCGACTGAGAACCGTCAGGACGAAGACTGCTTCGGCAGCTTCGGGATGAGCCAGCCGAGCAGGTCCTCCGGGCTCCTGGTCTGCAGGTAGATCCGACCCGGTCCGGTCAGGTCGACGACGAGGCCTTCGCCGCTGAGCATGGTCGACTTCCAGCCGCCGACCTTGCGGACGTCGTACTTCACGCCCTCGGCCCAGCCGACCATGTGCCCGGTGTCAACGGTGTAGACCTCGCCCTGGGCCAGGTCGATCGCCTCGATCGCGCCGTAGCTGGACACCAGCAGCGGGCCGGTGCCATGGCACTTGAGCATGATCAGGCCTTCGCTGCTGAAGAAGGTCTTCGCCCCACCCCACTTGCTGTCGACATCGACGTTGCCACCCGAGGCCAGGTACGACCCCGACTGGAGGAAGATGGTGTCGCCGCTGAGCTGGTACTCGACGATGTCACCGGGCAGCGGGGGAGCGAGCGTCACGTGACCCCCCGCCGAGCCGGCGGTGAAGGTGTTCATGAAGAAGGACTCCCCGCCGAGAACGGAGCGGCGAAGCCCCTTGAGAAGTCCTCCGCTGGTGCTCGTCTCGATGTCGACGCTGGGGGTCTTCGCGACCATCGCTCCCGCCTCCGCGCGCATCGACTCACCCGGCTCGAGGTGGACCTTGGCTGCGGCGAAGGAGGGGCCATTGGTGATGTCGGTCTTCATCTGCTCGAGTCTTCCACCGGCAGCGCGCGGGCGCCGTCGAACTTCGAACTCGGGTGACATGGAATGCCCCCTGGGGCGATCGGACCAACGGGGAGCCCGTGCGGGTCGAACGGCCCTGGTCCGGTGCTTCCCGCCCGACCGAGTGTGGAAGGAGCAAGGAGAGGAGGGTCGACCACCCTCGGGCAGGGCGACTCAGGAGGAGGTCCAGGAGCGTGGCCAGCATCTACATCCCCTACGGCAGCACCGAAGGACAGACGGCCAAGATCGCGGAGTACATCGCCGACGTGGTCCGAGCGCGAGGGCACGAGGCAGTCCCCGTGGACGTGAAGGCGGCCGGATCGGTCCCTGCCGGCTGTGACGGCGTCATCGTCGGTGCCTCGATCCACATGGCCAAGCACGACAAGCGCATGGTCGCCTACGTGAAGGAGCACCGCGCCGAGCTCGAGCGGGTGCCGTCAGCCTTCTACTCGGTGAGCCTTGCCGCCCACGGCGACACCGAGGAGGCAGAGCGGTACGTCGACGAGTTCGAGGCCGAGACGGGCTGGACCCCTGCCAGGGTCGCGCTGTTCAGCGGCGCCCTGCTCTACAGGCAGTACGGGTTCCTCAAGCGCCACCTGATGAAGAGGATCGCTCGCAGCAAGCCCGGCGGGCTAGACACCGACACGTCCCGCGACTACGTCTACACGGAGTGGGACGGGGTCAGGCGCTTCACCGAGGACTTCCTCGACGAGCTGGTCGGGCGGACACACGAAGCGCGCTGAGAGGTGGGCGACCGACCCGTCGCCGGCAACCTCAGCCGGCGCCCTCGGCCGCCCAGCGCTTCGCGTCCTCGAGGTCGGAGAGCGGGAACGCACGGGCCTGCCCGGGCCACATGATGCTGAAGACCTTGACCGCGGGACCTGCCCAGCGGGCGTTCGTCACGATCGCCATGCGCTCGAACGAGGTCGGGTTCTGCACCCCAAGCTTCAGGTCCTCCCAGACCGCCTCCCGTTCGTACTCGTCGAACTGTGGACCCAGGACGTAGACGAGGCGGACCTTCCCGTGCTGGGAGATGGCGTTCTTCACGGCGGGCACGATGACGTTCTCGTAGTCCTCTTTCTCGACATCGTCGACGGCCTCGAGCCCGAGCACTCCGGCCGGCATGTCACCAAGGATCCGGATCATGGTCGTCACTCTCATCGTGCCGTGCGGGCCGTGTCAACGAGCGCACGTCCTCTGGCACCTGCGGTCGTCGACGAGTCCGTACCCGAACGGGTGACGGCGAGGTGCGGTGAAGATGCGGGCCCCGGCGTCTCCACCGGGCGGCTGCCGGGGCGACCCCCGGCCGCTAGACGTGACCGATGTATCTGCCCGGATCACCGGCTGCGCGGGGTCCGGCGGCCAGCCACGCCGAGAAGCCACGGGGATCACGCCGCTCGAGCTCATCGAGGAACTGCCGGCGACGCTCGACGATGCGGACCTGCGTGGGCAAAGCCAGCGGCTTCTGCAGGGCCACGTAGCTCATCCGCCAGGCACGGCACAGGGTCGGGTCGTCCATCGAGGACAACGGGCGCTCCAGCCAGGTCAGGCTGTTGAGGGACGCCACCGTCGTCGGGGAGGGGGCGTCGTCGTGAACGGCCCTGAGCCCGAAGCGCCGTCTGGTCGCGGTCACGACCTTCGGCGAGGTGAGGACGAGAGCCAGCACCACGACCAGACCGGCGAGCTCGAGCAACGAGATCAGTCCCACGCTCGCCACGACACCGGCCCCCCATCTGAGCCCTGTCCGAGCCGCTTGGCCCCACGTCGGCTGACCGTCCTCCCGGGTCATGGCCAGCATCAGGCACGCTGCGGTGAACGCGGTGACGATCCCGAGGGCGACGGCGCCCGACGGCGACAGCGATTGGAGCGCACCCCACAGGCCCGCGACGCCGGCCAGGCCGACGATGAAAAGCCTCGTGGATCGGTACATGCGTAACCCTTGCCGGATGCGGCAGATGGCTCCACCGTCCCCGCCTCGCCGCCCCATCGTGAAGAGCCCATGGTCCTGAGCTCCTCCCCATCGTGGCCATGAACGTGCGCACGGATGGAGGAGATCGTGTGGGTCATCCGAGGGGCAGGATCCGCTGATGCCTCTTCGCGCCACGGTGGGGACATCCGGCTCGAAAGCGCGGCGCCAAACCCCTGACCAGCACGTCGGCCAGGAGGAGATGCGCGAGGGGGCCGCGGGGTCACTCGGAGCCGACCGAGTCGAAGACCTCGACCCGTTCGACGCGCCGCACCTCGACGGACCGGGCGTAGCCGTCGACCAGGCCGACAACGACGTCGTACTCCTCCCCGGAGGTCGCGCGGAGTCCCACCGTCCAGGAGTTCTCGGCCGGACGGTGCTCCTCCACGCTGAGGGAGAGCGCCTCGGGGTCCAGGGCGTACGCCGTTGCAGCGCTGCGCCGCGCGGTCAGGATCGCGGTATCGCGCGACGTGGCGACCGGCGTCGGCCGGCCCACCACCTCCAGCAGGTCGCGGAACGCGCGGGTGACCGACTCGCGGGAGGCCTTCAGGACCAGCGTTGCCACCGCCCCGGTCGTCACGAGGATTCCGATCTCCAGGGCGCCCGGGCTCGGACCCCAGCTCGTGTGCCACCTGTGCTGATGCACGGAGTAGTGCCGCGGCCTCTCCGCCCCGGCGTAGAGCACCGGCTCGAGCGCGGCGAGGATGCGCGCGTCGTCGACGCCGCCCCGGTCCCGTGGGTTCGACGGTTCGGGGACCGGTACGTCGAGGAGGAAGTGCTGGTACGCCGCACCCTCCGGCTCGACTCGGTACCCCACCTGGACCCGGACCAGGTCCACCGGGCCCAGCGTGAGCAGAGGGCGAGGGGTACGGCCATCGACCGTGTCCGCGACCATTCACCCAGCGTCGAACGCACAGCGGGAGGGGTCAAGTCGTCCCGGGGAGGAGAGAGAATCTGGAGAGATCGGTCACCTGCCACGCGGGAGGTGCACCTTGAGGGCTGGACAGTCCTCGCGCGAGGTGTCAACCTCCCGGCATGCCGGAGCGAGTGCGTGTCGAGGAGCAGCTGATGGCGGTCCAGGCGGACCTCGACAAGGCGTCGGGCTCGTTCCGTTCGTCGGTCGAGCAGCTCTCCTCACTCCTGGGCACCGCGGATGCGAACCGGATCTTGGCCGCCAGGGAGGAGATGCAGCTGTGGAGCGAAGCGGTCCGGACGCTTTCGGAGCAGGAGCGCGTCCTCCAGCGCAGGCTCACGCACGTGATGACCCGTGAGCTGTCGCTGAGCGCCGCCAAGGTCACGAGGTCCTCATCGAGGGCAGCCTGGGCGAGCTTCCTGGTCACGCTCTTCGCGTTGATCGCATGGACGGCGACGGTCTTCGTCGCGACGGTCGTCCCCGAGTGAGGCGTGTCTGGAAACCGGCCTCGACTCGCTCGGCGTGACGATTGACCTGCGATGGCCGCGAAGCCGGGCTAGTGTGCGGCAGCATGACGGCCATCGTGCTTCGCATCAGGCTCATCAGCGGTGAGATGCTGGACGTGAAGTACGACCACTCGGCCTCCGCCGCTGAGGGCGAGGTGGTCGACCACGTCGTGGCCACGCTCAGAGACCCCTCCGGCGTGCTGCGCTGCAGCCATGGCGAGCGCCTGTTGGCGATCTACTCGAGGGGGGTCTCGGCCGTAGAGTTCTCGCCCCGCGGTGCCGTTCTCTAGCCGCCGCACGACCTAGGGAATGCCTGGGTCGTGGATCTCGAACCAGACCGTCTTCCCCGTGCCGACCGGACGACTCAGCGAGCTCCCCCAGTCGGAGGCGAGTGCCGCGAGGAGCGCCAGTCCGCGCCCGTTCTCTGCCATCATGCCGCGGTGGGCCACCGCGGGGGTGCCACCGGTGGTGTCGTGGACCTCGACCCGTAGGCCGTCCTCGAGCCGGATGACCGTGAGTCTGATCGGGCCGTTCGCGTGCTGGATCGCGTTGGTGACGATCTCGCTCGTGAGCAGGATCGCGTCCTCACGGCTCTTGATCCGCAGCCCCGCGCACAACGAGCCGACGTGCGTCCGCGCCATTCGGGCTGCCGACGGGTGACCGGGCAGATGCTCGATGATCTTCTCGGTGAAGCCCAAGGTCCCGGCCTCGCCTTACAGCGAGACGGATCGTCGGGCGTAGGGCTGTGCTCGTCCAGGCGTGCGAGCAGTCGGGGCGGGCGCGTGTTTCGGGGCGGGCGCGTGTTTCCGGGCTGGTGACGTCATGACGACGCCGCCTTCCTGACGACGATGAGACCCGCTCCAAGATGGACGGGTCGACTGGTCGACACACTTGACGGTACCCGCCGGTCCTTCCGCCCCCCGCGGAGCCGACTAGACACACAGCCGTACCCGCCACTCCCCACGTCGGGCAGGCGTAGATTCGAACCACTGGGCCAGGGATGACGCTTCGAGGCGCGCCAGCAGCCGAACCGGAGGGGGCCGACGATCATGGCAGCCAGGGAGAATCCAGGGATGGTCACGTCGATCCCGCAGTTCCGCGAGCACGAGGGCAGCTACTACGGCGTCGGCAAGGGGGGCCGCTCCTGGCGGATCACCGCGACGCTCACGGGGTGGCGACTGGAGTTCCGTGACCCGGGGGACTCGGCAGCGACCTACGCCGGCACCCACGCGACGGTTGCCCTGGCGGAGCAGGAGGCGCAGCGGTGACCGAGGGGCCTCCGTTCAGGCGGCCTCGGGCGTCGCGGCGGGGGTGCTGCTCGGTGCCGGTTGCCGGGGGAGGAACCAGGCTGCTCCGAGCCCGATGAGGCCGAGGGCCGCCAGGGTGATCATGGCAGCCGCGTACGCCCCACTGCTCAGTCCGGCGACCAGGATGGTGCCGGCGATCGCGGTGCCGAGGGAGGACCCGAGGTTCGACACGCTCCGGGAGAGGCCTGAGATCTCGCCCTGCTGCTCCTCGCCGAACGCCGACTGCACGACGTTCACCGACGGGGTCAGCATGCCGCCGATGCCGATCCCCATCACGAACAGGCCAGGGGCGAAGGCCCACGGGCTCGGAGAGCCGCTCACCATGGCAAGCAGGATGCCGATGCCGGCGATCGTGAGGACGAAGCCCGCCATGATCAGCGTCCGCTGCGCACGCTTCTTGGCCAGCCGCTCGGCCGCCAGGGACGAGCCGAGGATGCCGAGCGTGGCTGCCGTGAAGATCACGCCGGTCTCGATCGCGTTGTAGCCGCGGACCACCTGAAGGTAGGCCGCCACCACGAACGACACCCCCATCAGGATCAGCCACTGGATGTTCTGCGTGACCATGCCGAAGTTCGAGGTGCGGTTGCGGAACAGGCTCGACGACAGCAGCGGCTCCTTGCCTGCGCGCTCCAGGGAGCGCACGGAGACGAAGAACCCTGCCAGCACGGCCGCTCCCGCTGCGAGCAGCCCCAGCATCAGCCAGACGTTGTTGTCCGTCGCGAGGATGCCCATCACGACGAGCACGAGGCCGACCGCTGAGAGGACCGCGCCGCGGGTGTCGAAGGGCCGGGTCGGGTCCGCCGGGAGCGGGTCGTCGAGCCGTCGGCCCAACAAGACGATGACCAGGACGATCAGCGCCTGGAAGACGAACGCCGCCCGCCAGCTGATCGCGGTCGTGATCAGTCCGCCGATGAGCGGCCCGGCCGCAGCGCCGATGCCGCCCATCGCCATGATCGCGCCGAACGCCCGCGCCCGGGAGGTGACCTCGGTGAAGAACAGCGTCGCCAGGATGTAGACCGGCGGGATCAGCAGGGCCGTGCCCACCCCCTCGAGGATGGAGTTCCCGAGAATGAGGACACCCAGACCAGGTGAGACCGCGCTCAGCAGCGCCCCGACGCCGTAGATCGACAAGCCGACCCTGAAGCAGCGGGTGCGCCCGTAGCGGTCGGTGAGCTTGCCGCCCGGGATCATCAGCGCGGCCATCACCAGCAGGAACAGCGTGATGGCGACCTGCACGCCCTGCACGGTGGTGTTCAGGTCCTGGCTGATGTCGTTGATCATCACGTTCATGTTCGAGCCGGCGAAGCTGCAGATGAACTGCGCGAGCGCGAGGGGCACCAGGGCCCTGCGCAGCTCCTTCGACGGTCGGCTCGTCGACGTACCGGTCTCAGCCACCGTGCACCTGCCTCCGCTCGGGTCCAGGTCGTCCTCGCACGATCGTGCGAGCCGAACCCCGGCGGGGACATCATCCTCAGCGCATGATGCGCGCCGCCGATGGCGGATGAAGCCTGGAAGGCGTTCGTCCCTCGACCGCCCGCGGGGGAACAGTCACGTCGCGGAAGGGTGCACGCACGACATGTCCGACTACCCGCTCATCGCCGACCACGGTCTCATCGGAGACCTTCAGACCTCAGCGCTCGTCGCCACCGACGGCTCCATCGACTGGTTCTGCGCTCCCCGTTTCGACTCGCCGAGCATCTTCGGGGCGCTGCTCGACCACGAGAAGGGTGGTCACTTCCGGGTGCGGCCCACCCAGGACGCCTTCACCAGCAAGCAGCTCTACTTCCCCGACACAGCGATCCTCGTCACGCGCTTCATGACCGAGGCAGGCGTCGGCGAGGTGGTCGACTTCATGCCTGTGACCGGCACGGTCGCCACCAACCGCCACCGGCTCGTCCGGATGGTGCGTTGTGTCCGAGGAGAGATGACCTTCGAGCTCGACGTTGCCCCCCGCTTCGACTACGGGCGTGAACCGCACCAGACGCACGTGACCGAGGACGGCGCGGTCTTCGAGGGCAAGGCGGGTACGTCGATGGCGATCCATCTGATCAAGGAGCCAGAGGACGAGCGGCTCGCCCACGCCCGGGTCGGCGCCCACGGCGACGTGCATGCGGAGGCCACGCTCCACGCCGGCCAGATGCGTGGCCTGCTCCTCGAGACCGGCACCAGCGGCCCGATCCGCCAGGTGCGGCTGGCTGAGGCGTGGCGGTTGTTCGACGAGACGGTCGACTTCTGGGAGGCCTGGGTCGGCCAGTCGACGTACGCCGGACGCTGGCGGGAGGAGCTGAACCGGTCCGCGATCACCTTGAAGCTGATGACCTATGCGCCGAGCGGCGGACTGGTGGCCGCACCGACCGCGGGACTTCCCGAGCAGGTCGGGGGAGAGCGCAACTGGGACTACCGCTTCACCTGGATCCGCGACGCCTCCTTCTCGGTCTACTCGCTGCTGGGCATGGGGTTCAGGGACGAGGCCGCGGCGTTGGGGATGTGGCTGCGCGACCGGGTGGAGGAGCAGGCAGGGCGTGACGGCAGCGGTCCGCTGAAGATCATGTACCGCGTCGACGGCTCCAGCGACTTGAGCGAGGAGGTCCTCCCGCACTGGGAGGGCTACCGGGGGTCGGCACCGGTGCGGATCGGCAACGGCGCCGCGGACCAGCTGCAGCTCGACATCTACGGCGAGGCCCTCGACAGCATCTACTTCGGCGACCAGCACGGGCTGCATGCGGGCCACGAGGGGTGGCAGAAGGTCTGCGAGATCCTGGACTGGGTCTCCGACAACTGGGACCAGCCCGAGGAGGGCATCTGGGAGACCCGGGGCGGCCGTCAGGACTTCACCTACGGCCGGCTGATGAACTGGGTGGCGCTGGACCGTGGCATCCGCCTGGCACAGAGCCACGGGCGCCCCGGTCCGCTGGAGAGGTGGCGGCTCGAGCGGGACGCGATCTACAACCAGGTGATGGAGCGCGGCTGGAGCCCGACCCGCAAGGCCTTCCGCCAGCACTACAACACCGAGGTGCTCGACGCCTCCCTGCTGCGGATGTCGACGGTCGGGTTCATCACCCCGACCGACCCGATGTGGCTCTCCACCCTGGACGCGATGGACGGCGAGCTGGTGACCGACAGCCTCGTGTACCGCTACGACCCGGCAGCCTCACCGGACGGGCTTCGCGGTTCCGAGGGGACGTTCTCGCTCTGCACGTTCTCCTACGTCGATTCTCTCGCCCGTGCCGGGCGGCTCGACAAGGCGCGCGTGACGTTCGAGAAGATGCTGACCTACGCCAACCACCTCGGGCTCTACTCCGAGGAGATCGCCCTCACCGGCGAGCAGATCGGCAACTTCCCCCAGGCGTTCACGCACCTCGCCCTGATCGACGCGGCGATCACGCTCGACAAGCAGCTCGAGCTCAACCCGCCCGCCGCCGCGAGGCGCCAACCGTCCATCCCGGCGCAGCGGATGGCCGAGGAAGAACCGGCAGCGGCGCAGGCGTCGGCGACCCCAGCCGCCGCGGCCGGAAGCTGAGCTCACACGGCGACGGTCAACAGCTGTCGGCGACCGCCTCGCCCAGGTCGCCGAACGCCGACCCCAGGGCTTCGACGTCCGTGGCGACCGTGGCCCAAGCAGACGCGGACGGTGACACCGACGCCTCCTCGAGGCTCGTGTCGAGCTCGGTCGCCGCTGCCCTCACGGCATCGACCTCGACCGCGTAGTCGTTCGACGGCTCGTCGGAGATCTTGTCGAGCTCGTCCTGCACGTCCGCCAGCTCGTTCCGGAGCGTCTCGAGGGCGTTCTCTCCGAGGTCGGCCGAACGCAGGTCGTCGATGGACGCACGCAGAGCATCGACGGCCTCGCAGACGGCCGGAGCCGGCGAGCTGGTCGCTTCGGGCGCGGTGGTGGTCTGGTCGTCACATGCGGTGAGCCCTGCGCACAGCACGCCCAGGCAGATCAGGATCACGGTCGTAACTCTCGAGCTCGTCATGGGGACAGGGTGGTCCCTGCACAGGCATCACTGCCTCATCCGGCAGGGGTGATGCCCTGTCTCAGCGTCATCGCCTGCGAAAGAGGGTGTCGCGGGCCTACGCTCGATGGTGAGTGGTCGAGGGCCTCGGCGTCCTCGACGAGGTGGTTCCACAGAGCACATCCCGGACAATTCGTCGCTCGCCATGGAGGGGACGTGGACGCACTCGCTCCAGCCCGATTCCCCGCGCGCAGGCGCCCCCGCCCTGACCCATGGAGAGCTCTCCCGGTCATCTCGCTGCTGGGCGTGCTGGTCCTCGCAGGCTGCGGCTCCGCCACGGACACCGGGACCCAGACCGAGGCCGATCCCGAGACCGCGGACGTCGTCACCTCCGGCGAGTGCGCGAACGAGGAGGCGCTGGTACGACGCGCGCTCGACTCGTCCCGGCTCAGGGCGGACGTGGACGGGGACGGACTGCCCGACACGGTCGCGGTCGCCGCGCAGCCCGACGCCGCCGAGCCCTGCAGGGCGTTCGTGGCAGTGCGCGTGCGAGGCGGATCGACGTACTCCACTCACCTGATCGCGGAGGCGGCGCCGCTGGAGGGGTTGGGGCCGCTGATCGTGGGCCTGCCTTACCTGGCGGAGCAGCCCGGAGCGCAGATCGTGGTCGACACACGGGCGGCGGTCGACTCGTTGCTGGCCCAGATGTTCACGCTCGACGACGAAAGGCTGCGGGCGGTCGACGTACCTCAGTTCGAGGACGGCACGTTCGTCGTCGAAGGTGGCGGGGTGATCTACCCCCACGGGGCCGCCTGCACCGCCGACGGGCAGTTGCTGCTCACCGAGGCAGCGCAGACGAGGGACGGGCAGAGGTTCCGCGTCACCCGCCGGACCTACGACGTCGTGGGCGAGCCGGTCCGGTTCGCGGATCCGGTGGTGGACACCGCGACGGTCCCGGTCGACGCCCTCATCGCGCGGTTCCCCGAGTTCGGCGCCCCGCACTGGGACGCATGCAACGGTCGCCAGTCGACGTGACCGTGGAGCGTCCCCTCCGACGGCGGGCGCTACCCTCACGAGGTGTCACAACCGCTGCTTGGCCGGCCGAGCCGTGGCCGGTGGGATCCGCTGACGGTCGGCATCGACATCGGCGGGACCAAGGTGCTCGGAGGGGTTGTCGCCGAGGACGGGCGCGTGCTCGCGCGAGACCGCCGGGACACACCGGGCCGCAGCGCCGCCGCTGTCGAGGACGTCGTGGTGGAGATGGTCGCAGCGTTCGCGCGCGACCACGACATCGCGGCCGTGGGCATCGGGGCGGCCGGGTTCGTCGACGCGACCCGGGCGACCGTCCTCTTCTCGCCGCACCTGGCCTGGCGTGACGAACCGGTCCGCGAGGCGGTGATGAGCCGGGTCGGCGTTCCTGTGGTGGTCGACAACGACGCCAACACCGCTGCTCTCGCCGAGTCGAGGTTCGGCGCCGGTGCCGGTCACCGGTTCGTCCTCTGCGTCACCCTCGGCACCGGCATCGGCGGGGCGCTGGTGATGGACCACCGGGTCTACCGCGGCGCGAACGGGATGGCCGGGGAGTTCGGCCACATGCAGGTCGTCCCCGACGGCCACCGCTGTCCCTGCGGCAACCGGGGATGCTGGGAGCAGTACGCATCGGGCAATGCGCTGGTGCGCGATGCGCGCGAGCTGGTCTTCACCGACTCGCCGGTCGCCCACCGGCTTCGCGAGATCGGGGGCCCTGACGCACGTGGGTTGACCGGACCGCTCATCACCGAGGCCGCCCGGGAGGGCGACCCGCTCGCCATCGAGCTGCTGTCCGACATGGGGCGGTGGTTCGGTATCGGCCTGGCCAACATGGCCGCGGCGTTCGACCCTGAGTGCATCGTCGTCGGGGGCGGGGTCTCCGAGGCGGGGGAGCTGCTGCTCGCGCCGACTCGTGAGGCGTTCTCGCGTCAGCTCGTGGGCCGGGGCCACCGCGCCGAGCCGTCCATCGTGGCGGCTGCTCTCGGCCCGGACGCGGGCTTCATCGGCGCGGGTGACATGGCGCGCTCGGCCGCCCGGCGTTCACGGCGCGGCGCACGGCTCAGGCGGGACCGCGCTGCGCGCCGTCGCCGCCGACTGCTCGAGCGCGACTGATCGGTCTCCAGGTTCTGCAGGAACGTGCAGTGCTCAAACACGCACCCGCGTGGTCATGGCGGGTCGCCTTCACACGGCTCTACCTTCCTTGCTCATCGTGACGTGAGTCACATCTGGCGTCACGAACCGCGCGACCAAGGCGGTCGTGCGCGCTCGGGATCAATGGAGACCCCTATGACAAAGAAGCACTCATCGCGCCTGGCGGCCGCAGCCGTCCTCGGCGCGGTCGCGGCGCTGACGGTGCCGGCCACCATGTCCAGCGCCGTCGCGTCGCCGGACCAGGCTCCGGTCCGTGGGCAGGGCCAGCCCGACTCGATCCGTGGCGAGTACATCGTCGTCATGGAGCAGAACGCGCCCAAGAAGGCGGTCGGCAACGCCAAGCAGACGGCCAAGGACCGGGGCGGCCAGATCCGGTTCACCTACGACACCGCGCTCAGCGGCTTCGCGGCGAAGCTTCCACCCCAGGCGCTCGAGGCTCTTCGCAGCAACCCCAACGTCGCCTACATCGAGGCCGACCAGCAGGTCGAGCTCTCCACCACCCAGACCAACCCGACCTGGGGCCTGGACCGCGTCGACCAGCGCAACCTGCCGCTGAGCAGCAGCTACACCTACAACGCCAACGGCACCGGCGTCACGGCCTACATCATCGACACCGGCATGCGCGCGTCGCACAACGAGTTCGCCGGCAGGGTGGCCAGCGGCTACACCGCGATCAGCGACGGGCAGGGCACGAACGACTGCCACGGCCACGGCACCCATGTCGCGGGCACGGTCGGGGGCACGACGTACGGCGTCGCCAAGGGGGTCACCTTCAAGCCGGTGCGCGTCCTCGACTGCGCGGGCAGCGGCTCCAACAGCGGCGTCATCGCCGGCGTCGACTGGGTGACCGGCAACAAGAGTGGTCCCGCGGTCGCCAACATGAGCCTCGGCGGTGGGATCTCCAGCGCCCTCGACAGCGCCGTGCAGAACTCCATCAACGCGGGCGTGACCTACGCGGTCGCTGCCGGCAACGACAACGGCGCGAACGCCTGCAACGGGTCGCCGTCGCGTGTGGGCCCGGCCCTGACCGTCGGCGCCACCACCAGCAGCGACGCCCGGTCGAGCTTCTCCAACATCGGCTCCTGCCTCGACCTGTTCGCCCCGGGCTCGAGCATCACCTCCGCCTGGAACACCAGCAACAGCGCGACCAACACCATCAACGGTACGTCGATGGCGACCCCGCACGTCGCTGGTGTCGCGGCGCTGTACCTCGACGACAACCCCAGCGCCTCGCCCTCCGCGGTGTCGAGCGCGATCGTCAACGGCGCGACCAGCAACGTGATCAGCAACGTCGGCAGCGGATCGCCGAACAAGCTCCTCTACTCCCTCGTCGACGGTGGTACGCCGCCCCCGCCGCCGAGCGGGAACCTGTTCGGCAACCCCGGCTTCGAGTCGGGCAACACGGTCTGGGCAGCGACCTCGGGCGTGATCACCAGCTCGAGCAGCCGTCCGGCCCGGTCGGGCTCGTGGAAGGCGTGGCTGAACGGCTACGGCTCCTCGCACACCGACACGCTGTCGCAGTCGGTCACGATCCCGTCGACCGCGACGAGCGCGACCCTGTCGTTCTGGCTGCGCATCGACACCGCTGAGACCACGAGCAGCTACGCCTACGACACGCTGAGGGTGCAGGTCATCGACGGCGGCTCGACGTCCACGCTGGCGACGTACTCGAACCTGAACGCGAACTCGACCTACACGCAGAAGTCCTTCAGCCTCTCCGGCTACAAGGGCAGGACCGTGACGATCCGGTTCACGGGCGTCGAGGACTTCACGGCTCAGACGAGCTTCGTCATCGACGACACCGCAGTCAGCGTCAGCTGACACAACTCTTGAGGAGCGCCGGTCCGGTCCTGCCCGGGTCGGCGCTCCTCTACGGTGAGCCCATGTCTCGTCCCACCGCGCCTCCCGACGTCCTGCTCACCGGCGCCTGCGGCGGCATCGGCAAGGCGGTGGCGGCCCGCTACCTCCGGGCGGGTTCGCGGGTCGCGCTGCTCGGACGCGACGAGGCGGTGCTCGACGACCTCCGGGCGACAGCTCCCGACCGCGCTCGGGCCTACACCCCGGACGTGACCGACGTCGAGCAGATGCTCGAGGTCGCCGAGGACTGGTGCGCGGCCTTCGGCGTCCCCGACGTCGTGATCGCCAATGCCGGGGTGGCCGGTGGCTTCGACACGGCGGCTGTCGAGGACCTCGCGGTGATGCGGCGGATGCTCGAGATCAACCTCCTCGGGGTGGCCACGACGTTCCACCCGTTCGTGAGTCCTATGCGCGATCGACGCACCGGCACGCTGGTGGGCATCGCGAGCGTGGCGGGCTGGCGCGGACTCCCCGGCAACGGCGCCTACTCGGCCAGCAAGGGCGGGCTGATCAGGTACCTCGAGAGTCTCCGCACGGAGCTGCGTCCGCACGGCGTGCGTGTCGTGACCATGTCGCCGGGCTACGTCCGCACTGCTCTGACGGCCGGCAACACCATGCGCATGCCCGGTCTTCTGGAGGCCGACGACGCGGCGGCCAGGATCGTCGAAGCGATCGACCGGGGGCGGGAGAGGGTGACCGTGCCGCGCAGGACCGGCCTGGTCTCGCGCGCCCTGGCGGTCCTCCCCGGCACCGTCCAAGACCGCGTCCTCCTCGGCCAGCCCCGCAAGCCCCGCGTCGGTGAGCCGGGTGCGACGGAGATCCCCGGCCTGTGACCCGGATCGGCCGAGACCATCGTGTCGTGCCCGCCCCACCTGACCTCGAGGGGTAGTTCGTGAGCAAACCGCTGCCGCAGCCCTTCCTGCACAGCAGTCTGGTCACGAACTACCGCCCCGACATGTTCACGGCGTGGTCTCGAGGCTCCCGATCGGCGCGTGTGGCTGCAACAATCCTCCGGTGCCGAAGCCTGACGCGACCACCGAGGACTCCTACGCGCTGATCGGCGCCGGGCCGGCCGGCCTCGCCGGGGCGCGAAACCTTGCGAAGGCCGGGGTCGACTTCGTTGGGTTCGAGGCGCACACGGGCGTCGGCGGCCTGTGGGACATCGAAAACCCGCGCAGCACCGTCTACATGTCCGCGCACCTGATCTCCTCGCGCACCACGACCGCCTTCGCGGAGTTCCCGATGCGCGAGGACGTCCCCGACTACCCCGACCACCGACACATGAAGGCCTACTTCGAGGCCTTCGCCGACGAGTTCGACTTGCCCCGGCACTACCGCTTCGGCACCCGGGTCGAGCGGGTCGAGCCCGACGGCGAGCTGTGGCGGGTCACGAGCGTCGACTCCCACGGTGTGGAGTACGTCGAGCGGTTCCGGGGTGTCGTGATCGCCACGGGCACCCTGTCCGAGCCGAGCATCCCGACGTTCCCCGGTGAGTTCACCGGCGAGGTCATGCACACCGCGACCTACAAGGACCCCGTGGTCTTCGAGGACAAGCGGGTGCTGATCATCGGTGCCGGCAACTCGGGCTGCGACATCGCGGTCGACGCGGTGCACTACGCCGACTCGGTCGACATGAGTGTGCGCAGCGGCTACTACTTCATCCCCAAGTACATCTTCGGCAAGCCGGCCGACACCTTGAACCAGCGAGAGCGACCGCTGCCCGCGTGGCTGAAGACGAAGGTCGACGGCACCCTGCTGCGGCTGCTGACCGGTGACCCGGCGCGGTTCGGGTTCATCAAGCCCGACCACCGGATCTACGAGTCCCACCCGATCCTCAACACCCTCGTGCTGCACCACGCCGGCCACGGCGACATCAAGGTCCGCGGGGACATCGCACGGTTCGCGGGAGACTGCGTCGAGTTCAAGGACGGGACGCACCGGGAGTACGACCTGGTCGTGCTCGCCACCGGCTACAAGCTCCACTACCCGTACGTCGACCCGCAGCACCTCAACTGGGTCCGCAACGCGCCCGACCTGTACCTCAACGTCTTCACGCCGAACCACCGCAACCTCTTCGTGCTCGGGATGATCGAGGCCGCCGGGATCGGCTGGCAGGGTCGCTACCTCCAGGCCGAGCTCGTCGCGTCGTTCATCAAGGCCCAGCAGGAGGACCCGGCGGCCGCGGACGAGCTCTGGGCCAGGGTGCACGGCCCGCGTCCCGACCTCTCCGGCGGCTACAGGTACCGCCAGCTCGACCGGATGCCCTACTACGTCAACAAGGAGGCCTACACCCGCGCGGTGAAGGAGCACCTCCGGATCGTGAGCCCCGTATGACGTTCCTGGCCGCGGGTGACATCGACAGCGTCGTCCTGAACTTCGACGAGAGCTCGCTGGACCTGCTGCGCTGGGTGCTCGCGGGGATCATGCTCGGCATCGCCCTCGACACCAAGGTGGCCGACTTCCGGCGGGCACTCGGCAAGCCCAGGGCGATGGCCGTCGCGATCGCCGCGCAGTTCCTCGTGCTTCCGGCGATCACCTTCGTGCTGACGCTCCTGCTGCAGGTGCGCGCGTCGGTGGCGCTCGGGATGATCCTCGTGGCCGCCTGCCCGCCAGGGAACGTCTCGAACATCCTCACCCACCGGGCCCGCGGCGACGTCGCGCTCTCGGTGTCGATGACCGCGGTCGGCAACGTGCTCGCCATCTTCCTGATGCCGCTCAACGTGGCGTTCTGGGCGAGCATCCACCCGACCGCGTCGGAGCAGCTGCGCGAGTTCGACCTCGACGCGTGGGGGATGCTCGGCGAGATCGCCTTCGTGATCGGGGTGCCGTTCGCGCTGGGCATGGCGATTTCGGCCCGGTTCCCGACGTTCGCCGCGAAGGCGCACCCGATCGTGTCGCGGGTCGCCGTGCTCGCCCTGCTCACGTTCATCGTCGCCGGGCTCGCCGGCAACTGGTCGATCTTCGTCGACTACATCGGGGTCGTGCTGGTCGCGGTGTTCCTCCACGACGCGCTCGCGCTGGCTCTCGGGTACACCATCGCGCGGACCGCCCGCCTCGACAGCCCCAGCACCCGGGCGATGACCTTCGAGGTCGGCATCCGCAACTCCGGCCTAGGGCTCCTCATCGTGTTCGCGTTCTTCGACGGACTCGGCGGGATGGCGATCGTCGCCGCGTGGTGGGGGATCTGGGACATCATCGCCGGCCTCGCCGTCGCCACCTGGTGGGCCCGGCAGACGCGCGTGCGTGAACGGGTGACCGTGTGAGGCGGGTGCTGGTCACCGGCGGGTCCGGCTTCATCGGTACGTCGGTCGTGGCTCGCCTGGCCGAGGCGGACGAGGTCGACCTCGTGGTCAGCTCGGACCTGCGCGACCCGGTCGAGCGGGTCGCCGGGGTCGACTACGCCCGCCTCGACGTGACGGACGCCGACGCGGTCCGGGCGACCGTCACGCAGCACGGCTTCACGACCGTCGTACACCTCGCGGCGATCGTGAACCCCGACCCGTCCATGCCCCGTGAGGTCATCCACAGGGTCGACGTCGAGGGCACCCGCAACGTGCTCGATGCATGCGTGACCAACGACGTGAAACAGGTCGTGATCTCCTCCAGCGGTGCGGCGTACGGCTATCACGCGGACAACCCCGCCTGGATCGGCGAGGACACGCCGCTGCGGGGGAACGAGGAGTTCGCCTACAGCCACCACAAACGGCTCGTCGAGGAGCTGCTCGCGGAGTATCGCGAGAGGCATCCGGAGCTGGGGCAGACGATCCTGCGGATCGGCACCGTCCTCGGCGAGACGGTGGACAACCAGATCACCGCACTGTTCGAGCGGCAGCGCCTGCTGAAGATCCGCGGGTCGGACTCGCCGTTCGTCTTCGTCTGGGACACCGACCTCGTCGAGGTCCTCGTGCAGGCCGTGCTCCGTGGACGGACCGGGGTGTTCAACGTCGCCGGCGACGGGGCGATGACCGTCGACGAGATCGCGGCCGAGCTCGGCCGGCCCGTGCTCGCGGTGCCCGAGGCGTTGCTGCGGGTGGTGCTCGCCGTGGGCCACGGGCTGCGCCTCACGCAGTACGGCCCCGAGCAGACCCGGTTCCTGCGCTACCGCCCGGTGCTCGACAACGGCCGGCTCAAGGCGGAGTTCCCCTTCACGCCGTCGCTGACCTCCCGCCAGGCGTTCGCCGCATGGCGGGTCGCCCGCGGTCTCTGACTCGTGGTCGTGGGCTGTCCGCTTTGTCTGCAGCTCCTGGGCAGGGTATGCCTGACCCATGACCTTCACGACGCGACCGACCCTGCAGGGCACCTTCGGCATGGTCTCCTCCACGCACTGGCTTGCCTCGCAGGCGGCGATGCGGCAGCTCGAGCTCGGCGGCAACGCGTTCGACGCGGCGGTGTGCGCGGGCTTCGTGCTGCACCTGGTCGAGCCGCACCTGAACGGCCCCGGTGGCGAGGTGCCGGCGATCGTCGGCACGGCCGGGGACCCCACGCCGCAGGTGCTGTGCGGGCAGGGCGTCGCGCCGGCCGCAGCGACCATCGAGTACTACCGCTCCCTGGGCCTGGAAAAGATCCCCGGGTCCGGTCCGCTCGCCGCGGCCGTTCCTGGCGCCGTGGACGCCTGGCTGCTCCTGCTGCGTGACCGAGGCACGCGCAGCCTGGAGGACGTGCTGGGGCCGGCCATCGGCTACGCCCGCAACGGCCACCCGCTCGTGTCCCGGGTGGTCGACACCATCGCCGCCGTACAACCGCTCTTCGAGAAGGACTGGCCGACCTCCGCCCGGCTGTGGCTGCGCGATGGCCGCCCGCCCGCTCCCGACTCGCTCTTCCGCAACCCCGCCTACGCCGCCACCCTCGAGCTGCTGGTGGCCGAGGGGGCGGCGGGCGGTGGGAGTCGCGAGACCCAGATCGACCAGGCCCGCCGCGCATGGCGCGAGGGCTTCGTGGCCGAGGCAGTCGACGCGTTCGCCCAGCGGCCGATCGCGACCGCAGGCGGCGAGCCACAGCAGGGCATCGTCCGTGGCTCCGACCTGGCTGCCTGGGAGGCGAGCTGGGAGGACGCACTCACCCTCGACTGGCACGGCCACACCGTCGCCAAGACCGGTCCGTGGGGCCAGGGGCCGGCCCTGCTCCAGACCCTCGCCATCCTCGATGCGTCCGGGTCTCCCGACGCGCTCGACCCGGATGCCGCCCTCGGCGTCCACCAGATCATCGAGGCGCAGAAGCTCGCCTACGCCGACCGCGAGGCCTGGTACGGCGACGGCTTCGACACCCCGAGCGCCACCCTCCTCTCCCAGGAGTACGCCGCGCAGCGGGCCGCGCTGATCGGACCCGAGGCATCGCGGGAGGTGCGCCCTGGGAGCCCGGACGGCCGCGCTCCGCGCATGTCGCGACACGTCACCGACCGTCCCGCGACGGAGCTGGTCGCCGATGCGACGACGGGGGAGCCGACCGTCGGCAAGGACGGGGTGACCCGGGGCGACACCTGCCACGTGGACGTGGTCGACCGCTGGGGCAACATGATCTCGGCGACCCCGAGCGGGGGGTGGCTGCAGAGCTCGCCGACGATCCCGGAGCTCGGCTTCTGCCTCGGCAGCCGGATGCAGATGTTCTGGCTCGAGGAGGGGCTGGCGTCCTCACTGGTGCCGGGCCGCCGCCCGCGCACGACTCTCACCCCCACGCTGGTGTACCGCGACGGCGAGCCCGTGATGGCCTGCGGCTCCCCGGGAGGCGACCAGCAGGACCAGTGGCAGCTGCTGTTCCTGCTCCGCACGATCGCCGCGGGCCGGTCGCTGCAGGAGGCGATCGACGCGCCGGCCTTCCACACGACCGCCTTCCCGAGCTCGTTCTGGCCGCGGGTCGTCGAGCCCGCCGGGGTCGTGGTGGAGGAGCGGGTGCCCGAGCGTGTGCGGACCGACCTGGCCGCCCGCGGGCACGACGTGACGGTCGCCGGTGCCTGGAGCCTCGGTCGGCTCTGCGCAGTCGCGCGGGACCCGCACACGGGCGTGCTGTCGGCGGGCGCGAACCCGCGCGGCATGCAGGGCTACGCTGTCGGCCGCTGACCGCCTCCGGAGGGAGACCGCGATGTCGCACCCGTCCCACGACCCGGCGCACCCCTGGTGGCGCAGCGCCGTGGTCTACCAGATCTACCCACGCAGCTTCGCGGACGGGAACGGCGACGGAGTCGGTGACCTCGCCGGGATCGCCTCCAGGCTGGACTACCTCGCCGACCTCGGTGTGGACGTGCTCTGGCTCTCGCCGGTCTACCCCTCGCCGCAGGACGACAACGGCTACGACATCAGCGACTACTGCGACATCGACCCAGTCTTCGGGACGCTCGACGACTTCGACACCCTGCTGGCCGGGGTGCACGAGCGTGGGATGAAGCTCGTGATGGACCTCGTGGTCAACCACACCTCCGACGAGCACGCCTGGTTCCAGGAGTCCCGCAGCAGCAAGGACAACCCGAAGCGGGACTGGTACTGGTGGCGCCCGGCCCGGGAGGGCATGACGCCGGGCAGCCCGGGCGCGGAGCCTACGAACTGGGGCTCGTTCTTCTCAGGCCCCGCCTGGGAGTACGACGAGGCGACGGGCGAGTACTTCCTCCACCTGTTCTCGCGCAAGCAGCCGGACCTCAACTGGGAGAACCCCGAGGTGCGCCAGGCTGTCTACGCGATGATGCGCTGGTGGCTCGACCGAGGCGTCGACGGTTTCCGGATGGACGTCATCAACCTGATCTCCAAGGTCCTGCCGCTGCGTGACGGGCACGTCCACCCCGGTCAGCGGCACGGCGACGGCTTCGACCTCTACGCCTGCGGGCCGCGGATACATGAGTTCCTCCAGGAGATGCATCGCGAGGTTTTCGAGGGCCGCGACGCCGAGCTGCTGACCGTCGGCGAGATGCCGGGGGTGACGGTCGAGGAGGCGATGCTGTTCACCGACCCCGACCGGGCCGAGGTCGACATGGTCTTCCAGTTCGAGCACGTCAACCTCGACCAGGGCGACAGCAAGTGGGACGTGCGGCCCCTCGACCTCCGCGACCTCAAGGCGTCGCTGGGTCGCTGGCAGGCGGGTCTGCACGACGCGGGGTGGAACAGCCTGTACTGGAACAACCACGACCAGCCGCGGGTGGTCTCGCGCTTCGGCGACGACGGCGAGCATCGGGTCCGGAGCGCGAAGATGCTCGGCACCGTGCTGCACCTGCACCGCGGGACGCCTTACGTCTACCAGGGCGAGGAGCTCGGGATGACCAACGCGCCGTTCCGCGACATCGAGGACTTCCACGACCTCGAGTCGGTCAACCACTTCCACCACGCCGTGGCCGGGGGTGCCGACCCGGAGCCGGTCCTCCGGGCCTTGCGGAAGATGAGCCGTGACAACGCGCGCACCCCGATGCACTGGGACGACTCCCTGCACGCCGGCTTCACCACCGGCACTCCCTGGATGGCGGTCAACCCCAACCACAAGGAGGTCAACGCCTCCGCTGCCCTCGACGACCCGGACTCGGTGCTCGCGCACTACCGCAGGCTCATCGAGCTGCGCCACAGCGAGCCGGTCGTGGCCCACGGCGACTTCACGATGCTGCTCCCGGGAGACCCTGACGTCTACGCGTTCACACGCACGCTCGACGACGTACAACTGCTCGTGCTCGGCAACTTCACCGGCCGCGAGGTCGTCGCCGCGGTCCCGGAGGCCGAGGAGTGGGCCCGGGCCGAGCTGCTTCTGAGCAACGTGGACCCCGCCGATCAGGACGTCCCCGACCCGACCGGCTCGGCCGCCGGGATCACGCTCGCCCCCTGGGAGGCCCGGGTCCACAAGCGCACGCTGCGCTGAGCGTCGTACGTCGTCCGCTGACCGTCGTACGTCGTCCGCTGACCGTCGTACGCTCCCCGAGCGTCGTGCGCGCGGGGGACCGCTACGTCTGGACAACGTTGCCACGCCACTCGGGCAAGAGGAATGTGAAAAGAGTGGGTGGCGCCACCCGGGCGCTGCCTGGGAGGAGGCAAATGCTGTGTACGCACGCACCAGCACGCTGATGTGCGACCCGTCCGCCATCGACAACGGGATCGCCTATGTACGCGACGAGGTCTGGCCGGCGGTCCGCGAGATGAACGGCTGCCTGGGCATGTCCCTGATCGTCGACCGACAAAGCGGCAAGGCCATCGCCACGACCTCCTGGGAGACCGAGGGTGCGATCAGCGCCAGCCGCAACGCAGTGATCCCGCTGCGCGAACGCGCCGCGGAGATCATGGGCGCCACGAGCTCGGTGGTGGAGGAGTGGGAGCTCGGGTCCATGCACCGGGCGCACAACTCCAACCCCGACGCCTGTGTTCGCACGACCTGGATCGAGGTCGACCCAGACAAGGTGGACGACGTGATCGACTTCTACAAGACCCAGCTGCTGCCCCCCATCGAGCAGTACGACGGCTTCGCCAGCGCCAGCCTTCTCGTCAACCGGTCCAAGGGCCGCGCGGTCGTGAGCGTGGCGTTCGACAGCCGCGAGGCGATGGAGCGCACCCGCCCGAAGGCAGCGGAGCTGCGCGACAAGGCGCAGGAGGCCGGGATGCGCATCGCCGAGGTCGCTGAGTGCGAGCTCGCACTGGCGCACCTGCACGCCCCCGAGCTGGTCTGACACAGGCTGCGCTCACAGAAGCGGCGCCGGCTCGTGGATCGCGGGCCCCTCCCGCAGCCACCAGCGGGCGGCGACCCTGACCCAGTCCTCCTGTCGCGGGTCGTCGGCCAGCCTTGCCAGCACCGGGTGCCCGGTCATACCGGCGTTGTAGACCGCGACGCGCAGCGTTTCCGGATCCACCTCGTCCGGTGAGTCCAGCGGCCACAGGTCGACCGGCTCCGGTACGCCGGACGGCGGGATGTGCGCGAGCGCGACGAGCGCGCCGCGGTGGTGCGGTGACGAGCGGTCCTCGGCCAGGTCGCGCAGGAGGCCGCGCTCCGCCTCCGTCGCCACCACCGTGAGCAGCATGACCAACCGGTTCTGGAGGGCGCTGTCGACCTCCGGCCCGTCGTGGAGCAGGCGGGCCGCGCCGCCGGCCACCTGCGTGCGGTACGGCGACATCGCGATGCTGAGCGCTGCCTGGAGCCGGCGCTCGGCGACCTTGTGGGTGAGCACCTCCTCGACGAGACGCTCGAGCATCGGCTCCTCGGGCTGGTCGTCCGGGCGCGCGACCGCACGAGCCACCCGCGCGAAGACGACCCGCGCCTGCGTGGCCTGCGCGGGTGGTCGCGGTCGGGGTCCGGCCGGCACGGACGCGCCTCGTCGCACCCGGTCGGCCGCCTCGGCGGGGAGCAGCTCCACCAGGTCGGTCAGCCCTCCGAAGAGTCCGCCCACCCCCAGCCCGCGCCGGTGGGCGAGAGTCACGACGGTGCGCTCGAGGGCGGCGAGCTGGTCAGAGTCGAAGTGGCCGCTGGACAGCTTGGCGCCGGCAACGAAGATGGCGGCGTTGCGGATGGCCTCGTCGGCATGGTCGAGCAGCCGGATGACCAGGTCCCCGGCACGGGGGTCCTCGGTGTGGTGCAGGAGCAGGATCGCGTCGGCGACGATTCGGGACTCGCTGCCGGTCACCCGTTGCCCGACGCAGGCAACGATCTCCCGCCCGGCCCTGTGGTGAAGGCTGAGCAGGAGGGCGGCCTGGTTGCGGGTCGCGTAGGCGGCGCCGACCGAGATCCCGAGCTCGTGTACCAGGCGACCCACCAGGTCCCGCCACACCGCGGTCGGCAGCACGGTGTGGTCGGCATGGGTGGCCACGTAGCTGGCGATGTCCAGCCAGTCGCCGCCGCTCGGCCTGCCGTCGAGTGCGACGTCGAGCGCTTCCTGGAACCGGTGCACGTCGACGTGGCGGGGGTCGAGCACGTCCTTCAGCTCGGCGCTGGGGCGCGACAGCTTGCGTGTGGTCATCGCCAGCGCCACCAGGGCACCGCGGGGCAGTCCCAGGGCCTCCTCGTAGGCCGCGATCAGGTCGAAGGGGACGGGCAGGCGACCGGTCTCCCAGCGGCTGACCCGGCTCGCGTCGGCGGACCGGCCGACGTTGGTCAGGGTCACGGCGAAGGAACGGGCGTTGCTCTCCGGGGCGAGGCTCAGCCGCCAGCTGCGTAGCAGCCAGCCGATGCGCAGGTCGGAGTCGAGGGCCAGGCTGTCCACCGGGGTCAGGTCGGTGACCAGCCCGGGCGGGCGTCCCCGTCGACGTTGGTTCGCCACCGTCGTACTCCTGGCTCGGGCCTGAAAAGAACTGATGGACGCGGTGCACCCCCGTGACCACCGCGTCCATCATGCCCGGTCGGGAAGATCCCCCACTGCCTTTCCCGGCGTCGAGACGCTAACGCGACCGACCCCCGTACCTCTGCAAAATGTTGACAGGGGACTTGTCGACAACAAATCGCACCGGACCGGGCGGCCGTCAGGGGAGGCAGCGGCCCGGTCCGGGGTCTGGAGGGTCAGATGAAGAGCAGCTGGGCGCCCTCGGTCATCTCGATGAACTCACCCGCGCTGATGATGCCCTCGACCTCGTCGTAGAGGTCCTCCTCGGTCAGGTGGTTCATGTCTGCCGACATCCGGCAGGCCCACAGGTGACCGCCGGAGGCGACGATCTGCTCGAGGAACTCCGGGACCTCGGGTACGTCGAGCTCCGCGATCGACTTCTTCAGCCGCGAGGTGGCCATGTGCGTGACGCCAGGGAGGCCGCCGAGGCCCTGTGGCATGTGTGTTGCGGGGTTGCCGAGCGGGGTGAACTTCAGGTCGTCCATGGTCTTCTTGTTGATCATGTCGAAGCCCCAGAAGGTGAAGAACAGGTGCGTCTCGACGCCCTCACCCAGTGCGGCGTTCGCGAGGATCAGCCCCGGGTAGGCCATGTCCAGGCTGCCCTTGGAGCAGATGATGGCGAGCTTGCGGTCGGTGGCCTCCGTGTCGAACGACGGGACGACGGGGGTGGTGACGGTCTCGGTCATGTCGGTCTCTCTCCTCTCGCCCGGTCTCACACGCAGCCCTGAGGCTTGGGCAGGCCGGCGATATAGGCCATCTTCTTGGCGGGCTTCTTGGGGAAGAGCTGGAAGAGCCGCTTGGTCGGGATGCCGCCCTGGACGCTGACCCGGCGCAGTGTCGCGGTCTCGCCCTGCTCGGCGAAGTCCGAGCGCAGGAACCGGATCGCCTGCCAGTGCTCGTCGGACAGGTCGATGCCGATCTGAGCGGCCAGGACCTTGCTGAGGTCCTCGCTCCACTCGTCGTACTCGGTCATGAACCCTTCGTCGTCGACGTGGATCTGGTGACCTTCAATGGTGGTGACGGGCATCGTTACTTCTCCTTGTTCTCGCTGGTGGTGACCTTCCCGGCCATCGACATGTGGGTCGGGATCGGCATGGGGCGCCCGGGCAGCAGCACGTTCCAGTAGATGTGGCGGAAGGCGAGCTTGCCGAGATGGTTGGCGCGCGACTCCTTGAGCAGGTCGAGCGGCCCCACCTTGGGGAGGGGGAACCTGCCCGGGAGCGGCTCGGTGTCGTAGTTGAAGTCGATGAGCAGGCCCTTGCCGTCGCCGGACTCGACGAAGCAGTTGGCGTGGCCGTCGAAGGACTCCGTCATCGGGCGCCCCTCGATCAGCTCGAGGAAGTTGTGCACGAAGATGTCCACGGCGAAGTGGGCGACCGAGCCGGCCTTGGACGCGGGGATGTCGGAGGCGTCGCCCACGGCGAAGACGTTGGCGTACTTCTTCGACTGCAGGGTGTGCTTGTCGACCGGGACGTAGTTGAGCTCGTCTCCCATGCCCGAACGGGCCACGAAGTCCGCGCCCATGTTCAACGGCACGGTCACCAGAAGGTCGAAGGGGATCTCGCGCTCGTCGTACGACACCAGTGTCTTGGCCTCGTTGTCGATGCTCTCCACCATGAAGTCGGCCTCGAGCGCGATCTTGCGCTCGTCGAGCATGGAGCCGAGGTGCTCCGATGCCGCCGGCTTGGTGAAGGCTCCGGGGAGCGGGGTGACGTAGGTGAGCTCGACCCGGTCCCGCACGCCGCGTCCGCGCAGCCACGCCTCGGCGAGGAAGACGAACTCCAGCGGCGCCACCGGGCACTTGATCGGCATCTCGGTGACGTGGACGACGAGCCTGCCGCGGTCGAAGTGCTCGAGAGTCTTCGCGAGCGCCGCCGAGCCTTCCAGCGTGTAGAAGTCGAAGATGCTCTTGCGCCACTCGGGGCCGAGCATGCCGGGGGTCTCGTCGGGTCGCGGCGTGGTCCCGGTCGCGATGACCAGGTAGTCGTAGGGGAGGTTGCGCCCGTCGGTGAGAGCCACTGTGCTCGCCTCGGGGTCGACCTGGTCGATGTCGGCGATGACGAAGTCGACGCCGTCGGGCAGGAACGCGTGCCGTGAGCGGACCACCTGCTTCTCGGTGTAGGTGCCGAAGGGCATGAAGAGGTAGCCGGGCTGGTAGTGGTGACGGTCGTCGCGGTCGACGATCGTGATCTGCCAGTCCTCGCGGGGCAGACGCTTGCGCAGCTTGTTCGCGATCATCGTCCCGGCGGTTCCGGCGCCCAGGATGAGCAGGTTCCTCACGGCATCCTCCATTGCTCTGGTCTCTGCTTCCACGCTAGGAAGCGCTGGGCGGCGGTCTCAGAGGCGAAGGTCCTACCCCCGGGGGTATGTCGACCTGAGGCA
This sequence comes from Nocardioidaceae bacterium, assembly GCA_035456965.1. Lineage (GTDB taxonomy): Bacteria > Actinomycetota > Actinomycetes > Propionibacteriales > Nocardioidaceae > Nocardioides_C. Next base: position 49,673 of record DATICF010000076.1, read on the forward strand.
GGTGTCCCCGTTGTCGGCCTTATGTCCGGGTCGGGATCAAGGTCCCTGCCGCGATGACCTCCGCACCTATTTCGGACCCGGCGCCTGCTGTGCCCTGGAATCAAGACTCGTGCGTCTTGGAGGGAACCCACATGAGCTCGCCCGTCTATCCCGTCCATGTCAACGCCACTCTCGACACCAGCCACCTGAGCCGGTGGCTCTGGTTGGTGAAGTGGCTCCTCGCAATACCCCACTACGTGGTGCTGGCCTTCTTGTGGCTGGCCTTCTTCGTGCTCAGCGTGGGCGCCTTCTTCGCGATCCTGTTCACAGGCCGCTACCCCCGAGCGATCTTCGACTTCAACGTCGGGGTGCTGCGCTGGTCCTGGCGCGTGGCGTACTACACCTACGGGGCTCTCGCCACGGACCGGTACCCACCGTTCACGCTCGCCGAGACACCGGACTACCCGGCCCACCTGACCGTGGACTACCCCGAGCACCTCTCGCGCGGCCTGGTGCTGGTGAAGTGGTGGCTGCTCGCCATCCCGCACTACCTCGTCGTCGGCTTCCTCGCCGGAAGCGGCGTGTACGTCGCCTGGGACACCACCCAGGGTGACGGCGCGCAGTGGACCTGGGGGAGCGGCCTCATCGGTCTGCTCGTGTTCTTCGCGGCGGTCATCTTGCTGTTCACGGGGCGCTACCCGCAGCAGATGTACGACCTGGTGCTGGGCCTCAACCGCTGGGTGATCCGGGTCGCAGCCTACGCCGGGCTGATGACCGACGAGTACCCACCGTTCCGTCTCGACATGGGCGGGGCGGACCCGGTTGCGGCGCGGGTCGCGGTACCTGCCGCAGGACCGGCGCCGGCTCCGCCCGCAGCGGGGAGCACGGCCCCGACCGAGACCCGCGGCGCCGCCCCGACCGAGACAGGCCCGCAGGCGCCCGGAGGCGGAGGACTGAGGTGGGGGCCGGGCCGCGTGCTCAGCGTGGTGCTGGCCAGCCTGCTCTTCCTCGTGGGTGGCGCGCTCATGGCCGGCGGCGCGACGCTCGGCGTGGCCGGTGCCACGTTGCGCAACGACGCCGGCTTCTTGATGAGCCCGACCGAGACCGTGAGCTCAGCCGGCTACGCCATCGCCTCGCAGCCCCTGACGATCGACGCGGGTGCGTCGGCCGACTGGGTGCCGCAGCAGCTGCTCGGTGACGTCACCGTGGAGGCCACCGGCGCAGGCGGCGGGGAGATCTTCGTGGGCGTCGCCCGGTCGGTCGACGCGGCGGCGTACCTCGCCGGCGTCGAGCACACCACCCTGCTCAACTTCGAGGGGACGCCGGGTGAGGCGACCCCGGAGTACCGCCAGAACGAGGGAGGCGCTCCCGAGGTGCCGCCGGGCGACGCCGGGATCGCCGACATCTGGGTCGCCACCGCCAGCGGTACGGGCGAGCAGACCCTGACCTGGGCGCCGGCGGAAGGCGACTGGACGGTCGTGCTGATGAACGCCGACGCCAGCTCCAACGTCGCCGCTGACGTGTCGGTCGGGGCCGAGGTGCCGGTGCTCTGGGGCGTCGTCGTCGGACTGCTCGTGGTCGGCGGCATCCTCGTCGTGGCGGCGATCGTGCTCCTGATCATCGCGCTGACCGTCGGGCGTCGTACGTCGACCGAAGACACTGCGCAGACCGAGGGCGCGACGACCGGAGCGGGTCCGACGCCGGGCGCCGGCGAGTCACAGGAGAGGCAGGAGCCATGAGGGCGCTGGTCGTCTACGAGTCGATGTTCGGCGACACCAAGCAGATCGCAGAGGCGGTGGCCGACGGACTCCGGACCGAGCTGGCCGTCGAGCTCGTCGAGGCGAGCAAGGCGCCGGCCCCTCTGGACGAGCTCGTCGACCTGGTTGTCGTCGGAGGACCGACGCACGCGTTCTCGATGCCACGCCAGAACACCAGGGAGGAGGCGGTCCGCCAGGGCGCCAAGGCGGTCTCCGCCGACGCGGGTATCCGCGAGTGGATCGAGCACCTGCACAAGGGGCCTCACTCGGAGAGGGTTGCGACCTTCGACACCAGGGTCACCAAGGCCCGGCGCATGCCCGGCTCCGCCGCGAAGGCCGCCGCCAAGGGCTTGCGCAAGCAGGGCTACAGCACGTTCCAGAAGCCGGAGAGCTTCTGGGTCGAGGACGTTGCCGGGCCGCTCGTGGAGGGCGAGGTCGAGCGTGCCAGAAGGTGGGGTGAGCAGCTCGCTGCCGCTGTCGCGCGCCGGGTGGACGCGCGGTAGGTCGAGGGCGCGGACTGCTCCGCGAGCCCGGCCTGGTCACCCGAATGTGCGACGAACAGGCAGTTCTTCGACCCGCACCACTGCGACCGGTGCATGCCCAAGATCCCCTCCACGACGCGCTGTGGGGCCGACGAGGACGCCGACCGACCCTGTCCAGACAGCCCCAATCCACCCGGCTAGCCCCCGGGCGGCTGGGTAACACTTGATGCCTGCCTCGCTTCCTCAGACCCCGGGAGATGTCCGTGTACAGCCAAGTGCAACGGCAGCTGCAGCACGACGCGATCTTCTACGACGACGAGTCCACGCTCGCCGCGGCGGCGGCCTCCTTCGTCCGCGGGGGAGTCGAGCAGGGCGAGATGGTCCTGGTGAACACCGGCACCGATCCTGTGACCTCCCTGCTGAGCGCGATGTTCTCGGGTGAGGACCAGGTGGTCTTCGCCGAGGGCCCCGTCTACAGCACCCCCGCGGCCGCCCTCGACGACTACCGCCGCACCATGGAGCGGGGGCTGGCCACCGGCGCGCTCGGATACCGAGCCATCGGTTTCGTCGACTTCGAAAACAGCCCACTGCCCTGGCAGGAGTGGCTGCGCTATGAGGCGGCCGTCAACCGCGTCTTCGCAGACTTCCCCTTCCAGACCCTGTGCCCCTACGACACCTCGAAGGTCTCCGAGGAGATCATCGACGCGATGAAGCGAGCCCACACAGGTCTGGTCGAGCCGGACGGGTGGCACCGCAACGACGACTACCTCGCTCCCGAGCGGCTCGTCCTGGAGGATGGGCTGGTCACCCCGCCCCATCCGCTCCAGGCGTCCCCGCCGCGCATGGTCCTGCAGCCCGAGGAGGAGCTGACGGACCTCAGGATGGAGGTCTACGCCGCGACCATGTTCACGTCGCTGCCCGCACAGACGGTCGACGACCTCGTCGCGGCGGTCGGCGAGGTCGTCGCCAACGCTCACAAGCACGGTCGGCCGCCCGTCGTTCTCAAGCTCTGGGCGACCGACGACACGGTCGTGTGCACAGTGTCCGACCAGGGCCCCGGCATCGACGACCCCCTGCTCGGCTACGCACGACCGCGCGACCCCTCCGAGGGACTCGGGCTCTGGGCGGCTCGCCAGCTGTGCGACCTGCTCGACTTCCAGCGCGGACCCGAAGGGTTCACGGTCCGGGTCGCAGCCTTCGCCTGATCTCAGGACGATCCCCTGTCGCCGGGGCGTGGAGGACCTGCCCCCGGTCACCGGCGGGCGCTGGTGCGAGGCTGGCCCCGTGACGGACGCACCCCACTGGACCGAGCCGGGCGCCCACGAGGTCGCTCCCGGCATTCACCGGATCCCGCTGCCGCTTCCCATGGACGGGCTGCGCGCGGTCAACGTCTACGCCCTCGAGACCGAGCAAGGCCTCGTGCTCATCGACGGCGGCTGGGCGATCGAGGAGTCACGCCGGCGGCTCGAATCCTCCCTCGCGTCGATCGGCTACGCAGTCGGCGACATCACCCGCTTCCTCGTCACGCACGTGCACCGTGACCACTACACCCAGGCCTCCGTCGTACGCCGCGAGTTCGGTTCGCACGTGAGCCTCGGGGTGGGCGACAAGCCGACCCTCGACCTGCTCCGAGACCCCGAAGCCGTCGACCCGACCGAGGTCAAGCTGCGTCGTTCCGGGGCCGCGAAGCTCGCCGAGTCGTGGGTGAGCCTGATGCACGCGGAGCGGCCCGACCTCTCGAAGTGGGAGTACCCCGACGAGTGGCTGGCGGCAGACCTCACCCTCGACGTGGCCGGCCGTGAGCTCGAGGCGGTCTCCACGCCGGGCCACACCCAGGGTCACTACGTCTTCGCGGACCTCGCTGACGGGCTGCTGTTCGCGGGCGACCACGTGCTGCCGACGATCACCCCGTCTGTGGGCTTCGAGCCGCAGTACGCCGAGCTGCCTCTCGGCGACTTCCTCTCCTCGTTGGCGAAGGTGCGAGCGCTTCCGGACATGAGGCTCCTCCCTGCGCACGGGCCGGTGACCGAGAGCTCCCACGCGCGCATCGACGAGCTCCTCGAGCACCACGACGAGCGCCTGCGCCTGTGTCTCGAGGCAGTCGAGTCCGGCTTCGAGACGGCGTACGACGTGGCGCACGAGCTGCCCTGGACACGCCACCACCGGCACCTACGCGATCTCGACTTCTTCAACGCCACGCTCGCAACGCTCGAGGCCTCCACCCATCTCGACCTGCTTGCCGCGCAGGGGCGGATCGTCCGCTCCGAGGCAGACGACATCGTGCGCTACGCGGGACGTTCCCTCGACTGAGCCAGCTGCATCGGGACGTGCGGGATGCCGTCCTCGAGGAACTCCTCGCCGCACGGCTCGAAGCCGAGCCGGCCGTACCAACCGACGAGGTAGGACTGCGCGTCCAGTCGGCACCGACGACCGTCGACGACGTCGAGAGCCGCCTTCATCAGCTCCTCCGCCAGCCCGCGACCGCGACTGCCCTGATCGACCAGAACCCTGCCGATCCGCATCCCTTCGTCGTCCTCGAGCACGCGGAGGTAGGCCACGGGCAGACCGCCCTCGTCGACCCACACGTGCCGGGTCGCCGGCTCCAGGTCGCGGCCGTCGAGGTCGAGGTAGGCGCACTCCTGCTCCACGACGAAAACCCGTTCGCGAAGCTGCCACAACAGGTACGCCGTGCGCGGGTCGAGCTCGTCGAAGGAAGCGGTGCGGATCCGGGTCACGCGGCCATTGTGATCCATGAGGGACCTCACCGGCCGTCCCCCTGCGGAACCATCGACACCGGCCGGACGTTGTACCACGCCGGAAGGACGGTGCCCATGTCCCAGCACGAGCTCGACCGGCAGATCCAGGACCTCCACGGCCTCGGCTACCCGGCGCTCGCCGGGCTCGCCCCGGCCGACTTCGACGCACTCGTCGAGCCCCTGCGGGAGCAGGTGGCCGTCATCGAGGCGACCGGGCCCGACCCGACCGACTCCGCTGCGGACGACCGGATCCCCTTCCTCCTCGTCGTCAGGAGCAGCCTCGTCGCCACGGTCGACGCCGTCGCCCGCTGGTCGGTCCGGGGGAAGGCCGGCTGGACCGACATGGAGGCGGAGCTCTCCGGCTACCAGCCGCTCGAGGACCTCGCCGTTCCCGACGACCGGGTGTACCTGCTCCTCGACGTCGACACCGGCCGGGACACCCTTGGCGTCAGCCCGGACGACGCCCTCCCCAAGATCCGCGCCGCGGGACGGACCCCCCTGACGGTCGACGAGGGGGTCGCGCTGGTGACCCACTTCCCCGACGTCTTCACGAGCCACAACGCCTTCCAGGCGCTCGGGTCGCGTGCCCAGAACAAGCGGGTCCCCAGCTTCTGGGTCAGCAAGGGTGCGCCCCGGCTCGGGTGGTGCTGGGCCGGCAACCCGCACAGCTGGCTCGGAGCCGCCTCAGCCGGCGGGCGTGTGGGCGTCAGGTAGCCGACGGCCCGCCGCCCCAGCCCGTCCACGGGGAACGAACGCAGCAGGCCGCGAGCCTGCTCAGCCGAGGAAGTCGGTGAGCTCGGCCATCGCCCGCCGGGCCTCGGGGATCGGCATCAGCGGGTACACATGGATCAGGCCCGGCTCCTCGACGTAGGTCAGGTCCCAGCCCTGGCTGGCGGCCCGGTCGGCGAGCAGCCGGCACTGCGGCTGGAGCAGGTCGCGGGTGCCGCACCACATCAAGGCCCGGGGCAGCCGCGAGAGGTCCCCGTTCAGCGGGCTGACCTCCGGACGCTCCAGGTCGTCGCCGCCGGCCCACCACTGGCCGTACAGCCGCAGCCGGGACAGCCTCAGCCAGGAGTCACGGGCTGCGGCCTCCTCGATGCCCGGTGTCTTGCCGGTCAGGTCGACCCAGGGCGCGATGAGGACCAGGTCCGTCGGCTGGGGCCCCGGCCGCGTCGCCACCTGCTGGGCCACCGAGAGTGCGTAGCCGCCCCCCGCCGAGTCGCCCGCGAGGACGACTCCCCGGGGCGACTCGATCGCGACCTGCTCGAACAGCTTCACCATCGACTCGTGCGAGTCGCGCCACGAGTGGTTCGGTGCCAGCGGGTAGTCCGGCAGCACCACCCGTAGGTCGAACCGACGCGCCAGCCGGTCGACGTAGCGCCAGTGCGCGCTGTCGAGTCCGGATACGTAGCCGCCTCCGTGGAGGTAGAACAGCGTTCGCTGCGGGGACGTGCCCGCCACGCGCACGTCGTGGACCGGGAAGTCGTGCCCGTCGATGCGGCCCACCTCGAGTCCCCGGGTCCACAGCCGGGGTGGCTCACCCGTGGCCCTGGCCTGAGCGGCGAGCTTCTCCGCCCTGGCCTGCTCGGGGTCGGTGACCTCGCCGGCCCCGCGGAACTTCGAGATCAGAGTCGCCAGGACCTGGTGGCGCAGGCTCGTCAAGATCGCCTCCTCGTGCCTCGTCGGATCCTGCCGGGAGGCTACCCGGCGCACCGGCCCCGACCGTCGTACCGCGGGGGCGCGGGCCGTCGTACACAGGTGTAGCCTGGCCGCAGAACGACAGGGGAGCGCCACCCGGCGCTGAGAGTGCGGAACGGCCGCAGACCCTCGAACCTGATCCGGTTAGCACCGGCGAAGGAAGTCGAGTCTCGATCGCTTTGCGATCCCCTCCCTGCAACATTCGGGAGACCCGTATGTCCATAACGTCGAGGCCACGGCGTCGCGCAGGAGCACGCCTGGCATCCATCGCCCTGCTCGCCCTCGCGGCCAGCGCCTGCTCGCTCGGGGGTACGTCGGAGGTCGACTCCGGTGAGGCAGCCGACGGCACGACCGATAACAAGGTCGTCCTCGCCACCCACGAGTCGTGGTCGGTGCCGAAGGAGGTGCTCGCCGAGTTCACCCGGGAGACCGGCTACGAGGTCACCGTCCAGGCCTCCGGCGACGCGGGCGCCCTGACCAACAAGCTCGTGCTCACCAAGGGGGACCCGGTCGCCGACGCGGTCTACGGCGTCGACAACACCTTCGCCTCCCGCGCGGTCGAGGAGGGTGTCTTCGAGGACTACCAGCCCTCGGACCAGCCTGCCTCGAGCGAGCAGTTCGAGATGCCCGACGAGGCAGGCGCGGCCGCGCTCACCCCGGTCGACTACGGCGACGTGTGCGTCAACGTCGACGACGCGTGGTTCGAGAAGCAAGGCCTGGAGCCCCCGAAGACCCTCGACGACCTGGTCGACCCGGCGTACAAGGGCCTGTTCGTCACCCCCGGCGCCACCACCTCCTCGCCCGGGCTGGCGTTCCTGCTCGCCACCATCGCGGAGTACGGCGAGGACGGCTGGCAGGACTACTGGGAGGACCTGATGGCGAACGACACCCGGGTCACCGCCGGATGGACCGACGCCTACACCGTCGACTTCACGGCGGGCGGTGGCGGTGGCGACCGGCCGATCGTGCTGTCCTACGCCTCCTCGCCGCCGTTCACGATCCCCGAGGGCGCCGACGAGCCCACGACGAGCGCGCTGCTCGACACCTGCTTCCGCCAGGTGGAGTACGCCGGAGTCCTCGAGGGCGCCTCGAACCCCGAGGGTGCCAAGGCACTCGTCGACTTCATGCTCACGGACACCTTCCAGCAGGCGCTGCCCGACAACATGTACGTCTTCCCGGTCGTCGATTCCGTCGAGCTTCCCGCGCTGTGGTCCCGCTTTGCAGCGACCCCCGAGAACCCGCTGAGCGTCGCCCCGGCCGCGATCGCTGCGAACCGTGACGAGTGGCTGACGACGTGGGGGGAGATCACGACCCGGTGAGAGGCAACTGGGGTCTGCGGCTCGGGACGGTCGCACTCGCGGTGGTCCCGGTCGCGTTCCTCGGCGTCTTCTTCCTGCTGCCGCTCTCCGGCATGCTCGCCCAGGGCTTCTGGGTCGACGGCTCGCTCGACCTCTCCTCGCTGAGCCAGACGCTCTCCCGCCCCCGGGTGCAGCGGGTGCTGTGGTTCACCGCCTGGGCCTCGCTGACCGCGACGGCGGTCACGGTCGTGCTCGGGGTCCCGGTCGCCTACGCGTTGTACCGGCTCGACTTCCCCGGGCGGCAGTCTCTCCGGGCACTGGTCGTGATGCCGTTCGTCCTGCCGACGGTGGTCGTCGGGGTGGCGTTCAGGACGCTGTTCGCACCCGCCGGCCCGTTCGGGTTCCTCGGTCTCGACGGCACCCCGGTCGCGATCCTCGCCGCCCTCATCTTCTTCAACCTCGCCGTGGTCGTGCGCACCGTCGGCGGGCTGTGGGAGGGCCTCGACCGAAGGCGCGAGGATGCCGCCGCAGCCCTGGGCGCGACACCCTGGCAGGTTCTCCGCACGGTGACCCTGCCGGCCCTCAAACCGGGGATCGTCTCGGCCGCGACGGTCGTGTTCCTCTTCTGCTCCACGGCGTTCGGCGTGGTGCTGACCCTCGGGGGTCTCCGCTACGGGACGGTCGAGACCGAGATCTACATCCTCACCACACAGTTCCTGGACCTTCGCGCGGCGGCGGTGCTGTCCGTCGTACAGCTCTTCGCGGTCGTCGTACTCCTCCTGCTCGCCGGTCGAACGCGCGGTGGGCGCGCCACGGCACTGGAGCGGTCCGGGGCTCGATCGAGTGCTCGTCGACCGGGGCGGCGCGACCTCCCCGCCCTGACCGTCACGGGGCTGGTGGTGCTCTTCCTCGGAGCGCCGCTGCTCACGCTGGTGACCCGTTCCCTCCGTGTAGGCGACGGCTGGGGCCTGGCCAACTACCGGAGCCTGGGTACGACGGGCGAGGGCACTGCGCTCCTGGTCCCGGTGTGGACTGCCCTGGAGAACTCCCTACGCATCGCCGTGGACGCCACCCTCCTGGCGCTGGCGCTGGGCCTCACCGTCGCCTTCCTCGTCTCGCGGCCGGCCCGAGGTCACGCGCAGCGGCGCGGCAAGGCCGTCCTGGACGGGCTGTTCATGCTGCCGCTCGGAGTCTCGGCGGTCACCATCGGCTTCGGCTTCCTGATCACCCTCGACGAGCCGCCGCTGGACCTGCGCTCCTCGCCGCTGCTCGTCCCGATCGCCCAGGCGATGGTCGCACTCCCGCTCGTCGTGCGGACCCTCGTCCCGGTCCTGCGCTCGATCGACCCGCGACAGCGTCAGGCCGCAGCGACACTCGGCGCGTCACCCCTGCGGTCGCTGCTGGTGGTCGACCTTCCGCTCGCGTGGCGACCGGCCCTGGCGGCAGCGGGCCTCGCCTTCGCCGTCTCGCTCGGCGAGTTCGGGGCGACGAGCTTCCTGGCCAGGTCCGACCGGCCCACCCTTCCAGTCGTGATCTACCAGCTGATCTCGCGGCCGGGTGCGGAGAACTTCGGCACGGCCCTGGCGGCTTCGGTCGTGCTCGGTGTGGTCACCGTGTCGGTGATGGGGGTCGTGGAGCGCCTCCGCGTCGGATCGATGGGATCGTTCTGACATGCTCACCGTGCGCAACCTGACCGTTCGCTTCGACGGCGTCACAGCCGTGGACGACGTGTCGTTGGATCTGCCCACCGGTGAGGTGCTGGCCGTGCTCGGCCCCTCGGGCTGCGGCAAGTCGACGCTGCTGCGGGCCATCGCCGGGCTCGAGGCGCTCAGCTCGGGCACGGTTGCCTTCGACGGCCAGGACCTCGCGGGGACCCCGACGCACAAGCGGGGCTTCGCGCTGATGTTCCAGGACGGGCAGCTGTTCCCGCACCAGAGCGTGGCTGCGAACGTCGGCTACGCGCTGCGCCTGCGCGGTACCCCGAAGGCCTCGGTGGCGACCCGTGTTGCGAGCCTGCTCGACCTCGTCGGCCTTCCCGGGCACGGGGACCGCCTTCCCGTCGAGCTCTCGGGCGGCGAGCGGCAACGGGTCGCCCTCGCCCGGTCGCTGGCCGCCGACCCACGCCTGCTCCTACTCGACGAGCCGTTGTCCGCGCTCGACCGCGAGCTGCGTGAGCGCCTCGCTGGCGACCTGCGAGGGATCCTCGGGAGAGCCGGCACGACCGCCCTTCTCGTGACCCACGACCACGACGAGGTGTGGACCGTGGCGGACCGGGTCGCGGTGATGCAGGCCGGGCGGATCCTCCAGGCCGGGACCCTCGACGAGGTGTGGCGCTTCCCGGTGAGCGGGGAGGCGGCGCTCCTCCTGGGCTACCCGACGATCCTCGAGGGGGATGCGGCAAGGCTGCTCGCCCGGGCCGGCGACCACGAGGACGTCGAGTCGGTGGGGGCCATCGCCCTGCGCCGTTCTGCGCTGCGCGTCGACGAGGTCGGAAGGCTGGGCGGCCGCGTGCTCTCGGCGACACTCACCCCCGACGTCGTACGCCTGCGGGTGCTCGTCGAGGGGCTCGGGGAGATGCATGCGGTCGCTCCCCAGGACACCGACGTCCGGATCGACCACGACGTTCGGCTGCGTGTTGACATGGGGCGCACCGCCGTACTTCCGGAGCCCGCTCCTGCCCGAAGGGAAGACCCGGCAGTTCGTTAGACTCCGCGCTTGTGAAGCGGCGGGCGTATGGGCTCCTGGTGGGAGTCGCGGTGATGACGGGGCTGCTCGCCGTCGTCGTCGGCCAGTCGCTCGGCCTTCCGCTGCGTGACCCCGAGGGGTTCCTCGGTCCGGCGTGGATCCGCCTGCCCCTGCTCGTGCTGGGTGCCTTCCTCGCCGACGTCGTACCCCGTTCGCTGTGGCGCTCTCGCGGCAGGCTGGCCCAGTTCCGCTCCGAGGCGGAGACCATCATCCGCGAGCACTGGACCCGTGAGCGGATCAGCCTCGTGGTGATCGGGCTGGTCAGCTTCTACGTCACCTACGTCGGCTACCGGAACCTCAAGAACTACCTGCCGTTCATCCGCGAGGGGACCCAGGACCCGCTGCTCAAGGCCGTCGACGAGGCGATCTTCTTCGGCGGCGATCCGGCGATCTTCCTGCACACCGTGCTCGGAGAGGGAGTCACCGCCCACATCCTCTCGTTCATCTACCTGATCTTCTTGCCGTTCGTCCCGATCTCGGTCACGGCCTGGCTGGTGTGGTCGCGCAACATCAGCTTCGGATACTGGTACGTCACCGCCCAGTGCCTGGCCTGGGCGCTCGGCACCGCGAGCTACTACGCGATCCCGTCGCTGGGCCCGGCCTTCTACTACGTGTGGCTCTACTCCGGGCTCGAGCACACCGGCGTCACCCAGCTTCAGGACTCTTTGTTCTACGGGCGATCCGAGGTCCGCTTCGACCCGTTCGGGTCCGACGGCGTGCAGAGCGTCGCGGGCTTCGCGTCTCTGCACGTGGCGATCACGCTGGTGGCCGCCCTCGTCGCCCACTACACCGTCCGCCACGCCTGGATCCGCTGGGGCATTTGGGTCTTCTTCGGGCTGACCGTGATCTCCACGATCTACTTCGGCTGGCACTACATCGCCGACGACGTCGCCGGCGCACTGATCGCGATCGTCGCGGTCTACCTCGGAGGTCTCGCCACCGGCCAGAAGTTCGACAGGCACGGGCTCGCCTCGCATCCCACGACAAGCACCGCGGACGTGCCTGTCGAGGAGGCCTCCGCGAGGAGCTGACGCTCCCGCCGTATCGGCGCGCTCTGTCGGTGCCTTGCCGCGTGAACGGCGGCGCTGGTCGGTGACCAAAAGCAAAATGATGCGAAAGTGCACGTCTTCATCCATTCATTTGTCCACTTTCGCAGGGATGCACCGTTAGCCTCGAATCTGGGAAACGTGGAGCTTGGGGAAGCTCCACAGCCGGCTGGGGGGCCGGTTCACAAGAATCTGGCCCGAGGGGGCTGGGGGGAGCTAGTCATCATGTCGATGCACACTGGCGCGCGCTCGCACGCCTCAGAAGTAAGAGCAGCACACAAGTCCCGGATCGCGGCAAGCAACGCGTCACGACTTGCAGCAGCGGGTCTCGCGATCTTCCTGGCGCTCGGTTTCAACGGGTCCGCCATGGCCGATGCCGGTGGAGTGCCGAACGACAAGGCAGCCTCAGGGTCCGTGGGTGCCGAGAACGCCGGCCAGGCGGCCGACGAGGCCTCCGGGGTCGCGGAGAAGGCTCACACGGAGACTTCTCCCGAGTCGACCCCGCCGGGTACGACGGTGGAACCGCAGCCGGCCGAGGCACCCGCCCCTGCTGGTACGTCGAGCCCCACCGACACCGGCGTGCCTGCGGCTGGCTCGGCCACGGGTCAGGGCAACGGTGGCGGCAGCGAGAACGGCGGCGGCAACGGTGGCGGCAGCGAGAACGGCGGCGGCAACGGTGGCGGCAGCGAGAACGGTGGCGGCAACGGTGGCGGCGGCGAGAACGGTGGCGGCAACGGTGGCGGCAGCGAGAACGGTGGCGGCAGCGAGAACGGTGGCGGCAACGGTGGCGGCGGCGAGAACGGTGGCGG
>DATICF010000077.1:0-47773 GCA_035456965.1 Nocardioidaceae bacterium
GACCCGAAGGAGCTGAGCCCGGACATCATCACGAGGCTCCCGGTCCGCTACACCTTCAACAACCGCTACTTCAACGACGACTACGAGGGTCTTCCCGTCGACGGCTACACGGCCTGGCTGACGAAGATGGCCGACCATCCCAACATCGAGGTCCGGCTGGACACCGACTTCTTCGACGTCCGCGACGAGTTCGTCGGCAACGTGCCGATCGTCTACACCGGCCCCGTCGACGAGTACTTCGGGAACAGCGAGGGGCGGCTGTCCTGGCGGACGGTCGACCTGGAGGCCGAGGTCAAGGACGTCGACGACTTCCAGGGCACCTCGGTGATGAACTACAACGACCAGGACGTGCCGTTCACCCGGATCCACGAGTTCAAGCACTTCCACCCCGAGCGGACCTACCTGCCCGGCAAGACCGTGATCGTGCACGAGTACTCCCGGTTCGCCGAGGAGGGCGACGAGCCCTACTACCCGATCAACACCGCCGAGGACCGCGAGAAGCTGCTCAAGTACCGCGAGCTGGCGAAGCAGGAGCCGATGGTGCTCTTCGGTGGCCGGCTGGGCACCTACAAGTACCTCGACATGCACATGGCGATCGGGTCTGCGCTGTCGATGTTCGAGAACAAGCTCAAGCCGCACTTCACCGAAGGGCAGGCTCTCGTCAGCGGTGGCGTCGACGAGTGACCACGCACGTGGTGGACCCCAACCGGGTCCCCGACGCACCTCTCGTCCCGCCGGGTGACAGCGGCGGGCTGCACAACGTCTTCCGGCAGCGCTACCTGCTCCGGCTGCTGGTCCGCAAGGAGCTCCGGGCCCGCTACCAGGGCTCGGTGCTCGGCCTGCTGTGGTCCTACGTGCGGCCCGCGGTCCGGTTCTGCGCCTACTACTTCGTCATCGGGTACGTCTTCGGGCTCACCCGGGGGATGGAGAACTTCGCGGTCCACGTGTTCGCGGGGATGGTGATGGTGCACTACTTCACCGAGACGTTCTCCGCGGGGACGCGCAGCATCGTGCAGAACAGGGGGCTGATCCAGAAGCTCAGCCTGCCCCGGGAGATGTTCCCGGTCGCGTCGATGCTGGTCTCCGCGTACCACACGTTCCCGCAGATGCTGATCCTGCTCGTGGGCGTGCTGGTCGCGGGCTGGGCGCCGACGCCGTACGACTTCGCGGCCGGGCTGCTCGGGTTCACGATCATCGCGGTGTTCGGGATGGCGCTGGCGCTGGTGTTCAGCGCGGCCAACGTGTTCTTCCGGGACTTCTCCAACATCGTGCAGACGTTCACCATCTTCGTCACCTGGTCGGTGCCGATGATCTACCCCTACGACCGGATCGCGGGCCTCTTCGGCGGCACCTGGGCCGAGCAGGTCTACCTCGCGAACCCGATCGCCAACTCGGTGATCCTCTTCCAGCAGCTGTTCTGGGTGCCGACGGTCGGCCCTGATGCGCCGTATCCCGCCATCCAGCCCGACTTCCTGCTCGCCCGCGGGGCGGTCATCCTGGTCGTCTGCCTGCTGTGGCTGGCTCTCGCCCAGATGTTGTTCACCCGCCTCGAGGCCAAGTTCGCGGAGCGCCTCTGATGACCCGTTCGATCGTTGTGGAGAACGCCAGCAAGCGCTTCACGATGCAGTACACCCGCACCATCAAGCAGATGTCGATCGCGGCCATGCGAGGGCAGAAGCTCAGCGACAGCTTCCTCGCGGTCAACGACGTCTCGTTCACCGTCGAACAAGGTGAGTCCATCGGCCTGATGGGTCTCAACGGCTCCGGCAAGAGCACCCTGCTCAAGCTGATCTCGGGCGTGATGCGCCCCGACGAGGGCAGCGTGCTCACCCGTGGCCGGATCGCGGGCCTGATCGCCGCAGGTGCGGGCTTCCACCCCCAGCTCACCGGTCGCGAGAACATCTTCCTCAACGCCGCGATCCTCGGGATGAACGAGGCCGAGACCAAGCGCAAGTTCGACCAGATCGTCGACTTCGCCTCGATCGGCAAGTTCCTCGAGACCCCCGTCGGTCACTACTCCTCGGGCATGAGCGCCCGGCTGGGGTTTGCCGTCGCGGCGTTCGCCGAGTCGGACATCTTCCTCGCGGACGAGGCGCTGTCCGTGGGTGACCGGCCCTTCAAGCGCAAGTGCCTCGCGCGCATGGAGGAGATCAAGAAGGAGGGGCGGACGCTGTTCTACGTCAGCCACGCCCCGGGGTCGGTGCGGAAGATGTGCGAACGCGCGCTCGTGCTCGTCGACGGAAGGCTCGGCTTCGACGGACCGGTCGCAGACGGCATCCACTTCCTGAAGTACGACGACACCGAGGGTCCCGACCAGGACGACGACGACCTCGGTGCGGACGTCTGAACCCCCTGGTCGAGACTGTAGCGAGATCTCCCCGAGACCTTTCCGAGACCAGCACGGGCCAGATCACGCGGCGCCTGGAAATTACATGTCTGTAGTTACCAGGAACCTGGGTCAGTGGGGTGTAACGGGTGTGAAACTTGGTTCTCCTGTGACTCACCGAGAACCCTGGGAGCTCCCGGTATGCCCGAGAACAAAGGCCGTTTCGTCACCGTCTGCCAGCAGGTCCTGGTGCTCGGGGCGGTGGCTGCGCTCGCCGCGCCCGCTGTGGGGGTCCAGTCCCTGAACATCGTCGGCCCGACCCCCGAGACGGCGGAGCGGCCCGGGGCTTCGGTTCCCGCCGTCGCCCTCGTGGCGTCCGAGCCGGTCGAGCCCGAGGTCACCGAGGTGCCCATCAAGGGCGTCGAGCGTGCCGGGCTCCAGGCTCTCACGCGGCGACCGGCAGCGCAGCGGAACGCGGCCGCCGACCTGGCTGCGCTGAGCAGCCCCACCGAGGTCGGCGGGTTCGCCACGGTCGGCGTGACCTGGGACGCGGGTCAGAGCGTCGACGAGGACGAGGTCTCGGTCTCCGTTCGCAGCCTCGAGGGCGGCGAGTGGAGCGACTGGCAGACGATCGAGTACCACGACGACCACGGTCCGGACCCGGACAGCGCCGAGGCTCGCAACGCCCGCCCGGGGACCGACCCGATCATCGTGGGCGATGTCGACGAGGTCCAGGTGAAGATCGAGACGGCCGACGGCAAGGCGCCGGCCGGGGCAACGCTCGCAGTGGTGGATCCCCGAGAGACCCCGGACCCGACACGCCAGGCGCCGGCGATCGACACTGCTGCCCTCACGGAGGAGGACGACCTCACACTTTCCTCGGCCACCACGGGTACGACGGACACCGGCACCACTGCGGACCCGGCCACCGAGCTGGAGGTCCCTGAGGACGGAAGCGAGCCCGACGGGGTCCTGACAGGCGAGGTCGGCATCACCCCGAAGCCGCAGATCTTCTCGCGTGCCCAATGGGGAGCCGACGAGAGCATGCGTGACAGGTCCTCACTCAGCTACTACGAAGTCCATGCAGGCTTCGTCCACCACACGGTGAACGCGAACGACTACACCCGAGCACAGGTGCCCGCACTCCTTCGCGGGATCTACGCGTACCACACGAGGTCCAAGGGCTGGAGTGACATCGGCTACAACTTCGTCGTCGACCGCTTCGGCCGGATCTGGGAGGGCCGGTACGGAGGGGTCGACCGTCCTGTCGTAGGTGCACACACCCTCGGTTACAACGAGTACTCCTTCGCGATGTCGGCGCTCGGGAACTTCGACACGGCCAAGCCCTCTTCAGCGATGCTCGACGCCTACGGCCGGCTGTTCGCCTGGAAGCTGTCCCTGCACGGGGTCTCCGCGTCGTCAGCGAAGCAGTGGGTCGGCAAGCAGTACTTCCCGGCGATCAACGGCCACCGCGACGCCGGCTCCACCGCCTGCCCGGGGCGTTACCTCTACGCCCAGCTGGGGCAGATCCGGTCCCTGGCCGTGCAGTACCAAGCCCCCTTCACCGCGAGGACGCGGTCGGCGAACCTGGCCGGCTCTCCCTGGCCCGACCTGGTCGTGCGTGACGAAGCGACCAGGCGGGTCTCGATGGTCCGCACCGGTGGGCAGACGAACTTCCAGCGCGGACGGCGGGCGGCCTCCGGGTGGAAGGGCATGGACCTGATCGCGGCATCGCGTGACCTCACCGGCGACGGCATCCCTGACGTCGTCGGCCGCAACGCCTCCACCAAGGTCACCTCGCTCTACCCCGGAACGGCGCAGGCGACGCTCGGGGCGCCGGTGCTCCGGACGACGCGGTTCGCGAACGTCGACCAGCTCGTCGGAGCCATGGACATGACCGGCGACGGCAACGCCGACCTCGTGGCTCGGGTGGCAGGTACCAGCAACCTCTGGGTCTACCCGGGCAACGGGAAGGGCGGTTTCACCCGGCGCAGGCTGCTCTCACGCGACTGGGGCGGCTACGGGCTCACCGCTGCCGTCGGAGACTTCGACGGTGACGGCCGCAACGACCTGGTCGGGCGCAAGAGGGGCAGGCTCTGGCTCGTTCCGGGAGGCACCCGGCCGAGGCTCGGCGCGCCGGTCCGACTCCCCGGAAGCTGGGGGAACTTCAGTCTGATCTCGGGTGCGGGCGACGTGACGAACGACGGCAACCCCGACCTGGTGGTGAAGGTCAACAAGTCGCGCAACGTCTTCGTGCACGAGGGAGACGGTGCCGGTGGCCTCCGCGAACGGCTGGGGCCGTTCCGCAACCTCGGCCGTCTCAACTACATCGCTGCCGCCGGTCAGCTCGCCGGCGAAGCCGGAGCCGATCTGATCGGCCGCAACGCCAGGGGAGCCCTCGTCGTCTTCCCGAACAACGGCGCCAAGAACATCGAGGCCGTCACCGACACGGGTCTCAGGCTCAGGGCCGCAAACCTGATCCTCAACGTCGGCGACTGGAACGGTGACGGCTTCGGCGACATCATGACCCGCACGCCACTCGGACGCATGGACCTGCGGCTGGGCAACGGTTCCGGAGGATGGGCGCCCCCTGTGGTGGCAGCCCGCGGTTGGCGCAAGGTCGGCCTGCTCGCCGCGGTCGGCGACATCACCGGCGACGGCCACCCCGACCTGATGGGACAGCCGGCCGGAATGGCGATGCGTATCTACCCGGGCGACGGTGCCGGTGGCTTCCTGCCGAGCTTCGTCGCTCACTCCGCCATCAAGTCCGACCGTCACACCGGCCTTGGTCTGTGGGACGCCGATGGTTCGCCCGACAGCCTGCTCCGTCGAGGCGACGGCGCGCTGCTGCTCTACCGCGGCAACGGCCCTGGCGGCCTGCTCAACCCGACGACCGTCGGCAAGGGAACCAACGGCTACGACTGGCTCCAGTCGGTCGGCGACGCCACCGGCGACAGCCGCCCCGACGTGATCGCCCGCGAGCGCGCGACCGGGAAGCTGTGGCTGCTCCCCGGTACGAGGAAGGGCTTCGGCGTCCGGAGGCTGATCGGCGTCGGCTTCGGCGCTTACGACCTGAGCAGCTGAGCACGCGTCACGAGGAGCGGGCGGCACGCAGCTGAGCGGTCGCCCGTTCCTCGTCGTGGCGCTTGGCCCAGCTGTCCTCGTCGGGATTGGCGACCCACACCGCGCCGCCTGACCTGAGCAGCGGGGAGAGCAGGGTCGCGACGCCCTCGGCCGTTGACGGGTTCAGGTCGGTCAGCAGCCGGCCGCCCTCCTCGAGCAGTGGCGCGGCCTGGACCTCGGCAAGCAGCTCGCCCTGGCTGCGGGTGCCGTCGGAGTCCCGCCACGCCTCGTCGTCGGCCCCGGGCGGGTCCAGCGGCACGAAGACGTCCGGCTGGGCGAGCACGACCGCGCCGTAGTCGACGACGCCCGTGGGAAGCGGCTCCGCGAAGCGCGCGCCGAGCGGACGAAGGGACAGAGCGACCACGGGGACCGAGTCAGCGTGTGCGGCGTACCTCTCGACGCCGGCGGGGCCGCACACGACCAGGTCGGCCTGCTCGGCGAGGGCGGCGTCGGTGGTGACCGACAGGCCGCCGCTCCAGGCGGCGCCGAGCCAGACCGCGCCGAGCCAGTGGGTGGGCAGGTCGACCAGCACGAGGCCACCCCGCTCCACGTCGAGCTCGTCCTGCACGAGGCTCGCGGTCTTGGCCACCCAGTTGGCGTACGTCGTCACCGACAGCTCGACGCGCTCACCGGTTCGGTCGTCGTAGAAGGTGACGAAGGGCCGGGCAGCGTCAGCACGCAGGGAGGTCGCGAGGAGGTCGGCGAAGGTCGCCTGGATGGGGGAGTTGCTCATCTGGAGCAGACTACGCAATGACAGGATGCCTGCATGTCGCACCATGCAGAGGCCGTCATCGTCGCCGGGGGATTCGGGACCCGTCTCCTGCCCCTCACCGCGCGACACCCCAAGCACCTTCTCAACGTTGGCGGTGTGCCGTTCCTCGAGCATCAGATCGCCCGGCTGGCCGAGGCCGGCGTGGACCACGTCGTGCTGGCGACGTCGTACCGCGCGGAGCTGTTCGAGCCGGTCCTCGGCGACGGGAGCCGATGGGGCGTGAGGCTGGACTACGTGCAGGAGGAGGAGCCGCTCGGCACCGCCGGAGCCATCCGCAACGTCGCCGGCAGCCTGCGCGACGACCCCGACGGAGCCGTGGTGATCCTCAACGGCGACATCCTTTCCGGGCACGACCTGCGCCGCCAGCTCGACGACTTCGAGACCGAACGTGACGGCCGGAAGGTCGACGTCTCGCTCCACCTCGTCGAGGTGCCGGACGCGCGCGCGTTCGGCTGCGTGCCCACCGACGAGTCCGGCCGGGTCACCGGCTTCATGGAGAAGTCGGAGACCCCGGTGACCAACCAGATCAACGCCGGCTGCTACGTCTTCCGTCGCCGGGTGATCGACGAGATCCCACCCGGCCAGGTCGTCTCCGTGGAGCGCCAGACGTTCCCCGAGCTCGTGGAGGCGGGGCGCCTCGTCGTCGGCTTCGTCGACACGGGCTACTGGCGGGACGTGGGTACGCCGGCGGCGCTGGTCGTCGCCTCCCGGGACCTCGTTCTCGGGGTCGCGTCCAGCCCCGCGGTGAAGGCAGAGCCGGCTGAGGCCCGCGTGCTCGAGGGTGCCGTCGTCGACCCGACCGCCAAGCTCGAGGGAGGCTCACTCGTGGACGCCGGCGCCTGGGTCGGGCGCGGCGCGACGATCTCGGGAAGCGTCGTGATGAACGGCGCGGTCGTGGGGGAGGACGCCGTGGTGGTGGACTCGGTGGTCGGCCCCTCGGCAGTCGTCGGCCGCTCGGCGCACCTGCACGAGGTCACCTTGGGTGATGAGGCCACGGTGGGGGCCGGTGGCCGCCTCGAGGACGTGCGGATCGACTGCGCGGTGAACGTCTAGCCTGCGTCCTGACGTGGCCGGGCGGCGACCAGGACGCCGATCTTGTCGATGCGGTGCTCGGGGTTGCCGAACTCGTCGGCCCAGTAGTTGCCACGGGCGTGGTCCTCGGGCGTCGCGCACGTCGACAGCGTGATCATCGCGCTCGTGGGTCGACGACCGGGGTGGCCGGGCACGGCGGCGGACTGGCGCGCGAGCGACCTTGCGGACCTGAAGGACGTGCTCCGCGTGGCTTCGATGCGGTAGGTGTACCGGGTTCCGGCGGCTGCGACGTGGACGCGATCGCCGCGGCGCAGGCTGGGCAGGTCCGCGAACGCCCTCGTGGACGAGGTCCGGTGTGCGGTCACGAGGTAGTTGCCGATACCTCCCGGACCCACGCCGCCGTCGCGACCGTGCGGGCTGGCAGCGACCCCGCCGTCCTGGATCCGCGTGCCGGGGGCGTCGTCCGGAGACCCGGCGTACGGAACGACCCGAAGCGCGCGCACGCCGATGGCCGGGATGCTCAGACGAGCGCGCCGGGGTCTTCCATCCGACGCGAGTCCGCCGTTCTTCGCGGGTGAGGCGGGCTCGGCAGAGCGTGCCCTCGGTGTGGTGGGCGCCGGCGAAGGCGACAGCGACTCGTGGTCCGACGCCGTTCTCGGGCCGGACTCCACCTCGGGGCGGGACCCCTCGACCGGGCCGGTCGAGGCGCCACAGCCCGCGAACAAGGCGACCGCGAAGGAGGCGGTCAGCGCAGCGAGGATGCGAGGCATGACCCCGTCCACGGTACGTCGCGCATCCCGGGCCGGCGATCAGAACAGGCCGGATCCCCCGAGCCACGAGACGCCGCCGAGCACCGTCACGAAGCGCAGCCAACGACCCGCCAGTCCGAGCGTGATGAACAATGCCAGGTTCATCTTGAGCTGGCCCGCGACCACGGCGAGGACCGCGAACGGGGGGAGACCCACGAGCGCGGACGCGAAGACGAGACATCCCGCGGCGACGGGACGGTCGTGGGTCCGCGCCCGCCACAGCTCGAGCCTTGCCTGAGCCTTCGGCGTCTCGACCTTCCGGCGTACCCACCCCCAGCCGAGCGATGAGAGACCGATCCGGTACCAGATCAGCTTGCCGCCCATCTGCCCCACGGCCGCCACGAAGGAGAGTGTCCACACCGAGCCGACGTCGGAGACCGCAGCGCGGACCGCGAGGTAGGCCTCGATGTTGAGGATCGGCACGAGAGCCGAGGTGAAGCCGAGCACCAACAGGGTCGCGAAGTCCTTCATCGCCTGCCCACTGATCCTCGTGCCCCCACACCCGTGAGGGTCACATGGCTCCGGGCTCGGGGGAGTCGGTGTAGGGGTACTGCTCGACGAACTCGGCCACGGCCTCGCCGCTAGGCGCTTCGCAGTACTGCGTGATGCCGTGCTGACCCTCGGGGTTGCCGTTGGTGCCGCCCATGGACCAGTGGGTCAGAGCGACGTGGGCGCCGTCGGGGAAGGGCTCACCGTCCTCGGCCGTCCACGGCGCCGCGATGAACTTGTCCTCGAAGTCCGTCCCCTCGAACTTGCGAGCGATGGCCTCGACGTCGGCGACCTTCTCGGCGTCATCGGCGATGGTCTCGTCGTACCAGAGGATGTTGTAGCCGTGCTCGAGATTGTGCACGAGCAGCCCGAGGTCGGGGCGCTCCTGGGCGGTGTAGAACTTGCGCGAGATGTCTGCCCACGTGGGGTAGTGCGGTCCCGTCGCCGGCGGGGAGTCGACGTACGGGAGGTCGGAGCCAGGCTCGCGGTGATCGGCCGAGCCGGTCGCCTCCTTGGCCTGGACGTCCGTGCAGCCCGCGGCCTCGGCCGAGGCGCCCAGGGCGGCGAGCTCCTTCTTGGCCAGCTCGCTCTGGGTGAGCGTGTCCGAGATCAAGGGGTACGCCGCGGCGCCGATGATGAGCAGCCCGACCAGGCCGGCGCCGGCGATGATCATCGCGGTGCGCTTCTTCTCCGCCGCCTGCTGCTCGCGACGCATCTGCTCGAGGACAGCACGACGGTCCTGGTTCTTGCTCGCCTTGGCCACGACACCGACTTTCTCTGCAGGGTTGGGAACGCTGTGCGAAGTCTACGGAGCGATCGGGACGAACCGGAGCACGGGACCGTCGTCGACGGCCGCCGTGGCGTGTGGCGACTCCCAGCCGAGGGAGAAGGCCACCGCGCGCGCACGCTCCTCGAGGGCGCCGAGCCGCCGCTCGCCAAGCTCGATGGAGGACGGAAGGGACAGCGCCACCGCATCGTCGCCTCCCTCGAGAGCTGCCCTTCCCTCGGGCACGACCCGGCCGAAGACCTCGAGCAGCTCGGCGGCGGGTGCTGGTTGGCCGAAGCCGTGCGAGTCATCGCGCGCGAGCGCGTGCTGCACAGCCTCACGGCTGCCGAGCCCGAACATGTCCTGTGCTTCGGGGCGCACCAACGACGCGGCGCCGGGGCCGTGCGAGCCACGGGGGAGGACCAGGCGGTCGAGGCCCCGGAGAACGGCGGCGGGCAACCGGCTCAGCTTGCCGGTGACCAGGTCGGCTGCCGCGGTGGCCTCGTCGGCGACGGCCGGTGCCGTGACCGCGAGCAGGTTTCCGTAGCCGTCGCGACGTCCGGCATGGTCGTCGAGCACGGCGACCCCCGCCGCGCCGATGGCGATGTCGGTCTGGCCGTTGCGCCAGGCGCGACCGGAGGTGTCGCTGACCAGCACACCGACGTTGGGGCCGCCGTCGGCCGCGATCGCCTCCCGCAGGGCACGCGCCGAGGAGTCCGGGTCTCGCGGTAGCAGGACGAGCGTCCCGGGCTCGGTGTTGGAGGCGTCGATGCCGGCCGCCGCCATGACCAGGCCGTGGTGCGTGCGCACGATCGTCGTCGGGCCGCGCCGCGCGACGACCCGCTCGGACTCCGTCGTGAGCGCCGCGGCCTTGTCCCCACGCACGACGCGTCCTTCTGCCTTGCTCACGATCTTGCTCGTCACCACCAGGACGTCGCCGTCGTGAAGGTCGGCCGCGGAGGCCAGCACGCGAGCGAGGTCGTCGCCCTCCTTCACCTCGCCGACCCCGGTGACGGGGTAGCAGGTGATCACCGTGCCTCGCCCGCACGATCGGTGGAGGCGGCAAGGGAGTAGGCCTCGCGCACCATGGCCGCCGTCGCGTCCGGGTCGGTCATCATGAGCGGCACGGCTCGGCAGGCGATCCCCGCGGCCTCCACGCGCGCCACCTCCTCCCCGTCGCGTACGTCGACCAGCCAGCCGTCGATCACGCCGCCGCTGTGTCTCGCGCCGTAGTGCTCCGCGACGGCGGCGGCGCTGGTCTCCACCCCGATCGCGGCGAGCATCTGGGCAGCCATGCCGCGGACATGGGTCCCGGCGACGATGGGGGAGAGGCCGACGACGGGGGCCCGCGTCTCGCGGAGCGCGTCGTGGATCCCGGGGACTCCCAGGATGGTCCCGATCGAGACGACCGGGTTGGAGGGGGGAAGGACCACGATGTCCGCCTCGGCGATCGCCTCGAGCACCCCGGGGGCGGGCCGGGCCTCGTCGATGCCGACCGCGACGACCGCGCGGGCGGGCACCTCCGCTCGCAGGCGCACCCAGTACTCCTGGAAGTGGACGACCCGTTGTCCCGAGGCCGAGTCTTCGTCGTCCACGGCGACATGGGTCTCGACCCGGTCGTCGCTCATCGGCAGCAGGGTCACTCCCGGGCGCCATCGCTCGCACAGCGCAGCGGTCACCGCGGAGAGCGGGTAGCCGGCCTCGAGCATCTCGGTGCGCACCAGATGGGTGGCCAGGTCGCGGTCGCCGAGCCCGAACCACGTGGGCTCGACACCGTACGCCTCGAGCTCCTCCTTGACGCTCCACGTCTCGTGCGTGCGCCCCCACCCGCGCTCGGTGTCGATGCCGCCGCCCAGCGTGTACATGACGGTGTCGAGGTCGGGGCAGATCTTGAGGCCGTGCAGCCAGATGTCATCTGCGGTGTTCGCCACGACCGTGACCTCGGCGGGGCTGCCGATGGCGCTGTGGTGGTGCAGTAGGCCGCCGATGAACCGGGCGCCGCCTATTCCGCCCGAGAGCACGACCACCTTCGACGCCGTCTCCGACGGCGAGGAAGGTGTCCGAAAACGGGGGGTTTGCTGGGGGTTCTCAGGGGTAATCACGGGGCGCACTTCCAACGCAATGGCACGTCTGGGTCATCTCCTGGGCGGGTCGGGCTATATAGCAGATGTGGGCTTGACTTCGTGTCTGCGACAGGCATGTAATTTCAACAGTGTTCTTCATTTCGGTCACGCCGCGAAGTGATTTCCACTAGCGTCAGGAACCAGTGCTGGACGACAGCACAGGTAGTCAAATGGGGGTCCTGCGAAAGGATCTCACGGGTCGAAGGGCGGAATGCCGTGAGAGAGCTCTACGTGCTCGACGGGGACGCCGAAGAACTGGGTTGGCAGGAGCGTGCCCTGTGCGCGCAGACCGACCCGGAGGCGTTCTTCCCGGAGAAGGGCGGCTCGACGAGGGAGGCCAAGCGGGTGTGCCTGACCTGCGACGTGCGCAACGAGTGCCTTGAGTACGCACTCCAGCACGACGAGAGGTTCGGCATCTGGGGCGGGCTCTCCGAACGCGAACGCCGCAAGCTCAAGAAACGAGCGGTCTGACAAGCGGACGGGCAGTGTGGTGAGAGCCGCGCTGCCCGTCGCGTTTCCGGGCGGCAACCGGCCCGTCTTGGTTGTGCAACGCAACTGACCCGACGGGGTTCTCGGCGCTCCTTGGCCCACGGTTAGGGTGGGGCGCCGTGAGGGTTACAGCGCTTCTGGTCAGCCACAACGGCGCTCGATGGCTACCAGCGGTGCTGGAAGGCCTCGGCGAGCAGACCCGTCCCCCTGACCGCGTGCTCGCCGTCGACACCGGCAGCAGCGACGCGAGCGTCGACATCCTCACCCAGAGCATCGGCGGGGAGTCGGTCATCGGGGCTCGCGCGAACACCTCCTTCCCCCGAGCGGTCACGCTCGGCCTCGACCACGTGCCTACCCGTCCCGGCTCCGGAGGGGCCGACGAGACGGAGTGGGTGTGGCTCCTCCACGACGACAGCCGCCCGGCCCCCGACGCGTTGGAGCGGCTTCTCGAGGCGGCAGCCGCCCGGCCCTCGATCTCCGTCCTCGGCCCCAAGCTGCGCGAGTGGCCCTCTCTGCGCCGCCTCCTCGAGGTCGGCATCACCATGAGCGGCACCGGTCGCCGCGAGACCGGGCTCGAGCGGGGGGAGTACGACCAGGGCCAGCACGACCAGACCCGCGAGGTGCTCGCGGTGGGCTCGGCGGGCATGCTGATCCGTCGCGACGTGCTCGACGAGCTCGGCGGCTTCGACCGTCGTCTCCCTATCTATGGAAACGACCTCGACCTCGGGTGGCGGGCTGCCCGGGCCGGCCACCGCACGATGGTGGTGCCCGAGGCGGTGGTCTTCCACGTCGAGGCGGCGGCCCGCGGTGTGCGTCGTACGCCTCTGACGGGGAACCACCGGCGTGGCGAGCGTCGGGCAGCCCTCTACACCCTGCTCGCGAACTGCTCCGCGGTCGCGCTGCCCTTCCTCGCGGTGAGGCTCTTCTTCGGGAGCATGCTCCGCGCGCTGGGACTGCTGCTCGTCCGCGCGCCCGGTGAAGCCCTCGACGAGCTGGTCGCACTCGCCTCGACCTACCTGCGTCCCGACCGCATCCTGGCGGGGCGGGTCGCGCGGCGACGTACGGCGAAGGTCCCGGCGCGCGAGGTGCGCCACCTGCTGGCACCATTCTGGCTTCCCTACCGGCACGGGCTCGACTTCCTCTCCGACCTGGCGATGGCCCTGGTGCTCTCGGCCTCCGACGTCTCCTCTGCCCGCAGGAGCGCTCGCGCCGCCGGCGCTGAGACCGGTCCGGTCCCGGCTGAGGCCCAGGACCTTCCCGCAGACTCGGGGCTGATCGCCCGGCTGCTGAGAAGCCCGACGGCAGGCCTCTTCACCGCTCTCGTCCTGCTCGCACTCGTCGGCGCTCGCGGACTGCTGGGGAGTGGATACCTCTCCGGCGGTGCCCTGCTCCCCGCCCCGGGGTCCGGCTCGTCGTGGTGGGGGCTCTATCTCGAGGGCTGGCACGACCTCGGCCTCGGTTCTGCCGCGCCCACGGCTCCCTACGTCGTGCCGCTGGCGATCGCGGGCACGGTCCTGCTGGACAACGCCTGGCTCGTCGTGGACGTGCTCTTCCTGCTCACCGTTCCCCTGTCCGCCTGGGGCGCAGCCGTCTTCCTGCGCCGGCTCACCGGCCCCGGCTGGGCCCACCTGTGGGGCGCGGCGGCCTACGGCCTCATCCCCGTCCTGTCGGGGGCGGTTGCCCAGGGACGTCTTGGCACGGTCGTCGCCGCAGTCGTCCTGCCCTGGCTTGCGCACGCATCCCTGTACCTCCGGCCGGCCGAGGACTCGGACCGCCGGTGGCGCGCCGCGTGGCGCACCGCGCTCCTGCTTGCGCTTCTGACCGCTTTCGTGCCGCTCGCGTGGGTCCTGGCGCTCGCCCTGGCCGTCGGCGTCGCCGGGGTCGGGCTGCTCGGCGACCGGTCGGCCTGGTCGCCGCCGCTGCGTGCCTGGGGCCCGATCGTGGTCGCGCTGGCCACCGTCCCAGTGCTGCTCCTGCCCTGGTCGGTCCAGCGACTCATGGGGCTTGACCGGTGGTACGCCGAGGCGGGCCTGCCGGCCCGGGAGCTCGTCTCCGACCTGGGGGCCTGGGAGCTCCTGGCCGGACGAGCGACCACCGCCGACCTCGGCGCGGCACCCGCGTGGCTCGGTATCGGTATCGCCGTCGCCGCGGTCGCCTCGCTGGTCCGCAAGAACACCCGGCCGGTCGTCCTGCGCGCCTGGGCGGTCGCGCTCCTCGCACTCGCCGCGGCCGTTGCTCTCGACGCGCACGGGGAGTGGGCCGGCTTCCCGATCCTGCTCGCCCAGGGGGCGGCGGTCACCGCCGTCACCGTCGCGGGCACGGGCGTCATGGAAGTCCTTTCGGGTCGCAGCTTCGGGTGGCGACAGCCGGTCGGGCTGCTCGTCGTCGCGGCCGCGCTCCTGGCCCCGGTCGCAGGTGCCGTGTGGTGGGCGATCGCCGGGGTCGACGGACCGCTGGACCGGGCGCCGGCGCACCGCATCCCCGCCTACATGACCGAGGCGGTGCTGCGTGATCCAAGCCAGGGCATCCTTGTCGTGCGCGCCCAGGACGGCGGGCTCGGCTACACCTTGATGCGCAGCAACGGCACCCGCCTCGGCGAGGACTCGGTCGTGGAGGAGTCGCAGACGCAGGACCGCCTCACCGAGCTCGTGGGCGAGCTCGCGACGGCGCCGACGGCCGACCACGTCACCGAGCTCAGCGAGTACGCCGTGGAGTTCGTCTACGTTCCGCCGCCGGGCGACCCTGACCTCGCGGGCAATCTCGACTCGGTGAGCGGGCTGACCTCGGCCAGCGCCGTGCGACCGGCGGCGCGAGCATGGCAGCTCGAGCCCGACCCCAGCCGCGAGGCGCTGCCGGCCCCGGACGGATCATGGCGGCCACTGTTCCTGGTCCTCCAGGGACTCGCCGTGCTGACCGTGATCGTCCTGGCCGCCCCGAGCAGGAGGGTCCGCCGATGAGCACTCCCACTACCGGTCGTCGGGCCGCGACCCGGCCGCGCCGACAGCTGGGCCGCGACGCCGTGATCGCTCTCGGGGTCCTCGTCGTGGCCGGCTGCCTGCTCC
The DNA here is from genome assembly GCA_035456965.1 of Nocardioidaceae bacterium. Classification (GTDB taxonomy): domain Bacteria; phylum Actinomycetota; class Actinomycetes; order Propionibacteriales; family Nocardioidaceae; genus Nocardioides_C. The sequence continues at coordinate 14,992 of DATICF010000077.1, forward strand.
TGACCGCTGGCCTGGTCCGGGCGGAGCCGGAGGCCGCATCCCGCCCCGGGACCACACTTGTCGACCACGTTTCAACGGCCTGCTTCGGCTCCCCTGCTGCGGGCAGCACAACCGCCCAGACCTTCGCTGCGCCCCTCCCTGACGTGGCTGCCGGTGGCGGCAGCAGTCTCGAGGTCGGTTCTCTCGGTGACGAGGCCCGTCCTGTGAAGGAAGCGTCGCGGGGCCAGCTGCAGAAGGTGGAGGCTCCGGCACGCGGGTCGGCCACCGGCGTCACCGCCACCGGCGTCACCGCCACCGGCTCGGCTGCCGTCGGCCGCGCCACGTTCCAGGTCGACGCCTCGGAGGAGAGCGCCTCTCTCGCCGCGCAGGAGTGCGCCGCACCACGTGCGCGCTGGTGGTTCACCGGCGGCGGTGCGGGGCTCGACCACACCTCCGACCTCCTCTTGGCCAACGTCGATCCAGGGCCCGCGGTCGTCGACGTCACCGTCCACGGCCCCACAGGCCTCGTGGACAGTCCCAACACCCGAGGGATCACCATCGCCCCCGGCGAGGTACGCCGCCTCGAGCTGATCGAGATCGCCCCTCAGACCGACGAGCTCGCGGTCCATGTGGAGGCCTCGGGCGGACGCGTCGTGGCCGGGCTCGCCGACGAGCTGGCGACGACACCCGCGGCCGCTCCGGGGATCGAGTGGGTTCCGCCGCAGGCCGAGGCCTCCCGCGTAGTCCGGCTCGCGCCCCTGCCACGTCAAGCCGACAGCCGTACCCTCGTGATCGCGAACCCCGGCGGCAGAGAGGCTCTCGTCGGCCTCGAGGTGTCGGGCGCGTCCGGAGCGTTCGCGCCGACCGAGGCCGCACAGGTCCGGGTCCCGCCAGGTGCTGTGATGACCACTGATCTGGGTGCAGCGATCGGCCGCGACGCCTCAGCGGTGCTTCTGCGCTCGCCGGTGCCGATCACCGCTACGGTCCGCAGCAGCCTGGGTGACGACGTCTCGTACGCCGCGCCGGTCCCCGTGCTGAACGGAGCCGCGGCCGCCGTGCTCGCGGACAACGCGCGGTCCGACGTCGTCCTCACGGCAGGGGAGACCGGCGCCATGGCCGGGGTCACCGCCTACTCTGCGCGTGGTGAGGAGCTCGGGTCGAAGGACCTGAAGCTGGAGCCCACCGCAACGCTGGCCTACAACCCCCCGGGCAGGGCGTCCTACGTCGTCGTCACGCCACGCCGAGGTCAGGTCTTCGGTGGGGTGTCGATGGCCGGCGATGGCGGTGTCACCCAGATCCCGCTCCGGCCGTTGCCGGTGGTGCTGCGCAGACCCGCCGTCGAGCCGGTGCTCCGCTGATCCTCCTCGGGGGTCACTCGGGTTCGTAGCCGGGATCGATCTCCTCGGGTGGAAGGCCGAGCAGCTCCGACACCTGCTCGACGAGCACGGTCAGGACCATCGCGGCCAGGTCCGAGCGGGTCTCGGAGCGCAGCTCTATCGGGCGCCGGAAGAGGACCAGCCGCGTCGGGGTGGCACCTGTGCCGCGCACAAGGGAGGCGAGCGGGACGGTGTCGGCGGCCCAGTCCTCCGGCACGATCGGCGTGTCCTCGACTGCGAACTCGATCAGGCCGAGCTCGTCGTGCCAGCGCTCCTCGAGGTGGCGCAGCACACCGAGGACGACCGCGTCGAAGACCTCTCGCGAGGACCGCGTGCCGGGGACGCCGCGCGGTGTGAGCGGTCCGGGCAGAACGGCTGGACCACGCATCCCACGCCCTCTGCGGTCACGTCTGGAGTCCCGTCGGGGGCCGGCCGTGGGCACTGGAGCCGGGCCCGTCGATGATCGGCTCGGGTTCACGCCGCGAGCCTAGTCGCTGCGAGGAAGGTCACGATGTACCGTCTGCGTCGTGAGTTCTGCCCGTCGCTGTTCGCGCACCGCCTGCGGGCGGCCGGCGGTGGCCACCTTGACCTACGTCTACTCCGACCAGACCGCGGTTCTGGGGCCGCTTGCCACGTATGCGGAGCCCCACGCCTACGACCTGTGTGAGGCACACAGCGAGCGGCTGAGCGCTCCTCGAGGCTGGGAGATCATGCGCCTGGCGCCCGACCCCGATGCCCTCGGTCCGTCGAGCGACGACCTGCTCGCGCTGGCCGACGCCGTGCGCGAGGCGGCCCGCCCCGCTCTCGCTACCGAGCGACCCGACCAGACCGTCGGACTGGTCCACGAGGCCGGTCGCGAAGTGGGTCGTCGCGGCCATCTGCGGGTGCTTCGATCCCCCGACAGCTGACGAAGCCCGGGCGGTAGGGTCAAGCCATGCCAGCGACCACGGACGCGGAGAACCTCTCTGCCGTATTCAAGGCCTACGACGTCCGCGGCACCGTGCCCGGCCAGATCGACGAGAATCTCGCCCGGGCCACCGGCTCGGGCTTCGTCGAGGTGACCGGCTCGGCGGGAGGGTCGGTCGTGGTCGGCCACGACATGCGTCCCTCGTCGCCGGGACTGGCTGCGGCGTTCGCCGAGGGGGCCGCCGTCGCCGGGGCCGACGTGGTGATGATCGGACTGGCGTCCACAGACGAGCTCTACTTCGCCTCCGGGCGCCTGGACATGCCTGGTGCGATGTTCACCGCGAGCCACAACCCAGCGCAGTACAACGGCATCAAGATGTGCCGCGCGAAAGCGGTCCCGATCGGCGCCGAGTCAGGGCTCACCCGGATCCGCGACCTCGTCGCAGCCGGAGCGCCGGTCGACCAGGGCACCGGCCGCGGCAGGATCACCGAGTCCGACGTGCTCACCGACTACGCCGAGCACCTCCTTTTGCTGGCTCCGGTCCACGGGCGACGGCTCAAGGTCGTCGTCGACGCCGGCAACGGCATGGCCGGCCACACGGTCCCCGCGGTCCTGGGCCGCCTCGACGTCGACCTGGTTCCGATGTACTTCGAGCTCGACGGGACCTTTCCCAACCACGAGGCGAACCCGATCGACCCCGAGACGATGACCGACCTTGTCGCCAAGGTGCGCGAGGTCGGTGCCGACCTCGGTCTCGCCTTCGACGGCGACGCAGATCGCTGCTTCCTCGTCGACGAGCGCGGCGAGCTGGTCAGCCCCTCGGTCCTCACCGCGCTGATCGCCGCACGGGAGCTCGCGAGACACCCTGGTGCCTCGGTGATCCACAACCTGATCACCTCGCGCGCGGTGCCCGAGATCATCAGCGAGCACGGTGGCACCCCGATCCGCACCCGGGTCGGCCACTCCTACATCAAGGCCACCATGGCCGAGACCGGGGCGGTGTTCGGCGGCGAGCACTCGGGCCACTTCTACTTCCAGGACTTCTGGCGAGCCGACTCGGGCCTGCTCGCCGCCCTCCACGCCCTCTCCGCCCTCGCTGAGCACGACGGTCCGCTCTCCGCGCTGCTCGAGAGCTACACCCGCTACGCCGCCTCGGGGGAGATCAACTCGACCGTCGCCGACCAGGCCGAGGTGCTGCGTCGCATCGAGAAGGAGTACGACGGTCGCCCCGACGTGACGCTGGACCATCTGGACGGACTCACGGTCACGCACGACGCTTGGTGGTTCAACGTCCGTGCGTCCAACACCGAGCCGCTGCTGAGGCTCAACGCCGAGGGCAAGGACGTAGCCACGATGGCGCAGGTCCGAGACGATGTTCTGGACATGATCAGGAGTAGCTCATGAACCTCAACCCCGCCCTGCTCGACATCATCGTCTGCCCGGACTGCCACGGGAAGCTCGTCGAGGACCATACCGCCCAGGAGCTGGTCTGCACGGCGTGTGGGCTCGCCTACCCGGTTCGCGACGACATTCCCGTGCTCCTCGTCGACGAGGCACGCCGGCCAGAGCGCTCCTGATGGCGGCCGAGTTCGACGAGGGTCGCCTCGACGACGAGCAGGCCCTGACCCAGGCAGACGGTCTGCTGAGGCCGCTCGCTGAGGCAGGTGCGCGGGTCCGCCGGGAGGCCGTGGAGGCGGCTGAGGCGATCGAGGCGGCGATCTCGGCGGCCCAGGGTGAGGCTCGCCCGCGGGCGGTGGTTGCGGCGGGCCCGGACTCTCGGCTGCTGCGCGCGGTCCTCGAGCCGTGGTGCCCGGTGCCGTTCGTGGCCTGGCCAGGTCCGAGCCTTCCCGGTTGGGCCGGTTCGCTCGACCTGGTCGTGGTCCTCGCTCCTGAGGGCAGCGACTCGGGCACCGCTTCCGCGGTCGCCGAAGCGGTCCGTCGTGGCTGCCAGCTCGTCGTGGCCTGTCCGGCGCGCAGCCTCGTGGCCGAGCACGCCGCGGGGCGTCACAGCGCCGTGCTCCCGATCACGACAGGGGACCAGCTGGCCACCGCGGTGGTGATGCTGGAGTTCCTGGCGAGGCTCGACCTCGGGCCTGAGACCGACCCTGAGGCGGTGGCGATGGCGCTCGATGACGTCGCGATCTCCTGCTCGCCCTACAAGGACCTCGCGGTGAACCCCGCGAAGATGATGGCCATCGCCCTCGCCGACACGACACCGCTGGTGTGGGGCGGGTCGGTCCTGGCGGCCCGCGCCGCGCGTCGCGTGGCCGAGTCCATCCGACGTACGACCGGCCGGGCCGCGCTCGCCGCCGACGCCGAGCACCTGCTCCCCGTGATCGCCGCCGCGCAGCGTCACGACGTCTTCGCCGACCCCTTCGCCGACCCGGCGTCCGACCTGGGGGATCCCGGCGCCGACGAACGTCGACCGGTCCTGATCATCCTCGACGACGGCTCGGCCGACGCCTCTGTCCGGGAGCAGCGCGGCCGGCTGGTCGCGGCCGCGAACGACCGGGACATCCGTGTCGAGACGGTGGCCAGCGACGCTGCCAACGAGGTGGCGCGCTACGCCGCGTTGCTCGCCACCGGGACCTTCGCGGGGGTCTACCTCGCGGTCGGCCTCGACCGCCTCTCGCGACAAGGAGTGCAGGAGTAATGGCTGCCGGACTCTTCGGTCTGCTCGACGACATCGCGGCGCTGGCGAAGCTGGCCGCCGCCTCGGTCGACGACATCGGTGCGGCTGCGACGCGTGCCGGCGTGAAGTCGGCCGGCGTGGTCGTCGACGACACCGCCGTGACCCCGCAGTACGTCCACGGGGTGACCGCGCGGCGTGAGCTTCCGATCATCCGCCGGATCGCGATCGGGTCCCTGCGCAACAAGCTCCTGATCATCCTCCCCGCCATCATGGTGCTGAGCCAGTTCCTGCCGGTGCTCATCACGCCACTGTTGATGGTGGGTGCCACCTACCTGTGCTTCGAGGGTGCCGAGAAGCTCTGGGCAGCCATCCGTGGACACAAGAAGGCGGGGCCGGCCGCCGTGGAGGGCCCGGACGCCGAGGAGAGGGTGGTGTCGGGGGCGATCCGCACCGACTTCATCCTCTCCACCGAGATCATGGTGATCGCTCTCAACGAGGTCACCGACGAGCCGTTCCTCGCCCGGGCCGCGATCCTTGTCGTCGTCGCCCTCGGCATCACGCTGCTGGTGTACGGCGCCGTGGCGCTGATCGTGAAGATGGACGACGTGGGTCTGCTGCTGACCCAACGTGCCTCAGAGGCAGCCCGGCGGCTGGGACGTGCACTGGTGAAGGCGATGCCGCTGCTGCTGCGCATCCTCTCCGTGGTCGGTGTCGCGGCGATGCTCTGGGTCGGCGGCCACATCCTGCTGGTGGGGGTCGACGACCTCGGCTGGCACTGGCCCTACGACGTGGTGCATCACCTGGAGGAGAGCGCGCACGACGCCGTGGAGGCTGTCGGCGGGTTCCTCGGCTGGGTCGTCAACACTGCGGCGTCGGCCCTCGTCGGCATGGTCGTCGGTGCCGTGGCCGTCGCCGTGTGGCACGTGCTTCCACTGAGCCGGAAGGGCGATGCGGCCCACTGACCCCGGGCGGGTCTTGCCCTTGCCCGATCGACGCCTTCCAGCTGCCCGGTAGTCTGGCCTGGTTGACCCCGAGATGAGGATGTACATGGATTTCAAGGTTGCTGACCTTTCGCTGGCCGACTACGGCCGGACCGAGATCACCCTGGCCGAGCACGAGATGCCGGGGCTCATGGCGATGCGCGAGCGGTACGGCGACTCGAAGCCGCTGGCCGGGGCGAAGATCGCGGGCTCGCTGCACATGACGATCCAGACCGCTGTCCTGATCGAGACCCTCACCGCGCTCGGCGCGGAGGTCCGCTGGGCCTCGTGCAACATCTTCTCCACCCAGGACCACGCGGCCGCGGCGGTCGTCGTGGGTCCTGAGGGCACCCCCGAGAACCCCGCAGGGGTGCCGGTGTTCGCGTGGAAGGGAGAGACGCTGGAGGAGTACTGGTGGTGCACCCAGCAGATCCTCCGCTGGCCCGACGGCCAGTTCGCCAACATGATCCTCGACGACGGCGGTGACGCGACGCTGCTGCTTCACATGGGTGTCGAGGCGGAGAAGACCGGCAAGGTCGACTCGCCCGACTCCACGGACAACGCCGAGAAGAAGGTCATCCTCAAGGTCCTCGCCGACGCGCTGGCCGAGGACTCGGGTCGTTGGACCGCGATCGCCAACCAGATCAAGGGCGTCACCGAGGAGACCACCACCGGCGTCCACCGGCTCTACGACATGATGAAGGAAGGCTCGCTGCTCTTCCCCGGCATCAACGTCAACGACTCGGTCACCAAGAGCAAGTTCGACAACAAGTACGGTTGCCGTCACTCGCTCGTGGACGGCATCAACCGGGCCACCGACGTGCTGATCGGCGGCAAGGTCGCCGTCGTCTGCGGCTACGGCGACGTGGGCAAGGGCTGCGCGGAGTCGCTGCGTGGTCAGGGCGCCCGCGTCATCATCACCGAGATCGACCCGATCTGCGCGCTGCAGGCGGCCATGGACGGCTACCAGGTGGCCACCCTCGAGGACGTCCTCGACATCGCCGACATCGTGATCACCGCGACCGGCAACAAGGACGTCGTGACCGTCGAACAGATGAGCCGGATGAAGCACCAGGCGATCATCGGCAACATCGGCCACTTCGACAACGAGATCGACATGGCCGGCCTCGAGAAGTTCGACGGGATCACCCGCAAGAACGTCAAGCCCCAGGTCGACGTGTGGACCTTCCCGAAGGGCAACTCGGTCATCGTCCTCTCCGAGGGGCGCCTGATGAACCTCGGCAACGCGACGGGGCACCCGTCGTTCGTGATGTCGAACTCCTTCACCAACCAGGTGCTCGCCCAGATCGAGCTGTTCACCAAGACCGACGAGTACCCCGTCGGCGTGTACACCCTGCCCAAGCACCTCGACGAGGAAGTGGCCCGCCTTCACCTCGGGTCGCTCGGCGTCAAGCTCACCGAGCTCACCTCGGACCAGGCCTCCTACCTCGGTGTGCCTGTGGAGGGCCCGTACAAGTCCGACCACTACCGGTACTGACCGGAGCATCGGAGGCGGAGAGCAGAGTGATGGTCGAGCAGGGGAACCGCGGACGGGTCCTGGTCGTCGACGACGACGCTGCCCTGTCGGAGATGCTCACGATCGTGCTCCGCAACGAGGGGTTCGAGCCGCGCGTGTGCCCGACGGGTGACCAGGCGCTCGCGCACTTCCGCGAGTTCCGGCCGGACGTGGTGCTGCTCGACCTGATGCTTCCGGGCAAGGACGGCATCGACGTCTGCCGCGAGATCCGGGCCGAGTCCGGCGTGCCCATCGTCATGCTCACCGCCAAGAGCGACACCATCGACGTGGTCGTCGGCCTCGAGTCAGGGGCCGACGACTACGTCGCCAAGCCGTTCAAGCCCAAGGAGCTCGTCGCGCGGATCCGTGCCCGCGTGCGCCGCCACGACGACTCCGGCCCCGAGACCCTCACGGTCGGCGACCTCAGCATCGACGTGGCAGGGCACCAGGTCGCCCGCGACGGCAAGCCGATCGCGTTGACCCCGCTCGAGTTCGACCTGCTGGTCTGCCTGGCTCGCAAGCCCTGGCAGGTGTTCACCCGCGAGGTCCTGCTCGAGCAGGTCTGGGGCTACCGCCACGCCGCCGACACGCGCCTGGTCAACGTGCACGTGCAGCGGCTGCGTTCCAAGGTGGAGCACGACCCGGAGAACCCCGAGATCGTCCTCACCGTGAGGGGTGTCGGCTACAAGGCCGGCTCGTCGTAGGTCCTCCCGATGAGACTCGTGGGGCCCCTCCGCCGGGCGGCGACCTTCTGGCAGCGCTCGATCCAGGCCCGCGTCGTCGTCAGCACCCTGTTGCTCTCGGCGGTCGTGGTCACCCTGGTCGGCTGGGTGCTGATTCGCCAGATCACCGACGGGCTCGTCGACTCCAAGACCAACGGCTCGGTCGCCGAGGCCACCCGCGGTGCCTACGAGGCGCAGAGTCGCCTCGAGGGCGTGCCCGGCACCGAGTTCGACTCGAGCGCACAGCTCGCCCAGCTCGTCGCCGGCATCGTCGCGCGCGGTGACGTCCAGGGGTACGACGTGGTGCTCGACGGCCCGGTCCCGGGGACGACCGAGGCGACGACGGCAGGCTCCGGGGGCACCTTCAAGTCCCCTGACGTGCTCACCGTCAGCATCCCCCAGCGCCTGCGCGACGTCGTGGAGTCGACGTCGGGGACCTCGTGGACCTACTCCACCCTCGTCTACGAGCCTGGTGCCGACCGGCCTCCCGTGCCGGGTGTCGTGGCCGGCTCCCAGATCGAGGTCCCGAGCGACGGCGGGACCTACACGTTGTACTACCTGTTCCCGATGACGGAGCAGGCGCAGACCCTGGGCCTGGTCCGTAGGGCACTGCTCACCGGCGGAGCGCTGCTGCTGTTGCTGGTGGGCGGGCTGACCTGGCTGGTGACCCGCCAGGTGGTCACGCCCGTGCGAATGGCCCGCCGGACCGCCGAGCGCCTCGCGTCCGGGCGCCTCGAGGAGCGCATGCAGGTGCGGGGCGACGACGACATCGCCCGGCTCGGCACGTCGTTCAACCAGATGGCGGCCAGCCTGCAGAAGCAGATCCGGCAGCTCGAGGAGCTCTCGCGTGTCCAACGCCGGTTCGTCTCCGACGTCTCGCACGAGCTCCGCACGCCGCTCACGACGGTGCGCATGGCCGGTGACGTCCTCCACGACGCTCGCGAGCGCTTCGACCCGGTCACGGCGCGCGCCGCGGAGCTGCTCCAGAAGGAGCTCGACCGCTTCGAGCTGCTCCTGACCGACCTGCTCGAGATCAGTCGCTTCGACGCGGGCGCCGCAGTGCTCGAGCTCGAGGACGTGAACCTCGTCGACCTCGCCAACCGGGTCGCCGAGTCGACGATGCCGCTGGCGAAGAGGCGAGGCATCCAGGTCGTCGTACGCGGGCCCGGCAAGCCTTGTGTGGCCGAGGTCGACGCCCGTCGCGTGGAGCGGATCGTGCGGAACCTGGTGAGCAACGCGGTCGACCACGCCGAGGGCAGGGACATCGAGATCCTCGTGTCCACGGACCACCAGGCCACGGCGCTCGCCGTGCGTGACCACGGGATCGGCCTGCGGGAGGGGGAGGCCCAGATGGTGTTCAACCGCTTCTGGCGCGCGGACCCTGCGCGGGCGCGCACCACGGGCGGCACGGGCCTAGGCCTCGCAATCTCGCTTGAGGACGCACACCTGCACGGAGGCTGGCTCCAGGCTTGGGGTGAACCCGGCAAGGGGTCCCAGTTCCGGCTGACCTTGCCGCGCCGAGCCGGGGACCCGCTCACCTCGAGCCCGCTGCCTCTGGTCCCCGCGGACGCGCGCCGCCGCACCTTTCGCCCGGTCATCCGCGACGAGCGGGCGGGAATGCCGTGAGCAGGCTCAGGAGGCTCGGTCTGCTGCTTGCCGCGGCTGCGCTGCTCGGCGGCTGTGTGAGCCTGCCCGAGACCGGCACCGTGAACACCCGGCCGGGGGAGGAGCAGGTCGACCAGGGGGTTGGTTCCTTCGACTACACGCCGCCCGGTCCCAGGCCCGGTTCGCCGCCCCAGACCATCGTCGAGGACTTCCTGCTCGCCATGCAGGCCTCACCACAGTCCACGACGGTCGCCCGCAAGTTCCTCACCGACGAGGCTCGGGCCGGCTGGTTCCCGGAGAAGACCACCCTCGTCTACGGCTCGAAGGTGATCACGGGCGGCCGCCAGACCTTCCAGGTGAGCCTGGAGACGACCGTGCAGCTCGACGACCGCGGCACCTGGCTCGGGGAGGTCGGCGGAGAGGACGGCGTCGACTACACCCTCGAGCTCGTCCGCGAACGGGGGGAGTGGCGGATCGCCAATCCGCCCGACGCGCTGATCATCACGCGCAGCCACTTCGAGACCCGCTACCAGCAGTACTTCGTCTACTTCTTCGACCCCACGGCGCAAGTACTCGTTCCCGAGCCCACGTACCAGCCTCGAGGCGAGCAGGCGGCCACCCTGCTGGTTCGCAGACTCCTCCGTGGCCCCCACCCGCGTCTCGAGGGGGTGGTGCGCAGCTTCATCCCCGGCGGCACCGAGTACGTCCTGTCCGTCCCCGTCTCGCCGCAGGGCGTCGCGGAGGTCGAGCTGAACGACCAGCTTCTCTCCCTCGACCCGGACAGCCGTCAACTGGCGTTGGCCCAGCTGGCGTGGACTCTTCGCCAAGTGCAGGGACTCGAGTCGATGCGGATCACTGTCGAGGGCTCGCCCCTCGACATCCCCGGCTCGGGCAGCCCGCAGAGCGTGTCGTCCTGGGCGGAGTTCGACCCGTCGATCCACTGGGCCTCCCAGGAGCTGTTCGGAATCCGCGACGGCCAGATCGTGGCCCTGGCCCAGGGCAGCGACGACGTGGTGGGCAGGTTCGGAGGTCAGGAGTACGCCCTTCGCGACATCGCCGCCGACCTGGCGGGTGAACGCGTCGCCGCGGTGAGCGAGGACGGTACGACGGTGATCCTCGCGCCCCGGGGAAGGTCGCCTGCCGATCCGCCGTCTGCCGACGCGACCCGGGTCGTCTATGCCAAGGGCACCGACGTCCTCCAGCCGTCGTGGGACGTCTTCGGTGAGGTCTGGGTGATGGACCGGACTCGCCGCGGCGCGTCAGTCGGGGTGGTCCGCGAGGGTGCGGTGACGTTCGTGGAGGCCCCGGGTCTTCAGGGGAAGGACGTGTCTTCGTTCGTCGTGTCGCGCGACGGGACACGGCTTGTCGCCGTCGTGGAGGAACGCTCGGGCGATCGGCTGATGATCGCCCGGGTGGTGCGGGGCAAGAACGGCAGGGTCCAGCGCCTGACCCGCGCCGTGGACCTGCCCCTGGCCCAGGGTGGGGTGGACGAGATCCGCGATCTCGCGTGGCGCACGCCGGGAAGCCTTGCCGTGCTCACCGGTCCGACCCCGGAGTCGTCCCAGGTGCTGCTGGCCCTGGTCGACGGTTCCACCGCGCTCGCCGACGTCGACACCACCGCGGAGCTCTTCCGGCGCCGCGCTGTGCGCCTGGTCGCCTCGCCCACGCCGGGCGCGTCGATGCTCCTCGGCGGGCCCGAGGGCGAGCTCTTCGAGCTCGGCTCTGACGGCCAGTGGACCGAGTCACGGATCCGCCGCCCCCTGCTCGCGCCCACCTTCGTCGGCTGAGCCGTCGCCGCCCACAGCGCGGGAAGTGAGCCCGCTGTCCACCAGCGGCGGTCCGGAGGTGGTGTCGGCTCCGCAGTGGGGTCATCGTTGCGTCGTGCCCGACCCGCTCCTCGACCTGTTCCTCGGAAGCACGTGCGCGGTCTGCTGTCTCCCCGGCCGCGTGCTGTGCCACGGGTGTCGCCTGGCCCTGCCGCGGAAGGCAGCGCCCTGCTGGCCCTCACCCACACCGCGCGGCCTTGCCCTCCCCGTCGCTGCGGGCGCCTACGACGGCCCGCTGAAGCTGCTCGTGAACGCACACAAGGAGCAGCACCGGTTCGCGCTCGCCGGGCCGCTCGGTGAGCTCCTCGCTGCCTCGGTGCTCCACCACGCCGGCCCGCCGCCGAGCCAGGGATCCCCACGCGGCCCGACCCTCCGCGAGGTGCTGCTCGTGCCGGTCCCCTCGAGGGCGACGGTGGTGCGCCGTCGGGGGCACGATCCGCTGCTCCGCATCACCCGACGGGCCGCGGCAAGCCTGCGCGGTCTCGGCATCGAAGCCGCCGTTGCGGGCCTCCTGAGGAGCGTGAGGGCAGCCGAGGACCAGTCCGGTCTCGGGGCCGCCGACCGTGCCCGCAACCTGGCCGGCAGCATGGCCTGCCCGCGAGGGCGCGCAAGAGGGGTCCTGGACCGCCACGGGCAACCTGCTCTCGTCGTGGTGGTGGACGACGTGATCACGACAGGGGCGACCGTGCGTGAGGCGCAGCGTGCCCTGGAGGAGAGCGGGGTCGAGGTCAGCGGGATCGCGGTTGTCGCGGCCACGCGACGTACCGCTGCCAGACCTGTCCGGACACCCGGCGGGTCCGCGTCGGTGTGAGTTTGGAATCGGGTGTCATCACTACCGTTTTGCACCCAAGACGACTAGCGTCTAGCCATGGAGTCCGTCCGGGTCCGTGGTTGCGCTGACAGGATCCGGCTGAGCATGGCCGAGAGGCCACCGCTCTGCTCGGACTGTCGGCTAGCCGATGCCAGTCGCAGGCAAAGCGGTCCACGTAAGGCGCCGTCGGGCGCGGGTGTCCTCGGACGCTCACGCGGTCGTCGTGCGCCGATCACGGTGCGGCTTAGAGGTAAGTCCTGCCTCGCCCACGTCGTCAGATACGGCGTGCCCGCGGGAGAAGGTCAGTAGTGGCGGAGAAGCTGCGAGCACCTCAGCAGGCGGTTGTGGGGTCGAAGACCAGGTCGGCCGGGCGGATCTCCATCTCAAGGTCGCCGTTCGGCGGCGATCAACACAGCCGAGGTGACGCGTTCACCGAGACAACCGGGAGGTTCCGTGGAAATCGTGGTCAAGAGTCGGCACATGGACGTGTCGGACCGGTTTCGAGTTCACGTCGAGGACAAGCTTGTCCGGTTGGAGAAGCACGACCACCGCATCATGCGCGTGGAGGTCGAGGTCGACAAGGAGCGCAACCCGCGGCAGACCGACCGCGCCGTCCGCGTCGAGCTCACGGCGTTCTCGAAGGGCCCCGTCATCCGTGCCGAGGCCGCTGCCGGCGACAAGATGGCCGCGTTGGACATGGCAGTAGACAAGATGGCCACGCAGATGCGTCGCGCCGCGGACCGCAAGCGCGTGCACCGCGGACGCCACACCCCGACCTCGGTTGCTGAGGCACTTGCCGGCATCGAGCCCGAGCCCAACGGCACGGCGCCTGACGAGCCGGCCAAGAGCGACGAGACCGAACGCCGGGTCGGCCCGATCACCGTCATGGGTGACGGCCCACTGGTGGTTCGGGAGAAGAGCCACCCCGCCGACCCGATGACGCTCGACCAGGCGCTGTACGAAATGGAGCTCGTCGGCCATGACTTCTATCTCTTCGTGGACAAGGAGAGCGAGCGTCCCTCGGTCGTCTACCGCCGTCGCGGGTACGACTACGGCGTCATCTCGCTCGACCTCACCAAGGAGTGACCGAAGATCACTGTTGCAATTTTTTGTCCCATCGCCCTGTACTGCGTGACATGATCAGGGCGTGTCCGAACCTCAACAGCGCGTGAACGCCGACGAGCCCATCCGCGTCGCAGTCGTCGACGACCAGGAGCTCTTCCGTCGTGGCCTCACCATGCTGCTCGGGGTCGAGGAAGACATCGAGGTCGTGGGCGAAGCGGGAGACGGCGTGGCCGCGACCGAGCTCGCGGCCACGGCCGTCCCTGACGTGGTCCTGATGGACGTGCGGATGCCCAAGCGCTCGGGCATCGAGGCATGCCAGTCGATCAAGGACGTTGCGCCCTCGGCCAAGATCATCATGCTCACCGTCAGCGACGAGGAGGCAGACCTGTACGACGCCGTCAAGAACGGTGCGTCGGGCTACCTCCTCAAGGACTCCTCGATCGACGAGGTCGCGCAGGCGATCCGCGTCGTGGCGGAGGGGCAGTCACTGATCAGCCCGTCCATGGCGGTCAAGCTGCTCGACGAGTTCAAGCAGATGACCCGGTCCGAGCGGCAGCAGGTTCCCACGCCGCGCCTGACCGACCGTGAGCTCGAGGTGCTCAAGCTGGTGGCGCAGGGTCTCAACAACCGTGAGATCGCGAAGCGGCTGTTCATCAGCGAGAACACCGTCAAGAACCACGTGCGCAACATCCTGGAGAAGCTGCAGCTGCACTCGCGCATGGAGGCGGTCATGTACGCCGTGCGCGAGAAGCTGCTCGACATCCCCTGATCGGCTCGGCGGCGGATACGTCGGGGTGTCGGTCCTGTCCGGCATAGTGACCTCCATGCCGAACGGACCGAGCGTGGTGGGGACTCTCAGCAGAGCGCAGGCGCGCCGGACCGCGCTCGTGGCGCAGGGCTTTCGCGACCCGCGGCACACCGTGCCGACCATGCGCACGTTCAACCGCACCCTCGCGCGCACGGGTGTGCTTCAGATCGACTCCGTGAACGTATTCCAGCGCGCCCACTACATGCCGCTGTTCAGCCGTATGGGCCGCTACGACACCGACCTCCTCAGTCGGGCGGCCGAGCGCCGTCCGCGCAAGCTCGTGGAGTACTGGGCGCACGTCGCGGCTTTCATGCCCGTGGACCTGTGGCCGCACATGCAGCACCGGATGCGGGGCTACGCCGAGCGCGGGCACGCCTGGATGGGCCTGCCGGAGCGCCGCGAGCTCGTCGCGTCGCTGATGGCCGAGATCACCGAGCGGGGCGCCTCGACCTCCCGTGAGCTGGACGACGGCCTACCGCCGACGAAGACCCACTGGGGCTGGAACTGGTCGGAGACCAAGAAGGCCCTGGAGTACCTCTTCCTCGCCGGCCAGCTGGCAGTCGCGGGCCGCACGCCGCAGTTCGAGCGTCTCTACGACCTCCCCGAGCGGGTCGTTCCTCATCGCTTCCTCGACGCGCCCACCCCGACGGCGGCGCAGGCGAACCTCGAGCTGGTCCGTCGGGCCGCGATCTCCCACGGTGTGGCCACGGACCTGTGCCTGCGCGACTACTTCCGGATGGACCAGGCCGCAGTGCGCCCGGCCGTCGAGACTCTCGTCGAGTCGGGCGAGCTCCTGCCGGTGCGCGTCGAGGGGTGGGGCCGGCCGGCGTACCTCCACCGGGACGCGAAGCTGCCGAGGAAGGTCGACGCCCGGGCGCTGCTGAGTCCGTTCGACCCCGTGGTGTGGGAGCGGGCACGCACGGAGCACCTGTTCGGCTTCCGCTACCGGATCGAGATCTACGTGCCCGAGGCGAAGCGTGTCCACGGCTACTACGTGCTGCCGTTCCTGCTCGGTGACCAGCTCGTCGCACGCGTCGATCTCAAGGCCGACCGGCAGTCGGGCGTGCTCATGGTGAAGGCGGCCCACAGGGAGCCAGAGGCTCCGGGAGAAACCGCGGCGGAGCTCGCCGAGGAGCTCGCTGAGGCAGCGTCGTGGCTGGGGCTCGGCGACATCACGGTCGAGCCGAGGGGAGACCTGGCCGACGAGCTCCTCCACGAGGTGAAGGCGCTCGCCGGCCGCTAGGCCTCAGCCCTTCGTCGCTCCGGCGCTGAGACCGCCCACGAGGTGGCGCTGGGCGAACATGAACACCGCCGCCGCCGGGATCAGCACCAGGATCGCCGCCGGGGTGAGGTACTCCCACCGCTGGTTGAACTGCGGCACGAAGGTCTGCAGGCCGTAGCCCAGCGTGAACTTGTCGTCGGTCTGGAGGAAGGCCGTCGCATAGGCGATCTCGCTCCAGGCAGTGAGGAAGGTGTAGAACATCGTCACCGCAAGCCCCGGACGGGCCAGGGGCAGGATCACTCGCCAGAACGTCTGGAACGGACCCAGCCCGTCCAGTGCCGCTGCCTCGTCGAGCTCGCGGGGGATGGTGTCGTAGTACCCCTTGAGCATCCAGGTGCAGAACGGCACCGCGACGGTGCAGTAGGCGATCACCAGCGAGGTCAGGGTGTTGATCAGACCCAGGTTCGACATGATCGTGTAGATCGGCACGATCAGGATCGCGACCGGGAACATCTGTGTGACCAGGAAGGTCCACATCAAGGACCGGCGTCCGGGGAAGTTGAACCGGCTCAGGGCGTACCCCGCGGTCGCGGCCATGAAGACACCGAAGACCATGGTGAACCCAGCCGTGATCACGGAGTTCATGAACCAGGTCGGGAAGTCGGTCTCGGTCAGGACCCGGCGGTAGTTCTCGAGGGTGAAGTTGTCGATGAACTTGATCTCGCTGGCGCGGATCCGGTTCGCCGGCTTGAAGGACGAGGCCAGGATCCACACCACCGGGAAGACGGCGATGACGCAGGCCCCGATGAGCGTCGCGTGGAGCAGAACGGATGTGCCCGCGCTGCGGCGGCGGTCGATGGCAGCCATCACCACACCTCTCCCTGTCGGCTGAGCATCTTGCGGTAGAAGACGGCGAAGACCAGCAGCATCGAGAGGATGATGATGCCGTACGCCGACGCGAGCGCGTACTGACGGATTCCCTCGAAGGCGTAGCGGAACGACCCGGTCACGAGGATCTCGGTCTGTCCCGCAGGCTGGCCCTCGGTGATGAGGAAGATGATCGGGAACATGTTGAAGGTCCAGATGGTGCCGAGCAGCACGACGGTCGCGCTGACGGGCCGCAGGCCCGGGAGGGTCACGTTCACGAACCGCTGCCAGGCGCTGGCGCCGTCCATCTCCGCGGCTTCGTAGAGGTCCGAGGAGATCGACTGGAGGCCACCGAGCAGCGCCACCATCATGAACGGCACCCCGATCCAGATGTTGGCGACGACGGCGGTGAACAGCGAGGTCCAACGCTCGGCGAACCAGTTGACGGGCTCGAGGCCCACGCTGGTGAGCAGCAGGTTGGCCAGGCCGTTGCGCTCGTTGAAGATGAACTTCCAGGCGAACGCCGCGACG
This sequence comes from Nocardioidaceae bacterium, assembly GCA_035456965.1. Taxonomy (GTDB): domain Bacteria; phylum Actinomycetota; class Actinomycetes; order Propionibacteriales; family Nocardioidaceae; genus Nocardioides_C. Next base: position 31,839 of record DATICF010000077.1, read on the forward strand.
AAGGCGGGCACAGCCCAGGGCACGATCAGCAGCACCCGGTACAACCCGCGTCCGCGAATCCTCCGGTTCAGCAGGACGGCGAGGCCGAGCCCGAGCGCGTAGTGGAAGACGACGCAGCCGGCGGTCCAGACGATCGTGTTGCCGAACTGCAGCCAGAAGTCTCCCTTCTCGCCCGAGATGATGTCGACGTAGTTCTGGAGGCCGACGAGCTCCGCGGCGTTCGGGTTCGGCTTGCAGGTCTCGCCGCCGCCCAGGGTCTTGGTGCAGATCTCGGTGCGCTGGTTGGACTCGTTGAGGTCTGTGAAGCTGATGTAGATGCCGCGGGCCAGGGGATAGAGCACCAGCACGCCGATCACGATCACGACGGGCAGCACCATCGCCCAGGCGTACCAGTGCCTCGACGCCAGCTGCCGTGCTCGGTTGGGCTTTCGGCTCGGCGGCGGGGCCGCGGCATCGGCCGTGACCGTCGTACCGGTGTCGATCGCCATGCGGGAACTCCTTCTTGCATGAAGCGGGGACCGCACCCGAAAACGGATGCGGCCCCCGGGACTATCTCACGGTCGCTGCGACCGTCACTGCATGCTGTAGTCGGGCACGACCTCGGCCTTGTAGGTCTTGGCCGCGTCGTCGAGTGCCGCCTTGGGGTCGCGGCCCTGGACGAGCACCTCGACCGCCATCTTGTCGAGTGCGGCGAAGAACTGGCCGCCCTCCGGGATCCACGGACGGGCGACGGCTGCGTCGACCACGCCCTTGAACGCGGAGACGACCTCGTTGCCGGCCACCTTCTCGTCCTCATAGGCCGACTTGCGGGTCGGCAGCAGGCCGAGCTCCTCGGCGAGGTAGGCCTGGGACTCGGCGGAGTTCATGAAGTCGATGAACGCGACCGCGGCGTCGGCCTTGGACTGATCCATTCCGGACCACACGACGTAGTTGTGGCCACCCACCGGGGCGCCTGCGGTCTCGGAGCCGGCCGGGACCGGTGCGATGCCGAGGTTCTCGATGCCGCCGAAGCCCTCGGCGTTGCGGATGTTCGCGACCTCCCAGGGGCCGTTGATGATCATGCCGACCTTGCCCTCGTTGAAGGCGGTCATCATCGCGGAGTAGCCGTCGGCGGCCGGCGGCTTCACGGCAGCGCCGCTCTTGACCAGCTCGGCCGCGGTGGAGATGCCCTCCACGTTGGCGTCGGAGTTCACGACGATCTCCTCGGCCTCGGTGTCGACCATGTCACCGCCCTCGCCGTACATGAACGGAAGGAGGAAGTAGCCGCCCGGGTTGATGAAGATGCCGTCGACGCCGGCCTTGGACTTCAGCGCCTCGGCCGCCTCGGCGACCTCGTCCCAGGTCGTGGGGGCGGAGTCGATGCCGGCCTTCTCGAACAGCCCCTTGTTGTAGAGCAGAGCGAGGGAGTCCGTCACCTGCGGCACGCCGTAGGTCTGGCCGTCGAAGACGTTCGAGGACAGCGGGGTCTCGAAGTAGTCGTCGGCGTCGTCGAGGGCTGCGGTGCCCTCGAGCGAGTAGAGATAGCCCAGCGACGCGAACTCCGGCACCCAGGCGACCTCGGCGCGCAGGATGTCCGGCGCGCCCTCGCCGGCCTCGGCCGCGGTCTTGAACTTGTTCTGCGCCTCACCGAACGGAACGAACTGGTGGTCGATCGTGACGTCGGGGTACTCAGCCTCGAAGCGCTTGATCAGCTCGTCGAAGGCGGGGCCCTCGTTCGTAGGGTCGGAGGTGTCCCACCAGGTGAGGGAGCCCGAGACCTGGTCAGGCGCTGGCGCAGTGTTGTCGGTCTCTTCGGACTCGCCCGATCCGCAGGCGGTGGCCAGCAGGCTGACGGCCGCCACGAGGGCGCCGGCCCGAGCAAAGCGTCGCATCGGAAAATCTCCTTATTTCGTGATGAATTGCGTCAGGTAAGTTAACACCGCTCGTGCAAGACTTGGAAGATTCAGAAACTTCTTGCTGCAAGATTGCAACAATCGTGACTAGAGTTGTCCGACATGAGACGACCACGGCTGCAGGACGTCGCCAGGCAGGCAGGCGTGAGCGAGGCGACGGTCTCGCGGGTCCTCAACGGCAAGCCAGGCGTGGGGAAGGAGACCCGGCTCCAGGTGCTGACCGCCCTGGACGTGCTCGGCTACGAGCGTCCCGCGGCGCTGCGCTCCACCAGCGCTGGGCTCGTCGGGCTCGTCGTCCCTGAGCTGGTCAACCCGATCTTCCCGGCCTTCGCGCAACTGATCGAGTCAGCGCTCGCGGGCCATCGCTACACGCCGGTCCTGTGCACCCAGACGCCCGGCGGCGTGACCGAGGACGAGTACGTCGACATGCTGCTCGAGCGCGGCGTCGCGGGCATCGTCTTCATCTCGGGCCTCCATGCCGACCTGACCGCCGACCCGGCGCGCTACCACGCCCTCCTCGACCGCGGACTTCCGATCGTGCTCGTCAACGGCACCCGACCCGACCTCGACGTGCCCTGCATCTCCACCGACGACGAGGGGGCGGTTCGCACCGCGGTCAGCCACCTCGCCGCGCTGGGACACACCCGGTTCGGTCTGGCCGTGGGTCCGGGTCGGTTCGTGCCGGTTGAGCGCAAGGTGGCGGGCTTCCGCGCCGCGGTGGGGGCCGACCCACGTCTCCACGGGATCGAGGAGTACACCCTCTTCTCGGTCGAGGGCGGTCACGCGGCCGCGGCGCGCCTGCTCGACGCCGGAGCCACCGCGATCATCTGCGGCTCCGACCTCATGGCGCTCGGCGCGATCCGTGCCGTCCGCGCGCGCGGACTCGACGTTCCGGGCGACGTTTCGGTGGTCGGCTACGACGACTCGCCGTTCATGGCTTTCACCGACCCACCGCTGACGACCGTCCGCCAGCCGGTCGGCGCGATGTCTCACTCTGCGGTGCAGACCCTCGTCGACTCCATCACCGGGCACAAGACACCCCACGGGGAGTACCTCTTCGCGGGCGAGCTCGTGGTCCGGGGCTCCACCGGCCCCGCTCCCAACGCTTGACAGGTCCTTGACGCAGCCGTGCCCCGCGCGCTCGCTAGCATGGGGCCGGTGGCCGCCGTAGGCTGGCTGCCCTCCCACCCTCACGCGGGGTCAGGGTGAGCATCCGGGTCGCTGCCCGGGTGGCGTGCTCCGCGAACCGCAGACCATCAATACTGGAGTCGACTGTCGTGCCTGCCATTCTGGACAAGATCCTTCGCATCGGTGAGGGCAAGATCCTCCGTCAGCTGGAGTCGATCGCGCGCGCCGTCAACGCGATCGAGGATGACTTCGTCGCGATGACCGACGAGGAGCTGCGCGGCCAGACGGCGCTGTTCAAGGAGCGGCTCGAGGATGGCGAGACCCTCGACGAGCTGATGCCGGAGGCCTTCGCCACGGTGCGTGAGGCGGCGAAGCGGGTCCTCGGCCAGCGGCACTTCGACGTGCAGATCATGGGCGGGGCGGCGCTGCACCTCGGCAACATCGCCGAGATGAAGACCGGTGAGGGCAAGACGCTCGTCGCCACGCTCCCGACGTACCTCAACGCGCTCACCGGCAAGGGCGTCCACGTGGTCACCGTCAACGACTACCTCGCGAAGTACCACGCCGAGTGGATGGGACGCGTCTACCACTTCCTCGGGCTCACCACCGGGATGATCCTCCCCGAGATGCGTCCCGACCAGCGGCGCGAGTCCTACGCCGCCGACGTGACCTACGGCACCAACAACGAGTTCGGCTTCGACTACCTGCGCGACAACATGGCCAGCTCCATCGAGGACTGTGTCCAGCGCGGCCACCACTTCGCGATCGTCGACGAGGTCGACTCGATCCTCATCGACGAGGCCCGCACGCCGCTGATCATCTCCGGTCCGACGCAGGACGAGGTGAAGTGGTACGGCGAGTTCGCCGCCATCGCCCGCCAGATGGTCAAGGACGTCGACTACGAGGTCGACGAGAAGAAGCGCACCATCTCCGTCCTCGAGCCGGGCATCACCAAGGTCGAGGACTACCTCGGCATCGAGAACCTCTACGACTCGGTCAACACGCCGCTGATCTCGTTCATGAACAACGCGATCAAGGCCAAGGAGCTCTTCCGTCACGACAAGGAGTACGTCGTGATGAACGGCGAGGTGCTCATCGTCGACGAGCACACCGGCCGCATGCTGGCGGGCCGGCGCTACAACGAGGGTCTCCACCAGGCGATCGAGGCCAAGGAGGGCGTGCAGATCCGCGAGGAGTACCAGACCCTCGCCACCGTGACGCTCCAGAACTACTTCCGCCTCTACGAGAAGCTCGGCGGCATGACCGGTACAGCCATGACCGAGGCCTCGGAATTCGACAAGATCTACGGCCTCGGCGTGGTGCCGATCCCAACCAACAAGCCGATGGCCCGCGCGGACCAGCCCGACCTCGTGTACCGCACCGAGGAGGCGAAGTTCAACGCCGTCGTCGACGACATCGCCGAGCGGCAGCAGGCCGGTCAGCCCGTTCTCGTGGGCACCACCTCGGTGGAGAAGTCCGAGCACCTGTCGAACCTGCTCAAGAAGCGCGGCATCCCGCACACCGTCCTCAACGCCAAGCACCACGCCGACGAGGCGAAGATCGTGGCGCAGGCCGGCCACAAGGGCTCGGTCACCGTGGCCACGAACATGGCCGGTCGAGGTACCGACATCATGCTCGGCGGCTCGGTCGAGTTCCTCGCCGACCTCGAGCTGCGCAAGCAGGGTCTCGACCCCCTCGAGAACAGCGAGGAGTACGAAGCCGCCTGGCCCGGCATGGTCGAGCAGATCCAGGCACAGGTCGCGGCCGAGCACGACGAGGTCAAGGACCTCGGCGGGCTCTACGTGATCGGCACCGAGCGCCACGAGTCCCGCCGGATCGACAACCAGCTGCGTGGTCGTTCCGGCCGTCAGGGCGACCCCGGCGAGTCGCGCTTCTACCTCTCGCTCCAGGACGACCTGATGCGGCTGTTCAAGTCCGACTGGGTCGACTGGGTGCTGACCACGCTGAAGGTGCCCGACGACGTACCGATCGAGAACAAGCGGGTCACCGGAGCGATCGCTTCTGCTCAGGCGCAGGTCGAGGCCCAGAACTTCGACTCCCGCAAGAACGTCCTGAAGTACGACGACGTGATGAACCGGCAGCGTCAGGTGATCTACGCCGAGCGCCGCGCAGTGCTCGAAGGCGCCGACCTGCGCGACCAGGTGCGCGGCATGATCGACGACGTCATCGCCGGCTACGTCACGGGTGCGACCGAGGGTGCCCCGGCGGAGTGGGACCTCGAGGCGCTGTGGGCGGCCCTCAAGACGCTCTACCCCGTGTCCGTGAAGCTCGACGCGGTCGAGGACGAGGCCGGTGGACGCGAGGGCATCTCGCGCGAGGGTCTCGTCGAGGACCTCAAGGCCGACGCCCAGGCGGCGTACGACGCACGCGAGGCTGCCATCGGCGAGGAGGTCATGCGCGAGCTCGAGCGGCGCGTCGTGCTCTCGGTCCTCGACCGCAAGTGGCGCGAGCACCTCTACGAGATGGACTACCTCCGCGAGGGCATCGGCCTGCGGGCCTACTCCCAGCGTGACCCGCTCGTGGAGTACCAGCGCGAGGGCTTCGACATGTTCGCGGCCATGATGGACGGCATCAAGGAGGAGTCAGTCGGCTACCTCTTCAACCTCGAGGTGCAAGTCGAGGAGGCTGAGGAGGTCGAGGAGGCCGAGGAGGCCGAGGAGCTCGGTCGCGGCTCGGCGGTCGCACAGGCCGCCGCCGCAGGTGCCGCCGTGGCCCCGCACATCGTCGCCAAGGGACTCGAGGCCCCGAAGGCGCCGGAGAAGCTCGCCTACTCCGCCCCTGACGAGGGTGGCGAGGCCGAGGTCACCGCTGCCGCGCCGGCCGAGGCGAACGACCCGTTCGCCGGGGTGGGCCGCAACGAGGAGTGCCCCTGCGGCTCGGGCAAGAAGTACAAGAAGTGCCACGGCGCTCCCGGTGGCCCGACGGGGCTCACGACCCGCGTGAACGGCTGACCCAGGCCGCCTCTCGCTCGCACCTGGGTGGAAGCGGCTCAGCCGAGCTGGAGGGCGGTGCACTGCCACCGTCCTCCGACCAGGTCGAGCCGGGCTGCAATGGCGCGCGAGCGCTGGCCGTACCTCACATGCACGCTGACCTCCGCGGACTCCGCGGTCGGGTGGCAGACGTGGACGCTGCGAACCTGGGGCCGGATGGTCCTCGTCCGTCTTCCCGAGTGCGAGCTGCGCGCCAGGATCTTCAGCCGTCGGTCGAGCTCGACGTAGACCCGGTGCGAGGTCCAGCGCACCAGCTGCGACAGCGGTCGGTCTCCCCCGAGGACCTCGACGACGGCCTGCGCGAACCGTGCCGCCCACAGCTGAACCTCCTCGCCTGACCGACCGCCGGGGACCAGGCGCAGCTCCGGCGTCTGAGGCGCACCCTGCGCCACCGGGCGCGGCGTGGGCTCTTTGAGCGCCAGGCTGCCGTCGACGGCGGGCGGTGCCGTCGGGGCGGGGGTGTGCTCGCCGGGCCCCAGGCCAAGGTGGGTGACCGTCGCCCACTGTGCCGGCGCCGCGGGTGGTCGGCGCAGGGCGCGGGTCGCATTGCAGTCGTGTGCCGTCGTCATGAGGTGTCCTCTCGGTGATAGGCGGGGTTGCCGGAGTGAGCTCGCTGTGGCGCGTTGAGGTCGCCAGGGAGCCGAAGCGTGGTGCCGGGGATGATCAGGTCGGGGTCGGGACCGATCGCGGAGCGGTTGAGTCGGTGGATCCGCGGCCAGGCGCGGCCGACCTCGGCGGCCCGTGGCGTGGGGAGCAGCCGCGCGGCGAGGGACCACAGCGAGTCGCCTTCCCGGACGACGTACGTGGCGAGTTGTCGGCCGGCGGCTGCCACGGGGACCACCTCCTGCGTGGCGGCCACGTGTCGAATGCTGCTGCGCGGCTTGAGGGGCACCCTCGGGCCCGCACCGGCAGGCATCTCCGAGGGGGGCGCGACGCCGAGCACCCGGTCCGGGAGGGGGAGGCCGGTGAGGCCGATGGAGCCGACCCGGGCCGCGGAGGCGACCGGTGTCGTTGCGGCCACCGGGGTCGCGACACGAACCTCGTCGACCTCCCCGATGGGCACAGCTGACGCGGGCGACCAGATGCCTGCACCGCCGACCGCGAGTCCGCAGCTCGCAAGCACCACGCGGCGCACGACCCCAGGGGAGACCGCTCGCACGAGTGCGTGCGACGCGCCGGTCAGGGCCTCGAGAGCAGTCGCGACAGTGACCGTCGCGAGCCAGAGCCCGCAGCAGGCGAGAACGACCGCGGCCAGCGAGGTCAGCAGAGCGTCGAGCGGGAGCGTGCTCCACGACCTGCCCGACTCGAGCTGGTGCCTCAGCGCCAGCAGGGGATCGGTGCACAACGCCAGCGTGACCGCGAGGCAGGCCATTGATGCCGCAACCACGACGAACGGCCGGAGCGACTGTGTCGCGCTGCTCGACTCGGCCTCGTCCAGCGTGTCATCCATGGTTTCAACCCCGACCTTTGCGTTTGCTTGTGTTTGCATGTTCTAGACCCTTTTCGTGGTGGTCGTCAATGCTTTGTCCACAGGCATTGACAGGAACGGGTGAGGTCCGGAGGGTTGCCGACCATGAGCGAGAACGAGCCGGACGATGCGATCAGCGGGCTCTTCGAGGACCTCGAGCAGCAGGCCGCGGGCATCCACCTGGCGGAGCGCGACGCGGAGCTCCTCGACCGGGCGCGCGGGGAGTACGCCACGGTCTCCTTCGCGAGCCGGATCCACGCCTCCCTCGGGCATGAGGTGGTACTGACGCTGCTGGACGGCGACACCGTGCGCGGAGTCGTGGGCGCGGCCGGGCTCGACTGGTGCGCGATCGACGTGCCTGGCCAGAGGTGGCGCTGGCTCGTTCGTCTGCAGGCGGTTTCGACGGTTCAGGGGCTCTCGACCCGTGCCGTGCCCCAAGCGGCACGTCCGGCGATCGCACGCCTGTCCTTCGGCTCGGCCCTCCATCGTCTCGCCGAGGAGGTTTCCGAGGTAGCGCTCCACCTGACGACGGGCAGGGAGCCGCGGGTGCGGGTGGTCCGGATCGGAGCCGACTTCGTCGAGGTCGAGGCCGCAGGTGTCGAGGGTGGGCCTAGGGCCGCCGTGCTGGTGCCGTTCGGCGCGATCCTCGCGGCGCGCGCGTGAGCGTGGAGCTTACTGGGTCACAGTCGCGCGTCGTCGTCTTGCTCTGACTCGGCGAAGGGGTGGTCGCGCACGAAGGTCCGGGTCTGCTCGTAGGACCGTTGGATGAACTGCTCCAGCTCACTGGTCTCGACCCGCCACTGGCCGCGGCCGCCGATCTTGATCGCGGGGAGCTCACCCCGGCGTACGAGGGCGTAGACCTGGGCTGTCGATGTGTTCAAGATCTCTGCGACATCAGCGAGCTGGAGGAAGCGAGGAGGGGTCGCGCCGGCGGTCATGCCTCGCATTGTGCCACCGAATTCCCGTGTTCACGGATGGTTGATGCCGTTTGCCTGTGGACAAGCTCTGGCCTCCATCGTCCAGCTTTGGTCATCATGTCCCGGTGACAGCGACCAGCCAACCTCCCCTCCGGCACGGAGCCGCCGCCTCTGACGCGGTTCAGAGTCCCACCCGAGGGCGATACTCAGGACTCGGCCCTCCCGAAAGTCCGGCCGCGACCAGGACACCGGGTAGGACGTGGAAGGACCCCCGCCTCCTGGGGGGCATCGCGATCGTGGCGGTGTGCGTCCTGCTCGGCGCCCGCCTCATGGCCACAGCGGACGACACCGTGGGGGTGTGGTCGGTGAGCTCCGACCTGCCGGCCGGTGCGTCCGTCGACCTGGGTGACCTCGAGCGACAGGACCTCCGGTTCGGCTCGCCCGAACTGGCGGCCAGGTACCTCTCGGCGGACGACGTACTCCCTGAGGGGGTCGTGCTCGGCAGAGACGTCGCGGCCGGTGAGCTCCTCCCGCGTGCGGCCCTGGAGACCTCGAGCGCCGAAGAGATGGTCGAGATCCCCATCGCGCTCGCATCGGAGGCGGTGCCCTCGACCCTGCGCGTCGGCGAGCGTGTGGACGTATGGGTCACCCCTCCCGCGGAGTCCGGCCAGGAACCGCGCGCGACCCGCGTCCTCGAGCAGGTCCACGTCGTGGCCGCGCCGAGGTCCGGCAATACGCTGGGACCCTCTGCAACGCGCCAGGTGGTCGTCGGTCTGCCGGCCGACGACCAGGGCGTGCTCGGGAGCGCCCTCGGGCGCCTGTCCACCGGGTCCGCCGTCATCGTGCGGCGAGGCTGAGCCGATGATCGGTGAGCGGATCGGTGTCCTCCTGGCAGCCGGGGGAGCGGGATGGGAGGTCGACGCCCTGCAGGTCCTCGGCGGCGCACCCTCGGGAGCGGTGGTCCTCAAGCGGTGCATCGACCTGCCCGACCTCCTCGCGACCGCGGCGACGGGACAGGCGCGAGTGGCGGTCGTCTCCGCCACCCTCGATGGCGTGGACGCCGACAGTCTCACCCGGCTGCGAGGCCTGGGGGTCGGTGTCGTGCTGGTCGCGGCGAGCTCCACAGGGCCAGACGTACCGGAGCTGCCCGGTGTGGCCGACGTCCTCGCCGCCGAAGAGACGAGCCGGCTCGTGCCGGTGGTGCAGGCGGTGGCGCGGGACGTAGCCACGGAGGAGCCCACGAGTCCCTACGGGTCGAGCCGCAGCCATACGTCGCCCCTCTTCGAGGATCAAGCGGCAGACGCACTGGCGTTGGAGCACGACGCGCAGGGGCAGGTGATCGCGGTGTGGGGCCCGACCGGCGCCCCGGGACGCACGACGGTCGCCGTGGGCACCGCAGCCGAGCTCGCGCGACGAGGCCACGACGTCCTGCTCGTCGACGCTGACGGGTACGGCGGCGCGGTCGCGCAGCACCTCGGGGTCCTCGACGAGGTCTCGGGCCTGCTGAGCGCGGTCCGCCTCGCCAACGCCGGGCATCTCGACGTCGGACGGCTCGCGTCGGTCGCACGCTCCGTGGGTCCCGGGCTGAGAGTGCTCACCGGCCTTCCGCGCGCCGACCGCTGGGTGGAGGTCCGCTCGGTCGCCTTCGACACCCTGCTCGAGACGGCGAGAAGGCTGAGCACCCACGTCGTGCTGGACCTGGGCTTCAACCTGGAGCAGGCGGAGCAGGCGTTCGGCAGCGGCGTTCCCCACCGCAACCAGATGACCGTCTCCGGGCTCGACCACGCCGATGAGCTGCTCGTGGTCGGTTCTGCCGACCCTGTAGGGCTCTCCCGCCTCGCCCGTGGGCTCGTCGAGCTGCGCGAGGTGTCGCCGGCCGCGACGCCTCGGATCGTCGTGAATCGCGTGCGATCCTCGCTCGGCTGGGGTGAGCACGAGGTGAGGGCGATGGTCGAAGGCTTCGTGACGCCGGCGAGCATGCACTTCCTGCCCGACGACCAGGCCGCTGCCGACCGGGCCCTCATGGCCGGGCGAGCCCTCGCCGACCTCGGTGAGTCGTCTCTGAGCAGCGCGCTCGCCCGGGTTGCCGACACCCTCGAGCAGGACGCGTCCAAAGTCCCGGATGCAGCAGCCGGGCGGGGGTGGCTCAGGCGCCGAAGAGCAGGTACAGGCCGGTGACGGTGTAGAAGACCATCACGAACAGCAACGGCAGCTGGCCGGTGAGCTGGTGTCGCTTCGGCAGCAGCTTCATCGCTCGGTCATGGGCCGCGATGACACCGAGGACGTGACCCGTGACCACGGCCAGGACCTTGGTGACGGCCAGGAACGTCGGATGTGTCGAGAGCCAGTAGTTCACCTCGACGTCGGCGGTGCCGAGCAGGTTCGCCCCGGTGTTCATCGGGTCGCTGAGCTGGATCAGGGTCTGCTGGCCGGTCTCGACGAAGTACGTGAGGTAGTGCGCGACCATGTAGCCCACGACGATCGGCACCACCGAGTGCGCGAACAGCGCCGGCAGGTCGATCCGTCGTACACCCTCGCGCGGAGCTGCCGCCATCGTGGCGACCACGAGGCTGAACCCCACGGCCAGGCAGAAGCCGAGCATGACCAGGGCGTTGAGCCAGGTGACGTTCAGCGTGGTCGCCTGGGTGAACTGCAGCCAGGTGTTGGAGTCCTTGAAGCTGTCGAAGGCAGTGCTGCCGAAGAGGACGGAGACGACGGCGACGAGACCCGGAGCGGCCGGGACGGCGTCCAGGTTGGCCAGGGGGCTGCGCAGGACCAGCGAGCCGTCCGCACGGCGGCCGAACACCGAGAGGTGACCTACGAGGGTGGAGTAGACCTCGAACGGGTCCGCACGCTCGAACCACCGCGAGCCGAACAACGCGCCGCCGACGAGCAGGACGGCCAGGTAGATGGCAAACCACAGGCGCACCGGGGAGAGGTACGTCGCCTCTGGATAGATCAGCTCGAGCCAGACGAAGGCGAAGAGTCCCACGGCCGCAGGCCAGTAGCCCACCCAGCGCGGCAGCTCCCACAGACCCCGCTCTGGGTCACCGCCGGTCAGCCGGCTGACCACCAGATTGATCGTGCGGACCGGGCTGACCGCCTTGTAGAACGGCCCGAACAGCAGTGACGCCGGGACCACGCCCACCCAGAGAAGCACGTAGACCACGCCGAAGGTGGGGTTGATCAGGAGATCCGGGCCGGCGAGTGCCGCCCAGGCCACGAAGAGGAAGAACGCGAGGCCCAGGACCCGGAGCGTCCCGCTGAAGTAGGGCGAGTCGACCAGCCAGCGCAGCCAGTGGGGGGCGAGGCGGCCCGAGGTGGCCGCGTCGTACCGCGGGCTCCGCCAGGCCAGCGAGAGCACGATGAAGGAGACCGCGAGCGCGGCACTGGCACCGGCGATCGCGAACTCGGCGGGGATGGGCAGGTCCTGGGCGCCGCCGACACCGTGGGCGAAGACCATGGCTCAGCGGACCTCGAGCTGCACGACCACGAGCCCGCTGTCGTGCTCCTCGACGTCGACCAGGCCCGGCCGCTCGATCGTCAGCGAGAGCGTCGACTCGCCCTGCCTCACCTCCAGCACCTGCTCGGGGGAGGAGTGGACGTGCAGCTCCGCAGCCCGGTCGGACTGGACCGCGAGCGTGATCGGCTCTCCGGCGCTGACCTTGACCCGCTTGCCGTTCGGCTGGACGGAGTCACCCTCGATCTCGATCTCGATCGCGTCGGAGGAGTCCTCGGAGGCGTCCTTCTTCGGCTCCGGCGTCGGCTCCTCGCTCGGCGACTCCGACGGGGTCGGGGACTCGGAGGCGCTCGCGCCCGGTGTCTCCTCAGCGGCGGTCGGCTCGTCGGAGCCGGCGCATCCGGAGAGGGCGAGGGTGGCGGCGACTGCGGCAACGAGTGCCCGGCGCATGCGTGTCTCCTTCGTGCGGGGAGGAAGGGGGCTGGCGTACCGACAGGATCGCACGGAGGCCCTACGCAACGGACGGGGGTCCGGAGCGCGGTTCGCGGGTAGATAGCCTGGGATCGACCGACCCGAGCCCGACGGTCGGCAGTGGAAGGGGACCTGATTGAGTGAGCGGCTCCGCCCCGCGGACATGGCCTTCCTGGCCTACGAGTCGGCCAGCGCTCCGATGCACAACGCCACTCTCGAGATCTTCGAGCCCTCGAGCGCCGGGTTCGACTACGAGAAGCTGCTCGGACTCATTGCCGACCGGATCGCGTTCGTGCCGAGGTACCGCCAGCGCATCCGCACCGTCCCCGGACGACTCGGCAACCCCGTGTGGGTCGACGACGACGACTTCGACCTGACCTTCCATGTACGCCGGTCGGCGCTTCCGCGCCCCGGCTCGATGGCGCAGCTGCGCGACCTGGTGGCGCGGATCATGTCGCGGCGCCTCGACCGGAGTCGCCCCCTGTGGGAGGTCTACCTCGTCGAGGGGCTGGAGCACGGGCGGTTCGCGATCTTGTCGAAGTCCCACCAGATCCTCGTCGACGGGATCTCCACCGTCGACCTCGGACAGGTGCTGCTCGACTTCGACCCCCGTCCCCGCGAGGTGGTGAACGACCACTGGCGCCCGGAGCGGGAGCCGAGTACGCCCGCGCTGCTTGCCGAGGCGCTGACCGAGCAGGTCCGCAACCCCGCTCGGGCAGCGGAGACGGTCCGCGGCAACGTCGATGGGATGTGGCGTGTGGCAGGGGCGCTGGGACGCACCGCGGTCTCGACCGCGGCCGCGCTGTCCAACCGGCGCTTCACCCCCGACACCCCGATCCATGCGCAGCTCTCGGAGCAGCGGCGCTTCGTGACCGTGCGCACCGACCTGCGGGACTACCGCATGGTGCGTCGCGTGCACGGCGGCACCGTCAACGACGTGATCCTGGCGACCATCGCGGGCGCCATGCGGGCCTGGCTGATGACGCGTGCCGAGGCGATGCACGGCAGCCGCAGCCTGCGCGCCATGGTCCCGATGGGCGTCATCGACAACGAGCTCGAGCCGACCTCGCTCGGCAGCCAGGTCACCGGCCACCTCATCAACCTCCCGATCGGCGAGTCCAGTCCGGTGGTCCGGCTGCACCAGGTCTCCTACGCGTTCAAGGCCCACAAGGACACGGGCATGGCGGTGGCCGCCGACAGGCTCGCCGACGTCGCCGGATTCGCCCCGACGACCTTCCACGCACTCGGGTCCCGGGTCGCCGCGTCCCAGGCGCGCGGCTTCGACCTCGTGGTCACCAACGTCCCCGGGCCGCAGTTCCCGCTGTACGCTGCGGGCGCCCAGATGCTCGAGAGCTACCCGGTCCAGCCGCTCCTGCCGGGCCACGCGCTGGCGATCGGGGTGACGTCGTACGACGGGGGCGTGTACTTCGGGATCAACGCCGACCGTGACGCACTGCCCGACCTCGACGTACTCGGGCAGTGTCTGGAGGAGGCGCTCGCCGAGCTCGTCGACAGCGCGAGCGACACCCGGCCGCGCGCGCCTCGGGGGCGCAAGGGGGCCGGTGCCTCGGGACCGACCAAGAAAGGTAGGGGAAGCAAGTCGTGAGCACCCGTGTGTACGTCCCGTGCAGCCTGTCCCGGTTGCGTGGGGTCTTGGTCTCCGGCGGTGTGGGGCCGGTCCCGATCCTCGCGCACGCGGTCACCGACGACGTTCGCTCGGCGCTGGCCGACCTCGGAGAGGAGGAGTGGGAGTACGCCGTCCTCACCGCTGCGGCTCAGGACTCCTTGGGCCTGATCGGCGAGGATGACACGCCACGCCGGGTGGTGCTGGTCGCCGAGGCGGAGTCGGTGAGCATGCTCGACGGAGCCGAGGGCAGCGTCGTCGAGATCGACGAGGTGCTTCCGCTCCGCAAGATCGTGGCCGTGCACGTGGACTCCGAGGACGCCGTCGAGGCGGTCTCCGCAGCCAGGGATGCGTGGGCGGCGGCCGACGCCGGCGACGCCGAGGCGGCGAGGATCGTGGAGCGGTGCGCCGACCACGAGCTCGGCTGGTTCGCAACCCAGGAGATAGGTGAGCTCGTCGAGGAGTGAGTGCCGTGGGCAGCGCTCTCGACCGGGTCCACGAGCCTTGCAGATGACTTGGGAGTAACCCACCGCGTCTGACACGATCGGCCTCATGGACGCGATCACACACCCCCCGGCGCCGGTCAACGAGCCCAACCTCGGCTATGCCCCCGGAAGCCCCGAGCGCGCCGAGCTCGAGCGCGAGCTGGTGCGCCAAGAGGCCCACGAGGTCCAGCTCACCGCGACGATCGGCGGCGAGAAGAAGATGGGCGGCGGCGCGGAGATCCCCGTCGTCCAGCCGCATGACCACCAGCACGTGCTGGGCGTCATGAAGAACTCCACGCAGGCCGACGCCAAGGCTGCTGTCGCAGCCGCCCAGGCCGCCGCCCCCGATTGGCGTGCGATGTCGATCGACGACCGGGCTGCGGTGCTGCTGAAGGCCGCCGACCTGCTGGCCGGTCCCTGGCGCCAGCGCCTGAACGCCGCGACCATGCTCGGCCAGTCCAAGACCGCCTGGCAGGCCGAGATCGACTCCGCGTGCGAGCTGATCGACTTCTGGCGTTTCAACGCCCACTACGCACGCCAGATCGTTGCCGAGCAGCCGATCGCGAACTCCCGCGGCGTGTGGAACCGCAGCGACCACAGGCCGCTGGAGGGCTTCGTCTACGCGATCACCCCGTTCAACTTCACCGCGATCGCGGGCAACCTCCCCACGGCGCCGGCGCTGATGGGCAACACGGTGCTGTGGAAGCCGTCCCCGACGCAGCAGTTCGCCGCGCACCTGGTGATGGAGCTGCTCGAGGAGGCCGGCATGCCCCCCGGCGTCATCAACATGCTCCCCGGTGACGGCATCGACGTCTCGAACGTCGCGCTCAAGCACCCGGACCTCGCCGGCATCCACTTCACCGGGTCGACGCCGACCTTCCAGTACCTCTGGTCGAGCGTCGGCGAGAACATCTCCAAGTACCGCTCCTACCCGCGTCTCGTGGGGGAGACCGGCGGCAAGGACTTCATCGTCGCCCACCCCTCTGCGGACCCGGACGTGCTTCGTGTGGCCATGCTGCGCGGCGCCTTCGAGTTCCAGGGCCAGAAGTGCTCGGCCGCCTCGCGGGCCTACGTGCCGCGCTCGCTGTGGAAGCGGATGCGCGACGACTTCCTCGCCGAGGTCGAGTCGATCCAGATGGGCGACGTGACCGACCTCTCCAACTTCATGGGCGCGGTCATCGACGACCGGGCGTTCGCCAAGCACAAGTCGGCCATCACCCGCGCCAAGCGGTCGAAGACGCTCGACATCGTGGCCGGCGGGCAGGTCGACGACTCCAAGGGCTACTTCGTCCGGCCCACCGTCGTCGAGGGCGGCGACCCGACCGACCAGATGTTCTCCACGGAGTACTTCGGGCCGATCCTGGCGGTGCACGTGTACGACGACGCCGACTTCGAGGCCGTGGTGCACCAGATGGAGTCGTTCGCGTCGTACGCCCTGACGGGGTCGATCATCGCGCAGGACCGCCGCGCGGTCGCCTG
>DATICF010000078.1:0-30870 GCA_035456965.1 Nocardioidaceae bacterium
AGCAGCTGCTTGCTCTCGAAGTGCCAGTACAGCGCGCTCTGCTGCAACCCGAGGGCCGTGGCGAGGCGGCGCATCGTCAGCCCGGGAAGGCCCTGGTCGTCGAGGATCGTGATCGCGGTGTCGATGACGTTCTGCTTCGTGTGTCCCATGCCCACCTCCTGCCTTGACGTCCGGACGAGCCTAGCCGCTAACCTGAACACCGTTCGCCTGAACGCCGTTCAGGACGCGGGAACACGAGCCCCGACATCGGGGCCCCGACGACGGAGGTCGCAGTGAGCCAGATTCTCGAGGTCGCCCGGACGCAGGTGCTCCAGGAGGGGCGAGGCCTCACAGAGGAGCAGCTCGTGGAGGTGCTGCGACTTCCCGACGAGGACCTCGAGGAGCTGCTCGCACTCGCCCACCAGGTCCGCGTGAAGTGGTGCGGCGAGGAGGTCGAGGTCGAGGGCATCATCTCGCTCAAGACCGGTGGCTGCCCCGAGGACTGCCACTTCTGCTCTCAGTCGGGCCAGTTCACCTCGCCGGTCCGATCGGTGTGGCTGAACATCCCCGAGCTCGTGAAGGCAGCCAAGGAGACCGCCGAGACCGGCGCGACCGAGTTCTGCATCGTCGCCGCTGTTCGCGGGCCCGACGAGAGGCTGATGAAGCAGGTCCGAGCCGGGATCGAGGCGATCAACGCCGCGGTCGACATCAACATCGCCTGCTCGCTCGGCATGCTCACCCAGGAGCAGGTCGACGAGCTCAGGGAGATGGGTGTCCACCGCTACAACCACAACCTCGAGGCCGCGCGCTCCTACTTCAAGGACGTCGTCACCACCCACTCCTACGAGGAGCGCTGGGCCACCTGCGAGATGGTGAAGGAGTCCGGCATGGAGCTGTGCTGCGGCGGCCTGGTCGGCATGGGCGAGTCACTCGAGCAGCGCGCCGAGCTCGCCGCCCAGCTCGCCGAGCTCGACCCGCACGAGGTCCCGCTGAACTTCCTGAACCCCCGTCCCGGCACCCCGTTCGGCGACATGGAGGTCATGGGCGGTCGCGACGCGCTGCGCACGATAGCTGCGTTCCGCCTTGCGATGCCGCGCACGATCCTCCGGTACGCCGGAGGCCGGGAGCTCACCCTGGGAGACCTCGGCACCCGCGACGGCCTGCTCGGCGGGATCAACGCGGTCATCGTCGGCAACTACCTCACCACCCTGGGCCGCAAGCCCGAGGCGGACCTCGACCTGCTGGACGAGCTGAGGATGCCGGTTCGGGAGCTGCAGAAGACGCTGTGACCGTGGCCACCCTGGATGAGTTCTGCGGCCACTGCGGCCGGGAACGCGAGAGCGTCCCCCACGACCGGTGCGACGAGGTGGCGCTCCTCGAGCCGCCGCGTTACTGCGTCGCGTGCCGGCGCCGCATGGTCGTGCAGGTGACGCCGACCGGGTGGACCGCTCGGTGCTCCCGACACGGCGAGGTGTCCAGTGACCGGACCTGACCAGGCGCGGCAGCGCCTCGTCGAGCGCGACGCGGCGCTTGTGTGGCACCCGTACTCGTCGCTGACCTCGCCGGGCCGGCTGCGCGTGGTGGACCACGCCGAGGGGGTGCGGCTGCACCTCGCCGACGGGACCACTGCGATCGACGCCATGTCGTCGTGGTGGTGCATGATCCACGGCTACCGCCACCCGGTGCTCGACGCCGCCCTGCACGCACAGGTGGACCGGATGAGCCACGTCATGTTCGGCGGGCTCACCCACGCCCCCGCGGTCGAGCTCGCCGAACGTCTGGTGGGGATCACTCCCGCACCTCTCCAGCACGTCTTCTTCTCCGACTCGGGCTCGGTGTCGGTCGAGGTCGCGGTGAAGCTCGCGCTGCAGTACCAGGTCGCCCGGGGCCGCACCGGACGGACGCGCCTGCTGACCGTGCGCGGCGGGTACCACGGGGACACCTTCACCCCCATGAGCGTGTGCGACCCGGTGACCGGCATGCACTCGCTGTTCACCGGCGCCCTGAAGGAGCAGGTCTTCGCGCCACGCCCACCGGCCGGTTTCGACCGAACCCACGACGACCCCGAGGTGGTCGCCTGGGCCGAGACGACTCGGGAGCTTGCCGAGCGGCACGCTGACGAGGTGGCAGCGATCGTCGTGGAGCCGATCCTGCAGGGCGCGGGCGGAATGTACGCCTACAGCCCCGCCTGTCTGAGTGTCCTGCGCGACCTCGCCGACGAGCACGGCTTCCTGCTCGTCCTCGACGAGATCGCCACCGGGTTCGGCCGCACCGGGAGGCTGTTCGCCTGCGAGCACGCCGGCGTCGCGCCCGACATCATGTGCGTCGGCAAGGCCCTGACCGGCGGCTACCTGTCGATGGCCGCCACCTTGTGCACGACCGAGGTCGGGCATGCCGTGTCCTCCGGGCCTGGCGGGGCGCTGATGCACGGCCCCACCTTCATGGCCAATCCCCTGGCGTGCGCGGTCTCCCTCGCCAGCATCGACCTCCTGCTCGGTGGCGACTGGCAGGCCGACGTCGAGCGGATCTCGAGCGGCCTTCGGCGGAGCCTTGCTCCGGCCCGCGACCTCCCGGGGGTCAAGGACGTCCGGGTTCTCGGGGCGGTCGGAGTGGTGCAGCTCGAGGGGCCGGTCGACGTACCCGCGGTCACCGACGCCGCTTTGGAGCGGGGCGTTTGGGTGCGACCCTTTCTGGACCTCGTCTACACGATGCCGCCGTACATCAGCACCGACCAGGACGTAGCGACCATAGGCCGGGCGATCGTGGACGCCGTGAAGGCGACGACCCGATGAGCGAGCTCGACGGGTGGCTCGCCGCCCAGGCGACACAGCGCGCCGAGCTCGGCCTGGCCCGAACCCTGCGTCCACGCGGGCTCCGGCTCGACGGCGCGGGCGGTGACGTGCCGGTCGGCCCCGTCGACCTGGCGTCCAACGACTACCTCGGCCTGTCGACGGACCCGCGCCTGGTCGAGGCGGCGGTGGCGGCGACCCGCGCCTGGGGCACCGGGTCGACCGGCTCCCGGCTGGTGACCGGTACGACGGAGCTCCACGTCGAGCTGGAGGAGGCGCTGGCACGTCTCACCGGGCAGGAGTCCGCGCTGGTCTTCTCCTCCGGGTACCTGGCCAACCTCGGAGTGGTCACCGGCCTGGCCGGTCCTGGGACGCTCGTCGTCTCCGACGCGCACGTGCACGCCTCCCTGGTCGACGCCTGCCGCCTCTCACGCTCGCCCGTGACCGTGGTGCCGCACAACGACGTCGAGGCGGTCGAGGCGACCCTGCGTGACCGGTCCGAACCACGAGCGCTCGTGCTCACCGAGTCGGTGTTCAGCGTCCTGGGCGACCCGGCACCGTTGACCGACCTCGCGGCGGTGTGCCAGAGCCACGGGGCCGTGCTGGTCGTCGACGAGGCACACGGCCTCGGAGTCACCGGCGAGGGCCGCGGTTCCGTGGCAGCCGCCGGGCTCTCCGGCGCCGACCACGTCGTCATGACCGCCACACTCTCGAAGGCGCTGGGCAGCCAGGGCGGCGCGGCGCTCGGTTCGAAGCGGCTCACCGAGCACCTGGTCAACAAGGCGAGGTCGTTCATCTTCGACACCGCCCTCGCACCGGCCCCGGCAGCGGCAGCCCTCGCAGCAGTCGGCGTCGTCGCCGACCGGTCGGAGCTCACCGCTCAGGTCGGCCGGGTCGCCTCGACGCTCGCCGCTGCCTGCGGGGTGGAGCCGGTGGCGGGCGCCGTTCTCTCGGTTCCGGTCGCGGGCCCACGTGCGGCGGTCGAGGCAGCCGCGTACTGCGCGGAGCGCGGCGTCCGAGTGGGGAGCTTCCGGCCACCATCGGTTCCGGACGGTGTCAGCCGACTGCGGATGACCGCCTCGGCGAAGCTGGGCGCACCTGCTGCTCAGGACCTGCTGGACCGGGCCTGCACCGTGGTGGCCGACGCGCTGGCGGCAGTGTCATGAGGCTCCCCCGGGTGGTCGTCGTGACCGGGACGGACACCGAGGTCGGCAAGACGGTGGTCACCGCCGCGCTCGCCGCCTCGATCGGGCGGGACCGGAAGGTCGCGGTGCTCAAGCCCGCGCAGACCGGTGTCGGCGACGGCGATGCCGGTGACGCGGACGAGGTCCGCCGCCTCTCAGGCCTCGAGTCGGTCCACGAAGGCATCCGCCTGCGAGACCCGCTCGCACCGACCACCGCCGCCCGCCGCGAGGGCGTCACTCTGCCGAGCGTGGCCGAGCACGCCGCCACCGTCCGCGAGCTGGCCGCGACTCACGACGTAGTACTCGTCGAGGGCGCCGGCGGCCTCCTCGTCGGGCTGGACAGCCAGGGAGCCGGGCTGTCAGAGCTGGCCTCCGCACTCGAGCTCCCCTTCGGGTTCGTCGTGGTCGCGCGCGGGGGCCTCGGGACGCTCAACCACAGCGGCCTCACGACCGAGGCCATCCGCCGACGTGGCCACCCGGTCCTGGGTCTCGTCGTCGGCTCGGCCCCGCGGGTGCCAGGTCTCGCCGAGCAGACGAACCTCGCGGACCTCGAGGGCGTCACCGGCGTACCCCTGATCGGCATGCTGCCGGCCGGCGCCGGCAGCATGCCTCCCGCGGAGTTCCGCTCCGCCGCGCCGGGGTGGTTCGGGCCGCCGGTCACTCAGTCCTGGGCACGAGGACCGGTCGAGATGGACTAGCGTCTCAGCGGTGGGGGACATCGAGGTCATCGGTCGGATAGTGCTGAGGCAGCCCGCCGTCCTGATCACCCTCGGGGTGGCGATCCTCGTGCTCGTACCCGTCACGACGGCCATCGCACGCAGCACACCGTTCGGGTTCGGGACCACCGCAGGGTTCGGGCCTTGGCACGCACTCGTCCGCGACCTGGCTGACCAGGTTCGCCCGCGAGAGACCACTGGTCCGACCTGCCGGCCCGTGGCCCACAGTTTCCTCTGAATCGTCACTGAGGGACGCTGGTTCAGCAGCGCGAAGACTGCGCGAGCAGCCGGAGGGGGTCTGTGATGCACGAGGACGGCAACGAAGAGCTGGCTGTAGGGCCGCACGCGATCTTCGGTCTCGACGCCGGGGGTATCTGCACGCACTCCACCGGGCCGGCCCTGGCTCATCTCGGCCTGCGACCGGGGCAGCTGGTCGGGACGGACCTCTTCGCCCTTTATCGCCAGGACTCGATCAACGTGGCTGCCCTGCGACGGGTGCTTGCAGGGGAGACCTTCAGCCTCGAGCGAGAGTTCGCGGGCCGCCTCCTGTCCACCTACTTCGAGCCTGTCCTCGACCCCGCTGGCACGGTGACCGGTGCGTTGGGCGTGACCACGGACATCACCGAACAGAGGCGGATGGAGGGTCTGCTGCGGGCCGCCAGGGAACGCGCAAGTCTGCTTGCCGACATCTCAGCGGCGCTTGGCCGAGACCTGCTCGACCTGGAGGCGCTCATGCGAACCATCGTCCGCTCCGTCACGAAGGCGGTTGCGGACACAGGGGTCGTGTGGGTGCGCGGAGCCGAGGACCAGCACCTCGTCCCAGGGGCGGCCTGGCACTCCGACGTCGGCGCCGACGGCTTCTCCGACAACGGGCTGCCCCTGGACGAAAGGTGGCCGGGACAGCTGGAGGTCTCCGCGGTGCAGGCGCTGTCGGGGGCGCAGCCCTTCGAGGTCAACGCTTCAGGGGAGACCAGCGATCAGGCTCAGCCGACACAGACGCGGGACACGAAGGTCGGCTTGCGCGTCCCTCTTCGGTCGCGCGACCTGCTGTTCGGCGCGATCGAGATCGTCCGCGGACCCGCGCGGGGAAGGTTCACCCAGGAGGAAGTCGACCTCGTGGTGGAGGTAAGCCAGAGGTGCGCCCATGCGCTTGACCACGCTCTCCTGCTCAGGTCCGAGCAGGAGTCACGAGAGGGGCTGGTGAAGTTCAAGGCGCTCGCCGACGCATCCGCTGACGTCATCGCGATCTCAGACGGCGAAGGCAACATCGTGTACGCCAACCCCAGGCTGGACGACTACGGAATCGATCTGCCGGCCAACAACGCCTTCGCCGCAGCCACCGCGTCCGTTGGTGAGCGGTGGAGCAACGATGTCCGCACCGCCTTGGAGGCAGCGGGGCGCTGGTCAGGCGACGTCACCCTCTCCACGGGCAGCCAGGAGACGGTGGGGCATATGGATGTCTTCCGCATCTTCCACCCAGGTACCCAGGCGCCACTCGGGGCAGCCTGGATCGTCCGAGACGTCACAGAGCTCCGCGCCACCGAGGCCGCCTTGCGTGGCGCGAACGCGGACCTCAAGCAGTTCAAGGCGCTCGTGGAGGCATCACCCGACTTCATCGCGATCGCCGACCTGGACGGGAAGATCAAGTACGTCAATCCCGGCGGGCGCCGGCTCATCGGGATGGACCCGGCCGTCGACGTCACGACAACCACGATGTCGGACTACCTCACCCCCGACGGCCTGCAGACCTCCCTCGAGGTGGAGCAGCCCGCAGTCATCGCGCAGGGTCACTGGGAGGGCGAGTCGACGCTGCGCAACCACGCGGGGTCACCCATTCCGGTTGCCATCGCCAGCTTCCTCGTCCGCGACAGCGAGACCGGTGACCCGTTCGCGTTGGCCACCGTGCAACGCGACATGAGCGAGCGGCTTGCCGCGGAGATGGCCCTGCGCGACCTCGCCGACCAGCGGCAGGCCCTCCTGAGACGACTCGTCGACGCGCAGGACGAGGAGCGGGCGCGCATCGCCGCGGACGTCCACGACGACCCTGTACAGGCACTCGCAGCGGTCGATCTGCGGCTCGGACTGCTGAGAAAGCGGTTGGGCGAACGTGCGCCTGAGCTGCTCGCTGTGCTCGAGCCCCTGCAGGTCAGCGTCACTGGAGCCACCGACCGGCTGCGTGCGCTCCTGTTCAACCTCGAGCCGCCTGACCTGCAACGTGGGCTGACCGGAGCCCTGGCCTCGGCTGCCGAGGAGATCTTCGAGTCCACGGAGACTCACTGGACGGTCGACGGTGACCACGAGCCCGACGTTCCCGATGCCACCCGGGCCATCGCCTACCTGATCAGCAAGGAGGCGATGAACAACGTGCGCAAGCATGCGTCAGCTCGCGAAGTCACCGTGACCATTCGTGACCGGGACGACGGCGTCGAGGTCACCGTCGCAGACGACGGGGTCGGTCTGGGACATCGTCCAGAAGCCTCGCCAGGGCACCGCGGCGTGTTCAGCATGCAGGACCGGGCCGCAGTGGCCGGGGGGCGATGCACGATTCGCAACGGCGAGCAAGGCGGAACCGTGGTCACGGTATGGCTTCCAAGACCCTCCTCACCGTGACCACCGTGGGGGTGTCCCTGAAGCGCTCAGGCGTGGACGGCAGCCACTGGGAGAGGGAGACCGGCTAGCTCGCCGGGCGCACTAGTGGGTGTGGCCGTCGCCGCCGTCTTCGTGGTGCTCGCCACCGTCGGCACCACCGGTCTGGGCTCCATCAGGGGAGGACGCACCATCGGCCTTGGTGTGGACGTGGACGATCCCGCGATCATGCTGGTGCAGCGCGATGTCCTCGTGGAGGTGGTAGATGCCGGGGCGGTGGTGATGCAGGCGGGCCGGAAGAGTGCCCGGCTGTCCCCCGACGTTGCCACGCGACTCCGCAGATGCCCGCCCACCTCCGGTCTCCCCTTCCCCGTGCCCGTGGCCCTCGCCGCCGTCAGCGGTGACCTCCTCGCCATGCCCGTGTCCGCCCTCCGAGCCCAGAGCCGCGACGGCGACCCCGGAGCCTGCGAGCGCGAAAAGGCTTGCGGCCACGAGGCCGAGGGGAAGTGTCCGCCGGGCCCTACCCGGCGAGCGACGCCCTCGGACGTGGGTCACGGCCGCAGCCAGGGCCAGCACCTCCAACACGGCGGTGAGGACGTCCGCGGTCCCCGCGGCCTCGACCCCAGGATGCAGGAAGGGCAGCCCGGCCGTGCGGGACAGCACCCATCCGGCGAGAGCCGCCAGGTTGGTCACCGACATCACCGTGAGCGCCCCCCGCCCACGGCCGGCAGACAGCAAGAGTGCCGTGAGCATCTGTGCCCACCCGACGAACGCGAACATCAGTCCCAACAGCACCGTCTCGCCGACGTGCGTCACTGCAGCGGCCATGTGGACGAGGCCGGCGGCCCCTGTCAGAACGGCCGCGCTGGGGACACGGGGGGACACGCGCAGACCACTCGCGGAATGAGACATCGCGCCAACGTAACAAAGCCCTCCCTACCGGGCGCAAGGCCACGAAGTTCCTGGACCGTGCGCTCCGGCCCCATCGCCACGGCCACGCGGGGACCAGCCGCCGCAGATAGCAGAAAGGCTGACGACGGTGTCGTCGAGCGGAGCTACAACCTGGGTGATCAGTGCTCGGCACTGGCGAAGCGGCGCAGCCGCAGACTGTTCGCGACCACCGACACCGACGAGAACGCCATGGCCGCGCCGGCCAGCATCGGGTTCAGCAAGCCCGCCGCCGCCAGCGGAAGCGCTGCCAGGTTGTAGGCGAACGCCCACCCGAGGTTGGTCTTGATGATCACCAGAGTCCGTCGCGACAACCGGATCGCGTCGGCGGCGACGCGCAGGTCCCCACGAACCAAGGTGAGGTCGGACGCCTCGATGGCGACGTCCGCGCCTGTGCCCATCGCCAGACCCAGGTCCGCCTGCGCAAGGGCAGCGGCATCGTTCACGCCGTCGCCGACCATCGCGACCCTCTTGCCCGACTCCTGCAGCCGCTTGACCGCGTCGACCTTGTCCGCCGGGAGGACGTCGGCGATCACGTCCTCCGCGTCGATCCCGACGTCAGCTGCGACCGCCCGGGCCACGGCTTCGTTGTCGCCGGTCAGCAGGATCGGGCGCAGCCCGAGGTCTCGCAGCTCCCTGATGGCCTGTGCAGAGGTCGGCTTGATCGCATCTGCCACGACCAGGATCCCGCGGGCCTTCCCGTCCCATCCCACCGCGACGGCGGTCCCACCCTGCCGTTGAGCATCCTTCAGCGCCTCGCTCAGCTTCGGGGACAACGACTGAGACCCCTCCTCCAGCAGCCTCGGGCGCCCCACCAGGACGGCGCGTCGGGCGGCGCCACGGCGGTCGTCACCTTCGACGGAGTCCCCGTGGACAAGGCCCTGGACACCCAGACCTTCGACGTTGGCGAATTCCTCAACTGTCGGCAGTAGTCCGTGCTCGCCCTTGGCGGCGGTCGCGATCGCCCGGGCGATGGGATGCTCGGAGTAGTCCTCGAGCGCACCGGCGAGACGAAGCACCAGGGCGGCGTCCTCCCCGTCCTCGGCGACCACGTCGGCCAGTGTCATCTGTCCGGTCGTCACGGTGCCGGTCTTGTCGAGGACGACTGTGTCGACGCGACGGGTCGATTCGAGCACCTCGGGTCCCTTGATGAGGATGCCAAGCTGTGCTCCGCGTCCGGTGCCGACCATGAGCGCCATCGGCGTCGCGAGACCCAGGGCACACGGGCAGGCGATGATGAGGACCGCGACGGCGGCCGTGAACGCGGCCCCGGCTCCGCTGCCGGCCCCGATCCAGAATCCAAGGGTGCCTGCAGCGAGGGCCATGACGATGGGGACGAAGATGCCCGAGATCCGGTCCGCGAGCCGCTGCGCGGCAGCCTTCCCGGTCTGGGCCTCCTCGACCATCCGCGCCATCTGGGCCAGCTGGGTGTCCGAGCCGACCCGGGTGGCGCGTACGACGAGCCGCCCTCCTGCGTTCACGGTGGCCCCGACGACTGAGTCACCCGGGGCAACCTCGACCGGCACCGACTCGCCCGTCAACATCGAGGCGTCCACCGCCGACGTACCGGTCTCGACGACGCCGTCGGTGGCGACCTTCTCGCCGGGTCGAACAACGAACAGGTCCCCGACCGCCAGCTGCTCCGTGGGGACGCGCCGCTCCTGACCGGTGGTGGCGTCGAGCACCGCCACGTCGCGCGCACCAAGCTCCATCAGGGCACGCAGCGCAGCTCCGGCCTGCCGCTTCGACCGGGCCTCGAAGTACCGGCCGGCCAAGATGAACGTCGTCACCCCGGCGGCAGCCTCGAGGTAGATGTTTCCGGCCCCGTCGGTTCGGCCGATGGTCAGCTCGAACGGGTGCGTCATCCCCTGCACACCGGCAGAACCCCAGAACAGGGCGTAGAGCGACCAGCCGAATGCGGCCGAGGTCCCCAGGGAGATGAGTGTGTCCATGGTGGCCGTCGCGTGCTTGAGGTTCGCCCAGGCGGCCTTGTGGAAGGGCCACGCCCCCCACACCACGACCGGAGCCGCCAACGTCAGCGACAACCACTGCCAGTAGGTGATCTGCAAGGCGGGAACCATCGCCATGACGATGACCGGCAACGACAGGGATGCTGACACCAGCACCCGCTGCCGCAGCGACGCGACGTGGTCGTCCTCGACGCCGCCACCACCGTCGGCCTGTCCGCCCGCGCTGTCGGCGGCGTCGGCGGTGTCGGAGGGAATCGCCTTCGGCGCCTTGGGCTTCGCGGCGTACCCGGCCGCCTCGACGGCGCGGACGAGGTCCTCGGTGGTGACGGTCTCGTCGTGTCTGACCTTGGCCTTCTCAGTGGCGTAGTTGACGACGGCGGCCACGCCCTCGAGCTTGTTCAGCTTCCGCTCGATCCGGTTGGCGCACGAAGCGCACGTCATGCCGGAGAGCTCGAGCTCCACCTCGAGGGCAGAGTGCGCCGCGGAGCTGAGGGCAGCCGTCGGCTGCCTCGACGTGGCCGTCCCGCCCGAGGGGGCTGTCTGGTCGGTACTCATCGTGTGATGTCTCCTGGTGCGTCCTGGCTGCTGCTCAACGCTCAGTGGTCGTGGTCGTCGTCCGCGTGCGTGTCGCCCTCGTCGTCTTTACCGTCCTCGCCTGCGCTGCTCTCGACGGCTCCGGACCCGTCCGTGGACAGACTGAACGAGGCGGTGCGGACGACTCCGTCCACCCGGAAGTCCAGGTACAGCCGGTAGCCGCCGACACTCGGCACCGTGGCTGCGAACCCCACCTCGTGACCGGTCGCGTCCTCGGCGTCGGTGGGATGGACATGGAGATAGGCCAGGTCACCTTCGCGCAGCGCGACCAGGTGGCCTCGCGCTCCCAGGTAGGGCTGAAGGTCAGCGACCGGGTCTCCGTCTCGAGTCACGGCGAAGGACAGGTTGCTCTCCTCGCCGGGGGTGAGAGTTCCGGTGAGCTCGACGCGGTAGCCGTCGACGGTTTCGACCCGCCGGGTCTGCGAGCCTGCCGTCGCGACGAGGCCGGTGGGACCGGTGACGGTGACGTCCGTGCCCAAGGTGAGCGGGTCGGCGTCCGCACCCTCCTCGGGGGTGGGTGTGAAGTCCGCGAACAGCCGCCAGGTACCGCCGGTCAGGTCAACGCGGGTGGACCAGGTTCCGTCGGAGGCACGTTCGGGGTGCACATGCTGGAAGCCAGTGAAGTCGCGGCGCACCGCAATCAGGTGCAGTTCCTTCTCGTGCTCGATCTCGTAGTCGGTGACCGATGACCCGTCGGGCCCTTCGATGACGAACTCGACAACACGGTTTCCGCCAGGGAAGACGGTGCGGGTGGGGACGAACGTGTATCCGCCCTCCGACGCCTGGAGGCCGCCCGGCGCGTTCGAGCCACCGGCCTCGGCGCCTTGGCTCGTGCCGGGTCCTGCGTGCCCGTCCGCGTGCCCGTCCGCGTGCCCGTCCGCGTGGCCGGCCATCTGGTCGGCTGCGGCTGGCTCGCTGACGGAACCGACCCGTGTCCCGACGGCGAGAGCAGCACCAAACACCGCGAGGAGGCCGAGCCCGAAGCCGACCAGCTTCACCCCTGTCGGCAGCTCCCGCCGCGCTGGCGACTTGGCACCGACGAAACCGGACGAGGGAGTGGAATCGTGGCTGGTTCGATCGACGCTCATGAGACCTGATAACCGGCGCGTCGAACCGCCGCGGTCACGGCGTCGGCGGAGACAGGCTGGTCCGCCGTCACGGTGACGGCACCGGTTCCGAGGTCGACCGAGACGTCGTCGACTCCATCGATCTGCTTGATCTCCTCGGTCACCGAACTGGCGCAGTGCCCGCACGTCATGCCGGTCACCGTGAACTCGCTGGTGTGCCCGGGCTGCTCAACGCCGGCAGCGTCGGCGCTAGCCCCTGTGGTGACGGCGTCGGTGGTGGTGCAGGAGCATGCGGTGCACATGAGGTCTTTCCCTTTCCCGAAGGCTGACAAGATACCCTGAGGGGGTATAACGATATCGCAAAGGCTATGGCCCCGGCAGGTATGAGGCAAATGGCGCACATCAACGCGCCACACACGGCATCGGCATCAGTGGCCGCGACGCGGCGCGCGGCAGCATCGTCGCCTTCACGGCCGCGCAGCGAACCGGCTCACAGACGGTGGACGGCTCTCCGCGGCCTCACATGGAGGCAGGGAAGCGGCGTTGCCGGAGCCGTGACAGTGAGGTCAGACAGTGGGGTCAGACAGTGAGCCGGTCCATGACAAAGGTGCCTTCTCGTCGGTAGGGCTCACCGAGGACCGCGCCGGAGTGGGAGGCCAGGCCAGAGCCCGCAGCTTCAGTGGCAGGGTGTCGCCCAGCTCCACGACGCAGTTGGGGCTCTCCGGCGTCATGTAGTAGATCGTCGGGATCGGGTGCGGCTCGTGACCTCCACACTCCTCCAGACGCCATTCCCGGCCGGCCACCGCCATCGCCTCGGCGTACAGCAGCGCGATGACTCGGCGGTCGGGATCGAGGTCGTGCTGGGCGTGCTCCGAGTCCTGCATGATCACCACGTCAGGCTTCTGGCGACGGATCAGCTCGACGACCTTGATCTTGTGGTCGCCGTGGAACGAGACCTCGCCGAACGGCACGCCGAGGAACTCGACCCGGTCGATCCCGAGGACTTCGGCTGCGCGCTGGACCCGCGGCTTGCTCTCCTCACGACACATGAGTACCGCCGCACTCACGGTGTCGCCCGCGGCCAGCGCGCGAGCGATTGCCCCACCGCACTCGACGATCTCGAGTCCGTAGCTAGCCATCATCAGGACGTGGGACATCGACACTCCTGGAGGGGTGACTGGTGCAGGCGACTGATGTCGGGGACGCTAGCCACTGTGACTAATCACTGCAAGGAGAAGCTCCTTTGACGCACACCGACGAGGCGTACGAGCTTCTCAAGCGCGCGATCTTGGTCTGCGAGCTCGCGCCGGGCCAGGAGCTGCGCGAGCTGGGCCTGGTGGAGACCACCGGGCTGAGCCGAGGAGCCATCCGCGGCGCCCTCGGCCGGCTGGTCACCGACGGCCTGGTCGACCTCCGTCCGCGCAAGGGCTACCGGGTCACCTCGCTCGATCTCGCGGACGTGCGCGAGGTCTTCGAGATGCGTCGGCTGCTAGAGCCGTACGCCGTCGAGCTCGCCGCCCAGCGGGCGCCGCGCGAGGCCGTGGAGGCCCTGCACGACTTGGCACACGCTACCTACAATCCCGCAGACCGCAGCAGCTATGAGCAATACATCGTCGACAACCGCGAGTTTCACGTGCGGATCGCCGAGGCTGCCGGCAACCGCCGGCTCGCCCAGACGCTACGCACCCTGCTGGAGGACATGCAGCGGCTGTTCTTCCTCAGCGTCGGCGCCCGCGGCAGCGTCGGGGAGCGCCACGAGCACCACGACCTCTACGACGCCATCCTCATCGGCGACCCCACTCGAGCACGGGCGCTCTGCGAGGCCCAGATCGAGCAGGCACGGACCCGGGTCGTCGACGCACTGCTGGGCGAGCGGAGTTGACCCTTGCCTCGAGCCACCTCGGCTTCGTACCGTGATTAATCACGTGATGAATCAGGATGGAACCGGAGTGACATGAACGGCGGCACCCAGCACCACGACGAGTCCGATCACAGCCACGACCTCGCCCGCGAGCGCCATCACCATCAAGGCCATGAACACGACACACACGGCTGGTGGGCGAAGATGAAGCACGTCCTCGTGCCCCATTCGCACGACGCCAACGCGACGATCCAGTCCGCCGAGCAGGCCAGCGACCATGGCATCCGTGCCGCGTGGATCGGCCTGGCCGGGATGATGACCACCGCCCTGGCCCAGGTCGTCATCGTCACCGTCTCCGGCTCGATCGCACTGCTTGCCGACACCGTCCACAACCTGGGACACGCCGCGACCACGATCCCGCTGATCATCGCCTTCCGACTCGGCCGCCGGTCCGCCAACGGCCGGTACAGCTACGGCTACCGCCGGGCAGAGGACCTGGTCGGGCTGTTCATCGGACTCATCGTGGCGATCACGGCCGCGATCATCATCTGGGAGTCGGTCGACGCACTGGTCAACCCACGGGAGATCACCAACCTGGGCTGGGTCTTCGCGGCGGGCGTCGTGGGCTTCCTCGGCAACGAGATCGTCGCGGTCTACCGGATCCGGGCCGGGCGCAGGATCGGATCGGCCGCCCTCATCGCCGAGGGACAGCACGCTCGCGCCGACGGCCTCACCTCGATCGCGGTCGTGATCGGCGTGATCGGGGTCTGGCTCGGCTTGCAGCGGGCCGACGCGATCATCGGGTTCCTCATCGGCCTGGCCATCCTCTGGATCCTCGTCAGCTCGATGAAGACCGTCGGCACCCGGCTCATGGACGGGGTCGACGAAGGCGTGGTCGAGCGGCTCAGTGCTGCTGCGGCCGGGGTGGTGGGCGTCGAGGGCGTCGACCGGGTGCGTGCCCGCTGGTCGGGCCACCGGATCGAGGGCGACGCCAGCATCCGTGTCTCCCGCGACCTCGACGTGCTCGCCGCCCACGACATCGCGGACGAGGTCGAGCACGCGATGCTGCACGCCGTCGCGCACGTCGAAGCCATCGTGGTCCACGTCCACCCGGTTGACGTGTCGGACGGCGAGCTGCACGCGCTGTCAGGGCACCACGCAAGCGCGGACGCACGGGAGCGATACCTCGAGCGTCAGGCGGCTACCAGCCCGTCATGAGCGCTCCGAACGGCCGCGCGGGTCACGCCAGCTGGTAGCCGGCCTCCTCCACCGCTGCCTTGACGGCGGTGTCGTCGACCTGCTGGTCGCTGGTCACCGTGACTGCGCCGGTCTCCAGGACGACCGATACCTCCTGGACCCCCGGGATCTCCTGCACCTCCTCGGTCACCGAGGCGACGCAGTGCCCGCAGGTCATGCCGGTCACGGTGAAGGTCTGGGTCTGGGACATGGATGCTCCTCGTTGTTCTCGTCTGATCTGAGTGCCGCCCCGCGCGAGGACATCGGAAGCTTCCTTCAACTTCACGTCTGCCTCCTCGCCACCCTCCTGCACAGCACCCGCGACCAACCATGCTGGTCGGCCGTTGCCACGCCTGGATGCTAGTACCCCCTCCGGGTATCGAACAAGTTACAGATTCCCCTTTTGCCCTTCCCACTTTCGACTCCCCGCCCTATGGTGAGGCCCACGTCGCCGTATACCCCTGGGAGGTACTCGTGCAGTTCCCCGGATGGAAGTTCGCTTCGAGCTCGGTCGCCGTGCTCGCGCTGACCTTGACCGCTTGCGGGGGAGGTGGGAGCACCCCGCCGCCGGGGAACAGCCAGGAGACAGCGGACAGCGTCACGATCGCGATCGCCTCGGACGAGGGCACGCTGACTCCGTTCACGAACCAGACCGGGTACCCCGGCAACAACCTCGTCAAGCTGATCTTCGACACCCTCGCCGTGGTGCAGGGCGACGAGGTGATCGGTCTGCTCGCTCAGGAGATTCAGACCGAGGACAACCAGACGTTCACGCTTCCGTTGCGGGATGGCCTGACCTGGCACGACGGCGAGGAGCTGACCGCCGACGACGTGGTCTTCAGCGTGGAGTTCTACCGCGACCATGCCGAGGGCGACTCCGCGGTGGACGTCAGCATGATCGAAGACGTCTCGGCCGACGGCAGCACCGTGACCATGGTCCTCGACCAGCCCGACCCCGAGTTCCCGCGGATGATCCTCTCCGACATGGCCATCCTGCCCGAGCACCTCTGGGCCGACGTCACGAAGGTCAGTGAGGCCGGCACCGACCTGGCCGTGGGCTCCGGCCCGTACGTGCTCGAGAAGTACGACAACGCCCGCGGCTACACGCTCACGGCGAACCCCGACTACGCGCTGGGCGAGGTGAAGGTCGACACCCTCAAGGTGGCGATCATCCCCGAGGAGTCGACCCAGTTCGCCGCCCTGCGGACAGGTGAGATCGACATGTCCACCCGCATCGTGCCGCCGCAGCAGCTCGACCAGCTCCAGTCCCAGGCCAACATCGGCATCGTTGACGGCACCGAGTACGCCTCCAGCCTGCTGCTGTTCAACAACGGCCGCGCGCCGTTCGACGACCCGACCGTGCGCCGCGCCATCACCCAGGCGATCGACACCCAGGACCTGGTGGACACCTCCTTGCTCGGCTCGGGGACGATCGGCAACCCCGGGTTCATCCACCCTGCCTCGCCCATGGCTGCCGGAGACACAGGATCCGCGTATGACCTCGAGGCAGCCAACGCAGCACTCGACGAGCTCGGCGCGAAGCCCGGCGCCGACGGCATCCGGGTCCTGGACGGGAAGCCCATGTCCTTCGAGCTCCTCGTCCAGTCCACCTCGACCGACCGCCTCCGATCGGCCGAGCTGATCCGCGAGATGCTGCGCGAGGTCGGCATCGAGGTGAAGGTCACCTCGATGGACTCGGACTCCCTCGATGCGAAGGTGTGGCCCGACTACGACGTCAGCCAAGGGCGCAACTACGACATGTCGATGTGGGGCTGGTCGGCGCCGGTGATGCTGTCCAGCGGCCTCATCGCACAGCTGCTCTACTCCGACCCTGCCAAGGGCCCGCTCAACGTCGTCGGGTTCTCCGACCCCGAGACCGACGCCGCCCTCGACGGCCTCACCTCAGAGGAGACCCTCGAGGGCCGGATCGACGCCGCGGCTGACCTGCAGACCCGCATCGCGGAGCAGGCACCGTGGGTCACGCTGTACTACCGAGACGGTGCGTACGCCTTCCGCAGCGACACCTACAGCGGGTGGACCTGGCAGGACGGCAAGTCCGCTCTGCACGGCTTCTCGTTCGTCGACTACGACCTGTGAGTGGCGTCCAGACGTCCGCGCCGGGCTCCCCCGTGGCCCGGCGCGGACGCCTGACCTATCTCGGGGGCCGCATCGCGGAGTACGTCGTGGTGCTGCTCGTCGCATTGACGCTGAACTTCCTGCTTCCTCGGGCTCTGCCCGGAGGGCCGCTGAAGCTCTTCGGCAGCCCTGAGGCACTGGCAAGGCTGACCGCCGAGGAGCGTGCCCAGATCGCGACCGAGTACGGCTTCGGTGATCCGATCTGGGTGCAGTTCCTCGACTACCTCAAGAGCGTGGTCACTCTTGATCTGGGCACATCTCTCTCCGACGGCCGCGAGGTGACCGCGGCCATCTGGGATGCGTTGCCCTGGACGCTGCTGTTGGTCGGGACGAGCATCGTGTTCACGACCCTGATCGGCATCGCTCTGGGCGTGATCGGGGGACTTCGTCGCCGCGAGGGCAAGGGCGCGTTCACCCTCATCGGGGCGATCGTCGTCGACTCGATCCCCCAGTTCTGGCTGGCGATGCTGCTCATCGTGTGGTTCGGAGTGAAGTGGCAGATCGCTCCGACGTTCGGCGCCACAGGGCCCGACGGCGTCACCATCACCGGGCTGGCGCAGCACCTGGCGATGCCGGTTGCCACCTTGACGATCACCGGGATCGGCTACATCTTCATGTACACCCGGTCGTCGATGCTGAACGTTCTCACCAGCGAACCCGTGCAGCACGCGCACGCGCGTGGCATCCCCCGGGGCCGGCTCGTGCGGCGCCACGTGCTGCGCCCTGCGCTGCTGCCGGTGCACACCCTCATCATGCTTGACATCGGGTTCCTGGCAGCCGGCGCGATCGTGGTCGAGACAGTGTTCGCATATCCCGGGCTCGGCAGGCTGACTTTCGGCGCCATCGCGGCCCGTGACTACCCGCTGATGCAGGGAACCTTCCTCGTCCTCACCCTGATGGTGGTGCTGATGAACCTGCTGGCCGACCTCACGTACCCGCTGCTCGACCCGCGGGCCCGGACCGGAGCGAGCGAGCGATGAGCACCGCGACGAGTGCTCCAGAGGTCGTGGCGCGTCCACGGCGGCGAGAACTGCTGGGCCGCCAAGGACGGGTAGGCGCCGTTCTCCTCGCCTTGATCGTCGGGACCGCGGCCTACGGCTTCTTCTTCCTGCCGGACGGGGCGGGCAAGAAGCGTGTGGGGTCGCCGTACGAAGAGCCCTCTGCCGCCCATCCGCTGGGAACAGACGATCTGGGCCGTGACCTGCTCGACCAGCTCGTCGTCGGCGCGGGCACCTCGCTGACCTTGGCGTTCATCGTCGCAGCGGTCACCACTGTGCTGGCGGCGGTCATCGGCGGTCTTGCCGGCATCGGACCGCGGTGGCTGTCGGCCACGATCATGCGCGGCATCGACGTGATGCTGGTCCTGCCCGAGCTCGTCCTGTTCATCCTCGCCGCGACCTTCCTCGGGCAGGGCTTCGGGATCCGGGCGGTCATCCTGGCGCTGATCTTGTGGCCCGTCCCCGCCCGTGTGCTGCGCGCCGCGTCCCTGACCGCGTGGTCACGTGCCCACGTCGAGGCGGCCCGTGCCATGGGAGCCGGGCAAGCGTGGTTGCTGTTCCGGCACGCGTCCTACCTCCTCGGCCCGCTGCTCGTTCCCGTGTTCGTGCGCACCGCGATGCGCGTGATCATCTACGACGCCACCCTGTCCTTCCTCGGCCTCGGTGACCCGACGGCACCCAGCTGGGGCACCACCTTGTACTGGGTCCAGGTCAACGGGGTCTTCCTCTCCGACGCCTGGCTGTGGTGGGCCGGACCGCCAGGACTGGCCATCACCCTGACGGTCGTGGCGCTGGCCCTGGTCGGCACCTCCGTCGAGGACCGACTCAACCCCAACCTTCAGGAGTCGCGATGACGCTGTCGGTGCAAGACGTCACCGTCCGCTACGGCGGCCGGCTGGCCGTGGACCACGTCCACCTCGAGGTCGGCGACGGCGAAGTCGTTGCGGTGGTCGGCGAGAGCGGTTGCGGCAAGACGAGCCTGGCGCGTGCGCTCGGAGGGCTGCTGCCTGAGAACGCCGAGGTCAGCGGCCGCGGCGTGCTGCGCAGCGACCGTCATCCCGACCTCGACCTCGGAGCGCTGAGGGACTGGCGAGGGGTCCGCGGCCGTCGCATCGGCATCGTTCCCCAAGGCGCGATGTCCGGTCTCAGCCCGATCCACCGCGTCGAGGCGCAGTTGCGCGAGATGCTGACTCTGCACGGTGGCAGTTCAGAGCCGGCACAGCTGCTGGAGCGGGTGGGGCTGACCGCCCGCGAGCTGCACAGCTTCCCGCACCAGCTCTCGGGCGGCCAACGGCAGCGGGTCGCGATCGCACTCACACTCGCCGGGGAGCCCGACCTTCTCATCGCCGACGAGCCGACCACCGGCCTGGACGCCGTCGTCCAAGGCAAGGTCCTCGCGCTCATCGCCTCGCTGGGCATCAGCACCCTGATCGTGTCGCACGACTTGACGGGGCTGCTGCCCTACGCGGACCGGATCGCGGTGATGTACGCCGGACGACTGGCCGAGGTCGTGCCGGTGGACGCACTCCACCGTGGCCGCCATCACCCCTACACGGCTGGGCTGCTCGCCGCGACCCCGTCCACGGATCGCGCGGTGACCTGGGCCAGCATCCCCGGATCGGCACCGCCGTTGGACGCACTTCCCGAGGGATGCCGCTTCGCCCCTCGCTGCCCGATCGCGGTGGAGGAGTGTCGGGAGACGGCGCCGAGGTTGCGGCTCGTCGGGAACAGTGAGGTCGCGTGCCATCGCGCCGAGGTGGCAGGCGATGCGTCCTACCCCGCCGTACCGCGGGCCACCAGTGAATGCGGGAAGCCGGTGCTCACCATGACCGGCCTTCGACACACCTACCGGTCCCGGTCCCGCACCACCACTGCTCTGGACGGCGTCGACGTCGAGGTCGGCCGTGGCGAGATCCTCGGCCTGGTCGGCGAAAGCGGCTCGGGGAAGAGCACCCTCGCCCGGATTGCGTTGGGGCTCATCCGGCCGACCGAGGGAACCGTGCGCCTCGGGGACTACGAGATGACCGGCGCGCGTGGTCGACGGCTGCGCGAGCTTCAGCGGCGGACCGGTTTCGTTCACCAAGACCCGTACGACTCGCTCCACCCTGCGATGAAGGTGTCGGCGTTGGTCGCCGAACCGTTGGTCATCGCCAAGGTCCCGAGGAACGAGCGTGCCGATCGCGTCCACGCCGCGCTCGCGTCCGCGGGCCTGCCCGAAGAGGTCTTGACCCGCACCCCCGGACAGTTGTCCGGAGGTCAGCGGCAACGGGTCTCGATCGCCAGAGCACTGGTGAACGACCCGGAGCTGCTGGTCGCCGATGAGGCGTCGTCCATGCTCGACGTCTCCACTCGTGGTGGCATCGCAACCACGCTTCGGAAGGTCGCGATCGAACGCGGCCTCGCCGTCGTGTTCGTCACCCACGACATGGGCGAGGCGATCCAGTCGTGCGACCGCATCGTCGTACTGCGCCACGGCCGGGTGGTCGACGCCGGTGCCTGCTCCCGAATCAGCTCCAGCCCGGAGCACGAGTACACCGCCCAGCTTCTCGCCGCCTCACATCACTGAAAGGGACACGTCGATGCGCCCCATGCACCGTCCAGGCGGGACACTCCCCCGGGCCGACATCTTCGATCGTCTGGCGGACGTGGCCGACCGGTTCGCGTTGCAGCCCGACCTGTCCGGGGCTGACGACTGGATCGCCTGCGAGCGTCTGCACGATCCGAGCTCGCCCGAGCTGGCGGCGGTCTTGGACGCGGAACGGGTAGCGAGCGGCCAGGTCTCCGAGCACGCGACGGCGCTGACGGTGATGGCGGTGTACGCCGGCACCGTCACCTCGGCTGCGATGCTGGCGTGGGCGTTGGAGGACGTGGTCATCGACATGCGTGCCACCAACGTCGCCGTGCGGCTCAGCGCGCACCACGGATTCGAGGGCTACGGCTTGCGGGAGCCGACCGTGATGACCGGTGCGCCGGTCACGCTGCTGGTCGAGCAGGTCGTGCACCAGCACTTGGTACCGCTCGTCGAGGCGATGCACGCCAAGACCAGGGCCGGGCGGCGTCAGCTGATGGGCGGTGCCGCCCACGGATGCGCGGCGGCCTTCTGTCTGGCAAGCCGGATGGGTCAGGACGTCGATCTCCTGGAGGAGCGGTACAACACCTTTCTGGCCGCAACAGACGTCGGCTTCGAGAAGCTGGGCCGGGTCATCCGACTCCGTGAAGGGAAACGCGAGGGTCTCTTCTATCTGCGGAACACCTGCTGCCTCTACTACACCTCAGCTGAGCAGACGAAGTGCTCGAGCTGTTGCCTGGACTCCGTGGACGATCGTGTCGCCCACTACCGCGAGGTCTTGCGAAGTGGGCTGACACCCCACTGAGCACCCTTCGGCGACCACGCCCTCTCCCTGGTGTGTCCCTAATGCGACCAGGCCGCTGGACGTCACGGTGCGGGTCATGCCGTACCCGAGTGACCTGATCGATGACCAGTTGGGACATGTTGGAGCTGGTGTTCAACGCGCCGGGCAGGCGGGGCCGCAAGCACGTCGAGGACCTGCGCACCGTGGTGGACGCGATGCTGTACATCGCGCAACGGCACCCGGGCGCGCCCTGGTGGTCGACATGGCGGTGCGAGGAAGTCAACGAGGCCCGAGATGGGCCTCGCAATCACCGTCACGACGCTCGTCGTCCCGGGTCACCGATGGTGTGCGTTGCCGTGACCACCCGGCCCAACGCGCCTTCCAGCGCCTCGCGCCAGCCTGCGCCGTGGACCAGAGCCCCTGCTTCCTCCCCTCGACCAGGTCGTCGGAGGGCTGGCGAAGAGCAGCAGGGCTTACAGGCTTGTGCGGCGTGGTCACAGGAAAACGAACCGGTCTGTACGTCCTTCAGGAGTTCGGGAACCGCGCCGATCCTCAGGACATGACGAGGAACGATGAGCCGATCTACGAGACCGTCAAGCGTGAGCACAACTGGGACCCCGAGCGATGTGAGCCGCTGGTCTTGACCCCCCTGGGCGTGGGCCGGCACCGCGGGTAGCTCGGGGGCCGGGCTGTCAGTCCTGACCTTCCAGCTTCGGGCCCCGCGCCCAGACACGGTCCGAGCGTGGCGTCCTGGATGCGCTACGGGCACTCCCCCGCCACTCCCTGCGCCCGCTCTTGGGTTCACCGGCAGCGCCGGAGCCGGAGTGGCAGCACGAGTACGAGTCGCCCGCGTATTCACCCCCGCCTGAGCCGCCGCAGGATATCCTCAAGCGCGCGCGGGACGGCTATTTCCGGCGGTCCAGCGGCGCGGACCGTCTCTTGCTACCGGCAGCTCGTCTGCTGAGCCGCCCCACCCAAAGGAAACAGCTTTCGTGCTTGCCTACATCATCGTTGGAACATTCGGGCTGGTCTTGATGGCTGTCACATTGTTCTTCGACGACATCCTCGACGGCTTCCTCGACCTGGACAACGCGTTCCTGTCCGGGTCCGCGATCGGTGGTTTCGCTGCCGCCTTCGGCTTCGGGGGTGCCCTCGCACTCAACGCGGGAACGGGCACGCTTGTCTCGGCCGTCGCCGGCGTCGCCGCAGGCCTCCTCGTCGGCGGTGTCGCCGGCATGGTCACCCGATCGCTGACCAAGGCGCCCACCGCTCTCACCCCGTCGATGAGCAACATCGTCGGCTGCACCGGCTCGGTCACCGCGACAATCAGCCCCGGCAGCCTCGGCGAGGTGTCGGTGACCGTGGGCAGCCACACGAACCGGTACTACGCCCGCTCGGACTTCCCGCTCGAGATCGGCACCCGGATCGAGGTCGTGTCGTCGCTGTCCGCAACCTCGGTCGTGGTCCGCGAAACCGTCTGACCCTCGCACCCATCCATAGGAGAGACGCATTCCATGCCAACCATAATCATTGCCGTCCTGGGCCTCGTGACCCTGGTGGTCGTCGCTGTGGGTGCGGTCGTCACCCGCTACAAGGTCGCGGGTCCGAATGAAGCGTTCATCATCACCGGCAAGGGCGGTGACCCGAGCGACCCCGCCAACCAGCAGGTTGTCCTCGGCGGGGGCGTCTTCGTGATGCCGGTCGTCAAGCAGCTCCACGTCATGGATCTGTCCTCCAAGCGGATCCCGGTCACCGTGAAGAAGGCGATGACCAAGCAGGGCATCCGGCTCAACCTCGAGGCCGTCGCGATCGTCAAGGTCGGCGGCAACGAAGAGTCGGTCCGTGCGGCCGCGCAGCGGTTCCTGACCCAGCAGCACGAGATCGAAGTGTTCGCCAACGATGTCCTCACCGGTGCGCTGCGCTCCATCGTCGGTGAGCTCCCCGTAGAGCAGATCACCAACGAGCGGACCCAGTTCGCAGCGGCTGTGCGCACGGTCGTCGAGGAGACCCTCACAGGCCAGGGCCTGACCCTGGACAGCTTCGAGATCCAGGACGTCACCGACGACGGCACCTACCTCGCTGACCTGGCACGCCCCGAGGCCGCCGAGAAGCGTCAGATGGCCGAGATCGCCGAGGCCGAGGCCACCAGGATCTCCGAGGAGGCCAAGGTTCGCGCCGCGGAGCAGGTCGCTATCGCCAACCGCACCCTCGCCCTGAAGCAGGCCGAGATCAAGGCCGAGACCGACAAAGCAGCCGCCGACGCAGCCGCCGCCGGTCCGCTGGCCGAGGCCGCCCGCCAGCAGGAGATCCTGGCTCAGGAGGAGCAGGTCGCCGTCAAGCGTGCCGCGCTCACCGAACGCGACCTGGAGACAACGGTCCGCAAGCCGGCCGACGCCGAGCGATACCGCGTGGAGCAGGCGGCCGAGGCCGCCCGCACCGCCGAGATCGCCTCGGCCGACGCGCGCAAGGCAGCCAAGATCGCCGATGCCGAGGCGGAGGCCCGCCAGGCCGAGCTCCTCGGTAATGCCGAGAAGGCACGGCGGACCGCGCTCGCCGAGGCGAGCGCGATCGAGGGTGCGAAGGCCGGCGAGGCCGAGCGGTCACGTCGTGCCGCGATCGCCGAGGCGGTCCGTCTCGAGGGTGAGTCCGAGGCCGCCGCGATCGCCGCCAAGGGCGCCGCAGAGGCCGAGGCGATGCGGAAGAAGGCCGACGCGTACGCCGAGTACACCGACGCCGCTGTCCTGGAGATGATCACCGAGATGCTGCCGAAGGTGGCGCACGAGGTGGCTGCCCCGATGGGCTCCATCGACAAGCTGACGGTGATCTCGAGCGACGGCGCAGGACAGCTGCCCAAGCAGGTCACCGCCAACCTGACCCAGGTGCTGCAGATGGTCTCTGACGCCACCGGCGTGAACGTCAACGACCTGGTCGCCAACGCCTCGAGCAAGATGCTCGGCGCCGGCAAGGCCCCGGTCAACGGCGAGACCGCCGAGACCAGCGAGGCCTGACCCGCTCCACGCCGAACCACGAGGCCCGTCCATCCCACGGGTGGGCGGGCCTCGTCGCGTCCCCCAGCTGTCGACCCCCAGGGGCCATGCAGGACCGACGGATCGTTGCTTCGCTGTGAAGCTGTGTCGGACAGCCGACACGGGGATGCCTACCTGCCGAGGCGTCGCCCAAGGAGTCGCAGGTCCACCGTGACCTCTGACAGCGACGGCTCGTCGTCGTGTAGGTCGTCGTAGGTCGCGCTCCCGGGATTGGCCGGCCTGAATCCGAGGCGCGTCATCGCGCGGTCGACGTACACGAGGGCGGTCGGATCAAGACCTGCGTCAAAGTCGTCCTCTTCGCCGATGTTCTCCTGGTACCAGCCACGCAGCCGCTCGATGCGTGCGTCGTCATCGCCTGCCTCCTGCACGGCCCGCCAACGCTCGCGCTCCTCGGGCTGCATCCGCGGCGATATCTCCGCGAGCAGCTTCCAGACACCCGCCGGGCCACGGGACGGCAGAAGCGAGAGTGCGATGCCGGGGATCTCCCACACCGCCCACGTACTGGCGCGCCCGGGGCTCTTCAACCGCCTTCGAATCCATCTCTCGAGCTCGTCGGCGAGATCTGCCTCCTGACCCTCACCCAGCAGGGAAGGAAGTTCGCTAACCACGATCTGTTGAACGTTGATGGAACGCGAGCGCAAGCCCTCCATCACCAAAGGCCTTATGTACTTGTCCGGCCGCAACCGTGCGAGAGCGCCAAGCACCATGTGGCGCTCGTCAGGCCGGAGTTCCGCATCCAGGACGAAGGCCAACGCCGCTTCACGCTCTGGCCCCGGAAAGTCAGTCAACGCCCCCAGCAGGAAGTATCGAGAGTCGCCACGAGCGCGGCCGATGGCCTCGGTGAGTTGAGCGGCCGTGTAGCGAGTGCGCTCTTGTCGGGCAGACATGACCACAGGGTGCCGCATGCTGACCGACTGTGCTCGCGAAGCCGTCCTCGTGGACCGTCGGTGCTGTCTACCCGGCCTTCCTACCGAAGCGATCAGTGCCTGCGTCCCATGCGCCG
The DNA here is from genome assembly GCA_035456965.1 of Nocardioidaceae bacterium. Taxonomy (GTDB): domain Bacteria; phylum Actinomycetota; class Actinomycetes; order Propionibacteriales; family Nocardioidaceae; genus Nocardioides_C. The sequence continues at coordinate 25,468 of DATICF010000078.1, forward strand.
GCCACGATGGCTGCCGTTCCGGCGCCAAGGACGGAGCCCAACAGCACATCGCCCGGGTAGTGCACACCGGTGTGAACCCTCGAGTAGGCCACCGCACTGGCGAGGAGTCTCATGGGCACAGCCAGCCCCGGGTAGTGCCGCCCCACCGTATAGGCGAACGCAAAGGCCGATGCGGCGTGGCCGGACGGAAAGGACGTCGACTCCGGCATGCGCACGAGGCGGGCTTTGAACCGGACCGGATGAGGGCGATCCGGGCGCCGCCGACGGGCAAGCGGCTTGATGCCGAGATTCACGTTCGCGGAAGTAGCGCCGATGGAGAGCACTCCTTCGAGCGCCGCCTGCCGACCACGGCTCCCTCCAAGCGTGGCGATCGCCGCGGCGATGCCAAGCCACAGGCGCGAATAGTTGGCTGCGTTCGACAGGTGGCGAAAGGCGTCGTCCAACCGCGGCGTGGCGGTCATGGCCACTGCTTGGTACACCGCTCGGTCGACCACCCCCAGCTCACGCAAAGCCTCGGCCCACGGGGAATCCTCACCCCGCCGGCGCTCCACCCTCCTCGCGAGGGCGTCCTCAACGGTCTGCGCTTTGTCGATGCGCTCCGACATGGCGGGATTCTAGGTGGTCGGACGGGCACTGTTCAGGTGGTCGACCTGCACCGTGGTGCAATCACCAGGCGTCGACGTGGTCGGCGAAGCGCGAGACCCTCGGCAGCCGGGCCTCCCGCCAGAGCGCCTCATGGTTCGTCGCCGACCCGACTCAGGGCCAGCCGGACGAGCTCACGGAGGTCCCAAGACGCCCGCCTGGCCGGCACGCCCGGACGGCTGCGGGGGACCCGGACCCGCAGGGCCCCGGGCCTGATTGCGCAGTGGACCGGGGTCGGAAGAACGACCGCTTCGCCATCGACCCCCACGGGAATCTGAGCCGCGTCAGCGGTCACTACGACCTCCGGCACCTTGAGCACCGTAAGCCCGCTTTCGGTCGACCGGCGGAGCAGTCCGACCGCTTGGATGGTGTTGTCTGCGGTCACGGCCACAACTCCGAGCACGCCTGTGTCGAGGCGGACCCGCCGTCCCATGCCGGCCACGTCGCCCCGGCCGTACGGGTTGTCGCTGACGAGGACGGCCTGAGGGTGGTCGACGGTGACGCCGTCCGCGTGAGCGGTGAGCCGCGGCCCGGTGTGACCCGTGAGGAGGTCCGGCAGCAGGGCGAGCGTCGTACGCGTCTTGTCGTCGCGGTAGGCCGGGCTCTGCACGACCGCCGCGTAGGCGCCGAACGAGGCGTTGTTCACGAACGTCCGACCGGCGACGACACCGAGGTCGACGCGGAGCTCGACCGCGTCCTCGGTGAGCGCCGCCAGGCACGTGGAGGGGTCCTCCCGGTCGAGGCCCAGGTCGAGCGCGAAGTGGTTGCGGGTGCCGGCGCTGACCACCATGAACGGGACATCGAGCTCGGCGGCCACCCCGGCGACCAGGGCCTGCGTGCCGTCGCCGCCCGCGACACCGAGGAGGTCGGCACCCCGAGCCACCGCGTTGCGCGCGACCGCCGCGACGTCTACCCCCGGTCGATCGAGTAGGAATACCTCGGCCCCGAGATCCTCGGCCCTCTTCTTCAGGTGAAACCTCCCGACCTTGCCGCCTCCCGACCGTGGGTTCATCACGATGAAGGGGCGCCGCGGGGTCGGTGCGTCGTACTCCGGCATGGCCGCCTCGTCGCTCCCACTGTCGAGGGCGGCCCTGCCGGTGACCACCGCCAGGCCCGCCGCGAGGAGGAGGCCGAGGACCAGCCACAGCAGGTCTTGGCGAGCGTAGAGCCAGATCAGCGCGACGGGAGTAGCCACGAGCAGTGCCAACGCGAGCAGCCGCCACGCACCGCGGTGCGCCAGGAAGCCGTACGTCGACCCGACGACCACCACGACGGCGAGTATCGCGACCAGGAGGAGCCACAGATTTCGCTGGACCGCGAAGCCGAGGAGGAGGGCGACCGAGAGGCACACGAGCAGCACTGCGGCCCGTGCCAGCCAGCGCTGGCGAGCCTGCCCCTCCCCCGGAGCCGGCGGCCACACTTCTCTCAGCTCTCTCTAGGGTCTACTCCTCGGCGGAACCGTGCGACGTGGACCACTTGAACTCGACCTCGACCTCGACCTCGTCGCCGTCGACCTTCACCTCGAACTCGGCTTTCACCTCATCTGGGAGGCGGAACTCGATGGTCGCTCCCCCCGGCATCGGTAACTCGGCCTCGCCACCGCGCTCGAAGGCCTTGGACAACGCGTGCAGCCACACGGCGGCATCTCTTCGGCTCAGGGACTGCTTCTGCTCCAGCTTGACGTCCGACATCCCCGTCTTCCTTTCCGGCATCGAAAGCCGATCCACAACCACTGTCCGCAAAAGCATCGTTGGCCGCCTCATCCGCTGAGGGTGATGGGCTGAGCAGCCGAGCTCCTCGGAAGTCTCGTCCTCGACGCGTCCATGCAGCCATTGGCCCCCAGATCACCTGACCAGGCCCCGAAAGGCGCCTTTGGTCTCGCCGACCTAACCGATGGCAGTCTGTTCACTGCGTGCTTGCCAGAGCCGAAGGCAGAGGCTGCGTCGGCCCGGGTAGAGGTGTTTGACCTCGCTGATCGGGACGAGGCTCCACCTCGGGTATCGGGACCGGACCCGGCACGGACGGCTCCACCTCGGGCATCGGGACCGGACCCGGCACGGACGGCTCCACCTCGGGCATCGGAACCGGACCCGGCACGGACGGCTCCACCTCGGGCATCGGGACCGGTAACAGATCGCCGTGGCCCACCTTGGGTACGAGGTCGGTGCCTACACCCCGCGATCCAGTCTCATCAGTGACGGCAGGATCATCAGCCGACACCACTGCACTCGCGGCGGCAGCTGTCAGAGAGTCGTGGTCGGGGCGTTCATCCACTCCGCGCGCCGGCAGGTCGAGAAGCTGCGTGACTGCGCCGAACACGCATCCGACCACCACTGCTCGCAGCGCTCGCCTCACATTGCCCCCTTGGGTGCTCCTCCAGGTGTGTGACGCGCAAGCCCCCTGCCCGGTTCCAATCGTCGCTGGGCCGACGAAGTTCCTCGAGGGGCGGTCTCAGACTCCTGGAACGGCCTCGAGCCGCGAGGTTCGGATGGCTTCGGTGAAGGCTGCGAAGTCACGCTCGTTCTGCGCGGAGTAGCGCAGTGAGAAGTCCGCGATCGACCGGTCGAATGCGTCGTCCGCGCCCAGGTACGCGGCGATTGCCACCGGGTCGCCGGACCGGGCGTGCGCCCGCGCCATGGTCCACCCGCACAGGCGTCCGTAGAAGGCCAAGGCCTCGGGAGGCATCAGCTCGACGAGGGCCGACCCCTTCATGTCCCGCAGCTGCCGCCAGTAGAAGTAGCGCCCTTCCTCGGCGCCCTTGCTCCACCCGAGGAAGATGTCACTGGACGCCTGCATCAGTCGTTGTCCTTGCACGACACGTTCTCCGGAGTGGCGGTACCTGCTCTTCGGCAAGTGGCCTTCGAGCACCGACGAGGTCGCTTCCTTGATCTGGAGGAACAGCGGGTCGGCGTGGTCCCGCCCCTCCAACAGCGCGACGAAGGCACGCGTGCCCACGCTGCCGACGCCGACCACCTTCCGCGCCCAGTCCACGATCTCGAACTTCTCGAGGAGCTTTCGACGGTCAGGCTGAAGACTTCGTCGATACTCCGAGAAGGCGTGGAGGATCGCGCCCTCCAGCTGTTCCGGGTCGATCCCGTAGGTCGTGTCCAGCTCGCGCGCGGGGACGACCACCGGCGGAGCGCTGGCTATCCGGTAACGACTGTCGACAACCTCGGTGAGCTTCGACAGTGCCTGAAGGCTGTCCCGCGTGTGGGCCTTCCCGATGTTCTTCTCGAAGCGCTTCTTCAGCTTCTTGGCTTGCTTGGCCGCAGCCTTGCCCTCGCCGTCGCTGTGGCCCCTGCCCGCGGCGAGCGCCGAGATCTCCCGGACGGTCGCCTGCCTGAGTTCGTCCTCGGACAGATGCGCATACCACACCTCCAACGTCCTCATCTTCGCGAACTCGCCCATGGCCTCCCGATAGGACATGACCGTTCCCCTTGTAACCGACTTCGCGTCGGACTTGGAGAAGCCGTTGTTGAACGCCGCGATGGTCATGCTCGCCGCGAGCCGCTTGACGTCGTACTCGAACGGCCCGGGCAGCGTCTCGTCGAAGTCGTTGATGTCAAAGACGAGCTGTCTCTCAGGAGAGCCGAACACCCCGAAGTTCGACAGGTGCGCGTCACCGCAGAGCTGGACCTCGAGCCCCGCAGTTGGGCTCCCGTGGAGGTCTGCCGCCATGATCTTCGCGCCCCCTCGGTAGAACGTGAACGGTGATGCCATCATCCGGCCGTGCCGCACCGGCACGAGGTCGGCGTCGCGCCTGGTGTTCTGCTCCTCGATGAGGTCCACGGGGTTCGGACGGTTGGGATCCGGCAACCAGCCGGTATGACTCGATGGAGGGACCCGGTCACGGGCTGCCTCACCGCGCGCGGTGCGTTCCTCCAGGCTCAGGTGCTCTACCTTCTTCAGCATTGACCCGCTCCGTTCCAGCCCGTCTCGGGTAGTCCTCGCACGCGTCATGACCAGATGGTGGCCAGTGCGCACTGAGGTCAGGTTGCGTGAGACCGCGGAGGAACACATCACCCGCCATGGAGGGTTCACCCGGGTGATACGCACCGTGGATTACGGACGCCGTCAACGACGACTGACATGGCCGCCCGGCGCCGGCGATGCCGCCGAGTCAGCGCAGGTGCGACCAGCCGTTGGTGTATTTCTCTATCTGCTGGCGGTTGAATACGGCAGACTCGCGGGCCCTCTCTTCCCAGGCGAACACGCACACCGTCATAATCCCGTCAAACCCAACCCGACCGAGGGTGCCGAAGAAGTCGTCCCAGTCGACCTCTCCCTGGCCGATGTCGAGGTGCTGGTGCACCCGGGCGGTGGATCCCGGGGGGGTTGACGATGTAGCGAAGACCGGAGGAGCCACGGTGGTCGAAGGAGTCCGCGACGTGCACGTGGGTCAGCAGGTCACCCGCGTGCTCCATGATCCCGCGTAGGTCGCCACCCTGGTGGAACGTGTGCGGCGCGCAGTACTCGAAGCTCACGTTCGGCGAGTCGATCCCCCGGATCAGGTCCACGGCCGCCCTGCCCTCCTCGACGAAGTCGTCCGGGTGCGGCTCGAGATGCAGCTCGATCCCCTCCCGCTCGACGATTGGCAGGAGCTCCTCCATCGAGCGCCAGAACTGCGACTCACTGCGGCTCGCGTCCTCGGGCCGGCCATTGAACTCGGAGATCATCACCGGGCACCCGAGCTCGACGGTGATCTCGATCGCCCGTTTCCAGTACCGCACCGCCGCCCTACGCTCGTCCTCGTCGGGTCCG
>DATICF010000079.1:0-11459 GCA_035456965.1 Nocardioidaceae bacterium
CGGCCCGTCGCCGACGTTCGCCAGCCCCGACTCGAAGCGCAGCTTGCGCTCGGTGCCCTTGCGGACGATGTGGAGGTCACGCGCGCGCAGCACGACCAGGTTGGGCAGGAGCGGTTCGCCCTTGCCCGAGGCGGCCGGACCGGCGGAGGGGGCCAACGCCGTCGCTCCTGCCGGGGACAGCACCGTCGACACGAGCGCGGCGAGCGCGCCTGCCAGAAGGATCTTCATGCTGCTCGTGCCGCGACGCGCCATCGCTCTCCCCGTTCGGCCGTTCCCACATGGTGAAAGCACCATATGCGCAGAACTTAACTTTTGGGAAAGACCGAGGGGGCGCGTCGACCGCGGGCGATGCCGGGTGGTCGACGTCTCACGTCTCGGAGCCGGCCAGGGGACTCGAACCCCTAACCCCCTAATTACAAGTTAGGTGCGCTGCCAGTTGCGCCAGGCCGGCGTGCGTCCGCGCGGGTCAGACCTCGGCGTTCGCGAGGGCCATCGTAGACCGACGCATACCGCCGTTCGTGGCGGGTACTCCCGAGTCCTCGACCGAGGAGGATGAATCATGGGCATGGACGACAAGATGAAGCACTCCGCCGAGAGCGGACTGGGCAAGGCCAAGGAGAAGCTCGGCCAAGCGACCGATGACCGCTCCCTCGAGGCTGAGGGCAAGAAGGACCAGAGCAAGTCCGACCTCAAGCAGGCGGGCGAGAAGGTCAAGGACGCGTTCAACAAGTAGACCTCCCAGGTAGGGCGGGGCGGTCCCGGAAGGGCCGCCCCGCCCGTTCTGTTCCCTTCGAGGTCAGCCGGCGAGGAAGCTCGTCACGGACCGCCGGATTCCCGCAGCGTCGAGGCCGTGGGCTACGGCATGGTCCTCGGGTGTGCCGTATCTGCGCAGCTCCCCGCGCCCCACTCCGAGGGCCAGCAACCGATGCGGTACGTCGACCAGCGCATCGGCTACGCAGCGTGCAGAGGTGCCGGCGAGGTACGGCTCGACGAGCACCACCTCCGGCGTACCGAGGACTGCTCGCAGGCTGCGCCCGTCGAAGGGTCGCACGGTGTTCGCGTAGAGCACGCTCACGTCGAGGTCGGCCACGGCGTCGAGGACCGGCGCCAGAATCGGGCCCACGGCCACGACCGTCGCTCCGGAGCCCCGCCTGACCAGGTGGAACCTCCCTGGTGTGACCGGGAACGCCTCGCCGTTCTGCTGGCCCGTGACCCGCACGTAGTCCCGCCCCGAGCCGGCCACCGCCCGCCGCAGGGCCTCCTCGACCTCGTCGGCATGTCCCGGGACGTGGATCGTCCAGTCGGGCAGGGTGTCGATCAGGGCCACGTCGCCGGGTACCTGGTGGGTGCGGCCGCCGCCGGTGTTGTCGTAGGACCCGCCCGACCCGACCAGCACTCCCCCGACGTCCTGGTGGTTGAAGCCGAGCTTGACCTGCTCGAAGGCTCGCTCCACGAGGAAGGACCCGAAGGTGTGGACCACCGGGCGCATCCCGGTCAGCGCCATGCCCGCACCGACGTTCACGAGCAGCTGCTCGCGGATGCCCACGTTGACGACCCGGTCGGGATGGTCGCGCTCGACGTCGCGGAAGTACTGCCCCGAGATCTCGGCGTACACCAGGGCCACCGACAGGTCCTCCTCGACCAGGTCGGCCACGGTCTGGGCGAAGGTCTGCCTCGGGTCGCGCCTCATGAGGACTTCTCCTCGACGTGAGCCACGACCACGGACGGGCGACCCTGCGTGGGCCGGGTCAGTGCGCGCTCAAGCTGCGCGTGATCTCGGCCATCGACTCCCACTGCGTGCCATCCCTCGGTCGCGAAACGCTCCTCGATACGACCGGGGACGCCGTAGCTCGCCGACCGGTTGTCGACGACCACGACGGTGAGCTTCTCCAGCTCCAGCGCGGCGGCAAGCTCGATTGCCTCATGGTTGCTCCCTTCGTCAAGCTCTGCGTCACCTACCAGCACGACCACGCGCGACCCGAGACCCTGCGCCCTGAGCCCGAGCGCGGCGCCGACCGCGAGCGGCAACCCGTGTCCGAGCGAGCCGCTCGAGATCTCCACACCCGGCACGAGCACCCGGTCCGGGTGGTGGCCGAGCGGGGAGTCGTACGACGCCCAGTCGGCCAGCCACGAGACCGGGAAGAACCCCTTCGCGGCGAGGACCGCGTAGTAGGCCATCGGCCCGTGCCCCTTGGAGAGGAAGAACCGGTCCCGGTCAGGGTCGGCGATCACCTCGGGCGCGACGTCTAGGACTGCGTCGTAGAGCACCCAGAGCACGTCGAGCGTCGACGTGGCCGCGGCGGAGTGCTTCTCGTCGCCGGTCATCAAGGACATCAGCCCGCGCAGGTCGGCGTAGCCGTGCTCGCTTCCGCTGTCGATGGCCGCGAGAGCGTTCGTCGATGTCATGCAGAGCAGGATGCAAGTTCAAGTTGACTTGAAGTCAACTGCGCTATTCTCGCCGCGTGGCGAGACATGAAGCACACCTCACGATCGGGCAGCTCGCGGAGCGGTCCGGGGTCGCGACCTCGGCGCTTCGCTACTACGAGGACCGGGGCCTGATCGCCTCCGAGCGCACTGCCGGCAACCAGCGGAGATACCGCCAGGCGATGCTGCGCAGGGTCGCGTTCATCCGATCCGCGCAACGCGTCGGCCTGGCCCTCGATGAGATCGAGCAGGCGCTCTCGACGCTCCCCGAGGGCCGCACGCCCACGAAGGCCGACTGGGCGCGACTCTCGCGCGGCTGGCGCCCCAGGATCGAGGAGCAGATCGAGCGGCTCGAGCGGCTGCGGGACAAGCTCGACGGTTGCATCGGCTGCGGCTGCCTGAGCCTGCGGACCTGTGCGCTGAACAACCCGGAGGACGAGGTCGCTCCCCGCGGGCCGGGCGCGGTCTTCCTGGAACCTGGCGGGAAGGGCCTGCTCTAGGCTGAGGCCCATGCCTCTGCGCATCTCGGCCACTCAGCCGAACCCCGCCCTCCTCAGCCTCCCCTGGCAGCGCCCGCTCGAGGAGTGGACCGACGAGTACGTCGTCCCGCTCCCCCGCGGCATCTCCCGCCACGTCGTACGCATCGTCAGGCTGGGGACCGATGTCTACGCCGTGAAGGAGACCCGAGAGCCGATCGCCTACCGCGAGTACCGCATGCTGCGCGACCTCAAGCGTCTGGACCTGCCCACCGTCGAGGCGGTCGCCGTGGTCGCGGGCCGCGAGATGGAGAACGGCACGGAGGTCGAGCCGGCGCTGGTCACCCGGCACCTGAGGTACTCCCTGCCCTATCGGTCGCTGTTCTCCCACGGCCTGCGGGCCGACAGCCTGCCGAAGCTGATCGACGCCCTCGCAGTGCTGCTCGTGCGCCTTCACCTGGCCGGGTTCTTCTGGGGCGACGTGTCACTGTCCAACGTGCTGTTCCGGCGCAGCGCGGGCGAGTTCACCGCCTACCTCGTCGACGCCGAGACCGGCGAGCTGCACACGGAGCTGTCCCGCGGCCAGCGTGCCCACGACCTCGAGGTGGCCTACGGGAACCTCTTCGGCGAGCTCCTCGACCTCCAGGCCGGCGGGCTGCTCGACGAGGAGGTCGACGCGCACGCGATCGTCGACCTGGTCGAGCGGCGCTACACCGCGCTGTGGGAGGAGCTGACCGGCATCGAGGAGTTCGACGCGGCGGAGATGTGGCGCATCGAGCAGCGCGTCGAGCGCCTCAACGGGCTCGGCTTCGACGTCGACGAGCTCGACATCGTCACCGACTGGTCCGGTTCGACCGTGCGGCTGCAGCCGAAGGTGGTCGAGGCCGGGCACCACGCACGCGAGCTCCAGAGCCTCACCGGCCTGGACGTCGAGGACAACCAGGCCAGACGGCTCCTGAACGACCTGGCCTCCTTCACCGCGCACTTCGAGCTCGGCGCCGAGGACCGCGCCCTCGTGGCACACAAGTGGCTGACAGAGATCTACGAGCCGATCCTGGCCACGGTCCCCAAGGAGCTGCGCGGCAAGCTCGAGCCGGCCGAGATGTTCCACGAGATCCTCGAGCACCGGTGGTTCCTCTCGGAGCGCGCCGGCCACGAGATCGACCTCTTCGAGACGGCGAGCGACTACATCGACAGCCAGCTGCGCAAGCGCCCCGACGAGGTCGTCACCGAGGCCGACAACCCCGAGGTGCTGATGCCGACCACCAAGGAGTGGCCCGGCTCGGACTGAGCCTCAGCGGTCCAGCGTCCCTCGGCGCTCTGCGACGGCATAGAGGGTGACCGACGCCGCGACGCCGGCGTTGAGGGACTCCAGCGAGTTCACCATCGGGATGGACACCAGCTGGTCGCAGGTCTCCGACACCAGCCGGGAGAGGCCCTTGCCCTCCGAGCCCACGACGATCACCAGCGGCCCGTCGGCGAGGTCGAGCGCGGGCAGGTCCACGTCGCCGTCCGCGGCCAGGCCCACGACCATGCAGCCTGCCTCCTGGTAGGTCTTGAGCTGGCGGACCAGGTTGGTGGCCTGCGCGACGGGCACCCGGGCCGCCGCGCCGGCCGACGTCTTCCACGCCGAGGCCGTCATGCCTGCGGCACGGCGCTCGGGAATCAGCACGCCGTGCGCGCCGAAGCCTGCCGCGGAGCGCACGACCGCGCCGAGGTTGCGGGGGTCGGTGACGGAGTCGAGAGCCACGATGAGCGGTTTCTCACCCATCTCGGCGGCCCGGTCGAGAAGGTCAGCGGGATGGGCGTACTCGTAAGCCGGGACCCTCGCGGCGAGGCCCTGGTGCACGGCGTCCTGGGTCAGCCGGTCCAGCTCGACCCTCGGGACCTCGAGCAGGGAGATGCCCTGCTCCGCAGCCACCCGGAAGACCTCGCGGAGGCGACCGTCACGCTCGGCGCCCTCGGCGACGTACACCGAGGTGATCGGCATGTGGGCGCGCAGCGCCTCGACGACCGAGTTGCGACCCGCGATCCACTCGCCGTCGACCGGCTTCGGGGAGCGCTTGGGCTTCGCCGCCTTCGACCTTTCCGCCCGCTTGACCGCCTTGTAGGCCTTGTGGCCCTCGCGGTCCTTCGCCTTCGGGGTCGGGCCCTTGCCCTCGAGCCCGCGGCGGACGCGACCGCCCGAGCCCGCGGTCGGGTTGCCCTTGCCGGACTTCTTGACCGCGCCTCGACGCGAGGAGTTGCCTGCCATCAGATGTTCCTTGTCGTGGTCGGGCGGGGAGTCGGAGCCGGGGAGGGGGCGGTGACCGTGGTTGGGTCTGGCCGCCGAGCGAGGCACGAGCGAGGCTGGTAGGGCACCGCCCCCTCCCCGGCGAAGACAGACCGTCTCACAACGACCACTTGGGACCTTGCGGGGTGTCCTCGAGCTCGATGCCCGCTGCCTTGATCTGGTCGCGGATCGCATCGGCGGCGGCGAAGTCCTTCGCAGCCCGGGCCTCGGAGCGCCGCTCGAGCAGGCCGGCCACCAGCGTGTTGATCGCCGCCGTGAGCTTCTCCTCCTGACCGCTGCCCGCCGTCGACCAGTGCGGGTCGAACGGGTCGAGGCCGAGGACGTCGAGCATCGCCCGGACCGAGGCGGCGTTGCCGCGGAGCCCGGGCGAGTCCCCGGCGGCAAGCAGCTTGTTGCCCTCGCGGACCACGTCGTAGATCGCGGCCACCGCGGCCGGCGTACCGAGGTCGTCGTCCATCGCCTCGATGAACTCCGCGCAGAGCAGGCCGTCGGAGGCGACGCCGCCGACCAGCTCGTCGGCGCGGGTCAGGAAGTGCTCGATCCGGCGGAAGCCCGCCGCTGCCTCCTCGAGCGCCTCGTAGGAGAACTCGACGTGGGAGCGGTAGTGAGCCGCGACCATGTAGAAGCGCAGCTCGATGGGTCGCACCTGCTCGAGCACCGCCGGGATCATCAAGGAGTTGCCGAGCGACTTGCTCATCTTCTCGCCGGCGGTGGTGATCCAGGCGTTGTGCATCCAGTGGCTCGCGAACCCGTGGCCGGCCGAGCGCGACTGGGCCTGCTCGTTCTCGTGGTGCGGGAAGCGCAGGTCGGTGCCGCCGCCGTGGATGTCGAAGGACGACCCGAGGTACTTCAGCGCCATCGCCGAGCACTCGATGTGCCAGCCCGGGCGTCCCGGACCCCACGGCGAGGGCCAGGCGGCCGTTGCGGGCTCGGACTCCTTCTTGTGCCCCTTCCAGAGGGCGAAGTCGCGCGGATCCCGCTTGCCCCTCGGGTCGGCGTCCTCGGCGGCCTCCATCTCCGCGACCTTCTGGCCGGAGAGCTCGCCGTACGACGGCCAGGACATCACGTCGAAGTAGACGTCGCCGGAGCCGTCCTCGGCGGCGTAGGCGTGGCCGCGGGTGATGATCTGCGAGATCAGCTCGATCATCTCCGGGATGTGGCCGGTGGCCAGCGGCTCGTACGTCGGCGGGAGCACGTGCAGGGCGTCGTAGGCCTTGTCCAGCTCGCGCTTCATGTCGTAGGCCAGGTTGTACCAGGGCCGCCCCTGCTCGGCGGCCTTGATCAGGATCTTGTCGTCGATGTCGGTGACATTGCGGATGAACGTCACGTCGTAGCCCCGAGCGGCCATCCAGCGGCGGAGGACGTCGAAGTTCACGCCGGAGCGGACGTGGCCCACATGCGGCTCGGACTGCACGGTCAGCCCGCACAGGTAGATGCCCGCCTTGCCGTCCTCGAGGGGCACGAAGTCACGGACCTCGCGGGTGGCGGTGTCGTAGAGCCTGAGAGTCACCCGCCAATCCTATCGACCGGGAAACGGGCCCGATCGCGCGCTGCACTCGGCTCCTGTTGTGGCTGTTGAGAAAACAGTCACCTCGAGGGAAAGGAATGACTATCGTGAACAAATGCGCACCTTGTCTCGGGCCGCCCGCAACGTGCTTCTCGCCACTACCACCGCCGCGCTCCTCGCGCCGGCCGCGGCCACCAGCGCCTCCGGCGCGGCTCCGACGACCGCTGCGCTCACGTCCCCCTCGCAGTCCGGGACCGCAGTCGCCCGGACGAACGCGCAGGAACGACGACAGATCGACTTGCACCGGTTCGACGGCCAGCGGCAGTTCCGCAACGGCCGTTTCGCGGGCACGAGAGCGGTCCGTGGCGTCCTCGAGCTCGCGACACCGGTCGGCAAGCGGCGCTACGTCGATCCGCACGGCTACCGCACCAAGCGCTACGAGTTCGGCCGCTGGTTCTCCCCTTGGCGCCGGCCGGGCTTCGCCTTCGACCAGCTGGTCCCGTCGTGGGACGCCACCACCCCCCGCGACTCGTGGGTGCAGATCCAGGTCCGCGGCCGCAGTGAGACGGGTCGCGTGAGCAAGTGGTACACCATGGCCAACTGGTCGGCGGGAGACCGCAGGTTCCACCGCACCAGCCTCGGCCCGCAGACCGACAACCTGGCCCAGGTCGACGTCGACACGCTCAAGACCCGCTACTCCATGGGCCTCACCGCCTGGCAGATGCGGATCACCTTGCTGCGCAGGGCAGGCACGAAGGCGGTGCCGCGGGTGGATACGGTGGGCGCGATGACGTCGTTTCTTCCGTCCGTGACGCGGGTGCGGGCTTCCCGCCCCGGGGTCGCGCGAGGCATCACCCTCGAGCTGCCCGGTTTCTCACAGATGATCCACGAGGGCCACTACCCCGAGTACGACTCCGGCGGCGAGGCCTGGTGCTCCCCCACCTCGGTCTCGATGGTCCTCGGCCGGCTCGGCCGGCTTCCCTCGCAGCGGGAGTACTCCTGGGTCCCGGCCGACCACCCGGACCGCTGGGTCGACCATGCGGCCCGCAGCCACTACGACTACGCCTACGACGGCGCCGGCAACTGGGCGTTCAGCGCCGCCTACGCCGCACGGCACGCCGATGACGCCTTCGTCACCCGGCTCCGGAACCTGCGGGAGGCCGAGCGCTTCGTCAGGGCAGGCATCCCGCTGGTCGCCTCCGTCAAGTTCGGCCCTGGGGAGCTCGACGGCGCGCCGCTCGGGTCGACGAACGGCCACCTGCTGGTGATCGTCGGCTTCACCGAGACAGGCGACGTCGTGGTCAACGACCCGGCGGCTCCCGACAACGGCAGCGTGGTCCGCACCTACGACCGCGGCCAGTTCGAGAACGCCTGGATCCCGAAGTCGGGCGGTCTGGTCTACGTGGTCCGCAACGACGACACCCCGCTACCGGAGACGCGGACGAAGAACTGGTGAGACGCAGGATCCGCTTCGAGAGCTGGAGAACCACCGACCACTTCGAGGCCGGTGCGCACGAGGGCACCGTCGTGGGCGACGGTGCCCTCGCGCTCGCCTCCCCCAGCACGACCAGGGAGTACGACGACCCTCACCGCGACGGTCCTCCCATGACCTACGAGCAGGCCACCTGGACCTCACCGGAGGTCTCGACGGGCTTCCCCTTCACCGAGCTGGTCGCGTCGTGGAACGCCTGCACCCCCGAGGGCACGTGGATCGAGGTGGCGCTTCGCGTCAACCCGACCCAGGACCCGACCACGCCGTGGTACGTCATGGCGCGCTGGGCCGAGACCGACCACGACATCGCGCCGACCTCTGTGCCGGGCCAGTCCAACGACCGTGCACAGGTCAACGTCGACCGGCTCACGCTCGCGGAGGAGGGGGCCGGGTCGACGTACCAGCTGCGGGTGTCGCTGCTGCGCCGATCGGGCTCGACGGCGACACCGGCCGTCTCGCTCCTGGGCTGTGTGGCCTCGGACGTCCACGCCGGGGAGCTCCCGGCCTCCCCCGAGCGCAACGGCGCCGCCGGGACCGTCCTCGACGTGCCGACCTACTCACAGCGGCTGCATGTCGGGGAGTACCCCCAGTGGGCAGGCGGCGGTGAGTCGTGGTGCTCGCCCACGTCGACCTCGATGGTGCTCTCCCACTGGGGCTGCGGCCCGTCCGCGTCGGACTACACCTGGGTGGACCCGGGGCTCCCCGACCGGTTCGTTCCCTACGCAGCGAGGCACACCTACGACCACGCCTACGGGGCACCCGGCAACTGGTCCTTCAACGCCGCCTACGCCGCACGCTTCGGGGCGACCGCGTTCGTGACCCGGCTGCGCTCGCTCGCCGAGGCCGAGCACTTCATCAACGCCGGCATCCCGCTCGTGGTCGGTGTCGCGTTCACCCGAGAGCAGCTCGAGGGTGCGGGGTACGCGACGGCCGGGCATCTCGCGGTGGTGGCGGGCTTCGACGAGAACGGCGACGTCGTGTGCAACGACCCGGCCTCGCACGAGGTCGCCAGCAACGACGAGGTGCGGGCGACCTTCGACCGTGAGCAGTTCGAACGCGCCTGGATGCGCTCAGCAGGCGGCATCACCTACGTCATCCGGCCGCCCGGCGTACCCCTGCCTCAGGCGCCGGCCGAGGCCAACTGGTGAAGCACCGCCCCCGCAGCGTCCTCGCCTGAGCGGACCGCTCCTTCCATGTAGCCGTTCCACACCGGCGAGCACTCGGCGCCGGCCCAGTGGATCCGGCCGACGGGCTCGCGCAGGGCGTGGCCGTACTGCGTCCACGCGCCCGGCGTGAAGTGGGCGCCGTAGCAGCCGCGGGAGAACTCCTCGGCCATCCAGTCCCGCTCGAGGAACTCCCGCGGGCGCAGCGCGCGCGGCCCGAAGTAGCGGGCGAAGCACCCCAGCACGGCCTCCCGCCGCTCCGCAGGGGTACGACGGGCGAGGCGACGCCCGTCCGCTGCCTCCACGAACCCCATCAGCACCCCGGGCGTCCCCGACGGCGGGGAGTTGTCGAAGGTGACCTTGACCGGCCCGGTGTCGCACACCGCCTGCCCGTTGAGCCCGTCGGCCCGCCAGAACGGATCGTCGTAGATCGCGTACGTCTTCAGCACCGCCCCGGCCGGGAGGCGCTGGGTGAGCTGGTCACGCCACGACGGGAGCGCGGGGGCGTACTCGAGACGACCCGCGAGCGTGGGCGGCAGCGTCACGACCACGTGGCTGCCCCGGTGGGTCGCCCCGGAGCGGGTGGTCACGACGACCCCCTCGTCGTCCTGGGCGACCGTGCGCACCGGGTCGCCGAGGTGCACGCGCTCCCCCAGCTGGTCGGCCATGCTCTGGGCAATCCGGATCGACCCGCCGACGATCCGGTCCTGCTGGGCGCCGCGGTCGACGTACTGCAGGGTCTCGAGGTCGCTGCCGGAGTGGGCGTAGAACAGCGCGTGGAGCAGCGAGAAGTCGGTCGAGTCGGCGGCGAAGACCGCCTCGCAGGACACCCGGAAGTAGGCCCGGCCGGTGGGGGTCCGCAGGTTGCGGCGGATCCAGGTCTCGAAGGTCTGCCCGTCGAGGACCTCGGCGTCCGGGGTCTCCCAGGGCGCGGTGAGGCTGACCCTGTTGGCGAGCCGGGTGAAGCGGGCGATCCCCTGGGCGATGTCGGCGAGGGCGAAGGGCCCGATCCTCGGGATCGCCCCCCGTCGCGGCCCCACCCGGGTCTGCTTCCCGAAGAGGTCGAGCAGCAGATCGCCCTCGTCGTTGTGCGTGCGGAAGTGCTCGAGGCCGAGCTCTTCGAGCAGGGCGTACATCCGGTTCTGGGTGGGCCCGATCCACTGGCCGCCGAGCTCGATCGGCGTGCCGTCGTCGAGCACGTGGCCCTCGGTGCGTCCGCCCACTCGTTCGCGGGCCTCCAGCACGGTGACCTCCTCGCCGGCTGCGACGAGTCGGCGGGCGGCGGCCAGTCCGGCGAGACCTGCCCCGACGACGACCACGCTCACGCGGCGACCCCCGCCGGGCTGGGCATGCGGGCCGCGCGGTCTGTCCGCCGCGACTGCGCGCGCAGCCACGCCGGTCGCCGGTCGGGCAGTCCGGCGGTGTGCAGGTCGGCGAGCCACCTCTCCTCGGCGGCGTCGGCAATTGTGAACGCCTCGACGCCGGGCGGCGGGGCGGCGAGCCAGGCCGCCTCCAGGCGGTCGCGCTCGGCGGTGAACCGCGCGAGCGAGGCGGGGTGGTCGCGCAGCACCATCCGGTGCAGGTGCTCGTGGCGCCACCAGCGGTACGACGCGTCGTAGCCGTTGCCGGGCATCGCGGACGGGTCGACGTCGAGGGGCTCGTCCACGCGCACCGGCTTGAAGACCGAGGTGCACGGCGCCGACGTGGCGGTGACCCAGTGCAGGTGGTCGGCCGGGCGCCGCAGGTCGGCGACCCAGGACGCGGTCGTCTGATTGCCCGAGACCAGACCCCCCGCGTGGGCGCACGGCGCGCCGAGCCCGCCTCTGACGGGGGAATAGTGCGGCCCTGCCGTCGGACCGTGGTCACGCAGGGCAACCATCAGGTCCGCGGGCGCCGTGGCGTGGTTCGCGGCGGTCTCGGTGCGCGCCCGCCTCCTGGCACAGGCCGTGACGACCCCGATCGCGGGGTTGGCGTGCATGGAAGCGAAGTCGGGGATGGTGAGTCCGTTGCTGATCGAACGGCCACGCCCGGTGACCTGCTCCGTGGCCCAGCGTCGGCCGGCAGTCTCGAGGACGATCGCGCCGTCGGGGTCGGCGACGATGAA
>DATICF010000080.1:0-57545 GCA_035456965.1 Nocardioidaceae bacterium
CCCCATTTGGCCAGGGGCTCAGCGACACGAAAGAATACAGCAGCCCCACTCGATGACTAAATCGGGCAGATCCGTGCCCTCAGGAGGACCGCCGCTCATGGCCGACTCGTCGTTCGACATCGTCAGCAAGCTCGACCAGCAGGAGATCGACAACGCCATCAACCAGGCGCAGCGTGAGATCAGCCAGCGGTTCGACTTCAAGAACACCGGCGCCTCGATCGTGCGCTCTGGTGACCACGCCGTCGAGATCAGCGCGAACGCCGACGACCGCGCTCTGGCCGCCCTCGACGTGCTCAAGGACAAGCTGATCAAGCGCAACCAGTCCCTGAAGATCCTCGAGCCCGGTGACCCGCGCCAGTCCGGCAAGGAGACCAAGATCTCGGTGGCGCTCAAGGAGGGCATCTCACAGGAGCACGCCAAGAAGATCGGCAAGCTCATCCGCGACGAAGGCCCCAAGGGCGTCAAGGTCCAGGTGCAGGGCGACGAGCTTCGCGTGAGCAGCAAGAAGCGAGACGACCTCCAGGCCGTGATCGCCCTCGTCAAGGCCCAGGACTACGACTTCGCGGTGCAGTTCACGAACTACCGCTGAACCACGGGCTCAGCCCATGCCGTAGGTGCTCGCCTGGATCCGGCCGGCCAAGCTTCCGGGACGCCCGATGACCCATGCAGCCGTCGCGGTCCCGTCACCCGCGATCGCGACGGCCGCGCCACCGGCGTCACCGCGAGGGTCGGACAGTGAGGTCGACGGACCCCAAGGCCCCCCATGGGCGCGGTATGCCGCCTGTGCCAGGTGGTCGTCCCCGGAACGACCGTCCCACCCGACCACGGCGTCACCGGCGAGGTTCACCTCGAGCTGCAGGCCGTAGAACACAGAGCCGCTGGGTGCGACCAGGGTGCGCTGCCACCGCTGGTCCTGCTGTGCGACCCACACGGACTTGGCCCGGTTGGACCACGCGAGCGTCACGGCGCCTTGCCCGTCCATGCCGATGGCCAGCCACCAGGGCTCGGTCTTCACGCCCGGAATCCTCTTCGTACGCCGCCAGTCCCCTTCCGGGCTCCGCCGCCGCAGCGCGATGCCGGGGGTCGAGCCCCCGATGCTCCACGCCACGGCGAGCTTTCCGGACGGCAGCGCAGCGAGCGTCGAGTCCCCGGCGTTGGGCAGCCACCGGCTCAGCGCGCGCGACTCGGTCCATCCTTCACCTCTGTCGCGAGAGGCAGTCGTCACCCGCGCTCGACGGTTCCCGGCGAGCTCGTCCCACACCACCACGGCCTGGCCGGTCCGCGAGACAGCGGCCCGTGCGGCGTACGCCGATCGCCTGGCCGAGGAGAGCGTCGTCGCGCGGCTCCACTTCCCTCCCGGGCCGCCCACCGCGGCCTGGACCCGTGACCGGGCGTACGTGGCGTCTGCGTCGTCGTCGAGCGTCTCCCAGGCCACAACTGCTCGCCCGACCCCGTTGACCGCCAGGTCGAGACTGGCCGGCAGGGTGCCCCGAACCCCAGCGACAGTCCGGTGCACCGTGACCGGCAAGCCCCACGACCCGCCCGCGGGGCGACGTATCACCCGGACCCGGCGCCCCGACGTGAAGGCCAGGACGAGGTCGCCGTCGCGGTCGTAGGCAGCCTCCACCTCTCGTGCGCCTCGCGTGCCGGGCACCCTGCGCGGGGTCGACCACGGCTGTCCTGGCCGGCGCCAGGCTGCCCAGAGGTGCAGGCGCTCGTCACCGCGTGGCCACACCGCCAGGGTGACTCCCTGGGGGCTGACCCCGAGGTCCGGGGCGTAGGTGAACCGTGCCGGTTCGCTCACGTCGACGGCCGGTGTCCAGGCGCCTTGCTCGGCCGCGGCCGGGGCCGTGCCGAGGCCGCCGGCAATGCTGACGCTGAGGAGGGTCGAAAGCAGAAGCCTGCTTCGGCGCATGGAAGTCCCCCGTCGGTTCGCGATGCTCCTCAGGGTGCACCACCGAGACGAGCGGTGTCCTCCGATTGTCGCGACAGCCTAGCGGGTCACAGATCGGTCGACCCGGTCCGCTCGACCTCGGCCACACGCGCGAGGCGCAGGAGGAAACCGGCCAGCTCGAGCGCCTCGGCCGGGTCAAGCTCCGCCAGGTCCATCAAGGGCCCTGAACGCTCGAACGCCGCCTCCATCTGTACGACGGGAGCGGCGTCACCCTCTGCGTTCAGCGAGACCCGGAACTCGAGCCCACGTGCGGTGGTGAGCACGTGGACCTCGCCTACGTGGGCCTCGTGTACAGGCCCGGCCTCGGTGCACCACTCGTGCACCGGGCAGCGGTGACGTTGGGGTGGAATGCTCGCCGCCATCAGTCCTCCCTCCGGTCACCCTCACTCCAGTGTGCTCCGGGGTTCAGGGACAGGCGGCGGTTTTACCTTCACGGCGTGGCGGCTGAGACCAGGACCGGGTCGAGCAGCAGGCCCGGGAGCACCGAGAAGACGACGGCAGCGGCGAGCGTCATCCCGATCGCTACCCCCACCCCGTTCGGCACGTCGTACGTCGACCCGCCGGCCACCTCCGCGGGGCGGAACAGCTCCATCAGCCAGCGGGCGTAGTACACGAGGCCGATCGCGACGTTCACCGCCATGACCAGCGCGAGCCACGTCACGGGACCGGCTGCGGAGGAGAACACGACGACCTTCGCGAGCAGCCCGATCATGCCCGGCGGCAGCCCCGCGAGCGCGACGAGCGCGAACGCCAGCGCCCAGCCAGCGAGGGGCTCCTCCCGGATCAGCCCTCGGTAGTCGACCAGCCGCTGGGCCGGGTAGCGGGTGCCCACGACGGCGGCGACGCCGAAGGCGCAGAGGTTCACGACGGCGTACATCGCGAGGTACCCGGTCGAGCGGCTGAGGACCTCGGTGATCTCCTCACGAGAGGCCGCCGCCACGGCGCCGAACGGCACCAGGATGTAGCCGGCCTGCGCGACCGACGACCACGCGAGCAGGCGCACCGCGTGCTGCTGCCACAGGGCGACGACGTTGCCCACGGTCATCGTGAACGCGGCGAGCACGGCCATCACCGGGGCCCACGAGCCCGCGAGGTCCGGGAGGCCGTAGGCGAGCACGAGCAGCAGGCCCACGAAACCGGCCGCCTTCGAGACGACGGAGAGGTAGGCCGCGACGGCGACGGGCGCGCCGACGTACGTGTCGGGCAGCCACATGTGGAAGGGCACCGCGGCGACCTTGAACGCCAGACCGACCACGGTGAGCAGCGCGCCGACGACGGCCACCTCGCGCGGACCCGCACCGGTGCTGATCGCGACGTCGACCTGGGTCAGGAACACCGAGCCGGTCGCGCCGTAGACGAACGAGATGCCCATCAGCGTCACCGCGGTCGCCACCACCGAGACGAGGAAGAACTTCACCGACGCCTCCGCCGCTCGCCGGTCCCCCCTGCGCAGTCCCACCAGCCCGAACGCGGGGAGCGAGACGACCTCCAGGGCGACCAGCAGCGTCACGAGGTCGCGTGACGCAGCGATCACCAAGGCGCCCGTCGCGGAGCACAGGAGCAGGAAGCTCCACTCCCCTTGCGGGATTCGCCCCTCGGCAACGGCAGCCGTCCCGAGCAGGGCCACCACGAACGTCCCGAACAGCACGATCGCCCAGAAGGCGAGCGTGAGCTCGTCGACGACGAACGAGCACGGGGAGGCGCCCTCGAGCACGGTCTCGACGCAGAACGTCCTCCGGACCAGGCCGTCGGTGGCGTAGACCCGGATCGCCCCGACGACGTACGCGCTCGCGAGCACCACGCCACCGACCGTCAGGGCCGCTGGCACCAGGGCGCCTCGGCGGGTGCGCGGGGGTCCGGCGAACGCGTCGACGAGAAGCACGACGACAGCTGCGCAGGCCAGAACCAGGGGCGGTGCGATCGCCAGCCAGTCGATGTGTTGGGCGACGCCGGTCATCCGATGCCTCCCAGGAACGAGACGGCGGCATCGGCCACAGGGGTGAGCAACAGGCCCGGGGCGACACCGAGGACGAGGGTCAGCAGGAGCAGGGGCGCCCAGGTGGCCCACTCGAGGCCGCGTACGTCGACCATGGCACGCTCGCCCGCCACCGCGCCGGGTCCCGCGGGCACGGCATCTGCGACGAGCTCGACCGTCGCATCGACCTCGGTGGCGGCCGTCACGGGCGTCATCGGACCGCCCTGAAGCATGCCGCGGACCAGGGCGAGGAAGTAGGCGGAGGTGAGGATGACGCCGAGTGCGGCGATGAAGGCGAGCCAGCGGTAGGTGTCCTCGGGCAGGACCGCCGCCTGCTCGACCGCGGCCCGGATCGCGAGCATCTCGCCCCAGAACCCGGCGAGTCCCGGCAGCCCGAGCGAGGCCATCGCGGCGAAGACGAAGACTCCGCCGAGGCGTGGCACGGTGCCGTACAAGACCTTGAGCCGGGCGAGGTCGCTCGTGCCGTACCGGTCCTTGATCGCCCCGGCGAGGAAGAACAGCAGCCCCGTGATCAGGCCGTGCGCGACGCTGGCGAACACCGCCGCCTGCACACCGCCCACGGTGAAGGTCGCCGCACCCAGGACGACGAAGCCCATGTGGCCGACGCTGGAGTAGGCGATCAGACGCTTCAGGTCGGTCTGCGCGAGACAGGCAAGCGCGGCGTACACGATGCCGACCACCGCGAGCGCGGCGACCACCGGCACCAGCAGCCACTCGGGTGAGGTGATCGGCATCCAGAAGCGGAGGAAGCCGTACGTCCCGAGCTTCAGCAGCACCGCTGCGAGGATCACAGACCCGACGGTGGGGGCCTTGGAGTGGGCGTCGGGAAGCCAGATGTGCAGCGGCCACAGCGGGGTCTTCACGGCCAGGCCGATCCCCACGAGCAAGCTCGCGGCGAGGGCGGTGGCACCCGAGGGGGTGTACGTCGCCGCGACCTGCGTGATGTCGAAGGTGTCGGCACCGCCCCACACGAGCAGGAAGCCGACGAGCATCACGGCCGAACCGGTGACGGTGAACAGCAGGAACCGGGTCGCGGCGCGCCGTCGAGCAGGCCCGTCGGCCGGGTCGCCCCACGTGTTGATGACGAACCACATCGGGATCAGCGCGACCTCGAAGAAGGCGAAGAACAGCACCATGTCGAGCGCCAGGAAGCTCCCGAGCACGCCGGCCTCGATCACCAGCAGCAGGGCTGCGAGCGACGCGGTCCGGCTCGGACCGCCCTCGGCGACCGCCGGGGCGTAGCGCACGAGGGAGAGCAACGCCGTCACGAACACCAAGGTGGTCATCAGGACCAGCGGCACCGAGATCCCGTCGACCCCGAGCTTCCAGTGGATGTCGAGGGACTCGAGCCACACCACGTCGATCGTGCTGCCCGAGCCGCCGAGCGGTCCGTCGTACGCCGCTGCCAGCCACAACGACCAGGCGAACGTCGCGAACGCACCCAGCACGGCGGTCACGACCGCGAGCCGTTCACGTCCGGAGGCCAGCCAGGTCAGCAGCGCGAAGCCGGCCGGCACCGAGACCAGGCCGTTGAGCAGCAAGTCGATCATCATCCGGCCACCCCCGCGGCGACGGCCACGGCGCAGGCGCCCACCACGACCACCATCAGGTAGGTCTGGACGTTGCCGGTCTGGGCGCGACGGAACAGCCAGCCGATTCCCCGCGTGGCGATCCCGGCGCCGTCGGCGTAGCCGTCGATCACGTCGCGGTCACCGGCCCGCACCATCCGCGCGAGCCACTCGACGGGGCGGACCACGCCGACGTCGTAGATGCGGTCGACCGCCGGGTGCGGGAGGACGAAGGGGTGCCAGGGATCCCTCCCGCCGCTGCGCTGCCACTGCCAGGCGACGAGGGCAGCCGTGAGTGCGACCAGCAGCGTCATGACGGCGGCGAGCCAGGGATGCGTCAGGTCGTACTCCCCCGGGCCGAACACGAGCTCGGGGTAGGCCACCAGCAGCCCGCCCAGAACCGTGGGGACGGTGAGCAGGTAGAGCGGCACCTTCATCGACAGCGGCGCCTCGTGCGGCTCGGGGACCTCGGTGTCGAAGGTCGCGGGCGCGGCCGCGGGAGTGAAGAAGACCAGCAGCCAGGCGCGAAGCGAGTAGGCGACGGTCAGCACGGCGGTCAGCACGGCCGAGCCGAACAGCACCCAGGCGACCCACGGCCAGATCAGGCGGCCGTGCAGCGCGGCCTCCCACGTCGCGCCGATCACGGCGTCCTTGGTGAAGAAGCCGACCAGAGGTACGACGCCCGCCAGCGCGCCGAAGCCGATCGTCATGGTGATGAACGTGTCGGGAAGCTTGTCGCGCAGCCCGCCCATCGCCGACATGGAGGTCGTTCCCACCGCGTGCACCACCGACCCGGCTGCGAGGAAGAGCAGCGCCTTGAACGCGCCGTGGGCCAGCAGGTGAAGCACTCCCGCTGCGTAGGCGCCCACGGCAAGCGCAGCGAACATGTACGCCAGCTGGCTCACGGTGGACCAGGCGAGGACCCGCTTGAGGTCCTGGGTGAACAGCGCGTAGACCGCGGAGACCAACATCGTGAGCGCGGCGACCAGGCCGAGGGTGGTCAGTGCGGCCGGCGCCGAGAGGTACAGCGGGAACGTGCGCGCCACCAGGAAGACACCGGCGGCGACCATCGTCGCGGCGTGGATCAGCGCAGAGATCGGGGTGGGGCCGGGCATCGCGTCGGGAAGCCATGTGTGCAGCGGGAACTGCGCCGACTTGCCGATCACCGCCGCCGTGATCAGCAACGCGGGGAGCCACAGCTCGTCACGACCGAACCCACCGGCTGCGATCTCGCCCATGATCGTGCTGATCCGGTAGGTGTCGAAGCGCATGCCCAGCACGATGATCGCGAAGAGCAGCCCCAGGTCGGCCGTTCTCGTCATCAAGAACGCCTTCACCGCACCGGCCCGGGCCTCGCGCAGCTCCCAGTGGTGCGAGATGAGGAAGTACGAGCAGGCACCCATCAGCTCCCAGCCGATGAGCAACGCCCACATGTCGTCGGCGACCACGACCAGGGTCATCGCGCCCGTGAAGATCGAGATCAGCGCGGCGTAGGACGGGTAGCGACGGTCCCCCGCCATGTAGCCGAGGGAGTACACCTGCACGAGGAAGGCGACGGTGTGCGCGAGCAGCAGCATCACAGCGGTCAGCTGGTCGACGTACACGGAGAGCTCGATGGGGGGCCCGGCGGCCGACGTGCTGGCGAACACCCGCCCGAGCGGCTCGGCGTCGCCGAGGTGCGGGAAGGCGACCGCTGCCGCGAGGGCGAGACCGAGGCCCGAGGCGCCGACGGCGACGCCGCGCTCGGCCAGCTCGCCGCGATGGCCGAGGTACAGAGACAGTGCCGCCGAGGTGAACGGCAGTGCCACCAGCAGCAGCACGACCCAGCTCATCGGCCTTCCTCCTGCACGACGTCGGCACCCGGTGCAGCGGCCTGGTCCGCACCCGGCCCCGACACCGGGTCCCTGTCAGCCAGCTCGCGCAGCTCGTCGACGTCGATGTGGCCGTGGGTGCGGAAGACCCGGAGGACGATCGCGAGGGCCAGGCCGATCTCGGCGGCGGCGATCACGATCACGAACAGCGCAAGCGTCTGCCCGCCGTGCAGCACGTCGCGGAAGTAGGCGTCGAACGCGACGAGGTTGATGTTGACCGCGTTGAGCATCAGCTCCACGCCCATCAGCACGAGCACGGCGTTACGGCGCACGAGGACGCCGTACACCCCGATCGCGAAGAGCAGGGCGGACAGGACCAGCGGCCACCAGAGCGGCATCAGCCGTCATCTCCTCGCGAGAGCACGATCGCCCCGATCAGGGCCGCGAGCAGCAGCACCGAGAGCACCTCGAAGGGAAGCACCCACTTCTCGAAGATGGTCGCGCCGGTCGTCTGCGCGGACCCGACGACCGTGCCGTCGAGGTCCAGAGTGACGTCCGAGAAGCCCGCCACCACAGTGGTTATGAGCACCGCTCCCACCAGGGCGGCGACCATCGCGGCGGGCACCACGCGTGCGGCGTTGAGGTCCGGCTGGGGGCCGGTCGGGGCCTTGGTGAGCATCAGAGCGAAGAGCAGGAGTACGACGACCGCCCCGACGTAGATCAGCACCTGGACCCAGGCGAGGAACTCCGCCGCGAGCAGGAGGTAGACCCCGGCGACCGAGCCGAGCGTGACGACCAGCCAGAGCGCCGCGTGCACCATGTTGCGGGTCGACACCACGAGCAGCGCCGAGCCGACGGCCACGAGCCCCAGGAGGATGAAGAGCGCCTGCACCCACGTCATGCCGGCGACTCCGGCGGAACGGCGCGGTCGGCTGCCTTCTGCGCGGTGGAGATCTCCTTCGGCTGCTCAGCTCGTTCGTCGAGGGCGGCGGGCGCCGGGACGGTCCACATCCACTCGCGCAGCCGGTCCTTCTCGTGGGTCAGCTCGCGGATGTCGAGCTCGGAGTACTCGAACTCCGGGCTCCAGTGCAAGGCGTCGAAGGGGCAGACCTCCACGCAGATCGAGCAGTACATGCAGATCGAGAAGTCGATCGCGAACCGGTCCAGGACGTTGCGCGACTTCTCCCGGCCGCCCTCGGTGGTCGCCGGGATCGTGTCCTTGTGGCTGTCGATGTAGATGCACCACGCCGGGCACTCGCGTGCGCACAGCATGCACACGGTGCAGTTCTCCTCGATCAGCGCGATCACGCCGCGCGAGCGCGGAGGCAGCTCCGGCATCGCGTCGGGGTAGTGCGCGGTCACCGAGCGCCGCGTCATGTTGCGCATCGTCACGCCGAGGCCCTTCATCAGGCCCTTGCCGAAGAAGCTCATGAGGTCATCACCACCACTCCCGCTGCCGTGATCGCGAGCTGGAACAGGGCGAGCGGGACGAGCCCCTGCCAGGCGAGTCGTTGGAGCTGGTCCTCACGAAGCCGCGGGTAGGCCACGCGCAGCCACACCACGACGAAGGCCACCGCTCCGGTCTTGGCAAGCGTCCACAGCCACCCGACCTGCTCCTCGAACGGCCCGTGCCAGCCACCCAGGAACAGCACTGCGGTCAGCGCGGAGAGGACGACGATGCCGGCGTACTCGGCGAGGATGAACAGCGCGAAACGCAGGCCGCCGTACTCGGTGTAGGGGCCGAAGACCAGCTCGGCGTCGGCGATCGGCATGTCGAAGGGCGGCCGCTGCAGCTCGGCGAGCCCCGCGACGAAGAAGACCAGCAGCGCCGGGGCCTGCCACAGCAGCCACCATGGGCTCCAGGCCTCGACGATCCCGACCAGGGACAGGGTGCCGGCGGCCATGGCGACGGACGCGGCCGCGAGGACGAACGGCAGCTCGTAGGCCATCAGCTGTGCGGCGACTCGGATGCCGCCGAGGAGGCTGAACTTGTTGGCGCTGGCCCAGCCGCCCATCAGCGTGCCGACCACGCCGGCGCCCATCACGGCGAGGACGAAGAACAGCCCGAGGTCGAGATCCTGGCCGACCAGGCTCGGCCCGATCGGGATGGCGAGCATGACCACGAGGTACGGGATCAGCGCGACACCGGGTGCAAGCTTGAACACCGGCCCGTCGGCCGCCGCTGGGACCACGGCCTCCTTCTGCACGAACTTCACGCCGTCGGCGACCAGCTGCGCCCAGCCGTGGAAGGCGCCTGCGTACATCGGCCCGACCCGGGCCTGCATGTGCGCCATCGCCTTGTGCTCGACCTGACCCACGAGGAGCGGCAGGACCAGGAAGGCCGCGACAACGATGAGCACGCGGATCGTCGCGTCGATCAGCTCAGGCATCGTCGTCGCCTCCCTCGGGAGGCGCAGCCGGCGGCGCTGCCTTGCGAGCCCTGCGCGGCCTTGGGGCGGGCCCTGCGGCCTGTGCGGCGAGGGTGTCGGGCTGCTCGGAGCCGGGCTCGCGCGGGCCCCACTGCTCGGGCTCGGGCACACCGGCAGGACGGGTACGTCGACGTGAAGGGGCCGCCGTCTGGTGATCGGACTCCCCCGGCTCCTTGGCGCCCGGCCAGGGCTTGGCGACCCTGGAGGCGAGCACGAAGTCCTTGCGCAGCGGGTGCCCCTCGAACTCCACGGGCAGCAGCAGCTTCTCCAGCTCGAGCCGCTCGCCGTCGGGCGCGACGAACTCGATGCCGAACATCTCGTGGGTCTCGCGCTGGTGCCACCGGGCCCCGGCGAAGAGGTGGACGACCGAGGCCACCACCGGCTGCTCCCGCGGCACCAGCGTGCGGAGCATGAGGTGCTCGACGCCGCGCGGGTGGTGGTCGGCGAGGTGGCACACGACCCGGAAGCCGTCGGTCAGCTCGTCGACGGCCGAGAGCCAGTCGAAGAACGTGCAGTCGAGGCCGTCCCGGGCTAGCTCGACGGCCTCCGCCCACTTCTCTGGAGGTACGTCGACGGTGACCGGCCCGAACCCCTCGTCCACCACGGCCGCCTCGCCGAAGGCGTCAGCGAAGGCGGCACGGACCCGGCCGGGCCAGTACGTAGCGTGTCGGGTCACGGGACCTGCCCGGGGGCCGGCGTCGTCGCGGGCAGCTCGTCAGGCGGGAGCACGAGGCCACGGGTGAGCGAGGCGGCGTCGGAGGCGCGGTAGCGCTCGGTCAGCGACTCGCCGTCGATCTTCTCCTGGAGCTTGAGGATCCCCTGGAGCAGCGCCTCGGGTCGCGGCGGGCAGCCGGGGACGTACACGTCGACGGGGATGATCTGGTCGACGCCCTTGGTGACGCAGTAGGAGTCCCAGTAGGGGCCGCCCGAGTTCGCGCAGGAGCCGAATGAGATGACGTACTTCGGCTCGGGCATCTGCTCGTAGAGCCTCTTGATCGCCGGGGCCATCTTGTCGGTGACCGTGCCCGAGACGACCATCAGGTCGGCCTGCCGCGGGCCGGGCGCGAAGGGGATCACCCCCAGGCGGATGAAGTCGTGGCGCGCCATCGACGTGGCGATGAACTCGATCGCGCAGCAGGCGAGGCCGAAGTTGAAGACCCACAGGGAGTACTTGCGGCCCCAGTTGAGGAGGTACCGCGCGGGTTTCGGCGCGATCTTCTGCAGCGGCCCGATCGACGGCATTCCGAGCTGGGTCACCGGCGTCGTCATGTCCACGTCAGCACCCCCTTGCGCCAGGCGTAGACGAGGCCGACTGCGATGAAGCCGATGAACACACCCATCTCTCCGACGGAGATCCAGCCGAGCCCTCCGAACACGGTCGCCCAGGGGAAGAGGAAGATCGCGTCGACGGCGAAGATGACGTACAGGTAGGCGAAGACGTAGTAGCGGACGTGGTGCTGGGCCCAACCTTCGCCGACGGGGTCGACGCCGCACTCGTAGGTGAGGGCCTTCTCCGGCGTCGTGTGGGTGGGCCGCAGCAGGCGGTTGGCTGCGAACATGGCAACCACGAGCACCGCGCCGACGACCAGCATCACCAGCAAGGGCAGGTAGGCCGAGTAGTAGTCCGCCACGGGGCGAGTCTAGGGGCCTTGCCGCCACCTCGCAGCGACCGGCGACGCGCGCCGTGGTCCCCCACTCCCGCGCCGGTCCCCGCTAACCTGCTTCGGTCAGATCTGCTGCTCGGGCTTGCAGGATGCAACCTCGTCGGTGGTGAAGGCGTCTCACAGCCAGAGGCCCCCACGGGGGCGGGCCTCTCGGGAAGGACGACATGCGACGGGGTACCAGGATCACCATCGCCGTCGCCACTGCTCTCACGGCGGTGGCGATGGGCACCGGGGCAGCCTCCGGAATGCTCGGGCTGCCTGAATTCGGCGACGCCGACGAGTCGGTGCGCAACGCCGCACCACCGGCACCGCCGCCGTCTGCGGAGGTGCGCGAGCCGGATTCGACTCCGGAGTCGTCGCCCGTGCCGAAGCCGGAGCCGCAGCCTCTGCTCGAGCGCGGCGACCAGGGCGTGAAGGTCCGGGCGCTCCAGCACCGGCTGTTCCAGATCGCGTGGTACGCCCCGCCGATGACGGGCGACTTCGACCAGGCCACCGTCAAGGCGGTCCGCGGCTTCCAGCGCAAGCGCGGCTTCGAGGTCACCGGCGAGGTGAACCGCCGCACCTGGCAGCGGCTCGTGCGCATGACGCGCAGGCCCACGGGCGACGAGATGTTCAACCGTCACGGCCCCGCTCTGTTCGCGCCGGGCGACTCCGGACCCCAGGTTCGTGAGATCCAGGCGCGACTGCGCCAGATCGCCTGGTTCTTCGGCGACGTCAGCGACAGCTACGGCGCCCAGACGACCGCCGCGGTCAAGGGGTTCCAGGCCAAGCGGATGATCCCGGTCACCGGAGACGTCGACCGGCGCACCCTCGACCTGCTCGAGGGGATGACCTCCGAACCCACCGCCGACGAGCTGGCGAACCGCCCACCTGACCCGGCCGAGGGCGCCGCCCTCGACCCGAGGTGTACGACGGGCAGGGTCCTGTGCATCGACAAGAGCAGCAACAGCCTGCGCTGGGTCGTCGACGGCGACGTTCAGATGACCCTCGACGTCCGCTTCGGACGGGAGGGCATGGAGACCCGTGAGGGACAGTTCGCCGTCAGCTACAAGTCGCGGGACCACGTGTCGTCGATCTACGACACCTCGATGCCGTTCGCGATGTTCTTCAGCGGCGGGCAGGCGGTGCACTACTCCCCCGACTTCGCCGCGAACGGCTACAACGGGGCCTCGCACGGCTGCGTGAACGTCCGCGACTACGGCGCGATCGCCTCGCTGTTCGACCAGGTGAACGTCGGCACCAAGGTCGTCGTCTACTGGTCGTGAGGATCGCCCGCCCCTAGGGATCAGACGAAACGTCACAACATGCACGATCCGGGTCGCTGACTCGCCCTGCACCGGCGCCCGGATCGTGCATGTGCACGTTTTTCGTCCCGGCTCGGGCCGAGGCCTGTACCCGCCCCGGTATCGGGCTCTCGACCGTGTGCTGGACTTCCCCGAAACAGCTCAGGTCACGGTCGTAGCATGGCCACGGAGGGCACCCTAAGTTACGGGCCCGGACCCGGTGTTTCAGCCCGGTTTCAGGCCCATGGAAAGAAGGCAAGAGCGTGACCAAGCAGGTCAAGCAGCTCGACCGTGTGATCATCCGCTTCGCGGGTGACTCCGGCGACGGCATGCAGCTAACGGGCGACCGGTTCACCCAGGAGACCGCGACCTTCGGCAACGACCTCTCGACATTGCCGAACTTCCCTGCGGAGATCCGCGCCCCCCAGGGCACGCTGCCCGGAGTCTCGTCGTTCCAGGTGCATTTCGCCGACCACGACATCCTCACCCCCGGGGACTCCCCCGACGTGCTGGTGGCGATGAACCCTGCGGCACTGAAGGCCAACCTGGGCGACCTGAAGAAGGGCGCGACGATCATCGTCGACAGCCACGACTTCACCACGCGCAACCTCAACAAGGCCGGCTACGCCGAGAACCCGCTCGAGACCGACGCGCTCGACGAGTACGCCGTCCACGCGTTCGACCTGACGGACATGACCGTCGAGGCGGTCAAGGAGTTCGGCCTCTCGCGCAAGGACGCCGGACGCGCGAAGAACATGTTCGCGCTCGGTCTGCTCTCGTGGATGTACGGCCGGCCCACCGACCCCACGATCGGCTTCCTCGAGCGCCGGTTCGCCAAGGTCCCCGACATCCGCGACGCGAACGTCACGTCGTTCAAGGCGGGGTGGAACTTCGGCGAGACCACCGAGGCGTTCGTGGTCTCCTACGAGATCAAGCCCGCCCCGATGCCCGCCGGCACCTACCGCAACATCACCGGCAACCTCGCGCTGGCCTACGGCCTGATCGCCGGATCCACCCAGTCCGGGCTGCCGCTGTTCCTGGGCTCCTACCCGATCACCCCGGCCTCGGACATCCTCCACGAGCTGAGCAAGCACAAGCGGTTCGACGTGACGACCTTCCAGGCCGAGGACGAGATCGCAGGGATCGGCGCAGCGCTCGGTGCGGCGTTCGGCGGAGCGCTCGGGGTCACCACCACCTCGGGCCCCGGCATCGCGCTCAAGTCCGAGACGATCGGCCTTGCGGTGATGACCGAGCTGCCGCTGGTCGTCGTCGACGTACAGCGGGGTGGCCCGTCGACCGGCCTGCCCACGAAGACCGAGCAGGCCGACCTGCTCCAGGCGATGTTCGGCCGCAACGGCGAGGCGCCGGTGCCGATCGTGGCGCCCCAGTCGCCCGCCGACTGCTTCGACGCCGCCGTCGAGGCCGCCCGGATCGCGGTCACCTACCGCACCCCGGTGATGCTGCTCTCCGACGGCTACCTCGCCAACGGCTCGGAGCCCTGGCGGATCCCGGAGGTCTCGGACCTGCCGACGATCGACCCGGCCTTCGCCACGGAGGCGAACCACGTCTCGAAGAAGGCTCTGCAGGCCTCCGGCGGCGCCGACGCGGAGCCGGATGAGTTCTGGCCCTACCTGCGTGACGAAGACACGCTGGCCCGGCCGTGGGCCGTCCCCGGCACCGCCGGCCTCGAGCACCGGATCGGCGGCCTGGAGAAGGGCGACCGGCACGGGAACATCTCCTACGACCCGGCGAACCACGACTACATGGTGCGCACCCGCCAGGCGAAGGTCGACCGGATCGCCGACACGATCCCGCCGATGGACGTCGACGACCCCTCCGGCAAGGCCCGCGTGCTCGTGCTCGGCTGGGGCTCGACGTACGGCCCGATCGGCGCGGCCGTGCGTCAGGTCCGCAACCAGGGCATCGACATCGCCCAGGCGCACCTGCGCCACCTGAACCCGTTCCCGAGGGACCTCGGCGAGGTGCTGAAGCGCTACGACGCCGTCATGGTCCCTGAGATGAACCTCGGCCAGCTGTCGATGCTGCTCCGGGCCAGGTACCTCGTCGACGTCGTCGGCTACAACCACGTCCGCGGCCTGCCCCTGCGCGCTGCCGAGCTCGCCGACGCGATCACCGACCTGGTCGAGGCCACCACCCGCCCGGTCGAGACTGTCGAGACCAAGGAGTCCGTCCGATGACCACCGAGTCGCTCCCCTTCCCCGCGCTACCCAGTGGGTTGCAGGGCGTGCCGACGACCGACGCGCCCCAGAACCGCAAGGAGTTCACCTCCGACCAGGAGGTCCGTTGGTGCCCCGGCTGCGGCGACTACGCCGTGCTCGCCGCGGTCCAGGGCTTCCTGCCCGACCTCGGGCTCAAGCGCGAGAACATCGTGTTCATCTCGGGCATCGGCTGCTCCTCGCGCTTCCCGTACTACCTCGACACCTACGGGATGCACTCCATCCACGGCCGCGCACCGGCGATCGCGACCGGCCTTGCGACCTCGCGCAGCGACCTGTCGGTGTGGGTCGTGACCGGTGACGGCGACGCGCTCTCGATCGGCGGCAACCACCTGATCCACGCGCTGCGCCGCAACGTCAACATGACGATCCTGCTGTTCAACAACCGGATCTACGGCCTGACGAAGGGTCAGTACTCCCCCACGAGCGAGCTCGGCAAGGTCACCAAGTCCACGCCGATGGGCTCTCTCGACAACCCGTTCAACCCGGTCTCTCTCGCGCTCGGCGCAGAAGGCACGTTCGTCGCCCGCACCGTGGACTCCGACCGCAAGCACCTCACCTCGGTGCTCTCCGCGGCGGCGGCACACCGGGGTACGGCGCTGGTGGAGATCTTCCAGAACTGCCCGATCTTCAACGACGGCGCGTTCGACGAGCTCAAGGGCCCCGAGACGAAGCAGACCTCGATCATCCCGCTCGTCCACGGCGAGCCGATCCGGTTCGGCGCCCCCGGCGAGGACGGACTCGGCTCCAAGGGCGTCGTTCGTGACCCCGCCACGGGTTCGGTGCGCGTGGCCGAGGTCGCCGAGGTCGGCACGGACGCCATCTTGGTCCACGATGCCCACGCCGAGGACCCGACCACCGCGTTCGCCCTGTCGCGGCTGACCGACGCCGGGTACCTCCACCAGGCGCCGATCGGGATCTTCCGGCAGGTGGAGCGCCCGACGTACGACGACCTGGCCCGCGACCAGATCAAGACCGCCTCGGCCGGGCAGGACGACGCCTCGCAGGCGCTCGCTGGTCTGCTGCACAGCGGTGACACCTGGACCGTCGTCTGAGGCCACGGCCTGAACCCGTTGCCTGAGCCCGGCCCGCCGCCGAGTCGCAGCGAGCGTGCCCCGGCACGTGTCCCCCCGAACCGGGTGGCCGGGATCACCGCATTTGTCAGTGGTAACCATGTGCTTTGGCCCTTACACCTCAGGTAGGCTGCGCCGGTGGCAGAGACGAGACGCGGCTTCCTCCTGGGGGCGGCCGCCTACGGCATGTGGGGCCTCTTCCCGCTGTACTGGCCCCTGCTGAAGCCGGCCACCGCGGTCGAGATCCTGGCGCACCGCATCTTCTGGTCGCTCGTCGTGATGGCGCTGCTCGTCGCCGTCCTGGGCCGGACGCGCCACCTTCGGACCGTGCTCACCGATCGGCGCAGGCTCGGCATCCTCGTCCTGGCCGCCGGAGTGATCGCGGTGAACTGGGGCGCCTACATCTGGGGCGTCAACAACGGCCACGTGGTGGAGACCTCGCTCGGCTACTTCATCAACCCGCTGGTGACCGTGCTCATGGGCGTCGTCGTGCTCGGCGAGCGACTGCGGAGGCTCCAGTGGGTGGCGCTCGGCATCGCCTTCGTCGCCGTGCTCGGGCTGACCGTGGAGTACGGCAGACCGCCCTGGGTCGCACTCGCGCTGGCGTTCTCGTTCGCGTTCTACGGCCTGGCCAAGAAGAAGGCCAACACCGGTGCCGTCGAGAGCCTGACTGTGGAGACCATGGTGCTCGCGCCCGTCGCCGCGGCGTACATCTGGTGGCTCTCCAACCAGGGCGTCTCGACGTTCGGCACCGAGGGCGCCGGGCATGCGGTGCTGCTGATGACGACCGGTGTCGTGACGGCGATCCCCCTCATCTGCTTCGGCGCTGCGGCCACCCGGATCCCGATGACCACGATCGGCCTGCTGCAGTACCTCGCCCCGACCATCCAGTTCGCCCTCGGCGTGCTGCTGTTCCGCGAGGACATGCCCGCGATGCGGTGGGTCGGCTTCATCCTCGTCTGGGTCGCACTCGCGATCTTCACCTACGAGGCGATCACCTACCGTCGGAAACAGCTTCGCCTCACCGCGCAGGCGAGCGCCCTCTGACCTCCGGTCTCACGCCCACCAATTACCAGGGTATGCAGGCAAATCGTCTCTTCCCACGGTGAACTTGCCATGGGAAGGCACCAATTGCCATGGGAAGTCGGGAGAGCGCGGCCAGCCCCTGAAGCGATCCCGGGCTCGCGCGCCGACACGCAAACCTCACTGTTCACCCCATAGACACCCAGCGATCAACCTGGCCTTCCCCGGTCTCCCTAACGTCGCGCGTGACCACCCCGTCCCGAGGAGCACACGCCATGACGATCACCCCGCAGCGCCCACTTCTCCCCCTGCTGACCTCCGGCCCCCACGGGTCGCGCAGCGCGATGACCTGCCAGTACCGCTGTGGCAACGCGTGCGACCACCCCGAGCCGAACCCGACCGACAACCAGACCATGCGCGAACTCGTCGAGAGCACGATCGCGCGCCGCTCGCTGCTCAAGGCAGGCGCCCTCACCGCCGGCGGGCTCGTGGTCGGCAGCCTCGCCGGTGGTACGCCGGCCGCCGCCGCTGCCCCCTCGGGGTCCGGCTCTTCCGGGTCCCTGACGTTCTCCCCGGTCCCCCCGAACGTCCGGGACGCCGTGACCGTCCCGCAGGGCTTCGACCAGCGGGTCGTGATGAGCTGGGGCGACCCGGTCCTTCCCGAGGCCCCGACCTTCGACGTCCGCGCACAGTCCCCTGAGACCGCGGCCTCCCAGTTCGGCTACAACTGCGACTACGTCGGCGTCGTGCACCTCTCCACGACCCGGGCGCTCCTCGTCGTGAACCACGAGTACACCAACGAGGAGCTGATGTTCCCGACCGGGCTGTACGACGGGGCCACGATGAAGCGGATCGCGATCGCCTCCCACGGAATGTCGGTCGTGATGATCCGCCGCGACTCCGACAGCACGGGTGAGTGGAAGCCCGTCCGGCCGTCGCGGTCGACGTACAACCGGCGGGTGACGGGCAACACCCGCATGCGGCTCGACGGACCCGCCGCCGGCCACCCGCGGCTGCAGACCACCGCGGACACCACCGGCACGGTGGTCCGCGGCACCCTCAACAACTGCGCGGGCGGCACGACGCCGTGGGGCACGATCCTCAGCGGCGAGGAGAACTTCAACCAGTACTTCGACAAGTCCGGTGAGCTCGACGCCCGCAACGCCGAGTCCTACGCCCGCTACGGCATCACCGGCACGGGAACTCGCGGCTGGAGCGAGGTCGACTCCCGGTTCGACCTGAGCAGGGAGCCGCACGAGCCGTTCCGGTTCGGCTGGGTCGTCGAGATCGACCCGCTCGACCCGCGGTCGACCCCTCGCAAGCACACGATGCTCGGCCGCTTCAAGCACGAGGGGGCCAACGTCACGGTCGCCAAGAGCGGCCGGGTCGCGGTCTACATGGGCGACGACGAGCGCGGCGACTACATCTACAAGTTCGTCTCCCGCGACAAGATGGACCGCAGCGGCACCAAGAGGGCCCGGCGCCACAACAAGAGCCTGCTCGAGCACGGCGTCCTCTACGTCGCGAAGTTCACCGGCGACGGCCTCGGTGATGGCGAGTACGACGGTGCCGGCCGGTGGATCCCGCTGACCAGCGACGAGAAGTCGTTCGTGCCGGGGATGTCGGTCGCCGAGGTCCTCATCGACACCCGGCTCGCCGCGGACACGGTCGAACCGACCCGGATGGACCGCCCCGAGGACATCGAGGTCAACCCGGTCAACGGCAGGATCTACTGCGCGCTGACGAACAACTCCAAGCGCGGCGGCGCCTTTCCCGTCGACGAGGCCAACCCTGTGGGGCAGAGCATGGTGCGCGAGCAGCTCGGAGCCCCGTTGACCCCTGCGGCGGGGAACCGCAACGGATACGTCCTCGAGATCACCGAGGACGACGACCGCCCGACTTCGCTCGGCTTCAGGTGGACGCTGATGCTCGTGTGCGGCGACCCCGAGGCACCGGAGACCTACTTCGCCGGCTACCCGAAGGATCAGGTCAGCCCGATCAGCTGCCCCGACAACGTGAGCTTCGACCCCGACGGGAACCTGTGGATCTCCACGGACGGCAACGCACTCGGCTCCAACGACGGGATCTTCCAGGTGCCTGTGTCGGGCCGCGAGCGTGGCCACGTGAAGCAGTTCCTGACCGTGCCGGTGGGTGCCGAGGCGTGCGGGCCGCTGGTCGGCGAGGACGGCCGGTCGGTCTGGGTCGCGGTGCAGCACCCAGGTGAGGTCGACGGCGCGACGTTCGAGAGCCCGGCGAGCACCTGGCCGCACGCGGACGACTTCCCCCGCCCCTCGGTGGTGGTCACCTACCGCGCCTGACGGGGAGACCAATTACCAAGGTATGCAGGCAAATCGTCTCTTCCCACGGTGATCTTGCCGTGGGAAGAGACGATTTGCCGTGGAAAGAACGGCCCGGGCTCAGCTGGTGCGGGTGGCGATGAGGGCCGCGAAGGTGTCGAGGGCCTCGCGAGTCGGGCTCTCGGGGAGCACCCGGAGCAGCTCGCGCGCCTCGTTGGCCCGGGCCACGACGTACTCGCGGGCCTCGTCCATCGCGGGGTGCTTGCGGAGCAGGTCGAGCGCCTCGGCGTGAAGCGCGTCGTCGGTCAGGTCCGAGTCGAGGAGCTCGAGGAGCCGCGCGTCGGACGGGTCGGCCGAACGCTTCGCGATGAGCACCGGCAGTGTCGGCACCCCCTCGCGGAGGTCGGTGCCCGGCGTCTTGCCCGACTCGTCGGAGTCGCTGGCGATGTCGAGGATGTCGTCGGAGAGCTGGAAGGCGGTGCCGATCTTCTCGCCGTAGGCCGTCAGGGCTTCCTCGACCTCGAGCGGGGCACCGGCGAAGCGCGCACCGTAGCGGGCCGAGGTCGCGATCAGCGAGCCGGTCTTGCCCGCGACCACGCGCAGGTAGTGCTCGAGCGGGTCCTCGCCGTCGGTCGGACCGAGCGTCTCGAGGATCTGCCCCTCGACGAGCCGCGTAAACGTCTCGGCCTGGATCCGGACGGCGTCGGCGCCGAGCTTGGCCGTGTACTCCGAGGACTTCGAGAAGAGGAAGTCGCCGGTAAGGATCGCCACCAGGTTGTCCCACCGCGCGTTGGCGGACTCGGCTCCGCGTCGCAGGGCGGCCTCGTCCATGACGTCGTCGTGGTACAGAGACGCCAGGTGGGTCAGCTCCACGACGCAGGCCGAGGTGATCACGCCCTCGGCGTGGGGGTCACCGGTCTCCGCGGCCAGCAGCACGAGCAGCGGACGGAACCGCTTGCCTCCCGCGTTCATCAAGTGGCGTGCGGCGTCGGTGACGAACTTCGCCTCGCTCTGGACGGCCTCCTCGAGCGCCTCCTCGACCTCCTGCATCCGGGCGCGCAGACGACCCTCGAGCTCTGCGTCGAGGACCGGCAACGCCAGCGAGGGGGCTGCGGGGGTTGACGACACCGCGGTACGGCTCCTTCTCGTGTGCCCGCCCACAGGGGCGGGAGCGGGTCAGCGGATGAATTCCCCGGCGGCGGCGGCCAGGTCGAGGACCGGACCGGGTACGACGCCCAGGAGCAGTGTGGCTGTGAAGCCCACTGCGATCACGATAGTCGTCAGCACGCTGGGGGTGGTCACCGTGGGTCCCTCACCGATCGGCTCGGAGAAGTACATCAGCACGATCACCCGGAGGTAGAAGAACGCTGCCACCGCGCTCATGAGCACGGCCACCACCACCAGTGGCCAGGCGTCGCCCGCCAGCGCGGAGGCGAAGACCGCCCACTTGGCGGTGAAGCCGCTCGTGAGCGGGATCCCCGCCATACCGAGGAGCAGGAAGGCGAAGACACCGGCCACGACCGGCGACTCCTTGCCCAGACCCGCCCACCGCGAGAGCGAGGTCGCCTCGCCGCTTCCGTCACGGACCACGGTCACGACGGCAAAGGCCGCGATCGTCATGAAGCCGTAGGCGACGAGGTAGAACATCACGGCCTGGACGGAGGTGATCTCGCCGTTGGCGAGGCCGACACCGTCCTGCTGTGCGCCCACGAAGCCGGTGAGCAGGAAGCCTGAGTGCGCGATCGCCGAGTACGCCAGCAGCCGCTTGACGTCGGTCTGCGACAGCGCGATCACGGAGCCGACCACCATGGTGAGGATCGCGATCGCCCAGATCATCGGCAGCCAGTCCCAGCGGGCACCGCCGAACGCGACGTAGAAGAGTCGCAGCATCGCCCCGAAGGCGGCGATCTTCGTGCAGGCCGCCATGAACGCGGTGACCGCCGTGGGGGCGCCGTGGTAGACGTCCGGGGTCCAGGCGTGGAACGGTGCGGCACCGACCTTGAAGAGCAGGCCGACGGCCATCATGCCGATACCGCCGAGCAGCAGCGCTTGACCGCCGGTCGTGCCCGAGACGGCCTCGCTGATCGCGGCGAACTCCATCGAGCCGGCGAAGCCGTAGACGAGGGCGATGCCGTAGATGAAGAAGCCGGAGCTGAACGCGCCGAGCATGAAGTACTTCAGCGCCGCTTCCTGGCTCAGCAGGCGGCGACGGCGCGCCAGGCCGCAGAGCAGGTAGAGCGGGAGGGAGAGGACCTCGAGCGCCACGAACATCGTGAGCAGGTCGTTCGAGGCGGGGAAGAGCATCATGCCCGCGAGCGCGAACATCATCAGCGGGAAGACCTCGGTGTGCTCGAGCCCCCGGGTCGAGGCCTCGCGCTCGGCCTCGGTGCCGGGAAGCGCGGCGGCCTGCCCGGCGAAGGAGAGCACGCCGCCCTCGAGGTGGCGCTCGGCGAACAGCAGCACGCTGATCAGCGACATCACGAGCAAGGTGCCCCAGATGAACACCGCCGGTCCGTCCACCGCGACCGCGCCCGCTGCGGCGATGCTACCTCGGGCGGCGCCGTCGCCGAGCGACTCGAGGTTGAGGCCGACGATCACGGTCGCGACGAGGGCACCGACGACACCGGCGAGGGCCAGCAGGGTCTGTACGACGTAGCGCAGCCGCCGCGGGGTGTAGGCCTCGACGAGGACACCGACGATGGCGACCCCCGCGATGATCAGCAGCGGCGAGAGCAGGCTGTACTCGATGCTGGGAGCCTGGAACTGCGTCACTGGTCGCTCTCCTCTTCCTCACCGGAGCCGGCGTGTGCCGGGACCTCCGGAGCGGGATCTGACACGCCCACCTGCTGCAGGGTGGTCTGCACGGCGGGGTCGATGATCGTGGTCAACGGCTTGGGGTAGAAGCCGAGCAGGACGATGAGCACGACCAGCGGGGCGAGAGCGGAGATCTCGCGCAGCCCGAGGTCCTTCATCCCCGCGACGGCCGGCACGGTCGGGCCGGTCATCGTGCGTTGGTACATCAGCAGGATGTAGACCGCGGCGAGCACGATGCCCAGGGTCGCGAAGATCGCGAACCACCAGTTGTAGGCGAAGGTGCCGACCAGCACCAGGAACTCCGAGATGAACGGCGAGAGACCCGGCAGCGACAGAGACGAGAGCCCGGCCACCAAGAAGATACCGGCCAGCACAGGCGCGACCTTCTCCACGCCGCCGTAGTCGCTGATCAACGCCGAGCCGCGGCGTTGGATCAGGAAGCCCGTGACGAGGAAGAGCGCCGCGGTGGAGAGCCCGTGGTTGAACATGTACAGCACCGAGCCGACCTGGCCGTAGCTGTTGAGCACGAAGATGCCGAGCACGATGAAGCCGAAGTGCGAGACCGAGGTGTAGGCGATCAGGCGCGAGATGTTGTTCTGGCCGATCGCGACCAGGGCGCCGTACAGCACCGAGATCGTGGCGAGCACGAGCACGACGGGGGTGGCCCACTGCGACGCCTCGGGGAACAGACCCAGGCAGAACCGGATCATGCCGAAGGTGCCGATCTTGTCGAGGATGCTCACCAGCAGCACCGACGTGCCGGGGGTCCCGGCGGCGGTCGCGTCGGGGAGCCAGGTGTGCACCGGGAACATCGGCGCCTTGATCGCGAAGGCGATGAAGAAGCCGAGGAACAGCCACCTGCCGAGGTTCTGGTCCATGGTGATCTGGCTCAGCTCGGAGAACAGGTACGTCGGGCCGAACTCGCTGTCCGCGGAGACGACGTACAAGCCGATCACCGAGGCGAGCATCAGAAGGCCGCCGAGCAGGGAGTACAGCAGGAACTTCACCGCCGCGTAGGAGCGGCCGATCCCGCCGTAGCCGCCGATCAGGAAGTAGATCGGGATCAGGGTCGCCTCGAAGAGGACGTAGAACAAGAACACGTCGGTGGCCATGAAGACGCCGAGCGCGAGCCCTTCGAGGGCGAGCATCCAGGCGAAGAAGGCGTTGGCGCTCCAGCGGCCGCCGTCACCGTCGTTCCAGGAGGCCAGGATCACGACCGGGGTCAAGATCGCGGTCAGCATCACCAGCGTGAGGCCGATGCCGTCCACGCCGACGGCGTAGTAGGCGCCGAAGGCCGCGATCCACTCGACCTCCTGGGTGTACTGGAAGCCGCCGCCGACGTCGTAGCCGATGCCGACGACTGCGGCGATCGCGAGCGCCAGCAACGAGACGCCGAAGGCGACCTGCTTCGGCAGCGCCTCGGACGTGCGCTTGGGGAGGAGGGCGACCACGGCAGAGCCGACGAGCGGCACCGCCATCAGAACGGTCAACCAGGGAAAGCTCACAGCGACACCAGCCTCAGCTTCTCGTCATGTCCAGCACAGTTTCGGGGGGCGGCGCTCATGTCAGGTTCACCGCCAGGAGGACGGCCAGCACCAGCACGGCTCCGGCGAGGAGCGACAGTGCGTAGGAGCGGACGAAGCCGGTCTGCCAGCGACGCATCCGCCCGGACATGCCGGCGAGCGTCGACGCCGTGCCGTTCACCGCGCCGTCGACTCCGCGATCGTCGAAGTCGGTCAGGCCGGTGACGAAGCGGTCGCCGGGTCGCATGAAGAGCGCCTCGTTGGCGGCGTCGCCGTACAGGTCGGCACGAGCGGCCCGGGTGAACACCGACACGTTGGTCGGCGGCACGCGCGGCACCTCCTGCTTGCCGACGAGGAACCAGGACAGAGCGACGCCTGCCGCGACCACCAGCGTGATGATCAGCGTCAGCACGATCGGCGCCACCGGCAGCTCCTCGTGCTCCGCATGGCCGACGACCGGCTCGAGCCAGTCCACGATCCAGTCACCCAGCAGCAGGAAGCCACCCAGGACCGACAGGGCTGCCAGCACGATCAGCGGGACCGTCATCACACGAGGCGACTCGTGCGGGTGCACGTCCTTCTCCCAGCGCTTCTTGCCGAAGAAGGTCATCAGCATCACGCGCGTCATGTAGAACGCGGTGATCCCTGCGCCGAGGAGGGCGGCGAGCCCGGCGACGAGGTTCACCGAGAACGCCGTCTCGATGATCCGGTCCTTGGACCAGAAGCCGGAGAAGCCGGGGAAGCCGATGATCGCGAGGTAGCCCATCGCGAAGGTCAAGAAGGTCACCGGCAGCGCCTTCTGCAGGGCCCCGTAGTGACGCATGTCGACGTCGTCGTCCATCGCGTGCATGACCGAGCCCGCACCGAGGAACATGTTGGCCTTGAAGAAGCCGTGCGTGAGCAGGTGGAAGATCGCGAACGCGTAGCCGGCGACGCCGAGACCCGCGGCGAGCATCATGTAGCCGATCTGGCTCATCGTGGAACCGGCCAGGGCCTTCTTGATGTCGTCCTTTGCACAACCGATGATCGCGCCCCACAGGAGCGTCACGGCACCGACGACGATGACCGCTGTCTGCGCGGTAGGCGTGGCGTCGTAGATGAAGTTCGAGCGGACGATCAGGTAGACACCTGCGGTCACCATGGTCGCGGCGTGGATCAGCGCGGAGACGGGGGTCGGGCCCTCCATCGCGTCGAGGAGCCATGACTGCAGCGGGAACTGCGCGGACTTGCCACAGGCCGCGAGCAGCAGGAGCAGGCCAAGGGCCGTCAGGACGCCTTCGGACGCTTCGGTGGCAACCGCGGAGATCTCGGCGAAGGCAGTGGTGCCGAAGGTGACGAAGAGCAGCATGACGCCGAGCGCCATGCCGAGGTCGCCGACGCGGTTCACCACGAACGCCTTCTTGGCCGCGACCGCCGCGGAGGGCTTGTACTGCCAGAAGCCGATGAGGAGGTACGACGCGAGGCCGACGCCTTCCCAGCCGAGGAAGAGCAGGAGGTAGTTGTCGGCGAGGACCAGCACGAGCATCGCCGCGACGAACAGGTTGAGGTAGGCGAAGAACCGGCGACGTCGTTCGTCGTGGGCCATGTAGCCCACCGAGTAGAGGTGGATGAGCCCGCCCACGCCGGTGATCAGCAGCACGAACAACGCCGCGAGGGGGTCGTAGAGCAGCGCGAAGTCCACCTGGAAGGGACCGGCCTCGACCCAGCTGTAGAGGTACTGACCGATCGAGCGCTCCTCGGCCCCACGCCCCAGGAGAGCGACGAACGTGAGCACGCCGAGCACGAACGAGCCCGCGACCGTGGCGACGCCCAGGATGTGGCCCCACGCGTCGGTGCGCCGGCCACCCAGCAGCAGGACCGCGGCACCCAGCGCGGGCAGCGCGATGATCAGCCAGAGCAGGGAGAAGACACCGTCCGCGGCCACCGGCTCGATCACCGGGGCGTGCGGCTCAGCCGCCAGGAAAGTCACGTCGGCAAACA
This sequence comes from Nocardioidaceae bacterium, assembly GCA_035456965.1. Lineage (GTDB taxonomy): Bacteria > Actinomycetota > Actinomycetes > Propionibacteriales > Nocardioidaceae > Nocardioides_C. The sequence continues at coordinate 25,653 of DATICF010000080.1, forward strand.
ACAGGGCTCCTAGTACTTCAGCAGGCTGGCGTCGTCGACGGAGGCCGACCGACGGGTGCGGAAGATGGTCACGATGATCGCCAGGCCGACCACGACCTCAGCAGCGGCCACGACCATCACGAAGAAGGCCGTCACCTGTCCGTCGAGGTTCCCGTGGACGCGGGAGAACGTCACGAGCGCGAGGTTGGTGGCGTTGAGCATCAGCTCGACGCACATGAACAGCACCAGCGCGTTGCGCCGCGTGAGGACGCCGACCGCCCCGATCGTGAACAAGATCGCGGACAGCACGAGGAACGGGGTCTCGCTCATCAGCGCTCCTCCCCATCGTTTCGGTTCTGGCTGGGGTCGCCCTCGATCGGGCCCTTGGGCGTGGCGTCGGGCTCGCCGGGGATGTTCGAGGACCCGTCGTCCTTCAGCTCCCGGGTGACCTCTTCGATGTCGTCGGCCAGACGCGGCGCTGTACGGACCGTGCCTCGCGCCGCGAGCACCCGCGAGACCGAGAGGTCGGACGGGGTCCCGTCGGGGAGCAGCGCCGGGGTGTCGACGGCGTTGTGACGGGCATACACACCGGGAGCCGGAAGCGGGCCGGGGTGCTTGCCGGTCTCGGCGTAGTCTCGCATCCGCTTCGCGGCCATCTCCGGCTGCGTCAGGCGCGGCTTCAGCCGCTCGCTGTGGGCGAGGACCATCGTGCCCATCGCGGCGGTGATCAGCAGCGCTGCGGTTCCCTCGAAGGCGATCGCGTAGCGCGAGAACAGCAGGTCGGCCAGGCCCTGGATGTTGCCGTTGGCGTTGGCCTCCTCGAGGCCGACCACCGCGCCGATGCTGACCTGCGCCACACCGAGCACGAGGACCGCACCGAAGAGCAGTCCGACCAGGATCGCCCAGAGGCGCTGCCCCTTGATCGTCTCGACCAGCGAGTCGGAGGCGTCGACACCGACGAGCATCAGCACGAACAGGAACAGCATCAAGATCGCGCCGGTGTAGACGATGATCTGCACGGCGAAGAGGAACGGCGCCTCCTGCACGAGGTACAGCACGGCCAGGCCGATCATGACGACCGCGAGCAGCAGCGCGGCGTGGACCGCCTTGCGCGCGAACAGGACACCGAGTGCGGCCGCGACCATCAGTGGCGCGAGCAACCAGAACGCGATCACTTCTCGTCCTCACTCTCGCTGCCGGCGGGGCGGGACTTGAACGAGCCGCGGTAGTAGTCGGTCTCGTCGTCGCCCAGCAGCATCGCGTGCGGCGGCTGCTCCATCCCGGGCAGGAGCGGGGCCAGCAGGTCCTGCTTCTCGTAGATGAGGTCAGCCCGGTTGTCGTCGGCGAGCTCGTACTCGTTGGTCATCGTCAGTGCGCGGGTGGGGCAGGCCTCGATGCACAGCCCGCACAGGATGCAGCGCAGGTAGTTGATCTGGTAGACGCGGCCGTAGCGCTCACCGGGCGAGAACCGCTCGTCCTCGGTGTTAGAGGCGCCCTCGACGTAGATCGCGTCCGCGGGGCAGGCCCACGCGCACAGCTCGCAGCCGATGCACTTCTCGAGACCGTCGGGCCAGCGGTTGAGCTGGTGCCTGCCGTGGAAGCGAGGCGCCGTGGGCCGCTTCTCGAACGGGTACTGGTAGGTGACGGTCTTCTTGAACATGGTGCGGAACGTGACCCCGAAGCCCGCGATCGGGTCCCAGAGCTGTTCCTTGAGGGTGGGCATTACTTGTTCTCCCCTGTGTTGCTCGAGGTGACCGTGGTGGCCGAGGAGCGGGTGCCGTTCGCCCCGTTCGTCGGCATGGGCGGGACCGGGTAGCCGCCGGCGAAGGCGTCGAACTCCTCGGCCGTGGCCGGGGACTCCTCTGCCTTCTCCTCGCCGCCTCCAACGAAGAACAGCGCTGCGAAGACAACGGCCAGGGCGGCCAGGGCGATCAGCAGGTAGTTGCGGTCGATGCCTCCGTCGAGGCTCATCCAGCGGATCGTGGCGACGGCGAAGATCCACGCGAGCGAGACCGGGATCAGGCGCTTCCAGCCGAAGCGCATGAACTGGTCGTAGCGCAGACGCGGCAGCGTGCCTCGCAGCCAGATGAACAAGAAGATGAACATCAAGACCTTGCCGAGGAACCACAGCACCGGCCAGTAGCCCTCGTTGAACATCCCGTCGTTCACCGCCGAGAGCGGCCACGGGGCCCGCCACCCGCCGAGGAACAGCGTGGTCGCCAGGGCGGAGACGGTCGCCATGTTGATGTACTCGGCGAGGAAGAAGAGCGCGAACTTCAGCGAGGAGTACTCGGTGTGGAAGCCACCCACGAGCTCACCCTCGGCCTCCGGGAGGTCGAAGGGCGCCCGGTTGGTCTCCCCCACCATCGAGATCACGAAGATCACGAACGACGGCACCAGGATCAGGCCGAACCACAGCCGCTCCTGCGCCGCGACGATCCCCGAGGTGGACAGCGACCCGGCGTAGATGAACACCGCGACCAGCGACAGGCCCATCGCGACCTCGTAGGAGATCATCTGGGCCGAGCTGCGCAGGCCACCGAGCAGCGGGTACGTCGACCCGGACGCCCAGCCGGCGAGGACGATGCCGTAGATGCCGATGGAGGCCACCGCGAGCATGAAGAGGACTGCCACGGGCATGTCGGTCAGCTGGAGCGGCGTGCTGATGTCGCTGAACGGCACGTCCACGACGGGGCCGAACGGGATGACCGACCAGGTGAGGAAGGCCGGGATCACCATGATCACCGGGGCCAGCAGGTAGACGACCTTGTCGGCCGCCTTGGGGATGATGTCCTCCTTCAGCGCCAGCTTGACGCCGTCGGCGAGGCTCTGCAGCAGCCCGAAGGGGCCGTGCACGTTGGGACCGGGGCGGTGCTGCATCCGGCCCACGACACGGCGCTCGAACCAGATGTTGAAGAGGGTCAGCAGCACCAGGATCAAGAAGATCAGCACGGCCTTGACGATCACGAGCCACACCGGGTCGTTGCCGAAGGCCGAGAGGTCGTCGGCGGCAAGGATCCGGTCGGTGCTCACGGGGTTCATCAGCGCGATGCTCATGCGCGGCCTTCCTGGGTGAGGCTCGGAACGACACCTTCGAGACGGACGAGGGCGCCGGACGCGGCGACCCCCAGCTCACGAGAGATCCACACGCCTCCCGAGCTGGCGGGGGCCCATACGACGTCGTCGGAGAGGTCTGCGACCTCGACCGGCAGGTCCACGGATCCGCGGTCGGAGGCGACGGTGACGAGCTGGCCGGCGTGCACACCGAGGTGCGCGAGCGTGCCGGCCGAGACCAGCAGCACCGAGCGTCGGCCTGTCGCCTTGAGGTACTCCTCGCCGTCGAGCATCCGACCGTCGTCGATCAGCTGCTTCCACGTCGACAGGACGTAGTGGCCGTGCTCTGGCTCCGGCGCGGGCTCGGCCTGGACCGACGGCGGGGCGACGCGTTCGCCGTCCCACGCACCGAAGGACTCCATCTCGGCACGGGCCTGCTCGACGGTGCGGATGCCGAGGTCGACACCCAGCTCCTCGGAGATGCCGGCCAGGATGCGCACCTCGGGCAACGAGCTCGGCTCGTGGAAGATCTGGTCGAAGGTTCGGACGCGACCCTCCCAGTCGACGAACGAGCCCGTCTTCTCGGTGACCGGCGCGACGGGCAGGACCACGTCGGCGTGGGGCGAGATCTCGCTGGCCCGGATCTCCAGCGAGACCACGAAGTCGGCAGCGCCCAGTGCCTGCTCGGCGAGCTGCGGGTCGGCCAGATCGCGCAGGTCCACGCCGGCGACGACAAGGCCCTTGACCTCACCGGCGGCAGCCGCGGCGATGATCTGGTCACCGTCCCGGCCAGGCTGGTCGGGAAGGGAGGTGACCCCCCAGGCCGCGCCGGCGTCGACGCGGGCGTCGGTGACCGCTACGGGGCGCCCACCGGGGAGCAGGTTCGGGAGGCAGCCGGCCTCGACTGCACCGCGGTCGCCCGCCCGGCGCGGGATCCAGGCGAGCTTCGCGCCCGTCGTACCGGCCAGGGCCGCGAGGGCGGAGAGAGCGCCGGGCACGGCGGCCATCCGCTCGCCGACCAGGATCACGCCTCCCCCATCGAGTGCGACCTCGCCGTCGTGGGCCAGGCCCTCGATCACGCGCGCCTCGTCGCCGGGCGTGGTCTGGATGAGGGTCCCCCGCAGCTTCTCGAGACCGCGCGAGGTGAAGGGTGCGACGGAGAAGACCTTCGTGCCCTGCATCGCTGCCTTGCGCAGGCGCAGGAAGACGATCGGCGACTCGTCCTCTGGCTCGAACCCGACGAGGAGGACCTTGCCGGCCTTCTCCAGGTCGGAGTACGTCACCTCGAGCGACCGGGCGGCCACGTGGGAGGCGAGGAAGTCCGCCTCCTCCGCGGAGTGCGGACGCGAGCGGAAGTCGATGTCGTTCGTGCCGAGCGCGACGCGCGCGAACTTCGAGTAGGCGTAGGCGTCCTCTGCGGTCAGCCGGCCGCCGGTGAGCACCCCGACCGGCCCGGCTGCCTGGAGGCCACGAGCGGCCACGGCGAGCGCCTCGATCCACGACGCCGGACGGAGCTCTCCGTCCTCGCGGACCAGCGGGTGGGTGAGCCGGTCGGGCTGGCGGGAGTACGTGAAGCCGAAGCGGCCCTTGTCGCAGTTCCACTCCTCGTTCACCGCCGGGTCCTCGCCGGCCAGGCGGCGGGTGACCTTGCCCCGTCGGTGGTCGGTGCGCAGAGCGCAGCCCGAGGCACAGTGCTCGCACACCGAAGGGGTGGAGACCAGGTCGAAGGGGCGGGCGCGGAAGCGGTACGACGCGGAGGTCAGCGCACCCACGGGGCAGATCTGGATCGTGTTGCCCGAGAAGTATGAGTCGAACGGCTCCTTCTCGTAGATGCCCACCTGCTGCAGGGCACCGCGCTCGATCAGGGCGATGAACGGGTCCCCGGCGATCTGCTCGGAGAAGCGGGTGCAGCGGGCGCACAGAACGCAGCGCTCACGGTCGAGCAGCACCTGGGCCGAGATGTTGATCGGCTTGGGGTAGACGCGCTTCTGCTCGACGAACCGGGTCTCGCCGCGACCGTTGGACATCGCCTGGTTCTGCAGCGGACACTCGCCGCCCTTGTCGCACACCGGGCAGTCGAGCGGGTGGTTGATCAGCAAGAACTCCATGACCCCCTGCTGCGCCTTGTCGGCGACCGGGGAGGTGACCTGGGTGCGCACCTTCATGCCGTCGGCGACCGCCAGCGTGCACGAGGCCTGCGGCTTGGGGATCGGCCGGCCGTTGCCGGCGTCCTCCACCTCGACCAGGCACTGTCGGCAGGCGCCGACCGGTGCGAGCAGGGGGTGGTCGCAGAAGCGCGGGATCTGGACGCCGATCCCCTCGGCTGCCCGGATCACGAGGGTGTCCTTGGGGACGTTCACCTCGACGTCGTCGATGGTGACCGTGACCAGGTCGGCCTTCTCGACGGCGCCGGCTTCCGGCTTGTTGGTGGAGACGCTCATGCAGGGGCTCCCGCGGGTGCGAAGAGGGTGGAGGCGGCGTGGTCGAAGGGGCAGCCGCCGTGCTCGAAGTGCGCGATGTACTCGTCACGGAAGTACTGGATCGACGAGGTGATGGGGCTCGTGGCGCCGTCACCGAGGGCACAGAAGGACCGGCCCAGGATGTTGTCGCACTGGTCGAGCAGCAGCTCGAGGTCGGCCTCGGTGCCCTCGCCACGCTCGAGACGGGCCAGGGTCTGCACGAGCCACCAGGTGCCCTCCCGGCACGGCGTGCACTTGCCGCACGACTCGTGCTTGTAGAACTCCGTCCACCGCAGCACTGCGCGAACCACGCAGGTGGTCTCGTCGAAGATCTGCAGTGCCTTGGTGCCCAGCATCGAGCCGGCTGCGCCGACGCCCTCGTAGTCGAGGGGTACGTCGAGGTGCTCGGCCGTCAGGATCGGGGTCGACGACCCGCCCGGAGTCCAGAACTTCAGCTCGTGCCCCTCGCGGACGCCGCCGGCGAGGTCGAGCAGCTCGCGCAGCGTGATGCCGAGCGGCGCCTCGAACTGGCCGGGTCGCTTGACGTGGCCGGAGAGGGAGTAGAGCGTCATGCCCTTGCTCTTCTCGGTGCCCATCGACGCGAACCAGTCCGCGCCGTTGGCCACGATGCAGGGCACCGAGGCGATGGACTCGACGTTGTTGATCACCGTCGGTGCGGCGTACAGGCCGGCGACGGCGGGGAACGGAGGACGCAGTCGCGGTTGGCCGCGTCGTCCCTCGAGCGAGTCGAGCAGCGCGGTCTCCTCACCGCAGATGTAGGCACCCGCCCCTGCGTGCACCGTCAGCTCGAGGTCGAAGCCGGAGCCGTTGATGTTCTTGCCGAGGTGCCCGGCGAGGTAGGCCTCCTGCACCGCGCGCTGGAGGCGGCGGACGACGTGGAGGACCTCACCGCGGACGTAGATGAACGCGTGGTTCGCACGGATGGCGTACGAGGAGATGATCACGCCCTCGACCAGCGTGTGCGGCGAGGCCATCATCAGCGGGATGTCCTTGCACGTGCCGGGCTCGGACTCATCGGCGTTGACCACGAGGTAGTGCGGCTTGTCGTCACCCTGCGGGATGAAGCCCCACTTCATGCCCGTGGGGAAGCCCGCGCCACCGCGGCCACGGAGGCCGGACTCCTTCACCAGCTCGATGACGGCGTCCTGGTCCATGCCCAGCGCGGTCTTCATCGCCTGGTAGCCGCCGGTGCGCTCGTAGGACTCGAGCGTCCAGGCGCGGTCGGCGTCCCAGTTGTCGGAGAGAACCGGGGTCAGCATGTCGGTCACTCGGATCCGCCCTTCCCGTCGGTCTCGGAGCTCGAGCCTGCGTCAGGTCGTGGGGCGCCCTCGACGTCGGTCGGGGACTGCTCGATCTTGGTCTCGGACTCGGCGCGGTTGGTGTCGGCCCGGTCTGCGGCCTCCTCCTTGGTCGCGCCCTGCTCGGCCCGGCCTGATCCGACCGCCTTGCGGTCGCTCCCGGGTGCCTTCCAGTCGTTCTCCCGGGCGATCTCCAGGCCGACGAGCGAAGCGGGTCCGGCGGCCGGCCCCTCGTCCGCACGGTCGTCGGGGAAGCCGGCGAGCACGCGCTCGGCCTCGCGCCAGGTGCAGATGCGCGGACCCCGCGTGGAGTGGACCTCCTTGCCCGCACGAAGGTCGTCGACGACCTGGGTCGCGGACTCAGGGGTCATGTTGTCCATGAACTCCCAGTTGACCATCATCACCGGCGCGAAGTCGCAGGCTGCGTTGCACTCGACGTGCTCGAGGGTGATCGCCTTGCCGTCCTCGCCCTCGGGCCACGCAGTCTCGTCGTTCCCCACGCCCAGGTGGTCCTTGAGGCGCTCGAAGATAGCGTCGCCACCCATCACCGCGCAGAGGGTGTTGGTGCAGACGCCGACGTGGTAGTCGCCGACGGGACGCCGCTTGTACATGGTGTAGAAGGTCGCCACCCCGGCGACCTCGGCGGCGGAGAGGCCGAGGATGTCCGCGCACGCCTCGATCCCCCGCGACGTCACGCGACCCTCGACGCTCTGGACGAGGTGCAGCATCGGCAGCAGCGCGGAGCGCGCCTGGGGGTACCGCGACGTGATCTGCCGCAGCTCCTTCAGCGTCTCCTCGGGCAGGCTGCCCGCGCCGTTGCTCGAGCCCGTCGAAACCATGTCGGTCATCGGTCCACCCCACCCATCACCGGATCGAGAGATGCAATCGCCACGATGACGTCGGCGACCATGCCGCCCTCGCTCATCACCGAGGTGCCCTGGAGGTTCGTGAACGAGGGGTCACGGAAATGCGCCCGGAAGGGCCGTGTGCCTCCGTCGGAGACCACGTGGGCGCCGAGCTCGCCGCGGGGCGACTCGACCGGGACGTAGGCCTGGCCCGGCGGAACCCGGAAGCCTTCGGTCACCAGCTTGAAGTGGTGGATCAGCGCCTCCATCGACTCACCCATGATGTGGCGGATGTGGTCGAGGCTGTTGCCCATGCCGTCGGCCCCGATCGCGAGCTGGCTCGGCCAGGCGATCTTCTTGTCCGCGACCATGACCGGTGCGCCCTCGAGGCCGGCGAGCCGGTCGGCGCACTGCTTGACGATGTTCAGCGACTGCTGCATCTCCTCGAGGCGGATCCGGAACCGGCCGTAGGAGTCAGCGGTGTCCCAGGTGGCTACCTCGAAGTCGTAGTCCTCGTAGCCGCAGTAGGGCTGCATCTTGCGCAGGTCCCACGGGTAGCCGGTCGAGCGCAGCACCGGGCCGCTGATGCCCAGCGCCAGGCAGCCCGCGAGGTCGAGGTGGCCCACGCCCTCGAGGCGGGCCTTGAAGATCGGGTTGGCGTTGCAGAGTGCGGCGTACTCCGTCAGACGCTTCTCCATCAAGGCGATGAAGTCGCGGATCTCGTCGAGCGCACCGGGTGGCAGGTCCTGGGCGACGCCACCGGGCCGGATGAACGCGTGGTTCATCCGCAGGCCGGTGATCAGCTCGAACAGGTCGAGGACCAGCTCGCGCTCGCGGAAGCCGATGGTCATGACCGTGAGCGCTCCGATCTCCATGCCGCCGGTGGCGATCGCCACGAGGTGCGAGGAGATCCGGTTGAGCTCCATCAGGAGGACGCGCATGACCTGCGCCTTCTCCGGGATGTCGTCCTCGATGTCGAGGAGCCGCTCCACGCCGAGGACGTAGGTGGCCTCGTTGTAGAAGGGCGAGAGGTAGTCCATCCGGGTGCAGAACGTGACGCCCTGCGTCCAGGAGCGGAACTCCATGTTCTTCTCGATGCCGGTGTGGAGGTAGCCGATGCCGCACCGGGCCTCGGTCACCGTCTCACCGTCGAGCTCGAGGATGAGCCGGAGCACGCCGTGCGTCGACGGGTGCTGCGGACCCATGTTGACGACGATGCGCTCTTCACCCTCTTCGGCCACACCGGACACCACGGTGTCCCAGTCCTGGCCGGTGACGGTGTAGACCTTGCCCGCGCTCGTCTCGCTTGCCTGTGCGTAGGGATCGCTCTGTGTCTGCGTCATCAGCTGTAGGACCTCCGCGTGTCCGGCGGTGGGATGGTGGCGCCCTTGTACTCGACGGGGATGCCGCCGAGCGGGTAGTCCTTGCGTTGCGGGTGGCCCGGCCAGTCGTCGGGCATCTGGATCCGCGTGAGGGCCGGGTGGCCGTCGAAGATGATCCCGAAGAAGTCGTAGGTCTCCCGCTCGTGCCAGTCATTGGTCGGGTAGACCTGGACCACTGACGGGATGTGCGGATCGCTGTCGGGGCAGGTGACCTCGAGCCGGATGCGACGGTTGTGGGTCATCGAGAGCAGGTGGTACACCGCGTGCAGCTCGCGACCCTCGTCGTTGGGGTAGTTCACGCCCGAGACACCGGAGCAGAACTCGAAGCGCAGGGCCGGGTCGTCGCGCAGCGTCCTGGCCACCTGGAGCAGGTCGGTGCGGCGGATGAAGAAGGTGATCTCGCCACGGTGGACGACGACCTTCTCGATCGCGTTGGTGATCCCGGCCGTCGACAAGGCCGACTCGAACGCCTCGGCGACCTCGTCGAACCAGCCGCCGTAGGGCCTGGGGGTGCCGCCGGGCATCGCCACGGGGCGGACGACGCCGCCGTACCCCGAGGTGTCACCGGAGCCGTGCACGCCGAACATGCCCTTGCGGACGTCGACGACCTCTGGCTCGAGCATCCCGGGCTCAGCGGGCAGGGCGTTCTCGGACATACGACCGGTGGCGTCGTCGTCGGTGCCGGGGGTCACCTCGTCGAACTCGCCCGGTTCCTTCGGGGTCAACGGAGCAGGCCCTTCATCTCGGAGGTGGGCAGGGCGTTCAGCGTTGCGGTCTCGATCTCGAGGATCTCGTCCTCGCGGTTCGAGCCGAGCTTGCTGTGCTGAACCTGGTCGTGCAGCTTGAGGATCGCGTCGATGAGCATCTCCGGGCGCGGAGGGCAGCCGGGGAGGTACATGTCGACGGGGACGACGTGGTCGACGCCCTGGACGACGGCGTAGTTGTTGAACATGCCGCCCGAGGAGGCGCACACGCCCATCGCGAGCACCCACTTGGGCTCGGGCATCTGGTCGTAGATCTGACGCAGCACCGGGGCCATCTTCTGGCTGACCCGCCCTGCCACGATCATCAGGTCCGCCTGGCGCGGTGAGGCCCGGAAGACCTCCATGCCGAAGCGGCCGAGGTCGTAGCGCGGCCCGCCCGTGGTCATCATCTCGATCGCGCAGCAGGCCAGGCCGAAGGTGGCCGGCCAGAACGACGCCTTGCGGAAGTAGCCGGCGACGTTCTCCACCGTCGTCAGGAGTACGCCGCTGGGGAGCTTCTCTTCAAGACCCATGACTCATCGGCCTCCGTGGTTGATGCGGCTGGTGGGCGGATGCGCGACATCGCCGCCGGGTGTGCTCAGTGCACCGACGAGGTCGCGGGCGAGGCTCAGTCCCACTCGAGGCCACCGCGCTTCCACTCGTAGGCGAACGCGGTGGTGATCGCGAACAGGAACAGGAACATCGAGAGCAGCCCGAACAGCGCGAGCTCGTCGAAGTAGACCGCCCACGGCAGCAGGAACATCACCTCGATGTCGAAGATGATGAAGGTCATCGCGGTGATGTAGTACTTCACCGGGAAGCGACCGCCGCCGACCGGCTGGGGCGTCGGCTCGATACCGCACTCGTAGGAGTCGAGCTTGGCGCGGTTGTAGCGCTTGGGCCCCACGACGGCGCTCATGATCAGCGAGAACACCGCGAAGCCGGCAGCGAGCAAACCGAGCGCGAGAACGGGCGTGTAAAGCTCCATCGCTCGTGCCCTCCTGTCTCTTGTCCTGTTGTCCTGGAAATGCTGGGTGCTAGGCCGCGGGAGCGACCTTGCTCAAGGCGTTGATGATGCGGTCCGAGGCGTCGCCGCCCCTGGGGTCGGTGAGGTTCGCCATCAGCTTGAGCATGAACTTCATCAGCGCCTCACGGGGCAGGCCGTACTTCGTGGCCTGCTTCATGAAGGTGGGGTTGCCGATCATCTTGGCGAAGACTCGTCCGAGCGTGAAGTAGCCGCCGTAGGCCGAGTCCAGCGCTGCGGCGTACCCCTGGAGGACGCGCTCGCGACCGGCCGCGTCGGGACGCGCGAGGGCCTGGAGCACGGTGTGCGCGGCGATCTCGCCGGACTCGAGCGCGTAGTCGATGCCCTCGCCGTTGAACGGGTTCACCATGCCGCCGGAGTCACCGACGAGCATCACGCCGCGGGTGTAGTGCGGCTTGCGGTTGAAGCCCATCGGCAGTGCGGCGGAGCCGATGCGGCCAACCCGGTTCTCGTCGCGGAAGCCCCACTCCTCGGGGGTGTTGGCGAGCCAGCGGCGAAGGACGTCCTTGTAGTCGACGTGCTGGAAGGCCTTGGAGGTGTTCAGGATGCCGAGGCCGACGTTGGCGGTTCCGTCGCCGACCCCGAAGATCCAGCCGTACCCCGGGAGCAGGTTGCTCTGCTGGGGCTTGCCGTCCCACAGCTCGAGCCAGGACTCCATCCACGGGTCGTCGTGGCGCGGGGTCTCGTAGTAGGCGCGGACCGCGACGCCCATGGGGCGGTTCTCGCGACGCTCGAGCCCGAGGGCGACCGCGATCCGGGCGGAGACGCCGTCGGCGGCGATGACCACGGGGGCCGAGTAGGTGACCTCGTCGCCGGTGCGGCGACCGCGGTCGTCGACCGGCTTGGCGCGAACCCCGACGACCCGACCGGTGTGCTCGTCGATCACCGGACCGGTGACGTTGGTGCGCTCCTGCAGGCGGGCGCCGAACTTCTCCGCGTGGCGGGCGAGGATCTCGTCGAGGTCCATCCGGGTGCGGACCATGCCGTAGGGCGGGTACGAGGCCAGCTCGGGCCACGGGAGCTCGAGCCGGTGGCCGGCGCCGACGATGCGGAGCCCGCGGTTGCGCTGCCAGCCGGGCTCGTCGAGGTCGAAGCCCATGTTGATGAGCTGCTTGGTCGCGCGAGGCGTGAGCCCGTCACCGCAGATCTTGTCGCGGGGGAAGGCGCTCTTCTCGAGCAGCAGCACGTCGACACCCGCGTTGGCGAGGTGGTAGGCGGCGGCCGAACCGGCGGGGCCCGCGCCTACGACGATGACGTCGGCCTGCCGCTCGTCGGCGGTCGTCCGGCTCATCGTGGTTCCTCACACTCGCTCGGGTCGGGGGTCCCTTTTGTGACTTCGTGAATTCCTTCACTAATGCCACGACGGGACAGTCTAGAGGCCTAGGTCACATCACGCGAACGGGGGACTACCCCTGACGAGACAAGTCGAAACCGTGACGTGGATCGCCTAATTCGACAACGTCGTCGTGGCCTATTTCACGGGGCCGTGGCGTGGTGGAGCGCGACGATCCCGCCCGACAGGTTGCGCCACTTCGGCAGGCTCCAGCCCGCCTCCGCGATGCGCTCCGCGAGACCCGCCTGGTCGGGCCAGGCCCGGATCGACTCCGCGAGGTAGACGTAGGCGTCCGGGCTCGAGGAGACGGCCCGCGCAAGGGAAGGCAGTGCCTTCATGAGGTACTCGATGTAGACGGTCCGGAACGGCGCCCACGTGGGATGGCTGAACTCGCACACCACCAGGCGGCCGCCGGGCCGGGTCACCCGGAGCATCTCCCCGAGGCCGGCCAGCGGGTCGACGATGTTGCGCAGCCCGAACGAGATCGTGACCGCGTCGAAGGTGTCGTCCGCGAAGGGCAGCCGCATCCCGTCACCGGCGGTGAACGACAGGTGCGGCCTGGCCCGCTTGCCCACGCGCAGCATGCCGAGCGAGAAGTCGCAGGGGACGACCTCCGCGCCCCGGTCGGCGAAGGGCTGGCTCGACGTACCGGTGCCCGCCGCGAGGTCGAGGACCCGCTCCCCCGCACGCGCGTCGACCGCGTCGAGCACGGCCTTGCGCCAGCGGCGATCCTGGCCCAGGGACAAGATGTCGTTGGTGATGTCGTAGCGCTCGGCGACGTCGTCGAACATCGCAGCGACTTCGGCGGGCTTCTTGTCCAGGTCGGCTCGGGTCACGGGCCAACCATAGTCAGGACGTACTCTTGCTCTCCGTGACCACCGTTGCATCGAGCTCCCACGAGGCGAACCCTCTCGTCGTCCGCACCGTGCCGCTCGACGACCCTGGGCCGCTGCTCGACCTGCTCCCGCCCGGCGACTCCGTGGCGTGGCTTCGCCGCGGCGAGGGCCTGGTGGGCTGGGGGGTCGCAGCCGTCGTCCGTACGTCGGGCGGCAACCGGTTCACCGAGGCTCGCGAGTGGTGGATCTCCGAGGCACGATCGGCCGTGATCCGCGACGAGGTCGGACTGCCGGGCTCCGGGCTGGTCTGCTTCGGCTCCTTCGCCTTCGCCGACGAGCCCGGCGACAGCGTCCTGGTCGTCCCGGAGGTGGTCGTCGGCCGCCGCGGGGACACCAGCTGGGTCACGACGATCAGCCGGGCCGGCATCACCGCCGCCCCCGCTGTCGAGGCCACCTCGACGCCGGAGGCCCCGGAAGGCGTCACGTTCGTCGACGGCGCACTCAGCGGCACCGAGTGGGAGCGGGTCGTCGCCGAGGCGATTCGCCGGATCACCGAGGGTGACCTCGAGAAGGTGGTGCTCGCCCGCGACCTGGTGGCGAGAGCCGACCGCGACATCGACGTCCGCTGGCCGCTCCATCGGCTCGCCGAGCAGTACCCCATGACCTGGACGTTCCACGTCGACGGCCTCTTCGGAGCCACCCCCGAAATGCTCGTGCGCCGCGAGCGCGGGCTGGTCACCTCGCGCGTGCTCGCCGGCACCATCCGGCGCACCGGCGACGATGACCGCGACCTCAAGCTCGCCGCCACCCTCGCCCGATCGTCGAAGGACCTCGAGGAGCACGAGTACGCCGTGCGCTCGGTGGCCGACGCGCTCGAACCCCACTGCACCTCGATGAACGTCCCCGAGGCGCCGTTCGTGCTGCACCTGCCGAACGTCATGCACCTCGCCACCGACGTCGCGGGCGTCGTGCACGATGCCGACGACGACTCCGCGACCTCGCTGGACCTTGCGGCGGCGCTGCATCCTTCGGCGGCCGTCGGCGGCACCCCGACCGACGTCGCGAAGGCGGTCATCACCGAGATCGAGGGCATGCACCGGGGGCGCTACGCAGGACCAGTCGGCTGGATGGACGCCGACGGTGACGGCGAGTGGGGACTCGCCCTCCGCTCGGCAGAGATCGACGGACGCACGGTGCGGCTCTTCGCGGGCTGTGGCGTGGTGGCGAGCTCCGACCCCGAGGCCGAGCTCGCGGAGGCCCAGGCGAAGTTCGTCCCGGTCCGCGACGCCGTCTCCGGTCGCTGACCGGCGAGTCGGCACGAACGCGGCGCGAACCCCGCCGAGTCGGCACGAACGCGGCGCAGTTCGGCGGCGAGTCGGCACGAGCGCGGCGCGGGAGTCCTCGACCCCACAGCATTGGTGCCGACTCGGAGGTTCCCAGGCCGGCGTTGGTGCCGACTCGGGGCATCCCAGGCCGGCGTTGGTGCCGACACGGGGGTTCCCAGGCCGGCGTTCGCGCCGACTCGACGGGGTCAGGCGAGGGCGACCTCGGTCCCGGGCTCGACCCGGAGGAACTCCTGCTCCCGTTCACCGAGCATCCCCGAGATCTGCCGCTGTGCCAGGGCGAGCCCGCGCTCGTTGAGGAGGCCGTCGTGGATCGCGACCGACAGCGGAGCACCGACCGTCCTGGCGTACTCGATGACCTCGCTGACCTTGTTCCACGGCGCGTGCAGCGGGAGGAACAGCAGGTCCACGCCGTCCGGGCGCTCGGTGAACGCATCACCCGGGTGGAACAGCCGCTTCCCCTCGACCTCCAGCAGGTAGCCGGAGTTGTCGAAGTGCTGTAGCTCAGGGTGGATCACGGCGTGCTTCTCCCCCACGACCGTCACCGGGACGCCGACCTCCAGCGTGTCGCCCGGCTTCACGACCGTCACCCGCTCGACAAGGTCGGGGGCCTGCTCAGTGATCTGTCGCGCCACCGCACCGATGGTGTAGATCGGCGCGTCGGCCGCGCGAAGGTTGTCGGGGTCGAGGTGGTCGGGGTGCTCGTGCGTGACGAGTACGACGCTCGCACCGTCGACCGCCTGCCGCTCCGACCAGCCGCCCGGGTCCACCACGACCGTCGTAGTCCCGGTGTCGACGCGCACACAGGCATGTCCGAACTTCGTGATCCGCATGCCTCCACCAAACCGCGCGTCGCGGAAGGGGGCAACCCTCAGCCGGCCGCGAGCCTTCGGATCGCCGTGTCGAGGTCCCGGCGGTTGTCCCGGCGTACGACGGCCTCCACCACCTCGATGCCACCTCTCGGGGAAGCGATGGCCTCCTCGAGCTCATCCGCTGTCGTCACGCGACGGTGCGGGGTGCGGGTCCCGGCGCACAGCGCGGAGAGGTCGACGCCGTGAGGAGTGGCGAAGAGCTTCTCGAACGACGAGGAGTACGACGGCCCGCCCTGCTCGAGACCGGCGAAGATCGACCCACCGTCGTCGTTGACCACCACCACCATCAGGTCGGGGCGCTGCTCGTCTGGCCCGAGCACCAGGCCGTTGCTGTCGTGCAGGAAGGTGACGTCGCCCATCAACGCCAGCGAGCGACTGCTCCGGGGACGTCCGAGGGCAGCGCCGACCGCGGTGGAGACGGAGCCGTCGATGCCCGCGAGGCCGCGGTTCGCCAGCACGAGCCTTCGCTCCCCCACGGTCGAGGGGACCGCCATGAGGTCGAGGTCGCGGATCGGGTTCGAGGCGCCCACGAACAGCAGCCCGTCCGGCGGGACGGCCGCGCTCACGGCGGCGGCAACGCGGTGCGGGGTCAGACCCGTCTCGGCGTCGAGGAGCTTGTCGAGCCGCTGAGACAGGTCGGCGTCACGCTCCTGCCACTCCTCCAGCCACGGGGAGGTGGGTCGCGGGGGCCTCGGCCCGTCCTCGGGGCTCCAGCGCGCCTCGCCGGGCTCCTGGTCGTCAGGGTAGGCAGCGCGCACCACCCGAGACACCTGGTGGCCGGGGTCGGTCCAGCCCGAGGGGCCCGCGACGGCCACCACCTCGACGTCGGGGCGCGCGAGGAGCCTGCCCACCGGGCGGGACAGGGTGGGATGGCCGTAGACCACGACCTGCTGGATCCGCCCGGCCAGGGACTCGTCACCGAGCAGGAGCCGGTAGGTGCGGATCGCGTTCGCCCCCGTGCGCGAGCCGCTCGACGGCTCGGCGAGAAGCGGCCACGCCGCCCGCTCGGCGAGGATCCGCGCAGGGGGGCCGGCGTCGTCCCCTGCGACGACCACCGTCCGCAGGTCGGCGCTCACCGGCTCGGGCTCGGCACGTGCAGGATCGGGACGCTCGGTCCACGGCCGCTCCCCGGGCCGCCCCTCGACCGGCGAGCGCCACCGACCGTCCGCGTCCGGGGTCAACGGCTCCGCGAGCTGGACGTTGAGGTGCACAGGGCCCGCAGCATGGGTGGCGCCGCCCTGCGCGGTCACGAGCATCCGGGCAACCAGCGAACGCCAGGCAGCCACCTGGCCCGGCTCGGACGCACCCGAGGCCCCGGGTGGCACGTCGGCGAACGCCCGCACCGCCTCGCCGAAGACCTTCACCTGGTCGGTGGTCTGGTTGGCGTTCGTGCCACGCAGCGATGCCGGCCGGTCAGCGGTCAGCAGCACGAGCGGCACCCCGGCGTGCGAGGCCTCCAGGACGGCCGGGTGGAGGTTGGCAACAGCGGTGCCGGACGTCGTGATCACCGGCACCGGACGGCGGGAGGACTTCGCGAGGCCGAGCGCCACGAACGCAGCGGAGCGCTCGTCCACACGAACATGCAGCCTGACCCGCCCGGCCTCGGCAGCGGCGAACGCTGCGAACGCCAGTGGCGCCGAACGAGATCCGGGCGCGAGTACGACGTCGCGGACCCCGCCGCGGATGAGCTCGTCGAGCAGCACGGTGGCCGCGGCAGTCGCTGGGTTGGGAGGGGCGGTCACGAGGAACGATCCTGCCCCATGGCACCGACCATTGCCTCGATCTCGTCGACCCGCGCAACCCAGAACGCCTCCCTGTCAGGGGTCGCACGCAGCCTGTCGAGGGCCGTGGCCTCCACCTCCGGGCGTACGACGGGCAGCGCGCCGTCGTGGGGCAGGAGGGGGTGCACGGCGACGTCGTCGGTGAGGAGCTGGACCGTCGCGAGGCCACATGCATAGGGCAAGGACGGGAGCGCCGCGGCGAGCGCCACCCCTGCCGCGATGCCGACCGAGCTCTCGAGCGCGGAGGAGACCACGACGGGCAGGCCGATGTCCTCCGCGATGCGCAGGCAGGCCCTCACTCCCCCGAGCGGCTGCACCTTGAGCACCGCGACGTCGGCCGCCTCGAGGTCCCGCACGAGGTAGGGGTCCTCGGCGCGACGGATCGACTCGTCGGCCGCCACCGGGACATCGACCCGTCGACGTACAACAGCGAGGTCGTGGACGGAGGCACAGGGCTGCTCGACGTACTCCAGGCCGTCGGCCGCGCGGTCGAGGACCTTGATCGCGGCGACTGCCTCGTCCACCGGCCAGCCGCCGTTGACGTCGATCCGGATCCGCCCCGAGGGTCCGAGCGCGTCGCGGACCGCCTCGAGACGGGCCTGCTCGTCCGCGCGGGACTGTCCCGGCTCGGCGACCTTGACCTTCGCGGTGCGGCAGCCGTTGCTCGAGCGTACGATCTCGGCGGCCTTCTCCGGGTCGACGGCCGGGACGGTGACGTTGACGGGCACGGTGTCCCGCAGCGGCGCCGGCCAGCCCTCGAACGCCGCCTCACGGGCGGAGGCGAGCCAGGGCGCGGTGACCTTCGCGTCGTACTCCAGGAACGGGCTGAACTCGCCCCACCCCGCCGGCCCGCGGAGCAGCATGCCCTCGCGCACAGTGATGCCGCGGAAGCGCGTGCGCATCGGGATCGAGAAGACGCAGGACTCAGGCATGCACGAGCCTCTCCAGGGCGAGCCGGTCGACCTTGCCGTTGGCCAGCAGCGGGACCTCGTCGACCGCGATCACCTCGCGCGGCGCCCACTCCCTCGGGTGGACCGCGGAGACCCAGTCACGCAGCGCGGCGAGTGCCGGCGCATCCTGCGACACCACGACCGCGACGACGCGCTGCCCCCACTCGGGGTCGGGCGGGCCCACCACTTCCGCGGCCGCCACGGCGGGATGCTCGCGCAGCCTCCGGGCGACGGCGGCGGCCGGGACCTTCACGCCGCCCGAGACGATCACGTCGTCGACGCGACCCAGCACCTCCAGGCGTCCGTCGTCATCGAGTCGGCCGAGGTCGGAGGTCACGAACCACCCGTCCCGCAGCACCTCCGCGGTGAGGTCGGGCCGGCCGTCGTACCCGTCGAAGAGGATCGGGCCGGCGATCCGCACGCGCCCGTCCTGACCCACCGCCACGGCGACCCCGTCGAGCGGCATCCCGTCGTACACGCAGCCGCCGCAGGTCTCGCTCATGCCGTACGTCGCGACCACGCGCACCCCGGCGTCGGCGGCCCGCTGCCTCAGCGACTGCTCGACCGCAGCGCCGCCGACCAGCACCGTGTCGAAGCCCCGCAGCGCCTCGAGGTCGCGGGGCTCTGTGAGCATCCGACTCAGCTGGGTGGGCACGAGCGAGACGTAGCGCCGCTTCCCGTCCATCGCAGCCGCGGCGGCCACGAAGTCGGCGTGCTCGCCGAGGAGGACGGGCGAACTGCCTGCGAGCACCGACCGGAAGAGCACCTGGACCCCTGCCACATAGGTCGCCGGAAGGTTGAGCAACCACTGCCCCGGGCCACCGAGCCGGGTCTGCGTGGCCGACGCCGAGGCGCGCATCGCTGCTCGTGAGAGCACGACCCGCTTGGGAGCTCCGGTGGACCCGGACGTCTCGATCACGAGCGGCTCTGGCTCCTCCGTCGTGGCCGCCCACGCGCGCAGGAGGGAGAGCACCTCGCGAGGGGTTCCCCGGACGGGTCGAAGGCTGGTCACGAAACCCCACGCTAACGGTCGGTGCCGTACCACGCCGCTTCCGCCATGGCGGTGCCGGAGGTCGCCCGGGCGCACCGAGCGCCCCCTGCCAGAATTGCCGACCATGGCAACCCCTGCACAGTGGCTCGAGGGCGCACGCCCGCGCACCCTTCCCGCGGCAGTCGCTCCCGTCCTCGCCGGCACAGGCGTTGCGGCGTACCTCGACCAGGCCGTGTGGTGGAAGGCGTTCCTGGCGCTCGTCGTCGCCCTGGCGCTCCAGGTGGGGGTCAACTACGCCAACGACTACTCGGACGGGATCCGCGGCACGGACGCCGAGCGGGTCGGCCCGCTGCGCCTCGTCGGCTCCGGCGCCGCGACGGCCTCCTCCGTGAAGCAGGCGGCGCTGACCAGCTTCGCGGTGGCCGCGCTGTTCGGCCTGGTCCTGGCGATCACGACGTCCTGGTGGCTGGTCCTCGTCGGCCTCGTGTGCATCGTCGCGGCCTGGTACTACACGGGCGGTCGCAAGCCCTACGGCTACATGGGTCTGGGCGAGGTCATGGTCTTCGTCTTCTTCGGGCTCGTCGCGGTGATGGGCACGACGTACGTCCAGACCGCGTCGCTGCCGCTCGCGTCGTTCCTCGCCGCGTCGGGGGTGGGCGCACTGGCCTGCGCGATCCTCGTCGCCAACAACCTGCGCGACATCCCGACCGACCGCGAGGTGGGCAAGCGGACCCTTGCAGTCGTGCTCGGTGAGGAGCACACCCGCTACCTGTACGCCTTCCTGGTCGTGGTCGCGGTGATCGCGCTTCTCGGCGTCATGGTCGAGACGACCTGGCTGGCCGTGCTGGCGCTCGTGTTCCTCGTCCCGGCGGTCCCGGCGTTGCGCACGGTTCTCGGGGGCACGACGGGCAGGGGGCTCGTCCCGGTGCTCCAGCGAACCGGCACAGCGGAGCTCTTCTACGCAGCCGGCATCTTCCTCGCCCTCCTCATCGCCTGAGCGCCGGGTGGGCCTTGCCCTTTCCCGGTGCCCTTGGGAAACCGGCTATGCGGCCGACCAGGCTCATGACCGGCGGCGCACCACCTTGTGGGTCCCGTCGCACCACGGCATCCTCTGCGACTTCTCGCACGCGCACACGGCCACCACCGGCCGGGTCGTCGGGTGCAGCTCGCCGTCGCGGTCGCGTACGGCGTCCGCCCCCCGCACGAGCAGCGGACCACCGGGGCACGGCGTGACCTCGATGTCCCCGGCATCGTGGGCGATCGGCTCGGGGCCGTTGGTCACCAGCTTCACGAGGCCACCTCCAGCTCCGGCAGCACGTCCCCGACGGCACCGCCCCGAAGCGTGCTGCGGCCGTCCTCCCACGCCTCGAGCAGCCGCTCGCCGACCACGGCGTCCATCAGCAGGCAGGCTGTGACGCCCAGGACGATGTCGCGCTCGTCGGCTTGGCCGGAGGTCACCAGCGCCTCGCAGATGTCGCGGAAGGCCAGCTGCTCGTGGACCGCGTCGGCCTCGACGTGCTCGTCGAAGTACGCGGCCACGACCTCGGGCAGGCCCAGCCGGCGCACCCCTGCGGCGTACTTCCGGCACGGGAGGGAGCTCGTCGCCTCGTAGGCCCCGAGGTGGCCCATCGCCGCTCCACGCAGCCGGCGGTGCAGGCCGAGGAGGCTCATCAGGTTGTTGTTCGCGAGGGTGTAGCCGGGGACCCGGTCGAGGTAGGCGCCGTAGGTCCGGTCGAGGCCCACGCCCTCCATGCTGTCCCCGAACATCGTGGCGTGCAGGCGCTCAGGGCGGCCGCCACCGTACTCGTCGTACTGCAGCTCCACGAGCGCCGCCTTGGGCTTCCCGCTGATGCGCGGGATCACCCACGAGTGCGGGTCGGACTCCTTCAGCTGGTAGATGCTGCGGTGCACCATGAACTCCGCGAACTGCTCGAGCGTCGCCCTGCGGTGCACGAACTTCGCGACCGCCGGACCGTCGAAGCCGGCACTGAGGTCGAAGAGACGCCGGGCAAGGTCGCCGTCGCCAGACAGCGTGGCCTCGACGTGCGGTGCGGTACGTCGACGCAGCTCGGCCTCGAACGGCTGCTCCAACGCCGCGCGCATCCGGAGCAGCTCGGGGTCCCACTCCTGGTCTGGGTCGACCCCTTCGAACCCGCCGTAGTGCAGCTCGTACAGGACCCACAGCGCGAGGTGGAGGTCGTCGTGGGTCAGGAGGTCAACGCCTGCGGGCGCGTCGATGGTCTGGACAACTGCCTCGACCTCGGGGGCCGAGTGTCGGGCAACTGCATCGATGACCGCGCTGCTGACCGGCCCTCGCGCCTCGGGTAGCTGCATGGTGTCTCCTGCCGCCAGGGTGCTGAGGCGAGAGGTACCCCTGACCCTGCCGTCCATGCCCAGGTCAGCCGACCGACGGCGGCCTCAGCTGTCGGGCTCGTCCTCCTTGGACCGCGCCCGCTCCAACCTGGCCGACGCCTTCTCAGCGCGTCGCTGAACGGCGAGGGCGAACCTGTCGCGCTGCGCGCGAAGCAGGTAGGCCGACGCCACCGCGGAGATCAGGACCGCCACGAGGAACGGCCAGAACAGCGGGATCTGGCCCCCGCCGCTGACCAGCAGGTAGATCCCGACCACGACCGCGTAGGACACCACGAACAGCCCGATCCGGGCGGCGGTGTAGATGGCGAACTCCTTCACCTCTCCAGCCTAGATCGCGACCCGCGGCGCGCGAGAAGCGGATCCCGAAGGCTCTCGACGAGCGGCGAACGCGTCCGCGGCTTGGACATCTGTGCGGCGTTTGTCCCGGGCAACTTGCCGACGCACCTACTCTGGATGCGTGGGAAAGATTCTGTTGGTGGTCGTGCTCTTCGCGGCACTCGTGTACGTCATTTTCTGGACTCTCGAGCGTCGCAAGAGAAAGGCAGTACGACCCCGCCCCACCACGCCGCCCAAGCGCCTGGTGGCCCCCGATGACGACGAGGACTTCCTCCGCGATCTCGAGCGTCGACGGCGTCGCGCGGCCCGCGACGACAAGGGCGACAAGCCATCAGCGGGGCCGCAGCCCCCAGGTGGGAGTCCCGACGGAAGGAAGAACCCCGGCCCGCCGAAGGGGCCACCGCCTTCGTCGGGCACGCCGCGCGACGACACCACGGGACAGGACGGTCAAGGCTCGCCCGGCGAGGACCCGACCAAGAGGCACGACTGAGGCCGAGCGGGCCTAGTCGAGGCCTGAGTAGGAGTGCAGGCCCGACCCGAACAGGTTGATGCCCACGAAGTTGAACAGCAGCGTCGCAAAGCCCACGAGCGCGATGATCGCTGCACCCTTGCCCTTCCAGCCCGCAGTCGCGCGAGCGTGGAGGTAGGCGGCGTAGACCACCCAGGTGATGAAGGCCCAGACCTCCTTGGGGTCCCAGCCCCAGTAGCGGCCCCAGGCGTACTGCGCCCAGATCGGCCCGGCCACCAGAGCGGCGAAGGTCCAGATCGGGAAGCCGAAGGCGTGCACGCGGTAGGCGATGCGGTCGAGCACCGCGGCCCGGGGCAGGCGGGCGACGTACCCGGTCGCCGCCGCGTCGGAGCGCTGCTCGGCTCGTGACTTCACGAGGTAGAGAGCCGACGCCATCGCTCCGACGCCGAAGGCCCCGGTGGCGATGACGGCCGCGACGACGTGGATCACCAACCAGTACGAGTCAAGGGCCGGGACCAGGGGGCCGGCAGGCACGTAGAGCAGCAGGACGGCAAGCATGAGTACGACGACCGAGAAGCCCGTCACGAAGACGCCCAGCCAGCGCAGGGAGTACTTGCGCAGGAGCACGAGGTAGATCGCGGTCACGCCGAAGGCACCGGCCACCGAGAACTCGTACATGTTCCCCCAGGGCACACGAGCCGGGTCGGCCCCGAGGCCACGGGTCACGAGGCCCGCGAAGTGCAGGGCCGCGGCCAGGACGGTCAGGGAGACGCCGATCCGGCCGAACTGCTCGATCTTGTGCGTCCTGGCTGCCAGGTCAGCCGGACCAGCGGGCGAGGCCGCGGCGTCGGCCCCTGCCGAGCCTGCCGCATCAGCGGCCCCGTCGTACGTCGATCCGGCTGCCGCCGACGCACCGACCGATGCACCGCCCCCCATCGCCCCGCCCACCGAGGCGCTGACCGCCGCGGGCTCCTCCGTCGAGGCTGTCGCCGCGAGAGGCTCCCCGGCGGCCGCCTCGGTGGAGGCGGGGACCGACCTTCCGAAGGCCCACTCGGCGATGTGGCTTAACAGCGCGAGGGTGTACACCACCGAGGCGAACGCGATCGCGTTGTTGCTGAACGCGGCAAAGTCCGCAGGAGTCACGGAATCTCCTTCTGGGGTGGGGCGTGGTGCCTGATCCGGGTCTCGAGCTCGTCGATCTCCTCGGCGAGGTCGCCGCCGGAGCTACGGTCGAGTCCTGCCAGCTCAACCAAGGTACGCCCGCCCTCCTGACGCACCCTGACCCAGGCACGCCGCGGGCGGATGAACAGCGAGGCCAGGAGCCCCGCGATCGCGAGCAGGACTCCGCCGAGTGCGATGCCCTTGCCGGGTGAGTCGCTCACCTGGAGCTTCACCCACCGCTCGACCCCGTCGAAGGTGATCGACCCGGCGCCGCCCGGGAGCTGCTTGGTCTGGCCGAGCGCGATGTCGAGGCGGAAGTCGCGACCGTCCGCGCGCTTCATCACCTCGAGGTCGTCCTTCTCGAGCTCGTAGACCGACTGGGGCTCACCCGAGTCCAGCCCCAGGTCGCCGCGGTAGGGCAGCAGCGACATCACCGGGTCGAGCGCGTCGGGGAAGCGGGAGTAGGGGCCGGTCTCCATCGTGAAGCCGTAGGTGGGGAGGAAGAGCCCCTCGAACCCGAGCTGCTCCGGCAGCGCATCGGGAACCTTGATCACGCCGAACGACGCGAAGCTCTCGTCCTGCGGCAGGAAGACCGCCGGGCCCTTGTAGGCGAGGTTGCCCTCGCCGTCACGCACGGTCACGAGAGGCGCGTAGCCGTGGCCGACCAGGAAGACCGAGCCGCCGTCCATGGTGAGCGGGTGGTTGACCGCGAGCTTGTGGGTCTGCGGCTCGTCCTCCGGGGTCTCGGTGTAGGTGACGTCGGCCGAGAAGTCGGTGGGCATGCCGGCCTGCTGCCCGCTGCGGAGGAACTCGACCCTGAAGTCGTCGACGGTGAAGCTGAACGGCTCGAGGTCGTCGGCGCCGAAGAGCGCGCCGGGCGAGAAGTCGTCGTACTGGCTCAGGGAGTTCGAGAAACCCTGCCCCTTCACGACGATCACGCCGCCGGTGTAGCCGAAGAGGCTGCCGAGCGCGAAGCCGACGAGCACGACGAGCAGCGAGACGTGGAAGAGGAGGTTCCCGGCCTCTCGCAGGTACCCGCGCTCGGCGGCGACCTCCGAGCCCGCCGCGTCGACGCGGTACCTCCGGCGCCGGAAGACCTCTCGGGCGCGGTCGAGCACGACCGCAGGCTCCTCGTCGACGGTGAAGGACCGCGACTCGGGAAGGCGCGAGAGGTTGCGCGGCGCCTTGGGCGGGCGAGCCCGCATCCCCCGCCAGTAGATGCGCGTGCGCGGCAGGATGCACCCCACCAGCGAGACCATCAGCAGGATGTAGATGGCGCTGAACCACACGGAGTCGTAGACCGAGAACAGGCCCAGCGACTCGTAGATCGGGGTGAGCGTCGGATGGGAGTCCTGCCAGCGGCTCACCGCGATCGCGTCGATGTCGCGCTGCGGGATGATCGATCCCGGGACCGCGGCGAGCGCGAGCAGGAAGAGCAGGACGAGCGCCGTGCGCATCGAGGTCAGCTGCCGCCACGCCCAGCGGGCGAGCTCGACCGGCGTCAGTGCCGGCGGAGCCGGGGGCGGTGTGGGAGGAGCCGAGGTCTGGGTGGGCGCGCTCACGCGGTCCCCATCTCGGGCATGTGTGCCGTGCTCATACGACCACCGAGTACGACCCGACCCAGCCGCGCAGGTAGGCGACCCACAGGTCCCAGATACCCGTCACGAGCAGGACGCCGACCGCGATCAGCATCAGCCCGCCGATGCGGGTCACCCACACCTGGTGTCGACGCACCCAGGCCACCGCACCGAGCATCCGCCGGAACGCGAAGGCGGCGAGGATGAACGGCAGCCCGAGCCCGATGCTGTACACCAGGCTCAAGAACGCCCCTCGGCCAGCGGTCCCCTCCTGGAACGCCAGTGCCTGCACCGCGGAGAGGGTAGGCCCGATGCAGGGCGTCCACCCGAGGCCGAAGAGCACACCGAGCAGGGGCGCCGCGGTGAGTCCCACGGCAGGGACCCGATGCACGCGTACGTCGCGCTGCATCCACGGCACGAGCCCGAGGAAGGCGAAGCCGACCAGGATCGTGAACACGCCGAGCACGACGCTGATCTCGCGTGAGTAGACGATCAGCCAGTCCCCGAGAGCCCCCGCCGCAGTGCCCATCGCCACGAAGACCGCGGAGAAGCCGAGGACGAACAGCGTGCTCCCGACCACCATCCGCCCACGGCGGGCCGACTCCAGGTCGGCGCCCGAGAGGCCGGTGGCGTAGGACAGGTAGCCGGGCAGCAGCGGCACCACGCACGGCGAGAAGAAGGACACGACCCCGGCGACGAGCGCGACGGGGACGGCGAGGAGCAGCGACCCCGACAGCGCCGTGCCCGCGAACCAGTCCCCGATCGCCATGGGAGTCATCAGCCCTCCTCCGCGATGACGTCCTCGACCAGGCCGACCAGCGTGGCCCGGCTGACCTCGCCGATCACACTGGCGGCAACGCGGCCCTGGTCGTCGATCACGACCGTGCTCGGGATCGCGTTCGGGCTCAGCGTTCCGCGGAACGCGAGCAGGGTCTTGCCCTGCTGGTCGTAGATGCTCGGGTAGGGGACCTCGAAGCGGCGCTGGAAGGCCTGCGCTGCCGCCTTGTCGAGGTCGCGCGAGTTGATCCCGAGGAACTCCACACCGTCGTCCGCGAGCTCCTCGGAGGCCGCGACCAGGTCGGGGGCCTCGGACCGGCAGGGGGCGCACCACGAGCCCCAGACGTTCACCACGACCGTCTTGCCCTCGTAGTCCTCGAGCGAGATCGGCTCCCCGTCGATGGTCTCCCCCGCCACCTCACCGGGCTGTTTGCGGTCCGCAACCGCCAGTCGCGTGATGATGCCCTTGCCGGAGACGAAGCCCGAGTCGCCGGAGCTGCCCACCTCCTCGTTCGAGCAGGCGGCGAGACCCGTGCCGACGAGCAGCACGGCAGCGAGGACACTCAGGCGTCGCATGGTGGGGACGAATGGCAAGACTCAGGCTCCAGCAGCAGGTGGCTTGTCCTCTTCAAGCGCCCCGCCGGCCGAGAACGGCGCCTGGCGGTCCTTGAAGGGGATCAGGTCGGCCGCCGGCTCGGAGTAGCGAACAGTCGTGAGCCGGTCGTCCTCGAAGGTGAACGACGTGAGGCTGCACAGGGTGCACTGACGGCGGCGCGGGTCATGCAGGAAGGACCTGCCCTCGACGTGCAGGCGGGCGATCCAGATGGGCAGCTGGTGCGAGACGATCACGGCTTCGTGGCCCGAGGCAGCGTCGCGTGCGTCGTACACCCCGGCCATCATGCGCGCGGCGACCTCCTTGTAGGGCTCACCCCACGAAGGCCGGAACGGGTTCCACAGGTGCACCCAGGACCTGGGCTTCTTCAGCACACCGTCGCCCGGCCCGAAGGTCTCGCCCTGGAAGACGTTGGTGGACTCGATGACGCGCGCATCCGTGGTGATCTCGACGCCCCGGGCCTCCGCGAGCGGGGCGGCCGTCTCCTGGGCACGCTCGAGAGGGGAGGCGATGACGCGGGTGATGTCGCGGTCCCCGACGGCGTCGGCGACCCGCTGGGCCATCTTCTGCCCGAGCTCGGAGAGGTGGTAGCCCGGCATCCGGCCGTAGAGAACGCCGTTCGGGTTGTGCACCTCGCCGTGGCGCAGCAGGTGTACGACGGTCCGCATCAATCCCCCTGGTTATCGGTGACAGCGACGGCCGCGCGTGCGGCCGCGGGCAGCGCCGAGACGATCCGGTCGAGCGCCCTCTCGTCGTGCGCCGCGGAGAGGAACCACGACTCGAACGCGCTGGGCGGGAGGTACACGCCCTGGTCGAGCATCGCGTGGAAGAAGGCCTTGAAACGGTCGGTGCGCTGGGTCGACGCCACCTCGAAGTTCGGGACCTGCTCCACGCCCTCTTCGACGAAGAAGACGCTGAACATGTTCCCGGTGCTCTGGATCAGGTGCGGCAGCCCCGCCTCGAGGAAGGCGTCGGTCACCGCGACCTGGAGGTTCTTCGAGGCCTCGTCGATGTGGTTGTAGACGTCCTGCGTCGCGAGCCGCAGCGTGGTGAGTCCCGCAGTCGTGGCGATCGGGTTCCCCGACAGCGTGCCCGCCTGGTAGACCGGCCCCTCCGGACTCAGGTGGCTCATCACCTCGGCCCGGCCGCCGAACGCCGCCGCGGGGAAGCCACCGCCCATGACCTTGCCGAAGGTCAGCAGATCCGGCACCCAGCCTTCGACTGCTCCGTCGAGACCCCACTGGCCTGCGCGGGTGACCCGGAAGCCGGTCATCACCTCGTCGCTCACGAACAGCGCGCCGTGCTTGCGGCAGATGTCGCTGAGGAAGGCGTTGAAGCCCGGTGCGGGCGGCACGACGCCCATGTTGCCCGGGGCGGCCTCGGTGATGAGGCACGCGATCCGGTCGCCGTGCTCGGCGAAGGCTGCCTCGACCGCCGCGCGGTCGTTGTAGGGAAGGACGAGGGTGGCCGCGGTCGACGCAGCCGGCACGCCCGGCGTACCGGGGACGGCGAAGGTGGCCAGGCCCGAGCCGGCCGACGCCAGCAGCGAGTCGACGTGGCCGTGGTAGCAGCCGGCGAACTTCACCACGAGCTCGCGCCCGGTGAAGCCGCGCGCCAGGCGGATCGCGGACATGGTCGCCTCGGTGCCCGACGAGACGAAGCGGACCTTCTCGACCGGGGTGCGCTCGACGATCTCCTCGGCCAGCTCGACCTCGGGGCGCGTGGGGGTGCCGTACGACGTGCCCCGGGCGACCGCTTCGTAGACGGCCTCCATGACCGCGGGGTGGGCGTGGCCCATCAGCATCGGCCCCCAGCTGCCGACGAGGTCGACGTACTCGTTGCCGTCGGCGTCGGTGAGGTAGGCACCCTGCGCGCGTTCGATGAACCGCGGAGTCCCGCCCACCGCGTTGAACGCCCGCACCGGTGAGTTGACCCCGCCAGGGGTCACCGCCGCTGCGCGGTCGAACAGGGCTGCCGAGGCAGAGGTGTCGAGGTGGTTCACCCGGCCATTGTCGCCGAGCCCGCACGCGTATCCGAATCGAGGCCCTGCCGGTGCGGTGTGAGACTCGTCAAACCCCGAGCCTTCGCCCGGCTGTCGGTGTCCCGCCAGAGGCGCCACGCACATGTTCGCCCGCGAGAAGTCAAGATCTACCGGCGCGTAACCTTTCGCCCTTGCTGTCGTTGGGTGTGGAAGAGGGAGTTCTCGGGTATCCGTGGGGGGACCCGGGCGAGTCGATCAAGTGGGGAGAGGGACGTACATGTCTCATAAGCGACTGACCACGTGGCAGAAAGCCACTGCGCTCGTACCACTCGCACTGCTGTCCGGGGCATGGACCACCAGCCTGGCCGTCACGTCCTCAGCCACTGCCACCACGAACGACACGACGACTCTTCCCGACGGCACGATCGTCCCGAACCAGGCTCTCGACGCCCCCGCCAGCATGTCCCGGCCCGGCTCCGTCGCGCCGGGCGTCCCAGCCGGCGCGAGCGGGAGCGTCATCGCCAACGCCTCCACCAACGGCATCCCCGCAGCCGCTCTGGCTGCCTACCAGCGCGGCGAGCAGGTCATCAACGCCGCGGACGCCAACTGCAACCTGTCCTGGCAGCTCATCGCCGCGATCGGCCGTGTCGAGTCCGACCACGGGCGCTTCGGTGGCAACGTGCTCGGCGAGGACGGCAAGAGCCGCCCCGGCATCTTCGGCATCCCTCTCGACGGGTCCGACGGCACCGCCGAGATCCGCGACTCCGACGGCGGCACGTACGACAACGACCCGATCTACGACCGCGCGGTCGGCCCGATGCAGTTCATCCCGCAGACCTGGAGCGTCGTGGGGGTCGACGCCGACGGCGACGGCGCGCGTGACCCGCAGGACATCGACGACGCCGCCCTCGCGAGCGCGGTCTACCTCTGCTCCGGCGACGAGGACCTCTCGACGTACGGCGGCCAGAAGGCAGCGGTCTACCGCTACAACCACAGCCAGGAGTACGTCGACCTGGTCATCTCGATCATGAACGCCTATCTCGAGGGCGACTACTCCCCCGCGCCGAACGGCGTAGCCGGCTCGACGGTGTTCGCCCCGAGCATCGACGGCGCTGCCGTGGCGCCGGCCGGGATCGGCTCCAAGAAGGCGGCCACCCGTGACGGGGCCAAGACCCGCAACGCCGGCTCCGGCGGCTCCGGCGGCTCCGGCGGGGGCAGCACATCCCCGGTCGACGGCGGCAGCGACCCGAGCGACGAGGTCCCGGAGGAGCAGCCCGGCGACGAGCCGACGGAGGACACCACCGAGGTGGTCAAGAAGACCGTCGAGTCGACGAAGGAGGCCGCCAAGCCGGTGACCGAGCCCGTCGACGAGGCCACGGGCGGAGCGCTCACCAAGGCCGAGGCCACCGAGAAGTGCCTCGCCTCCGGCATCAGCCCACTCGACGTCGCGGGTCTCGCCGCCTGCGTCGAGGACCGGATGAGCTGACGGCCGCTAGGCACCACCCAAGACAGCCACGACACCCAGCGATCAGGCCCCCGCGCGAGCAGCGCGGGGGCCTATCGCATTCCCCGAGTCGGCACAACCGCCGCCCCATCTCCCCGCGAGTCGGCACAACCGCCGCTACGACCGAACGTCGGCCCGATGAGCAACCAACCCGGCGCGGCGCGGCACGGGTGCCGACTCGGCACGTGCCGCACAAGTGCCGACTCGACGGAAAACCGTTCAGCGCTTGTGCCGACTGGCCGGGGGACCCCCGAGCATTCGTGACGACTCGGCGGGTCAGCGACCGAGGAGCTCGGCAGCCTCCTGCGCCCAGTAGGTCAGCACGATGTCCGCTCCGGCGCGCCGGATCGACGTCAGCGACTCGACGATCGCGGCCTCGCGGTTGATCCAGCCATTCGCGGCTGCCGCCTCGACCATCGCGTACTCGCCGGAGACGTTGTAGGCCGCGACCGGTACGTCGACGGCCTCGGCGACGCCACGCAGGACGTCGAGGTAGCCCAGGGCCGGCTTCACCATCACCATGTCCGCTCCCTCGGCCACGTCGAGCAGCGCCTCGCGCACGCCCTCGATGCTGTTGGCGGGATTCTGCTGGTAGGTGCGCCGGTCGCCCTCGAGCGTAGAGGCCACCGCCTCACGGAAGGGCCCGTAGAAGGCGGAGGCGTACTTCGCGGAGTAGGCCAGGATCGCCACGTCAGGGAAGCCCGCGCCGTCAAGCGCCTCGCGGATCACCCCGACCTGGCCGTCCATCATCCCGCTGGGACCCACGACGTCGACTCCCGCTGACGCCTGGGCGACCGCCATCTCGGCGTAGATGTCCAACGTCGCGTCGTTGTCGACCGCCCCGGACTCGGTGAGCACGCCGCAATGCCCGTGGTCGGTGAACTCGTCGAGGCAAAGGTCGCTCATCACCGGCAGGGCGTCCCCGACCTCGGCGACCACGTCGCGGATCGCGACGTTCAGGATCCCTTCGGGGTCGACCCCACCTGAGCCAGTGGCGTCCTTGGTCTCCGGCACCCCGAACAGCATGATCCCGCCGAGCCCGGCCTTGGCCGCGTCAGCAGCCGCGCGGCGGAGCGACTCCCGGCTGTGCTGGACGACCCCGGGCATCGACCCGATCGCCACCGGCTCACTCGCGCCCTCGCGGACGAACACGGGCAGCACCAGCTGCCGCGCCTCGACCGAGGTCTCTGCGACCAGCCGCCGCAGCGCCGGGGTACGACGGAGCCGCCGCGGGCGGATCTCGGGGTAGCCCATCGACTCAGGTGGCCTTGCGGCGAGCCGAGGGACGGCGCTCGGACGGCTTCGTGACCGGCTGACCGGCCTCGAGCAGGGCAGCCCGCCGTGCCCCACCGAAGTCGGCGAGGGCGTCCGCGAGAACCTCCACCGACGGGTTGGGGGCCATGACGTCGACGCGCAGCCCGTGCTCCTCGGCGGTCTTCGCGGTAGCGGGGCCGATCACAGCGATCACCGTCGACGCGTGGGGCTTGCCCGCGATACCGACGAGGTTGCGGACCGTCGAGGACGAGGTGAACACGACCGCGTCGAACTTGCCGGTCTTGATCGCGTCGCGCACCGGCGCCGGCGGCGGCGTGGCGCGCACGGTGCGGTAGGCGGTGACGTCGTCGACCTCCCAGCCCAGCTCGAGCAGGCCGGCGACAAGGGTCTCGGTGGCGATGTCGGCGCGGGGCAGGAAGACCCGGTTGATCGGGTCGAGCACCTCGTCGTACGGCGGCCAGTCCTCGAGGAGCCCGCGGGCGGACTGCTCGCCCGACGGCACCAGGTCGGCGCGCAGGCCCCAGGCCTCGATGGCGGCGGCGGTCTTGTCGCCGACGGCGGCGATCTTGAGCCCGGAGAACGCGCGGGCGTCGAGCCCGTACTCGTCGAACTTCTCGCGCACGGCCTTGACCGCGTTGACCGAGGTGAACGCGATCCACTCGTAGCGGCCCTCGACCAGGCCCCGGATCGCCTTGTCCATCTGCTGCGGGTTGCGCGGCGGCTCCACGGAGATGGTGGGAACCTCCTCGGGCACGGCGCCGAAGGAGCGCAGCCGCGCCGAGAGGGAGCCGGCCTGCTCCTTGGTGCGCGGGACCAGCACCCGCCAGCCGAACAGCGGCTTGGTCTCGAACCAGGACAGCGTCTGGCGCAGGTCGACGACGTCGCCGACCACGGT
>DATICF010000081.1:0-10409 GCA_035456965.1 Nocardioidaceae bacterium
CATGCAGGCGATTCGTGGCAACTAGTCCCATCGGGGCATACGACGCCACCCGATCGAGGCAGAGACACGGTCGGGGCTCTCTGCGATGTCCGCCGTCGTGGCCTCAGGAGGCGGGCAGGATCCAGCTGCTCCTGCATCAGGTCGGCACGCACCGCCTCACGCCCGCGCTCAGGCGAGACTCGGCACGGGCACTCACCTGAGTCGTTCGAGCAGGTGGTCACCGACCCTCAGGGCGTTGGCCATCGCGGTGAGAGACGGGTTGACCGCCCCGATGCTCGGGAAGAAGCTCGTGTCGACGACATACAGGTTGTCAAGGTCGTGGGCCTTGCAGTTGGTGTCGAGTGCGCTGCTCGCCGGGTCGGTCCCGAACCGGACCGTCCCTGCCTGGTGCGCGGTGGCCCCGATCGGCATGGTCTTGTGCAGGTAGAGGTTGTGCTCGAGCAGGTGATGTCGGTGCAGGCCGAGGTCGCTGAGCATGCCTTCGAGCTTGTGCCGCAGCCGCCGGACGCCCTCGATGTTGTTCTTCTCGTCCAGGGTCAGGTGGATCGCACCCTCCTTGTCGAGGGTGACGCGGTTCTCGGGCTGTGGCAGGTCCTCGCCGCACAGCCAGAAGTCCACCGAATGGTGGGCCATCACCTCGAAAGGGAGGTCCGGCGAGAGCCGCCCGGCCCAGCGCGGCGCCTCGGCGTGCAGCATGTCTTCGTCGGACTTGCCCAGCATCTGGATCCCGCCGAGCGGGTAGTCCCAGTCGTCCGCGCCCAGGTACCAGTCGTTCATGGCCAGCGTCTTCTGGAACCGGGTCGGGTTGGGCTCGGCGGAGAGCGCCATCAGGGCGAGGTTGTTGTGCCTCATGTAGTGGCGTCCGACCACGCCGGAGCTGTTCGCGAGCCCGTCGGGGTGTCCGTCGCCGGCGGACCTGAGGAGCAGCGCGGCAGAGTTCACCGCGCCGCAGGCCACGACGACGATGTCACCGGTGAACGTGGTGACCGACCCGTCCTCCAGCTCTGTCACGACCCCGCTGATGGTCTGCCCCGAGGGGTCGGTCTCCAGTCGTTGCACGTTGGCGTGGGTGACGAGCGTGACGTTGTCCCGCTCCAGCACCGGATCGACGCAGATCACCTGCGAGTCGGACTTGCCGTTGACCAGACAGGGGAAGCCGTCGACGCGGCTGCAGCGGATGCACACGCTCGAGCGGGCGGCCCGGCCCGGCGACTCCTCCTGCAGGTTGACGCCGATCGGCAGGTGGAACGGGTGCAGCCCCTGCTTCTCGAGGTCGTCGCTGAGCCGCTGGATCCGCGGCTCGTGGGCCACCGGCGGGAAGGCGTACTGCGCGCTCGTCGGACCCTCGGTCGGGTCCTCCCCGTGCCGTCCGTGCACGAGGTAGAGGTGCTCGGCCTGGGTGTAGTACGGCTCCAGGTCGTCGTAGGAGATGGGCCAGGCAGGTGAGAGGCCGCCGTGGTGGCGGATCTCGCCGAAGTCCTCCGGGCGGAGGCGGAACAGCGCGGCGCCGAAGAACTTGGTGTTGCCCCCGACGTAGTAGTTCACCTCCGGCTGGAACCCGTTGCCGTGCCGGTCGTACCACGACTCATGTGGGAGGTACCTGCCGCGCACGAACACTGCCTTGGTGTCCCAGTTCTCCAGCTCGCGGGGAAGGAAGGATCCGCGCTCCAGCCAGAGCACCCGCGCCCCACCTGTCGCAAGCCGATGCCCGAGGGTTCCTCCCCCGGCGCCGGTGCCGATGATGATCACGTCATAGTGCTGGTCGTCCGCCATGAGAACCTCCCGTACTCCCCACGCCAACATCGGCGGGCCCGGCATGCATCGTCCCCCGCGGATGAATGACACCGGCAGGGTCCGGGGGGCCTGCTCACCTCACGGTGTCTCGCGTGTCGCCCGTCGGGATCTCGTCCGACTCCAGATGGCGAGGGCGGCTTCAGAACAGCGCGATGGGGTTCACCGGTGAGCCGGTGCCGGTCGGCAGGCGAAGAGGTGCGACGACGCACAGGAACGACCACCGCCCTGCTTCCTCGCACGCGGATGCCAGGTCACCGAGCTGCAGGTAGTCCATCAGCATCAGGCCCAGCGTGTTGATGGCCAGGACATGGACCGGGAAGCCCACCCCTTCAGCCAGGCTCGGCGCAGTGTCGCTGTTGCTGTCACTGCCAAGGGCAGCTACCCGCCGCTCGGCGAACAGCGGGAGTGTGCTCGGGTGCAGCCCGGCCCGGCTGTCCGCGGCGTCCCAGGTCCCGAGAGCTTCACGTCGCTGACGGTGTCCCACCCGGACGAGCGCGATGTCTCCGCGTCCGAGCTGGACACCCTGGTCGCGCTCGGCCTTCAGCAGGTCGTCGGTGGTCGCGCAGTCGCCCGGTTCCAGCCACGGCACCCCCCGCGACCGGGGTACGTCGAGCAGCACCCCTCGACTGACGATGCCGTCTGCGGCCAGGCCGACCGACAGTTCCGCCGCTCCCCCCTCGCCGACAGTGTCAGCGGAGATCCCGTTGTACAGCTCGCCGTCGAAGACCACGTGACACAGCGCATCGAGATGACTGTCCGCGTTGCCGTGGACGTTCATCAGGATCCGATCCATGCTGAACGAGAGCCCCTCCCCTGCCTCTGCGCCTAGCGGACCCTTCATGTGGTGACGCGCCGGATCGGGGTTGTCGCGCGTCACCCAGTCCTCCACCGGCGCACTCAGCGAGACTGCGCGGCCCAGCCTGACCTCACCGGTCGCGGCGAGTCGCTCTGCGGGGGTGATGTAGTTCAGGGCCCCCAGCCTGTCGTCGGGGCCCCAGGGCACCTCGCTCCGAAGCTGCTCGCGAAGCGAGCGGAACTCCTCTTCGGTCATCGGCTCCTGCGTAGCCGCGGGAGCTGCCACGTTCCGTGCCACTCACCCACAGTGCCACTACCTGCGGCGAAGGAGAACCTGCCTCCCCTGCGCACTGCGCCGGCAGAGACAGCTGAGCCGACCCGAGACCTTCGGACCAGCAGGCCAGTTGATGCCGTTCTGCCCGGATCCGGATGCGTTTCCAAGTTGACGGGTGCTCGTAACCGAGCGGTCCCCGCGGCGTTGCCCCGGGCTGGGTGACTGGGCGCGCTCATCACCCCACGTCTCGGAGGTACCAACCGTGTGCGCGACCCGTCCCCCCACGCCTTCTCCCCTGTCCCGCCGTGGCTTTCTGGGCCTGACCGGCGCCGTCGGCGTCAGCTTCGCTGCAGCCATGTCCGGCTTCTCAACGGCGCCCTCGTGGGCTGCCCCGAAGTTTCCTGACACCCCCTTCACGCTCGGGGTCGCCTCCGGAGACCCGCTGCCCGACGGGGTGGTGCTCTGGACCCGACTGGCACCAGACCCCTTGGCCCCCGATGGCATGGCGGGAATGCCGGCGGCCCAGCTGCCGGTGACGTGGCAGGTGGCCACCGACCCCGCGTTCGCCAACGTCGTCAAGGCCGGCACCGAGCAGGCGACGCCCGAGCTCGGGCACTCGGTGCACGCCGAAGTGACCGGTCTGGCACCGGGCCGCGACTACTTCTACCGGTTCCGGGCCGGGAACCAGGTCAGCCCCACCGGAAGGACGCGGACCGCCCCTGCCGCCGGCTCGACCCCGGACCAGATCCGGTTCGCGCTCGCCTCCTGCCAGGCCTGGGTCGGCGGCCGGTACGCCGCCTACCGCACCATGGCGCAGGAAGACCTCGACCTGGTCGTGCACGTCGGCGACTACATCTACGAGCGCCGCGATGACGAGACCCTGGCCGACTTCCGGGTCAACCACGCCCGCTACAAGACCTCACCGGACCTGCAGGCCGCACACGCCGCGTTCGCGTTCGTGGTCACCTTCGACGACCACGAGATCGAGAACAACTGGGCCGCGAACATCTCCCAGCCCGACAACGAGGCCTCCAACGACCCCGCGAGGTTCGCCCAGCTGCGCGCGAACGCCTTCCAGGCCTACTACGAGCACCTGCCACTACGCCGACCCCAGCGGCCTCAGGGGGCCGAGATGCTGCTGCACCGGCGCCTGCACTACGGCCGGCTGGCTTCCTTCCACGTGCTCGACACCCGTCAGTACCGCTCCGACCAGCTCACCGAGAACTTCCCTGCCGGACCGGAGCACCCCGACGTCAACGACGCCTCGCGCACGCTCATGGGCGCCGAGCAGGAGCAGTGGCTCTTCGACGGCATGGCCTCCTCTTCCGCGCGGTGGAACGTGGTCGCACAGCAGGCGATCATGGCGCGCGTCGACTACGACGGCAGCGACGCGGTCGCGGTCAACCACGACCAGTGGGACGGCTACGCCGTCTCCCGGAACCGGTTCATGTCGTTCCTTCAGCAGCAGCGTCCGGCGAACCCGGTCGTACTCAGCGGCGACTGGCACTCAGCGTGGGTCAACGATCTCCGACTGGACTTCAGCCGACCTGACACCGACGTTCTCGCGACCGAGTTCGTGGGCACATCGATCAGCTCCGGCTGCGGCTGGTCCGGTGCGGTGAAGGCCGCCCGACCGAACAACCCGCACGTGAAGTACCTCAACCCCGACCAGCGCGGCTACACCCGTTGCACCGTCACCCCGCAGGCGATGACCTCGGACTACCGGGTGGTCGTGTCGGCCGTTGACACGACTGCGCCGGCGGTCACCGACTCCACCTGGGTGGTGGAGAACGGGCGCCCCGGCGCTGCAAGGGCCTGACCCGACCCGGGCCTTGAGCACACCCGTGGGGTCCGGGCTCAGCAGCCCGGACCCCGTCGGCGGGTTGTCGATCCTCCTGAGCCCTGTTCCGGCCACCTCAAAGCCGAGGGTCGACCGGCTCCGACTCCAACGCGAGCACCGCGAACACGGACTGGTGAACCTTCCACAGCGGTTCGTGGTCGACGAACGCGGTCAGCGCCTCCAGCCCGAGGCCGTGCTCGCGCTGGGCGAGCTGGCGCTTCTTGCCGAGGTGCCTGTCGCGGAGCACGTCGAGTGAGTCGGTGTAGTCCGGGCCGTAGATGATCCGGAGGTACTCCCGACCGCGGACCTTGATGCCTGGCTGGATCCGGCCCTCGGTGAGGTGGGCCGGCTTGACGACCATTCCCTCGCCACCACGCGCCGTCAGGTCGAGCCACCACTGCGTCGCCGCGTCACGCTCCTCGCGAGACGACAGGTCAACGAGGCGATGGCGGGTGGCCGTGATGAGGTCGCCTTGCAGCTTTGCGAGCTCGGCCAGGTGCCACTCGTGCGACTCGGTGAGCGCGAGGGCGCGCCCCTCAGCCGCCAGGATCTGGAACGGCGCCAACGTCACGCCAGCCAGCCCGTCGGTCGGACGGACGTAGGCGGCGTAGGCGTCGCGGAACGCCTCGGCGTTGTCGCGGCGCCTCTCGGTCTTCGCCATGAGGGCGTCGACGTCGAGACCGCGTGCGGCCGCCTGGCCCAGCACGTCGAGCGCCTCGGGCAGGACATGTCGAGCAGCGGCACCGACCGAGGCGTACTGCGACTTGATGAGGTCGATCGCCTTGGCAGACCACGGCAGCAGCTCACAGTCGAGTGCCAACCAGTCGCTGTCCAGCGACTCGAACAGTGGTGCTGCGGTGGCTCGGAGCCGGTCGACGAGCGCGGTCGTGTCGGCGAAGAACGGACGCCCCGTGCGGGTGTAGACGACACCGGTCGTGCCGTCGCCGACGCCGAATCGCCGCTCCGCGGCGTCCGCATCCTTGGCGATCACTGCGATTGCGCGCGAGCCCATGTGCTTCTCCTCGCACACGACGCGCGCGACGCCCCAGCCGGCGTACTCCTCGAAGGCCTGCTCGGGGTGCTCCAGGAACCCGTCGAGCTTCGACGTGGCGACCGGCGACATGGTCGGCGGCAGGTAGACCAGCCACCGTGGGTCGACGGCGAAGCGGCTCATGACCTCGAGCGCCGCGGCTGCGTTCTCTTCGGGGATCTTGACCTTGCCGGCGTGCTTGGTCTCCAACCACCGGGTGCCGGCCACGTCGCCGATCTTGAGCACCGACGGCTCGCGACCGGCAACCGAAGGCACGAGCGGACGAACCGGCTCGTACCACTCCTGCTCGGCCGTCACGGAGACGATCTCGCGCTCCGGGTAACGCAGAGCGGTGAGCGCGCCACCGAACACGACTCCGGTGTCGAGGCAGATGGTGTTGTTGATCCATTCCGCCTCGGGGACCGGCGTGTGACCGTAGACGACCATCGCCTCGCCGCGGTACTCCTGCGCCCAGGGGTAACGGACCGGCAGGCCGTACTCGTCGGTCTCGCCGGTGGTGTCGCCGTAGAGCGCGAACGAGCGCACACGCCCGGAGGAGCGCCCGTGGTAGGACTCCTTCAGGCCGGCGTGTGCGACGACGAGCCTGCCGTCGTCCAGGACGTAGTGGCTGATCAGTCCGTCCATGAAGCCCAGCGCCGCCCTGCGGAAGTCGTCGGACTCGGACTCCAGCTGTGCAAGGGACTCCGCGAGACCGTGGGAGACGGTCACCCTGGATCCCTTGAGGGCGCGAACGAGCTTGGCCTCGTGGTTTCCAGAGACGCACAGCGCGGTGCCGGCGGCGACCATACCCATGACGAGTCGGAGGACACCGGGAGTGTCGGGGCCGCGGTCGACAAGATCGCCAACGAAGACGGCCTGCCGGCCTTCGGGATGGGAAGCACCCACAGCCTGCTCGCCGTCGTACTCGACCTTCCAGCCGAGCTCGGTCAGCAAGGTGCGCAGCTCGGAGGCGCAGCCGTGGACATCGCCGATGATGTCGAAGGGGCCGTGGACGTTCGTGCGGTCGTTCCACGGCCGCTCGCGCACGATCTCGACCGCGCCGATCTGGTCGGTGCCGCGCAGGACGTGGACGCGGCGAAAGCCCTCCTTGGCGAGGCGCCCCAGGGAACGCTTGAGGTCCCGGTGCTGGCGCGAGACGACGTGGCTGCCGAAGTCGCGATCGGGTCGCTGCCGGTTCCGTTCGATCGCGACAGACTCGGGTACGTCGACGACGATGGCATCGACCAGGACGTCGTGGCTCTTGGCGAGCTTGACCAGCGAGGCTCGGGCGGGGCGCTGGACGTTGGTGGCGTCGACGACTGTGAGGAGTCCACGGCGCAGGCGGGTGCCGACGATGTAGTGGAGAACGTCGAAGGCGTCCCGCGTTGCGGACTGGTCGTTCTCATCATCGGCCACGAGGCCGCGGCAGAAGTCGCTGGAGACGACCTCCGTCGGCTTGAAGTGAGTGCGCGCGAAGGTCGACTTGCCACTTCCGGACACACCGACGAGAACCACGAGCCCCATGGAGGGGATCGTCACCTGCAGCTTCTGCTCCGCGTCAGTCACTGGTCGCCTCCTTTCGGGTGAAGATCGCCATCTGCGTCGGGGTCCCCAGAATGTCGTCGCGGTCGCCGATCCCGCGGCGCTCGACGTTGTAGCCGTACGTCGAGGCGACACGATCCGACCACTGCTCGAACTCGTCGCGGGTCCACTCGAAGCGATGGTCGGGGTGTCGCAGGCCGACCAGACCCTCGTAGAGCACGTTGTACTCGCCGTTGGGGGTGGTCACGATGACTGACCCCGGCTTGGCGGCACCGAACACGACGTGCTCCAGCGCCTCCACTCGCGGCAGGTCGACGTGTTCGACCACCTCCATGAGCACGGCTGCGTCGAAGCCGGCGAATCGCTCGTCCTCGTAGGTCAGCGCGCTCTGGAAGAGCCTGACACGCTCTGCCTGGCGCTCGCTCATCTGCTCGAGGCGCAACCGACGCGCGGCGCGCTGCAGCGATCGGGTCGAGACGTCGCTGCCTGCCACCCTGGTGAAGGTCGGGGTCTTCACCAGGCGCTCGAGGAACTGGCCCGGCCCGCACCCCAGGTCGACCACCGAGGTGGCGCCCAGCTCGAGCAGCGCCTCATGGACTGCCTCGTGGCGCTGTGTGTTGAGCGGGACGCGCATCTCCTGTGGCTGCAGCACCTCCTCGTCCTCGGCAGGCTCGACGGCATCCTCGACCTCGTCGCCCAGCTCTGCGAGGCGCGCGAGGGCAACGCGAGTGAGACCACCCTGGCGACCGAGGTAGCGGCGGGTGATGAGGTTGGCGTCAGGGTGGTTGGCCAGCCATCCCTCTCCCGATCGAAGGAGCTTGTCGACCTCGTCGGGTCCCTGCCAGTAGTGCTTCGACTCATCGAGGACCGGCAGCAGTACATGGAGCTGGTTGAGAGCATCCGCCAACCGGACCACGCCTGCGAGCCGGAGCCGGATGTAGCGGGAGTCTCCCCACTGGGGATGAGCATCGTCGAGCGGGATGGGCTCGGCCTCGACCGTCCAGCCAAGCGGCTCGAAGACCCGGCGGGCGATGTCCTGGCCACCACGACAGGGCAGCACAGGAATCACGATCTCCAACGGGATCGCCGAGTCGGCCAGCTCCTGCCTGGAGTTGCAGCGTCCACTGCGTGCGGTGCTGAACACGTCGGCCATCGCCACACCCAGAAGGGAGGATGCCGCGTAGGACCGGTCGTTGACGTACTGCGCGAGGCTGAAGTCCGGAGAGTTCCTCGCACGCCCGCGGGCCAGCTTGATCGGGTCCACGTCGAGCATGAGCGCGACGGTGCAGCGTTCGTCGGTGGCTTCCGGGTAGAAGACCGTGGCCGTGCCGAACGACTGCTTGAACTCCTGCACACGGTCGGGATGCTTGTGCAGGAGGAAGCCGAGGTCGGTCGCCGGCTGGTGGGTGGTCGAAACGGTCAGAAGCACCCCACCAGTCTGCCGGAGCGGGCGACCCGTTTTCGTTCACCATCCGGCTTCGGCCGCCCGCGGCGTCTCAGCAGCCTCCACAGCGCCCGGTTGTGCCTGCTGATGTGTCCGGCTCGAAGGGCTGACTGAGGAGGAGGGCTGGCTCTCCAGCTTCTTGACCTACCTCGAGTTCGCCTGGGAGCACCTCCTCGAGCTGGGCATCGCGCATGCGCTCGTGGTCATCGTCTCCGTTGCGATCGCGACGGTCATCGGCATGGGCCTCGGACTGGCCACGTATCGGACGGAGCGTCGCGACATGGCCCTCGCCGTCACCGGGACGTTCCTGACCATCCCGTCTCTTGCCCTCTTCGGGGTCTTCATCTCCGTCCCCTTCCTCGGACTGGGCGCGCGCTCGGTCGTCGTAGGGCTGGTGATGTACGGGCTGCTGCCCATCGTGAGGAACACGATCGTGGGACTCCGCGAGGTGGACCCGGCAATCGTCGACTCTGGGAACCTTCATCGGCGCGGGGTGCCTGGGTGGCCTCATCGTCGCCGGTTTCGTGCAGAACCGACCGCTCATCACGATCGTCGGAGCGATCCTGGTCGCCGTTCTCGCCCTCCTGATCGACTATCTCGCCGGCATCGCCGAGGAGGTGCTTCGACCACAAGGGCTTTGAACGACCGGACAAACGAGAGGTGAGCCATGATGCGCAATCCGAACAGCAGGTTCCTGCGGCTCGGCGTACTCCTTGCCGGGCTGTCCATGGCGGCCGTCGCCTGTGGCGGTAACGGGGGCGGGGGCGACGGGGACGGGCAACTGTCAGGCGCCTCGTTCACAGTGGCCAAGGAGTTCACAGAGCAGCTCATCCTGATCGACATGTACTGGGAGTACACCGGCACCGGCTGGGCAGAGCTGCTGGGGAACGAGGCAGACCAGGCACCAACGGACGAGGCCCAGCTGTTCGAGACCGTCGCGCAGCGGGACCTGCAGGAGAACGACGTCAAGTGGATTGCGCTCGCACCGGTCAACAACACCTATGCCCTGGCGACATCGGCGGAGGCCTCGGAGGACCTCGGGGTGACCACGCTGTCTGACTACGCGGAGCTCGCCAACAGCAGCCCTCAGGACGCCTCGCTCTGCGCGGCATCGGAGTTCATCGACCGCGCCGACGGCCTGCCCGGCCTGGAGGACGCGTACGGCTTCGAGCTCCCGGAGAGCTCCTTGGCCGAGGTCGACCTGGGCATCATCTTCACCCGCGTCCCCCAGCGCGACCCGTGCAACTTCGGCGAGGTGTTCGCGACAGACGGGCGCATCCCGGCCAGCGACATGCTTGTCCTCGAGGACGACGAGTCGTTCTTCGTGAT
Source organism: Nocardioidaceae bacterium (assembly GCA_035456965.1). Lineage (GTDB taxonomy): Bacteria > Actinomycetota > Actinomycetes > Propionibacteriales > Nocardioidaceae > Nocardioides_C. Next base: position 10,049 of record DATICF010000081.1, read on the forward strand.
CTACAACCTCGCGCTAACGATGAACAACAGCATCTACGAGTTGGCCCGTGCCGGACGTCGCAGACCGAGGAACCCGACGGGTCCGACCACCTGGCACAGAGGTGGCGGTTCGTCACTGCGAGCCGCTGCGTACAGCGGCCAGAAGCCCCTCGAAATCCTCACTGCACGGACCGCAGGAACGAAGGTGCGCCGCGATCCCGGGGTACCGCTGCTCGACGGGCCCCCCAGCGACGGACAGCTCGGCGTAGGCGTGCAGCATCTCCAGCGCCTCGGCACAGCCCACGTCGCGCGGGTCCGTCCGCAGGAAGTTGTCGAGCTCTGACCAGCCGTCCATCAGCGCCTCGATAGCTCATCGGGTAGA
>DATICF010000082.1:0-31376 GCA_035456965.1 Nocardioidaceae bacterium
AGTGGGCGACCTCCTCGCCGCCGCCGCGCCACAACTTCGTGACGCTGCCGCGGGTCCGCTCGGAGTCGCCGGCCTTCGACCTCCACCACCCCGAGGTCGCAGCCCTGGAGACGGCGGAGAACGAAGAGCGGCAGGAGGAGCACGTCCCGAGCTGAGGCGGCCAGAGCCTCGCCCCGGGCGTGATCAATCACCAAGGTATGCAGGCGATTGCTTTCCTCCCATGGTGATCTTGCCGTGGGAAGAGACAGATTGCCGTGGGAGGTTGGCGGGCAGGTCGGCCGGCCCCCGGGTGTTCAGGCGGGTGCTGAGGTGCGGATCAGGTGGTCGAACGCGCTCAGCGCTGCGGTCGAGCCGGCGCCCATCGCGGTCACGATCTGCTTGTAGGGCACCGTCGTGCAGTCCCCGGCCGCGAACACGCCGGGCACCGATGTGGCTCCGCGGTCGTCCACGACGATCTCCTTGCGCTCGGTGAGGTCCACCGCGCCCTGGAGCCACTCCGTGTTGGGCAGGAGACCGATCTGGACGAACACCCCCTCGACCTCGAGCCGGTTGCCCTCGCGCGTGGTGCGGTCGACGTACCTCAGGCCGGTGACCTTGCTGCCGTCGCCGAGCACCTCGGTGGTGTTCGCGCTGACCACGACGTCGACGTTGGGCAGGCTGTGGAGCTTGCGCTGGAGCACGTCGTCGGCGCGGAGCTGGTCGTCGTACTCGATGAGCGTGACGTGCTCGACCACGCCGGCGAGGTCGATCGCCGCCTCGACGCCGGAGTTGCCGCCGCCGACGACCGCGACGCGCTTGCCGCGGAAGAGCGGGCCGTCGCAGTGGGGGCAGTAGGTGACGCCCTTGTTGCGGTACTCCTCCTCGCCCGGCACGCCGATCTGCCGCCAGCGCGCGCCCGTCGCGAGCACCAGAGCCCGAGCCCGCAACGCCGCGCCGTTCTCGAGCTCGACCGCGTGCAGGTCGTCGCCACTCGCGGGCACGAGACGGGAGACCCGCTGCAGGTCCATCACGTCGACGTCGTACTCGCTGACGTGCTGTTCGAGGTGCGCGGCGAGCTTGGGACCCTCGGTGTAGGGGACGGAGATGAAGTTCTCGATCGCCATCGTGTCGAGCACCTGTCCACCGATCCGCTCACCGACCATGCCGGTGCGGATGCCCTTGCGGGCGGCGTACACCGCGGACGAGACACCGGCCGGACCCGCGCCGACGACGAGTACGTCGAACGGCTCCTTGCCGCGGATCTCCGCGGCCGCCTTCTCGGTGGAGCTCGTGTCGAGCCTGGCGAGGATCTGCTCGAGGGTCATGCGTCCCTGGTCGAAGACCTCGCCGTTCAGGAACACGGTCGGCACGGCCATCACGCCGCGCGCCTCCACCTCGTCCTGGAACAGCGCTCCGTCGATCGCGCTGTGGCTGATCTTCGGGTTCAGCACGCTCATCAGGTTGAGCGCCTGTACGACGTCGGGGCAGTTCTGGCAGGACAGGGAGAGGAAGGTCTCGAAGTGGTACTCCCCGTCGAGGGCCTGGATCTGTTCGACCACCTCGTCCGAGACGTTCGGGGGGTGGCCGCCGACCTGGAGAAGCGCCAACACGAACGAGGTCAGCTCGTGGCCCATCGGGAGCCCGGCGAAGCGCACCGAGACGTCGGTGCCCGAGCGGACGATGGCGAAGGACGGACGTCGTACGTCGTCGTCATGCCGCTCCACGGTGATGTGCTCCGAGAGCGCGGCGATCTCGGTGAGCAGCTCCATGAGCTGGGCCGACTTGGCACCGTCGTCGAGGGAGGCGACCAGCTCGATCGGTCGCCGGACCAGCTCCAGGTGGGTGGCGAGCTGCTTTGTGAGGGCGGCGTCGAGCACGGGCACGGGGAACCTCCGAGGAAGACGGGACTCGCGGGACGACAGAGGAAGCGGCCGCAACTGCGACCCCTCGGATGACGTCCCGCCGGACGTCGCACGTCCCGGCTCCTGTGGCGACCGGGACGTACGACGTTGCGAGAAGGGGGTCGTCAGATCTTGCCGACGAGGTCGAGCGACGGGGCGAGCGTGTCGTCGCCCTCCTCCCACTTCGCGGGGCAGACCTCGTTGGGGTGCTCGCGGACGTACTGCGCGGCCTTCGTCTTGCGCAGCAGCTCCATCGCGTTGCGGCCGACGCCCTCGGAGCTGATCTCCATGTACTGGATGATGCCGTCGGGGTCGATCAGGAAGGTGGCGCGGTCGGCGAGGCCCTGCCCCTCGCGCATCACCTCGAAGTTGTTGGCGATGGTGCCGGTCGGGTCGCCGACCATCGGGTACTGCACCTTGGCGATGGTGTCGGAGGCCTCGTGCCACGCCTTGTGGGTGAAGTGGGTGTCGGTCGAGACCGAGTAGATCTCCACGTCGAGCATCTTGAAGTCTTCGTAGAGCTCCGCGAGGTCGCCGAGCTCGGTCGGGCACACGAAGGTGAAGTCGGCCGGGTAGAAGAACACCACCGACCACTTCCCGCGGAGGTCCTCGTCGCTCACCTCGATGAACGAGCCGTTGTGAAACGCCGTGGCCTTGAACGGCTTGATCTCCGTGTTGAGCAGTGCCATTACGGGCAGAACCTCCATTGGTCTGGTTTCGGGGTCATCGCGACATGCGCGGGCAAGGATACGGTCCCCATCGGTGTCGAAAGTGATGCCTTCGGGAGGGCGTGACCGACCCCACAGCTGCAGCGCCGGCGCAGGGAATTCCCTACCGGTACTCGGGATTCTCGAAGTCGAAGCGTGCCCCCGCGTCCCACTCGGAGCGCTGGTTCCCGTAGGCCGGGATGCCGCCGTTCTTCCGCAGCATCGAGGCCAGGTGCATGAGGTTCCAGGTCATGAACGTGGTGTTGCGGTTGGTGAAGTCGTTCTCCGGCCCCCCGCTCCCGGGATCGAGGTACGACGGACCCGGACCTGCCTCGCCGATCCAGCCGGCGTCGGCCTGAGGCGGGATCGTGTACCCGATGTGCTGGAGGCTGTAGAGGACGTTCTGTGCGCAGTGCTTGATGCCGTCCTCGTTGCCGGTGATGAGGCAGCCCGCCACCCGCCCGTAGAAGGCGTACTGCCCCTCGTCGTTGAGCTCGCCCGACAGGGCGTACAGCCGCTCGATGATCTGCTTGGTCACGCTCGAGTTGTCGCCCAGCCAGATCGGTCCGGCGATCACGAGGATGTCGCTGGCCATGACGCGGGGGTAGATCTCGGGCCACTCGTCGCTGGCCCAGCCGTGCTCGGTCATGTCGGGGTAGACCCCGGTCGCGATGTCGTGGTCGACCGCGCGCAGCACCTCCACCTCGACGCCCTGCTTGCGCATGATCGCGCTGCTGATGTCGACCAGCCCCTGGGTGTGGCTTCGCTCAGGGGACTTCTTGAGCGTGCAGTTGATGAACATCGCCCGAAGCTCGCTGAAGTCGCGGTCCGCCATGTCCTCAGTGTCACGACTCCGGCCCTGCTGCGGCTATGGCCCGATAGGGCGGGTGGGTCGCCCGCGACGGTGGCCGCCCCCGGCCGAATGGTCCCGGGCCCTCGGGTCAGCCCCGGGCGACGTCGCCGTCGACGTACACCCAGCGGCCGGCGCGTCGCTCGAACCGGCTCCGCTCGTGCAGAGCGCCCTCGCCGCTCGGCGTGCGGAACCGAGCCCGGAACTCGACCACGCCGGTGTCGTCGGAAGGGCCGCCCTCGACGGCGTCGAGCACGTCGAGCCCGAGCCAGGTCAGGCCCGGTGCGGGGGAGAGGTCGGCGGGCCGGGTCCTCGGATGCCAGGTGCGGAACACGTGGTCGAGGTGGCCGACGACGTACGCCGAGTAGCGCGAGCGCATGAGCGCCTCTGCGGTCTCGGCGGGCGTGCCGTCGTGGAGCGGTCCGCAGCACACGCCGTACGCCGCACCGCTGCCGCACGGGCACGGGGCGATCGCCGAGGGGACGGAGAACGTCATGGCCCCGAGTGTGACAGGGCCCGGCCGCCCGCCGCTGTGGTCAGACCGGGAGCCAACGGGGAGTCGGGGCATGTCGTCGCATCGCCGGCAACGGCCCGGCCGGAGAACCCTCGATCGATTCCGGAAGGCCCGAACCGGACCGCAGATCGCACGGAGGGAGGTCAGTCGGGGGCACCACCCCGGTGTCCGCGGGATGACTGCGTCGACCTGAGGCGAGCGGCCTGAGCCGCCAGGTAGTGCTGCTCCGGCAGGCTCGTCGTAACGCGCGACGCTGCCTCGAAGTGCGCCACCGCTGCCTCGGTCTCACCGGCCATCTCCAGCAGGTGGGCCCGGACCGCGTCGATGCGGTGGTGCCCCTCCAGCTTCTCGGCGACCGCGTCGAGGATCGCCAGCCCCGCTGCGGGGCCGTCGGCCATCGCAGCGGCGACCGCCCGGTTGAGGGTGACGACGGGGTTGCCGGTCATCCGGTCCAACAACCCGTACAGGGCGAGGATCTGCGGCCAGTCGGTGTCCCCGGCCTTCGCAGCTCGTGCGTGGATGGCAGCGATCGCGGCCTGGAGCTGGTATTCGCCGACCGCTCCCTGCGCCACCGCCTCGTCGACCAGACCGAGCCCCTCGGCGGTGAGTGCCTGGTCCCACAGCGACCGGTCCTGCTCGGGGAGCGGAACCAGCTCGCCGTCGGCGTCCGTCCGTGCCGGACGTCTCGCATCGGTGAGCAGCATGAGCGCGAGGAGGCCTGTCACTTCTGCGTCGTCTGGAAGGAGGCGGTGCACCATCCGCGTCAGCCGGATCGCCTCGTCCGACAGGTCGGCTCGGTGCAGCTCGCGGCCGCCGGTGCTCGTGTAGCCCTCGTTGAAGAGCAGGTACAGCACGTGCAGGACCGAGCGCAGGCGTTCCGGTCGCTCCTCGGGTGCCGGCATCCGGAACGGTACGCCGGAGGCCTTGATGCGCTGCTTGGCACGGCTGATGCGCTGGGCCATCGTCGCCTCAGGGGACAGGAAGGCCTTGGCGATCGCAGCCGTGCTGAGGCCCCCGACCGCACGCAGGGTCAGCGCGATCGCCGAGGCAGGGGTCAACGACGCGTGACAGCACAGGAACAGCACCGTCAACGTGTCGTCCCTCTCGGTGACCCCGTGGCGAGGTGGCTCGCGGAGGGTCGCGAGCGTCTCGCGCTGCCTCCGGGACTGCTCGCTGCGATGTTGGTCGATCAACCGCCGCACGGCGGTCTGCGTCAGCCAGCCGCGAGGGTTGGCCGGCACCCCGTCGCGCGGCCAGTGCTCGGCGGCGGCGAGGAGGGCCTCCTGCGTGGCGTCCTCGGCGGCGTCGAAGTCGCCGTACCGTCGAGCGAGCACGCCGACGACCTGCGGCGCGAGCTCGCGCAGCAGGTCCTCGACGTCGTGTGGGACGTTCAGCTCGCGCCGTCCGCCGTCTGGAGGAAGGCCTCCATCTCGTCGACGTCCGACGGGGCGTCGTCCATCACCTGTCGCACCTGGATCGGCTGCTGCATGGCGACGCCGCCGGGACCCGGAGCAGCTGAGACCTTCGCGGCAATCTCGAGCGCTCGCTCCTCCGAGTCCACCTCCACGATCTGGTAGCCGGCGAGCCACTCCTTGAACTCCTGGAACGGCCCGTCGGTGACCACCGGAGCCGTCCCGTCGGAGGTCACGATCTTGGCCAGGTCGGGCCCGGTCAGGACCGTGGTGCCGACGAGCTCACCGTTGGCGACCAGCTCGTCGTTCAGCGCCGCGTAGTAGTCAAGGTGCGCCTGGATCTCCTCGGGCCTCCACTCCGACATCGGCGTGTCGACCGCGCCGCCCTCGAAGTTCACCGCAAGCAGGTACCTGGCCATGTCGCTCCTCGTTTCCGTGTTGTGCCCAGGTTGGCACTCTCACCAGTAGAACGGAGCCGGCCGACGGTTCTCGACATCCGGGCCCGTAGGGATTGTCGGAGTTTCTTCGCCGGGTCGCTCTGCGAGGCAGTGAGGGCTATTCGTAGCGGCAGAGCGTGGGCTGGAGCACGGGGTGCGTGGAGAGCTCGGACCGGCCGTCTGCGAAGGTCACCAGGGGCCGGGTGCCGAGGCAACCACGGAGGTTCACCGGCCCGGGAGGCCTTTCGTCTCGCTCGGGCTCAGGCCCAGAGGTAGAGGGTGAGAAGGGTGACCAGAGTGGCCAGACCGGCCATGAGCCCCGTTGCTGCTCCCAGGGCCACGCCGGCTGCCACGGGGAGCGCTCGTTGGTGTGGGTGGCGCCCGGCGGCGCTACCGGCCGGCAACAGCCCTCCCGAGGTCGTCGACGACTCGGTGCGAGCGACGGTGCTGGGCGAGGAAGATCTCGACCTCCTCGCGCTCCACGCGCCGCCTCGACAGCTCCCTGCTCGCCAACCGGGCGTTGTCGACTGCCGTCTGGTTGCCGAGGTGTCGCAGCAGGTGCTCCATGAACATGTGTCTCCCCATTCGCCGACCCGTTCCCTTCAAGTAACTATTATCTACTAACTTACTAGACATTAGCAGAAAGTGTCCTGAGCGGAAGTGCCCACCGGAAGGAAGGGGAGTGGTCTCGGGGCGGTGAAGCCACGCGACCAGATGCTGCCCACTCGTGCCGGGACCGCTTGTGTGTGTTTGCTCCCGCATGACCCGGACGGACCCTCGATCCGCGCGCCAGGGAACTGCTCCGCACCGCAGCGGAGGGTCCGATGAGGGTCTGGCAAGCGCAGGAGGGCCGCCCTAATGTGGGTGGAGCGGTCCCGGGCGGGGGATGTCAGGCCCGCGAAACCCTTAGCCATCGCGGGGGCGGCCTTGGCCTAGCCAAGGAAGCACAAACGGGAGGGGAGACCATGTCCGTCGCTTCCACACCCGGGGACTGGACGATCCTGGAGAGAAACCGCCAGGAGATCATCGAGCGCTGGGTCGGGGCAGCCGCCAAGAACGTCGCCGGCCGGATGACGCAGGCCGAGCTCGACCACGACGTACGCGAGATCTTCGACGCCATCGTCGCGCTCCCACACTTCGAAGGGCGAGATCTGACCGATCCGGCGTACGCCGACCTGCGGTCCCTGCTGGGCGAGCTCGCCCGGGCCCGGGCCCGCCAGGGGTTCAGCCCCACCGAGACCGCGACCGGGGTCTTCGCCGTCAAGGAGGCCGTCCTCGACATGCTGGAGGCACAGGCCGAGCTGGAGGGGTACCAGTTCTTCGCGGCCTTCTCGCGGTTTGTCGACGACCTCGGCCTGTTCATGCTCGACAGCTATGCCCAGGCTCGTGAGGCCGTGATCACCGAGCAGGCGGCCTCACTGCTGGAGCTCTCCACGCCGGTCGTCCGCCTCTGGGAGGGCATCGTCACGCTGCCCCTCGTAGGAACCCTCGACTCAGCGCGCACGCAGGTCGTCATGGAGCGGCTGCTCGAAGCACTGGTGAGCACAGGATCCGACCACGCCATCATCGACATCACCGGCGTGCCGGCCGTGGACACCCAGGTCGCCCAGCACCTCCTGAAGACGGTGATGGCCGCGCGCCTCCTCGGCGCAGAGTGCATCATCTCCGGTGTCCGCCCGCAGATCGCCCAGACTGTCGTCGGCCTGGGCATCGACTTCGGCACCATCGCCACCAAGTCCTCGCTTTCCGACGCTCTGCTCCTGGCGCTGCGGCGTTCGGGCTACGACGTCGTCAAGCGGGCGAACCGGGAGCGCTGATGGACCGGATCCCCATCCTGCGGCTCGGGAACATCCTGCTTGTCTCCATCCAGGTGGACCTCCAGGACCACGTCGCGCTGGCGCTGGAAGAGGACCTCGCCGAACGGATCGTGGAGTCCGAGGCAGACGGTGTGCTGATCGACATCACGGCACTCGAGATCGTCGACAGCTTCATCGGCAGGATGATCTCGACGATCGCCTCCATCTCCAAGGTGCTGGACGCCGAGACGGTCGTGGTTGGCATGAGACCGGCGGTGGCTATCACGCTGGTGGAGCTCGGCCTGTCCCTCGAAGGCGTGCGCACCGCTCTGGACGTGGACCGGGGACTGGCCCTCCTCCAGACCGACCGCGCCGCGGCGGACGAGCTGCTCGACGTCGAGGCCACCTGGCCGGCTGGTTGATGGACACGCAGGTCGCGGTCGAGTCCCGCGAGAGCTACCAGATCAGCACAGATGCCGACGTCGTCCGGGTGCGTCAGTCGGTGCGCACCCTGGCGCTGGCCGCGAAGCTCTCCCTCATCGACCAGACCAAGCTGGTGACCGCGGTGAGCGAGCTCGCCCGCAACACCCTGGTCCACGGCGGCGGCGGAAGCGCGACGGTCGACGTCGTGACCGCGGGGCCGCGGCGGGGAGTGCGGGTGGAGTTCGTCGACCACGGGCCGGGCATCCCGGACGTGGGGCTTGCGTTGACAGACGGCTGGAGCACGGGCAACGGCATGGGGCTCGGTCTGTCCGGCGCGCGACGGCTCGTCGACGACTTCGACCTCACCTCGGACCCAGACACGGGTACCACCGTGAGCGTGGTCAAGTGGACGCGTTGACGCCGGGTGGTACCGCCGACCCCGGACGCACCGACTGCCCGCCCGGGGCGGAGGACCTCGCCTGGCTACGAGTGGAGGACGACGTCGCGCCAGGCACGGTACGTCGACGGGCGGTCGAGCTGGCCGAACGGGTCGGCTTCCCTGAGGCCCGGTCCGGTCAGGTCGCCATCGTCGCGACCGAGCTGGCCACGAACCTGCATCGCCACGGCCAGGAGGGCGTTGTCGTCCTCAGGCTCCTTCGACGTGACACGGAGGGCGGCGTCGAGATCGTGGCGCTGGACAAGGGCCCCGGCATGCGTGACGTCCACCGGCGCCTTCTGGACGGCACCTCCACCGGGGGCACACTCGGCATCGGTCTGGGCACGCTCCCGAGACTCTCGGACAGCTACGACGTGCACTCGGTCCCCGGGCACGGGACCGTGGTCGTCGCGACGTTCTGGCCGGGGGGACGGACCTGGGACGACGTCGCCGCCGGGCTCACCCGGACGCACGAGGGGGAGAGCGAGTGCGGGGACGCGTATGCCTTCCGGCCCGTCGATGACGGCTGGCTGCTGCTGTCGGTCGACGGGTTGGGCCACGGATCGCTCGCCGCCCGTGCCGCACACGTCGCCACCCGCTGCTTCCTCGAGTCGCGACACACCTCGCCACGAGCAGTGATGAACGAGCTTCACCGGGCGACCGCCGGCACCAGGGGCGCGGCCGCGGCAGTCGCGCATGTCGACCCCCGGCGCGGCCGGCTCACCTACACAGGCGTCGGCAACATCAGCGGGCGGATCCTTGGGCCAGGACGGGTCCGTGGGCTGGTGAGCCACCCCGGCATCCTCGGGCACCGGGCACGGCCGCCCGTCGAGACCACCTACGACGTCGAGCCGGGGACCTGGGTGGTCCTGCACAGCGACGGTCTCACCGAGAAGTGGGACATCAAGGCCTACCCCGGCATCCTGGACCACTCGCCACTGCTGCTCGCCGCGACGTTGTTGCGAGATGCCGGGGTCCGCCGCGACGACGCCAGCGTCCTCGCCCTGAAGGTGCCGAGTCGATGAGCCAGTCGATCTACTCGTTGGAGCTGCGGGAGGACGTCGACGTGTTCGCGGCTCGACAGGCGGGCCGCGAGGTGGCGGCGGCTCTCGGCCTCGAAGGTCTGGACCTGGTCCGGATCGGCACGGCGCTCAGCGAGATCAGCCGCGACGTCGTTGCTTCGGGTGGCGGGACGGTCAACTTCAACGTGTCCTCGCCCGGCGTACTGTCCATCGAGCTGGTCACCGTCGAGCCTGCCCCTCGTCTGGGGGACGGCGCGGGCCCTGGGCTGGGCGCGGCCGGACGGCTCGTGGACTCGGTGACCACGAAGACCGACGCCGGCGGACGCGCGGTGATCACGCTCGACAAGAGGGTGGGCTCGACGGTCGTCCTCGACGACCCCGCTCGCGCTGACATCCACAAGCGGGTGTCGTCGCGTGCTGTGCGCTCTCCTCTCGACGAGCTGCGCACGCAGAACCGCGACCTGATCGTGGCCCTCGAGGAAGCCCAGGCCCGCCGGGACGAGCTGGCGTCCCTCAACCACGAGCTCGAGGAGACCAACCGCGGGGTCATGGCGCTCTACCAGCAGCTCTCCGAGGAGCTCGAGACCACCAACCAGGGCGTGGTCGCGTTGTACGCCGAGATCGACGACAAGAGTCGCCAGCTGCGCGAGGCCAGCGAGGCCAAGACCCGGTTCCTGCGCAACATCAGCCACGAGCTCAGGACGCCCGGGAACTCCGTGCTCGGCCTGGCTCGCCTGCTCATGGACTCCCGAGCAGATCAGCTCACCGAGGAGCAGCGCCGCCAGGTCGAGTTCATCGAGTCCAGCGCTCTCGACCTCGTGCGCCTCGTCAACGACCTGCTCGACCTCGCGCGAGCCGAGTCGGGCAACATCGAGCCGGAGCTCGAGGACGTCGGGCTCGAGCGGATCTTCAGGGAGCTCGAGGGGACGACGGCACCCCTGATCACCCGGCCGGGGGTTGTCCTGGTCGTCGAGGACGCCACCGATGTCGGGTCGGTCCGGACTGACCCGACTCTGCTGGTGCACGTGCTGCGCAACCTGCTCAGCAACGCCGTGAAGTTCACCGAAGCGGGTGAAGTGCGCATGTCGGCGGTGCGCGAGGGCGATGTCGTGCGGATCGCGGTCCGGGACTCCGGCGTCGGGATCGCCCCCGAGGACCAGCCGAAGGTGTTCGAGGAGTTCTTCCAGACGCGCACGGCAATGCAGACGGCGGTCAAGGGTTCGGGACTCGGACTACCGTTCGCGCGGCGGGTGGCGCATATCCTGGCGGGAGACCTCACGCTGTCGAGTGCTCCCGGAGAAGGCAGCACGTTCACGCTGGTGCTGCCTCTGCGCGGGCCCTCGGTCGGCCCCCGAGGGGAGCAGTCGTCATGACGCAGATCTCCGAAGGCTCGGTGCTGGTTTGCGACGACACCGCCGCGAAGCGGTACGTCATCGCAAGCTGGCTCCGGCGTGCGGGCTACGACGTCCATGAGGCGGAGACGGGCGCCCAGGCGGTGGACATCGCGTCGAAGGGTGTCGACCTCGCGGTCCTCGACGTACACCTTCCCGACATGAGCGGACTCGACGTGTGCGCCCGGATCAAGGCCGACCCGCGCACGGCGAGCACCCCGGTCATGCACATCTCCGCCATCGCCGTCGAGCCGGCCGACCGGAGCATCGGGCTGGAGAACGGCGCCGACGCCTACATGGTCGACCCCATCGAGCCGCAGGAGATGCTCTCGATGGTCCGCTCCCTGCTGCGCTCCTCCGGGTACCGCCGGCGCGCGGAGCGGCTCGCAACCCGCCTGCAGCAGCTCTCTGCGTCGACCCTGCGCATCAACGTCGCGCTCAGCGCGGCCCGGCTGGCGACCGAGGCCGCGGAGGCCACGGCGAGGGTCCTCGACTCGGAAGCGGTCGTCCTGCTGCTCGAGGACACGGGCTCCGCCGCCGTCGCGAGGACCGACTACGTCGGCGTGACCGCGAGCTCGGAGGTGACCGAGAGCCTCGCCTCGAAGCTGCTCCACAGCGCGACTCAGACTTCGGTCGTGCACGCGGCCGACGAGCCGTGGTCCGCGATCCTCCGGGGAGGTTTCGACGGTCCTTGGCAGATCTGGCCGATCGGGCGCGGTGAGGACCTCGCCGGCCTCGTCGCGGTACCGGCACCGGCGATCTCCGGCGAGGACGACGACATGCTCGTCCACCGCATCACGCAGGCCGTCTCCGTCGCTCAGGGCAACCTACGCGTCTTCTCCGAGGAGCACCGGATGGCCTTGAGCCTGCAGCGCAGCCTGCTCCCGGCGAGCCTTCCCGCGCTGCCCGGCCTCGTGATCGCGGCGCGCTACCGGGCGTCGAACGCCCAGGCAGAGGTCGGCGGCGACTTCTTCGACGCCTTCAAGGCCGATGAGTTCGGCACCGTGGTCGTGATCGGTGACGTCCAGGGGCACTCCCTCGAGGCGGCCGTGGTGATGGCCGAGCTGCGCTACTCGCTGCGCGCCTACGCGTTCGTGGGCCTCGGCCCCGAGGAGGTGCTCGCACGGACCAACGAGGTGCTGCTGCGAGGACACCCCGAGCTCACCGCGACGCTGTGCATGCTGGTGTTCCCGCCGGGCCAGCGCTCGATGCTCGTCGCCAACGGAGGGCACATCCCGCCGCTGATCCTCCGTGACGGTGTCGCCTCCTACCTCGGGTACGGCGGCACGATGCTCGGGCTCGAGGAACCGACCGAGAAGGCCATCGAGGTGCAGCTGGCGGGCGGTGAGCGGATCCTGCTCATGACCGACGGACTCATCGAGCGTCGCGGCGAGGACATGCTGCAAGCAATGGAGCTCCTCGCCCGCGGCATCGAGGAGAGCGTGGCCTCGACTCCGGAACAGCTGTGCGACCAGCTGATGGAGAAGTGGGCGGGGGGAGAGGACGACGTGGCGTTGATAGTCCTCGACGTGCTGGTCGGCAATGCCCGGGCGTGACATCGGCTCTGCGGACGCGAGGGCGTACGTCGAGGAGCTCCTCAACCGACGGCCCGCCGTGGGCTTCGCGCTCGGCGTCGTGCGCGGCGGTTCGTCCGTCTTCTCGCACGTGCACGGCGTCGCCGACATCGCCTCACGCAGGCCGGTCACGGAGGACACGGTCTTCCGGGTCGCCTCGATCACCAAGACCTTCACGGCGATCGCCGTCATGCAGCTCGTCGAACGGGGACTCCTCGACCTCGACGCGCCGCTCGACGGGTACCTGCGCTCCTTCCGGGTCGACTCCCCGGACCCGGCGTGGAGACCCGCGACGGTCAGGCACCTGCTCACCCACACCGCCGGCATCGGGGAGGAGGTGCCTCGCTCCGGCGTGCTCCGCCGCGACTTCGGTGAGAGCGTCGTGGCGGGGCGCCCGATCCCCACGCTGGCCGAGCACTACCGCGGTGCCCTGCGTCTCGACGCCGAGCCCGGCACCAGGTTCCGCTACACCGACCACGGCCTCGCCACGGCCGGGCAGGTCGTGGAGGACGTGAGCGGAGAGCCGTTCGAGCACTACCTCCGGGAGCACGTCTTCCTGCCGCTCGGCATGACGGACACCGACCTGGTGCGGTCCGAGGTCGTCCGGTCCCGGCTGGCCACCGGCTACCGGCTCGGGACCCGAGGCGCCGTGAAGGTCGCCGAACGGGACTGGGTCACAGCCGGAGCATCGTCGGCGTTCTCCACGCCGAAGGACATGGGGCGCTACCTGGCCGCGCTCATGTCCGGAGGTCGCAACGAGCACGGGTCCGTGCTCGAGCCGTCGACGCTGGCGAGCATGTTCACGCCCCAGTACCAGCCGGACCCGCGACTCCCTGGGATCGGGCTGGCCTTCTACCGCGGCGACCTCGGCGGACACCCCGTGGTCGAGCACCAAGGGATCCTGCCCGGCTTCGACTCGCAGATCTTCGTGGCCCCCGACGACCGCGTCGCGGTCATGGCGTTCACCAACGGGACGCGCCTGGGCATGCTCTGGCTGCCGTTCGAGTTGTCGCGTCTGCTCGGCCACCTGATCGACGTACCCGAGGAGGGGGTGGCCACCGGCGTCCCGCAGCGTCCGGACGTCTGGTCCGACCTGTGTGGCTGGTACCGCCTGCCCGGTCCGGCCACGGACCTCCGGGCGCGGGCCATGGTCGGTGCCGGGGTGGAGGTCCTCGTCAGGCGGGGTCGCCTCGTCCTCCGCTGCCTGGCCCCGGTGCCCGCACTGTACAAGGGCGTCGTGCTGCACCCCGACGACGAGAAGGACCCCTACGTCTTCCGGATCGACCTCTCCGACGCAGGGCTCGGCACGCTGCGGGTGGCCTTCAGCCGCGAGGCCGGGAGGACGACGGCCGTCCATCTCGACGTGATGCCGCTGAGCGCCTACAAGCAGCCCGACACGACGAACCCGAGGGTGTGGGCGCGTCGCGCTCTCGCCGCGGGCGCCGCGATGACCGTGGCGCGGGAGGTCGGACGCCGCGGCAGGCGATCGGCTCGGCGCAGCTGACGTCTTTCCGGAGCACGCCTTGAACCACGGGCAGGCAGGACCAACAGACCGCGCCCAGGTGACTCAGGACCCTCGACCTGGATCAGCCCCGGGAGCAGTCTCGAAGCATCACTCGAGGAGTGCGGCCTCCGGGGCGCGTGCCTGCAGCAAGGCGGAGGTTCGCGGGATGGAGGAGTCATGATCGTCTTCGCACTGCTGATCGTCGGTGTCCTCGTCCTGGGCCTGGTCGTCGCACTCGGGCTCCGGCGTTGGACCCTCGACGAGGCCGAGGTCGAGGCCCGGCTGCACGAGCCCACCACCCACAAGCTGGTGTACGCCGTACCCGCGGGCCAGGACCCGGCCGTCCTGATCGCCGCTCTCGCGCGGGCCGGTTTCGTCGCCGTGTCGGACATGGAGCGCGGGATCGAGCGGCTGCTCGTCGAGTGCGGGGAGGCCGAGCGGGCCCGGGTGCGCGACATCATCGAGCACGTGGACCGAGCAGGGTTCGACGGACCCGAGATGCACGTGGCCCACGTGAGGTTCGAGGACGAGCGCTGACCGTCGGGTCGGGGCTGCTCCAGGTGGCGCGGCGGGGTCAGGACTGGGGCAGCTCGTCCGCGGTGACCCCGTTGTGCGGCAGCTCGATCGTGTGCTTGCCGAGCCGCGCCTTCGCCGAGAGGTAGCGCGCGTTGGCGCTGGAGAGGTGCACTCCTGTGGGCACCTGCTCGGTCACGGTGACCCCGAGTCGGCTCAGCTGGGTCACCTTGTCCGAGTTGTTGGTCAGCAGAGCGACCCGGGAGATCCCCAGCGCCTTGAGCATCTGCGCAGCGACTGTGTAGTCCCGCGCGTCGTCGGCGTAGCCGAGGGCCCGGTTCGCCTGGTACGTGTCCATGCCTGCGTCCTGAAGCAGGTAGGCGTCGAGCTTGGCGTACAGGCCGATCCCGCGGCCCTCCTGCCTCAGGTACAGCAGGAAGCCGCCGCTGTCCGCGATGCGCTTGACGGCCTGGCTCATCTGGGCTCCGCAGTCGCAGCGCTCGCTGCCGAAGACGTCGCCGGTGAGGCACTCGCTGTGAGGCCGCACGAGAGGCGTCGGGCCCCCGTTCTCCTCCGGGCAGAAGGCCGCGGCGCGATCGCCTAGTCCCAACGCGAGGTGCTCCCGTCCGTCGACGAGTCCGTCGAAGGTGAACAGACGGGCGGTCGTGGAGTACCCGTCGGCGAACCGGAGGGGCACTGTCAGGTGAGCGCGGACCGTAGCGGCCGGTGGGGTCGTGGTCATAGGGCCTCCTGGTCAGTCCATGCGGAACCGCGACGACAGTGCGTAGCGGAGCAGAACGACATCGTCGATGGGACGCACCTCGGCGAGGGTCGCTCGCCGGTCCGGGTTCCAGGGAAAGCGACCGTCGCCGACGAAGCGATGGGCTCGCGAGTCGCCGACGAACAGCGGTGCGACGACCAGGTGCAGCTCGTCGGCGAGGTCGGCGGTCAGGAACTGCGTGTGCACCGTCCCCCCGCCCTCCACCATCAGCCGACGAGCCCCGCGGGCGTAGAGGTCCTCGCTCACCCGTTCCATGCTCACCGGCTCTCCGCCGTCGACGACGGTCGCCACTGCGCCCAGCCGGTCGCGGGCCTCGGCAACCGTCTCGCTCGGGCAGTAGACGAGCTTCTCGGCGTCGCCGGCGGTGAAGAAGCTGGCGTCGGGCTCGAGCTTCGCCCCGCGGGTCACCGTGACCTTCATGGGCGAGGGCGGAAGCCCGCGCGCGACCCGCTCTGCACGTCTGGAACGGGAGCGGACCAACAGGCGCGGGTTGTCGTTGCGGACGGTGGCGGCGCCCACCAGGATCGCGTCGCAGGTCGCTCGGACCGCGTCGACCCGGTCGAGGTCGGCGTCGTTGGAGAGCAGCAGCCGGCCATCGGCGGCACTGTCGAGGTAGCCGTCGATGGACATGCCGCAGCTCAGCAGCGTGTAGGGGCGCTCAGCCATGTGTCGCCCCCTCGAGAGGGACGCCGGCGCGGGGCCGACGGCGCGAGAGAAGTCGGAGTCGGTCACCGGCCGCGGGCTCGGTCTGCCCTCTGCCCGGGCGAAGCCACGCCACCATCAACAGCGCAGCGCCGGGAAGGGTGGCGACGAGCACCAGGACGCCGTACACGACTGCGGTGGCGACGCCCTGGGCCGCACCCAGTCCCGCCATCGCGAAGACCCAGGCGGCTGCCCCCTCGCGGGGCCCCCAGCCGGCGATGTTCGTCGGCAGCGCGGTGGCCAGCAGCACCAGCAGGGCCAGCGGCAGCATCTCGACCGCTGAGGTGGTCGACCCGGCCGTCCGGGCTGCGATCAGGAACGTCGCCGTGTGGCCGAGGACGACCACCGCAGACGTCAGCACGACGCCGGGCCAGGCGCGCCGAGCCAGCAGCCCGCGCCTGATGTCGTCGGCCACCGCGCGCACGACCCGGACGAGCGCCGGGTGCCCCCGGCGGGAAAGGGCACGGCCCAGGAGTACGACGGCCAGGGCGGCTGTCACGCCCGCGACCAGGAGGGTCGGCATGGACGAACGCACCGGCGAGGGCAGCACGAGCAGGGCCAGCGCCGTCAGCGCGACCTGAACCACCTGTCCCGCGGAGCGCTCCCAGGCGACGACGCGAAGGCCGTGGCCGACGTCGCCGACGTCGCGACCGCGACGTACCGCCCGGTGCACGTCGCCCAGCACGCCGCCGGGCAGGACGGTGTTGAGGAACTGGGACCGGTAGCACGCGCTGATCGCGGTTCCCATCGGCAGGTCGGAGCCGAGCCCGCGGGACACGAGTCGCCACCGCCAGGCGCAGCAGGCCGTGGTGAGGACCGCGATGCCCGCGGCTGCCGCGAGGGCGGCCGCGTCAATGCGGTGGAGGGGCTCCAGGAACGGGTCGAGGCCCAGCTGCCAGAACAGCACGGCGAGGATCGCGGCGCCGACGGTCAGGCGGACCCAGACCCATGGGTCACGTCTGCGTCGCGACACCCGAACTGTTCGCGCGTCGTGCATACGGAATCCCCCTCCGCTCCGCTTTCGACGGTACCTAGGTGTGCCGGTTCCCGCGCGGGAGTTCGCAGGTCTCATGGGTCGTCATCTCGGCCGCGCCAGCAGGTCCTGGTGGTGCAGGGTCACCGACAGGCGTCCCGCGGCTGCCTCGGCCAGGCGTCGCCGTGTGTACGACTCGGCCGGGTCGCGGAGCTCGGGGCGCTGCTCGCAGGCTGCGGTCAGCCAGCCCTTGAGCCACTCGAGGGCCAGATCGGCGTGCTCTGCGCCGAGCCGCCACGGGCTGGGTCTCACCACCACATCGAGGCCGAGCCGGGTGAAGCCTTCCTCCGCCGCGCGGACCGCGTCCGGACCCAAGAGGCTGCGGGTTCCGGTCGTGCGCCGCTGGTGCGCGTTGAACGCCTCGGCCACGTACTGGTCGAACGGGTCGGCCGGTGTGAGGTCGACCTGCCCGGTGACGCTGAGCGCGATCAGAACGGGGCACTCGGCGCCGGCGCAGGTGACGAGGAGACGGTCGAGCTCGTCCGCGGTCATCATGTCGAGCACGGCAGAGGCCGTGACCAGGTCTGCGTCCGACAGCTCTTCGGGGGACAGCCGGGTGATGTCTCGCCGGCGTACCTCCAGCTTGACCGGGGCGCCGTCGGCTGCCTCGGGAGGCGGATGTGCGGTGGCCAGGCCCAGCAGCGCGTCGTCGAGGTCGTACATGATCCAGCGCTGGGGGCCGTCCAGCTGCGCGGCGAGCCAGCGGGCCATCGATCCGGTTCCGCTGCCGAGGTCGTGAACGGTCACTCCGCCGTTTGCCGGGAGGCACTCCCGAAGCTCGCGGACGAGCTCGGGGGCCCGGGCGCAGGCATCCGCGGGCTCTCGAAGGCTGAGCCACTGCGGGCTGACACGAGCCGGACGGGTCGTCATGCCACCTCCGCGAGGACGCGGGAGACCGTCTCAGCGGTCGCAGGCCACCCCGACAGCGTGGCGCGGCGCTCCTCGGCCGCACACCGCAGCCGAATCCGCAGCTCGGGGTCGCCCAACCAGGCGCGGAGCGCATCGGCGAGAGCGGCAGGGGCGTCGACCGGCACCATCAGGCCCGGGCGACCGCTCCCGGGCGCCCACCCGAGGGCCTCCGGCAGCCCGCCGACCTCGGTCGCGACGACCGGCAGGCCGTGAGCCAGGGCTTCCGTGACCACCATGCCGTAGGTCTCGGCGCGCGATGCGGTCACGAGCAGGTCGGCCGTTGCATACGCCTCGTCGAGCCGCGCGCCGGCGAGCGGTCCGGTGGTGCGCAGCCGATCGCCGATCTCGAGCTCGTCGGCCTGTCGACGCAGCAGGTCGACGAACGCCGGGTCGGCGTCGAGACTGCCCACGCACGTGCATCGCCACGTCAGGTGCCTGATCGTCCCCAGTGCCGCGAGGAGCACATCGTGCCCCTTGTCGGGCGTGACCGAGCCGACGCAGAGCAGCTCGCCGCCGCTCTTCGTGCCCGGCGCGATGGCCGCTCGGTCGGCTCCGGGCCGGGCGACGTGGACCAGCTCGGGTCGGATCGCGTGGCGGTCCAGGACGAGACGCCGCGTCCACGTGCTGGGCGTCACGACCGCGGCGGCCGCGGCGAGCACCGCGCCTTCCCGTGCCCGTTCCACCGATGTCTGCTGCCACGGCTCGCGGCCGCTGAGAGGCATGTGCACGAGGACGACCAGGCGGAGGCGGTCCGCCTCTCGGACGAGGACCTCCGGGGCAGTCAGGGCGACCAGGCCGTCCAGCACCACCGATGCGCCGTCCGGGATCCCCGAGACCACCTCGCCGAGCGCCGCCAGGTCGGTCGGAGCCGGCGTGGGCCACGTGCCACGGACATGGTGCTCCTTCACAGACCATCCGAGGGCGGCGAGCTCGTTGCACAGCCGACGGTCGTAGACGTTGCCGCCGCTCGGTCGCAGCGGGTCGTCCATACCGTCGGGCGCGACGACGTGGACGTCCATCACAGCGGCCGCTCGTACGTCGCCCAGGCGATGTGCGACTCGTGAAGGGTCACCGCGAGGCCCGCCAGGTCCAGGCCGCCGTCACCGAGAGCTCCCGCGCTCACCCGCTCGGCCAGCCGGTCGGCGACCAACCGGGCGAGCGCCTCGGTGGAGGTGTTCATCCCCTTGAGGTCAGGCTCGTCGTCCAGGTTGCGGTAGCTGAGCTCGCTCAGCACGGCGTGCAGCTCCTCGGCCGCTCGTCCGATGTCGACGACGATGTCGTGCTCGTCGAGCTCGGCGCGCTTGAACGTCGCGTCGACGACGTACGTCGCACCGTGGAGCCGCTGCGCGGGCCCGAACACCTCGCCGCGGAAACTGTGGGCGATCATCATGTGATCTCGTACGGTCACGCTGAACATCTGGTTCACCCCTCGCCGTAGCTGATGGTGTGGCAGAGCGCCGCGAGCTCTCCGCGTGCCAGGCGTGGCATCACGGTCGGCAGGTCGTGGAACGGGGACACGCCGGTGATCAGGGCGTCGAAGCCCGGGTCGCGGAGCAGGTCCAGCGCGAGCGCAAGGCGGTCGGCGGTGGTGCGACTGCCTCGGCGCGCGGGGGAGACCGCGCCGACCTGGCTGGCACGGATCGCCAGACGCCCCGAGTGGAAGGCGCCCCCGAG
The DNA here is from genome assembly GCA_035456965.1 of Nocardioidaceae bacterium. Lineage (GTDB taxonomy): Bacteria > Actinomycetota > Actinomycetes > Propionibacteriales > Nocardioidaceae > Nocardioides_C. The sequence continues at coordinate 19,559 of DATICF010000082.1, forward strand.
CGACAGGTTGACCTCCGCGTCGCCGTACCAGGACAGCTCGAGGACCGTGCCCTCCGGTGCCAGCAGGTCCAGGCTCCGCTGAAGGCCGGCCGACGTAGCGCTGGCGTGCACGACGAGGTCTCGTCCGCCCGCCGCGTCGGCCGGGGAGACGAACTCGGCACCGAGCCCGGCGACCACATCAGCCTTGGTCGGGTCGCTGTCGACGACGCTCACCTCGACACCGGGGTACCTCGACAGGAGCCGCGCGACGCAGCAGCCGACCATGCCGGCGCCGACCACGGTCACCCGGTCGCCGATGAGCGGGGCCGCGTCCCAGAGAGCGTTGACGGCGGTCTCCACGGTGCCCGCAAGCACCGCCCGCGCCGGCGGCACCTCGTCGGGGACGGGCACCACCGCCCGGGCCGGGACCACGTAGGACGTCTGATGCGGAAACAGGCAGAACACCGTCCTACCGCGCAGGTCCGGCGGGCCGTGCTCCACGACACCGACGTTGAGGTAGCCGTACTTGACCGGTCCCGGGAAGTCCCCGTCCTGGAACGGCGCGCGCATGGCGGCGTACTGGCTCTTCGGGACGCCGCCGCGGAAGACGAGGGTCTCGGTGCCCCTGCTGATTCCCGACCGCAGGGTGCGGACCGTGACATCCCCGGCACCTGGCTGGGGCAACCTGACCGGCCGGATCTCGCCGGCGCCGGGCTCGCGCACCCAGAACGCCGATGCTTCAGCGTCCACAGGCGCTCACCTCGACTCCAGTCTCTCGAACACTAGCGGCGCCCTCGCATGTGATGTACCCATGAATTGGGGAGGGGGAGATGTTGTCCTTGCGAGGCACCGCCACGGTCGGCGCGATCGTGCTGGTCACGCTGCTCGGCGCTCTCGCCTGGACCGTCGGCCTGGGCGCGCTCGGGTGGGTCGTCGGTCTCGGGTGCGGGGTCGGCCTGATCGCGGCGGTGCGGCGCGGGCTCGCCCAGGCCGGCGTCGACGACCTGGGGCCCGCCGACCTGGTGACACTCACGCGGGCGACTCTGACGTGTGCTGTTGCGGCGCTGGTCGCGGACTCGATCGTGAGGGAGCCGGCCGTCACCGCGCTGGTGGGGATCGCGGTCGTCGCGCTCGTGCTCGACGGGGTCGACGGCTGGGTGGCCAGGCGAACTCGCACCGCCACGACGTTCGGCACGCGCTTCGACGGAGAGGTCGATGCGTTCCTCATGCTCGTCCTCAGCGTGTACGTCGCCGGCCTGGTCGGCTGGTGGGTGCTGGCGATCGGCGCGGCTCGCTACGTGTTCGCACTGGCGGGCTGGTGGCTGCCGTGGATGCGGCGGGAGCTGCCGTTCCGCTACTGGCGCAAGGTGGCCACCGCGGTCCAGGGCATCGTGCTGGCCTTCGCAGCAGCCGATATCGCACCGCTGTGGATCTCAGGCGCCGCTCTCCTGGCCGCGCTCGCGCTGCTTGCCGAGTCCTTCGGCCGTGACGTCTTGTGGTTATGGCGGCGCCGGGCTGCCGACATCGCCGAACCACCCGAGCCGGTGCCCGTGGGAGTCGCCGCAGCCCAGGTCGACGAGGTCCCGGACACACCGCCCGACGAGGGGGCGCGTCCCTCCAAGCGCAGGCACCGACGACGTACTGCGGTGGCGATGGTGACCAACACCATGGCCGTGCTGCTGGTGTGGTTCGCGCTCGTCGCCCCCAACCATGCTGACCGGCTGACCCCCAGCGCCTTCCTCCATCTCCCCGTCGAGGCGCTCGTGGTGGCGGCCCTGGCCCTCGTCCTTCCCACAGCGGCGCGTTGGGCCATGGCGGTCGTGGTCGGACTGGTCCTGGGGCTGCTCGCGGTGGTGAAGATCCTCGACATGGGTTTCTTCCTGGCCCTCGACAGACCCTTCGACCCGGTGGGCGACCCCGGCTACCTCGAACCCGCCGTGGGCGTCCTCAGGGACTCCATCGGGCCCGCAGGTACGACCCTGGTCGTCACCGCACTCGCGCTCGTCCTCCTGGGCCTCCTCATCGGCATGCCCCTGTCGGTCGCGCGGCTCACCGGAATCGTGGCGCGCCACCGCGCCCAGTCCTTGCGGGCTGTCGCAGCGCTCGCGGTCGCCTGGATCACCTTCGCGGCGTTCGGCCTCCAGTTCGGACAGGGCGAGCCCATCGCCTCCGTCAAGGCGGGGAGCCTCGCGGTCGGCGAGGTTCGCGCGTTCACAGCCGGAGTGGAGGACGAGGAGCAGTTCGACGCAGCGGCCGCGGTCGACGAGTTCAGCGAGGCAAGAAGGGGCAAGCTGCTGGACGGACTGCGCGGCAAGGACGTGGTCATCACCTTCGTGGAGAGCTACGGCCGCGTCGCCCTCGAGGGGCCCTCCTCGGCCAAGGTCAGGACCCTGCTCGACAACGGCACGAGACGGCTGGGGGCGTCCGGATACTCCGCGCGCAGCGCTTACCTCACCTCCTCGACGTTCGGTGGTCTGAGCTGGCTCGCCCACGCCACGCTCCAGTCCGGCCTGTGGGTGGACAACGAGCGACGGCACGACCGGCTCCTCTCGAGCAGCCGGACCACGCTCACCAGCGCGTTCGGTGAGGCAGGTTGGCGCACCGTCGCCGTCATGCCGTCGAACCCCGGGAAGTGGCCCGAGGGAAAGGCGTTCTACGGCTTCGACAAGATCTACGACCGGACCGACATCAAGTACCGCGGCCCCAAGTTCGGCTGGTCGGCGATGCCGGACCAGTTCGTCCTGGCCGCCTTCCAACGCCGGGAGCTCTCGAGAAGAAGGCCGGTGATGGCTGAGATCTCGCTCTCCTCGAGCCACATTCCCTGGGCGCCGCTGCCGCGCATGGTCCCCTGGAACCGCCTCGGCGACGGCTCGGTCTACGAGCGCATCCACAGTCAGGGGCGCTCCGCGCAGGAGCTCTGGCGTGACACCGACGACGTGAAGGCCGCCTACTCGAGGTCCATCCGCTACTCCCTGCGCGCCCTCATCGCGTTCGTCGAGAAGTACGGCGACCGCAACCTCGTCCTGATCGTCCTCGGGGACCACCAGCCCACCACGCTCGTCAGCGGCAACGGGGCCAGCCACGACGTGCCGATCACGATCATCGCCAAGGACCCCGCAGTCCTGGACCGGATCTCCGAGTGGGGCTGGAATGCAGGCCTCAGGCCCAGCCCGGAGACCCCGGTCTGGCGGATGGATGCCTTCCGCGACCGCTGGATCGCCGCGTTCAGTCCGGAGTCGCTGTCGACCTCGACCCGCCCCGCGTCCCCTCCGAGATCGCCGTGAGCGTCGTGCAGCGGGACGGGCGTGCTCGCTACGACCAAGCCCTGCGCCGGGCCCGTCTCGCGGCGTACCCGGCCGGCGAGTTCGTCGGGCAGGAGAACTTCATGCGTGGGAGCGAGATCCTCTCCCTCGCCGCGCGGGCAGGCGTCGCGCCCGGGGTCTGCGTCCTCGACCTCTGCTGTGGGGTGGGCGGGCCCGGGCGCCTCATCACCTCAGAGCTCGGTTGCGACTACACGGGCGTGGACGCCAGCCCCGATGCCATCTCCGTCGCGCGTGAGCGTGCCGGCGGTCTCGACTGCCGGTTCGAGGTCTCACGGATCCCGCCGCTGCCTGACCGGCCGAGCGAGGTGGTGCTCCTCCTGGAGACCATCCTCGCCTTCCCCGACAAGGCGCGCTTGTTGCGCGAGATCGCCTCGGCGCTTCCGCCGGGCGGGCGCTTCGCGTTCACCCTCGAGGAGGGCAGGCCGTTGTCGAGCGCGGAACGCAGGCGCATGCCTGCGGCCGACACAGTGTGGCTGGTTCCCCTGCCCGAGATGCTCGCCTGCCTCGAGCAGGTCGGGCTGCGGGTGCGCTGGATGGAGGAGTGCACGCAGTCCCACCAGGTCGTCGCCGACTCGCTGCTCAACGAGTTCCGCGCGGACTCGCGCGCGATTGCCGGGGAGATCGGTCGCCGGGTGGTCGACGACCTGCTGGCCTCTCATCTGCTCTGGAGCCAGTGGCTGAAGGGCGGCAGGGTGCGCAAGTTCGCTCTGGTCGCCGAGAAGCAGGAGCGCCCCGCGGTCAGCCGCCGCTCAGGCGGCGCCGGGCTCGAGAGGCCGGCCTGACACACGCCACTCGAGGATGCCCTGGGCCGCCCGGCGTGCGGTGAGGCCGTTGCTGGTCAGCAGGCGGGCCGCGTCGTGGGCGAGCACGCAGTACTCGCCACGGCAGTAGGCGATGATCTCGCGGTCGTCGGGCAGTTCGGAGAGCCGGTCGGCCAGCTCCTCCAGCGGGATGTGTACTGCGCCTGGCAGGTGACCCCCGGCGTACTCCGCGGCGGGTCGTACGTCGAGCACGACCGCGTCGCCGGCGTGCAGGCGGCGCAGCAGCTCGTCGGAGTCGACGGGGGAGGTGTCCTCGGGGCCGAGGTAGGCGCGACGGGCGAGCTCGGTGTGCGGCCGATGCTGCAGGGCGACCCGGCGGAGGAGGTCCCAGAGCTCTGCGACGTCGTCGCCGGCCAGCGAGTAGAAGATCCGCTTGCCGTCTCGCCGGGTCGTGACCATCCCGGCCTCGCGCAGTGTCTGGAGGTTCGCCGAGCAGGTGCCCACGCTCAGGTTGGCCGCCGCCGCGAGTTCCTCCACGCTGCGAGGTCCCTGCGTCAGGAGGTCCAGCAGCTCGAGACGCTTCGGGTTGCCGAGCGCCTTCCCGACCGCTGCGAACTCGCCGTTGAGCGCGTCCTTCGCCGCCCGGTCAACCATCGCCGTCTCCCTCCCGGTCCGCGGCCGGTGGCCGGTGGTGGGTCTCGTACATCCGCAGCGCGACGACCAGTCCCGACGCCGCCGTCAGCGCGGCCACGGTCCACACTGCCGCTCTCACGCCGAGGGTGTCCGCGACCACGCCCGCGAGGAGAGCGCCGACCGCGAAGCCGCCGTCGCGCCACAGGCGGTAGACGCCGACGGAGCGAGCACGCCAGGCCGGGTGGGCGACGTCGCCGATCGAGGCGAGCAGGGTCGGGTAGACCATTGCGGTGCCCGCGCCCAGCAGCACGGCGGCGACAGCCCAGGCGGGGAAGGTGCCGGCCAGTGCGATGAGTGCGAGCGCGAGGGCCTGGAGCCACATGCCGCTCGCGATCATCCACTTGCGGCCCCACCGGTCGGACAGCGCTCCTGTGAACAGCTGTCCGACGCCCCACACGGCCGGGTAGAGCGCGGCGAGAACCCCGATCTTCCCGACCGACAGCCCGGCCGCGGCGAACAGGATCGGGAACAGGCCCCAGGCGAGGCCGTCGTTGAGGTTGTTCACCAGGCCGGCCTGGCTCGCCGAGGACAGTGCGGGTTCGCGGAAGCTGGTCTGGGTGAAGACGTCCTTGTCGCTCAGCTCGCCGTGGAGGTGGTCGTGGCGACCATCAGCGCGGGCCACGTGGCCGGCTGCCTCGAGCCGCGCGTGCTCGCGGGTCTCCTTCACGGCCAGGCTGGACAAGCCGAGCCCGAGCGCCGCGAACGCGAGCCCGAGCAGGAACGGTGCCGGCCGCAGCCCGTACGCCTCGGCGAGGAACCCGGTGGCCAGCGCGGTGACGGCGACCGCGATGTACCCGGCGGCCTCGTTCAGCCCCATGGCGAGTCCTCGTCGCGCGGGACCGACGAGGTCGATCTTCATCACCACGGTGGTCGACCAGGTCAGACCCTGGCTGATCCCGAGCAGGACGTTCGCGAAGATCACCCAGCCCCAGGCCGGTGCCCAGATCAGCAGCAGCGGCACGGGCAGTGCGACCAGCCAGCCGCCGACCAGCACAGGCTTGCGCCCGAAGCGGTCCGACCAGGTGCCGGCGACGTAGTTGGTCGCTGCCTTCGAGACGCCGAAGGCAAGGATGAACGTGAGGCCCGTCGTGTAGGCGCGCAGCCCGAACTCCTGCTCGCCGAGCAGCGGCAGGACGGTCCGCTCCTGGCCGAGCATGCCGCCGACGAGGGCGTTGACGGCGACGAGGAGTGTGAACTGGGCGGCGTTCTGGCGCAGGCCGAGCCTTATCGGTCGAGTCTCTGACGCGGGTCTCTCCGCGGTCGGGTTCATCGGCTCACCACCTCGCCATCGCCCGCTTCGCTCCCGCCTCGATGTTCAAACATTCCTTCATTCTATGGAAACAAAGAATGAACGGTGGCAGGGCAGGGCCTCATCGCCGGCGCGCGGTGGTGAGCAACACCTCCGAGAGGTCGACGAAGCCCTCGGGAGGCAGCGACCCCAGACGCTCGACAGCCCGCGCCGACACCACCTCGCGGGTGGCCGGGTCGAGCTGGGCGTAGCGCCACCCCAGCGCGCCGCAGCCCGTGCGCATCGCCAGCGCCGAACGCCGGTCGAACCGAGCCTCCAGGGCACGCCCCCACGTATGGATCTCGGTGAACGCGTTCTCGAGCAGAGAGGCCATGCGGTCCGGGCTGTCGGTGATCGAGTCCGAGCGTGCAAGGGTCGGGAACTCCGGCGCACCCACAGCGTCGAGCTCCTCCCTGACGACCACATCGGCGTTCGTGCCGACCTGGTCTCCCCACGTCGCGGCCAGCAGCCACCCTCCGGGCCGCAGCACGCGAGCCGCCTCCGCGACGGCCTGCCGCGCATCCGGGAGCAGGAACAGCACGAACGCGAGCACGAGTACGTCGACGCGGGCATCGTGCAGGGGGAGCGCGGCAGCATCGGCTTGGACGCGCGGGTGAGTAGCGGGGGCCTGGTGCAGCATTCCGAGGCTGCGATCGAGGGCGATGACCCGTCCTCGCTCGCCGGCGAGGTCGCTCAGAGCAGGGATGAGCGCTCCTGAGCCGGTTGCCACGTCGACCACGGTCCGCGACGTCGACGGTGCGGGCGGTGGGACGGCGGCCACGAGGTCGACTGCGTGCCGGTGAAGCGCGGGAGCCCAGTACCTCGCATAGGCAGCGGCACCTGCGTCGTACACCTCGGCAAGCAGCTGCTGTGGGGTCCGGTCCGTGAACATGCGACCTCCCGGCTTCGTCGGTTCCGCCATGCACCAAGCGACATCGTCGCAGGAGGATCCCGCGAGCGATGAGATCCACTGGCTGCCCAGTCGATCCGGGTGGTCGCGCCGTGCTAGGACCGGTCGACGAGCGTGAGCAGCTCGGCGAGCCGGGCGCGGTGGCCGAGCAGCCAGGACAGCGTCCGGTGCGCCAGAGAGGTGCGAGGTGGCTCCGGCCGGCCCACCGAACTCTGGACGGTCCGCTCCACTCGGGACCTGCGTCGGTCCACCTCGAACCACACTGCCTTGCCGCCCGAGGGCAGCCGGTAGGTCCCGCACGCCGATGAGAGGTCGGACACCAGGCGCAGCCCGCGGCCGCCTTGGTCGAGGGCTCCTCGCCGGGCGGGCGGCATTCCGACTCCGTGGTGGTCGTGGTCGTGCACCCCGACCCCGACCAGGCCGGGAGCACGCTGGATCCTGACGCCCACGCCGACATCCGGCGCGTCGTGCGTGCGTCGGGGGTGCAGAACGGCGTTGGTCACCAGCTCGCTGGTGAGGAGCTCGACGGTGGCCTTGTCGGGCTCGTCGAGGTCGACGCAGGCTGCGCGTACGCGCCAGCGCGATCCGCGTCGGGCTGATCGAGCCCTAGCCGTAGACCCCTTCCCCCGGTCGGCTGCCTCAGAAGTCGAATTCGGGAGCCGCTCACTCGTCTCGGCGGACAGTTGAGTCCGGCTCCTGGTCCCCGTGGTTGACACTGCGACGCGGGAGACCGCGAACTGGCATGTCAGGCAGGGGACCGCCCGGTTCGGGTGCCCCGGCGACTGCCTCGCCGTACCTATGGGCGAGGGGGTCGGCGGTCGCGCCGTGAGCCAGGACGCTCAGCAGCACCGTCGCACCGATGACCGCCACGGCCTCGTCAGCTCGAGGCCCGAGCTCATCCAGTGCCAGGAGTGCGAACACGAGCGAGGCCAGGCCGCGCGGGCCGAACCAGCCGACGAAGGCGACCGTGCGGCGGTCGTAGCCTGCACCGATCAGTGCCAGAGCGACGGGGGCCATCCGGACGACGGTGAGGCTGAGCACGGCGTAGAGCAACGTGGTTGCGGCCATCAGCTCGATCATGACCGACACGGCGACCGCGCCGAAGCCGAGCCAGATGAGCAGGGATACCAAGCCGCTGGTCTGCTCGAGAAACCTCAGCTCGGCGGGTCCACGCCGACCGGCCGCGGCCCCGAAGGCGACACCGCCGCAGAACGCCGCAACGAAGCCGTTCCCGTCCAGCACGAGCGCAGCCGTGTAGGCGGTGAGGGCAAGGGCAAGTACCGCTGCGCCCGCGAAGCTGTCCTCCGCCCAGCCCCGGTCGCGTGCCCTCCTCAGCAGCCACCCGCCGCCCAGCCCGACCGCGGAGCCGACCCCGACCCCGAGCACGAGCTCGATCACTGCCTCCGCAACGCCAGGTGCGTCCGCGACACCCTCGGCGGAGGCGACCCCGGCGATCGCGACCATCACCACGGGGGTCGCGATGCCGTCGTTCAGCCCGCTCTCCACGGTGATGAGACGACGGACCCGTGAAGGGACGACTTTGTTCGTCACGACCGGCACGCCCAAGGCAGCGTCCGTCGGAGCCAGTGCGGCGCCGACGAGGAGCGCCAGCCACAGGTCGAAGCCGGGGAACAGGACGATCGCAAGCCCCCACCCCGCGAGCACGCTCAGGGGCAGCCCTATGCCGAGCAGGCGGACGTACGTCGCGAGGTCTTGTCTCAGGTCCTGGACCCGGACCCGTGCCGCGTCGGAGAAGAGCACCCAGACCAGGGTGACCTCGACCAGTGGCTTGAGGGTCTCCGGAGCGGCATCGACTTCCACCGCGCCAAGAGGGGCAAGGAGCGCGCCCACAAACGTGAAGACAATGGGGGCGGAGAGGTCGGCCCGCTCGAGGCGCCGGGAGACCAGCCCCCAGGCGAAGAGCGCGGCTGTGGCGATCAGGATCGCCGTGGCGTCCATCAGAGTCCTGCCCCTTAACCCATGCCCTTCCGCTCACCTGGACACCGCGAGCGTGCCCCAGGAAGGGCGTTGGCGCCTCATCCCGGCTGGGTGATCGGCGACGCTGTCAGTACAGCCGGGTCACGCGGCGATCGGGTTCGAGGACCCAGGTGGCGTCGGCGGCGGCCAGGATCCCCCTCGGAGGCCAGGGCTCCTGCCCTTGCAGCTGCTCGACCGAGACGACCCGGACAGGGGTGCCGTGGTCGCGGAGCAGCACCGCACCGGAGGAAGCGAACTCCCACTGCCGCAGCACCGTTGCCAGTCGGGTGTAGGAGTCGACGGGAGGGAGGCGAACCAGAACGCCGTACCCCTGGTTGGGCAGATGCCGCGCCAGCGCTCCGTTCAACATGTGGACGAACGCGGCGGCTTCGATGCTGCTCATCTCTGCCAACACGATGCCTTCAACCTCTCCGTCCGATGCCGACCAGATTCGGACGGTGCCATCCGAGAACGTGGACAGGACAATGTACGCAATGGTGCCCGGGGTCCGGCAAATGGCCGCCCACGCCCCGGGACCGGTGCGTCCAAATACGATGTGGCTCGTGTCCGTGATCGCCAGCCTGCTCGATGACTACCTAGCCGCCCGCGGCCTTCAGCGGCCTTCGGGGGCAAGTGCGCGCAAGGTCGCCGAGGAAGCCATCGAGCTCGTCGAGGCGTGCAGCGTCACCGCGCCAGACACGCGCAAAGTTGCTCACGAGCTCGCCGACGTCGTACTCGCGGCGGCAGTCGTCGCGGAGCACTACGGCTTCACGGTGGAGGATGCGATCCGCCAGAAAATGGCGCACGACGCCGATCGAGAGCGCCCAGTCCCCTGAGGCAACCGGCTGCCGGACTTCTCACCCAGCGACGCCTCATCGATCGACCTTTGTGAAGCCGATCGTGGGCGATTCGTACGACGGCGGCTGACGCGAGCCCGTTGAGCCGCGCCCGGCCGCGAACCTGCTGACCGCGTTCCATCAGCGGGGCGGCGGCTCGGAGGTGAGCCGCGCCTGCGTGTTCGCCCCCAACAGCCTCCCTCCGCCCCGGCGCACCCCCCGCTGACTGACCACCCGAAAAGTCCCATTTCCCCGAAACAATCGGGACTATCTGCGCAAAATGGAATCCAACCAGCACGCTCTGTCATCGCCTCGGGGGAAACATGAACCGTCTGCCTGCCCGCAAGACCCTGCGCCGCGCTCTGGCGCTGCTCATCACGCTCGCCGCCGTCCCCGTGGCCACCGCTACCACCGCGGCCGGCGAACCGACCTGGGACTCCAGCACCCGCCCCACCACAGCCGGACCTCCCTACGTGTTCACCACTGCCCTGATGGACGGACGCCAGGTCGGCAAGCCACTCACCAACGTCGCGGTGATCAACCGGACCGAGCACGGGTACGTCTACCGCGCCGGGTCCCAGGACAACCATCTCGTGGTGACGCGGGTCAGGGGCGGGCTGCGGTTCGCGGACTCAGCGACCCGGAGGTTCAAGCACCTGGCCCCCACCTGCCGGAGGGCACGGGCGAAGCGCGGCGTGGCCGCAGTGTGCCGGGTGCCGAAGGAGATCAGCACGCGGCAGCCGCTGCTGGTCGAGGTGTGGCCGCGGATCGGTGACGACTTCCTCGACACCTCCAAGCTCCCGGCCACCTTCGCGGTCACCATGCTCGGCGACCTCGGACACGACGTGGCCCGCTTCGGGCCCGGCGCCGACTTCTTCAACGGCCACAGCGGCCGCGACCGGGTCTGGGGTGGCGCGGGCGAGGACTGGATCCGGGCCGGGGATGACGCCGACAGGATCTTCGGCGGCTCGGGGAACGACTACCTGGTCGGCATGAATCACGCCGACCAGATCCGCGGCGGCGACGGCGACGACCGACTGTTCGGCATGGACGGCAACGACCGGCTCTACCCTGGGGCTGGGACCGACCGGGCCTCGTGCAGCACCGGTATCGACCTGGCATGGGTGGACGCCAACGACTGGGTGCGCGACTGCGAGACCGTCACCCGCGACTGAGGGGGAGACGTACGCCCCGGCACGCCGGTGGCCTGACGACCACCCCACGCACGCCGCGCGGGAGTGACATCGGTGGCCGTCTCGACGTCGCTGATCACCGCCAGCACGGCCTGATATCGCTGCTCCACCGCACTCAACTCCCGCATGCTCGGGAGTGTCCGGCATCAGCCGAAGTAGGTGTCACCCATCAGCCGGAACACTGTCCGGGATCAGCCGAAGCCCCGATGTCGGGGATCAACTGAAGTAACACACGGAAAGTTGTAGGCCCCGTGGGACTCGAACCCACAACCCGCGGATTAAAAGTCCGCTGCTCTGCCAATTGAGCTAGAGGCCCGGGACGTGGGGACTCTCATCGGAGTGATCCTCGGGAGTGAGCCCTGCGCCCGCGGGTGCAGTATGTCAGGTACGCCGGGGTGCCTCCTGTCGCGGGCGTGGAGCCGCTTGGCCGCCGGGTCGGGAGAAGCCGCAGGTCAGTAGCGTGGCACGTGACCCGCATCTCGCGATCCTCCGCGGACGTCCTATCAGCGCCACCATGAGGTTGGCGGCGGCGTTCCTTCGTGGCAAGGATCTCCACCCGGCGTGGGCGGGGCATGACGCGAACGACATCGCGGTTGCGGCGCTTCTCGACTTTTGCCTTCTCGCAACGGCTCAAAGTCGCGGCAGTGAGTGAAATGGCCACGCCGACGCTAGGCCGTTCGGATCGGCGGTCGGCGCGTCCGTGGCCTTGAACCACGGAAGGTCGCGGGAGCAGGACTGGGCCACCAACCCCCTCAATGGGGTATCGACATCTATCCCTCGTTGCCGCAAAGTTCGCTATCAGGGCGACTTCTGCCCGGCTGTTCCGATCCGAGGGGGATGCGATGATGAAGACGATCC
>DATICF010000083.1:0-32254 GCA_035456965.1 Nocardioidaceae bacterium
CAGCTCGAGGACATGCTCCGCCGCGCCGAGGTGGGCGAGACGCCCGCCGACGACGGCGTCGTCGAGCCGGGCATGAAGGTCACCACCCGCTTCGTCGGCGACGAGGAGGTCGAGACCTTCCTTCTCGGCGCCCGTGAGATCGAGACCCCCGAGGACCTCGAGGTGTACTCCCCCCAGTCGCCCCTCGGCTCGGCGATCATCGGGCGCAAGCGCGGCGAGGAGGTCGACTTCGAGGCCCCGAACGGGAAGATCCTCAAGGTCGAGATCGTCGACGCGGTGCCCTACGCCGGCGCCTGACCATCATCTGACCACGCGAAGTGGTCACGGACGACCAACCGGACGCATCCGGATGGGTCGACCGTGACCACTTTCGTCGTTTCGGGGGCCCTTCGGCCCCCTGCGCCGGGGCGCTCCGCCCTTGCCCCGCCACCTCCGCCCGAAAAGGCTGGAGGCGAGGGAGGCATGTCGCCTCCGTGGACGCAGGGAGCAAGGATGAGACGACTCGAAGGCAGGGTGGCCTTGGTGACCGGTGGCGCCAGCGGGATCGGCAAGGCGACCGTGTACCGGCTGGCTGAGGAAGGCGCAAAGGTCCTGATCACCGACATCCAGGACGAACCCGGCGAGGAGATCGCGGCCCACCTCAAGGAGCTCGGCTACCAGGCCGCATACCTCCACCACGACGTGACCTCCCCGACCGACTGGGAGCACGCGGTGGAGCGTGCAATGACCGAGTTCGGCGGGCTCGACATCTTGTTCAACAACGCCGGCGCCGGGGGGCTCGGGGCGATCGAGGACATCACGCTCGAGGACTACGAGCGCAACGTGGCCATCGACCAGACCAGCGTCTTCCTCGGCATGAAGATTGCCGGCGAGGCGCTCAAGGAGTCCGACCACGCCTCGATCATCAACAACAGCTCCATCTTCGGGACCAGCGGTGGGTTCGGCGCCTCGACCGACTACCACGCAGCCAAGGGGGCCGTTCGCACGATGACCAAGAACCTCGCGCTGCACTGGGCGACCGAGGGGATCCGGGTCAACTCGATCCACCCGGGCTTCATCAGCACCCCGATCCTCGAGCAGGCGCTGGGCACGCCGTTCGAGCAGATGATGATCGACATGACCCCGATGGGTCGGTTCGGCAAGCCCGAGGAGGTCGCTGCCGTCGTGGCGTTCCTCGCCAGCGACGACGCGTCCTTCATGACCGGCACCGAGGTGTACGTCGACGGTGGCTACATGGCTCGTTAGCCCTGCTCGGAGACGTGGTAGCCACACTCGCGCAGTCGGGCGAGCACCCGCTCGGCGTGAGGTGTGCCGCGGGTCTCCACCTGCATCGCCACCTCGACCTCCCCCAGGTGCAGGTGCGCCGAGGTGCGCTCGTGGACGACGTCGAGCACGTTCGCGTCGAGGTCCGCGAGCTCCTTCAGCAGTCGGGCGAGCCCGCCGGGCAGGTCGGGGATGCGGACGCGGAACACGAGGTAGCGGCCGGCCGCTGCCATGCCGTGCCGGATCACCCGCATCAGCAGCAGAGGGTCGACGTTGCCGCCTGAGAGCACCGCAACCGTGGGCGTCGGGAAGCGGTCCGGGTGATCCATGAGAGCAGCGACGGCCGCAGCCCCGGCGGGCTCCACCACCAGCTTTGCGCGCTCGAGCAGCATGAGGAGCGCCCGCGACATCGACTCCTCGCTCACGGTGACGATGTCGTCGACGTACTCGGAGATGGCCTGGAAGGGCACCTCGCCGGGGCAGCCGACCGCGATGCCGTCGGCCATCGTGGTCATCGTCTCCAGCGCGACGGGGTGGCCCGCGGCGAGTGAGGCCGGGTAGGCCGAGGCGCCCTCCGCCTGGACGCCGACCACCTGCACGTCGGGCTTGATGCTCTTGATCGCTGTGGCGATGCCCGCAACGAGCCCACCCCCGCCGGTCGGCACGAGAACGGACTCCACGTTCGGTGCCTGCTCGAGGATCTCCAGACCGCAGGAACCCTGGCCGGTCACGATGTCGAGGTGGTCGAAGGGGTGGATGAGCACCGCGCCGGTCTCCTCGGCGAACGCCTTGGCCCGGACCAGGGCAGCATCGACGCTGTGCCCCTCGAAGACCACCTCGGCGCCGTACCCGCGGGTGGCCTTCTCCTTGGGGATCGGCGCCCCGGTCGGCATGAAGACGGTCGCCTTGATGCCGAGCAGCCCCGCCGCGAGCGCGACCCCTTGCGCGTGGTTGCCCGCGCTTGCCGCCACCACTCCGGCGGCGCGCTCCTCCTCCGAGAGCCGCGACATGCGCAGGTAGGCGCCGCGGATCTTGAACGAGCCGGTGCGCTGGAGGTTCTCGCACTTGAGCAGCACCGGACCACCGGCGACTGCGGAGAGCCAGCGCGACTCCTCCATCGGCGTCTTGATCGCGATGTCCCGCAGCACCTCCGCGCCGCGGCGGATGTCGTCGAGCGTGGGAATCGGAACCGGTGCTGCGGAGGCTGGGGCGCTCATGCCGCACACCATATTGCCTGCGGCTCGCGACTCCGGGACCGGTGAGCACCGTCACGTGGAAATAACTTGCATGGCACACGCAACTCACTCATCCTAGAGCGATGCCCTCCCCCACCGCCTCGCCCGCCTACACCGTGCCGGCGACCGCCGAGGAAGCCGTCATGGTCACCCTCGCCCGCCTGGGACGCCGGATGCGGCAGCGCATGCCCGGCGAGGACCTCGACTTCTCCGCGATCCTCTTGATGAAGGCCCTGCTGCAGGGCGGGCCCATGCGGCTCTCGACCCTGGCCGCCGCGCTCGACGTCGACGCCTCGACGGTCAGCCGACAGGTGCGCCATCTCGAGGACCGCGGCCTGCTGGAGCGCACCTGCGACCCCGACGACGGCCGGGCAAGCCGGATCGCACTCTCCACTGAAGGGCGCACGAGGCTCGAGGCCGGCGCCCAACGCCGGCGGGCACTCGTCGGCGGCCTGCTCGAGTCCTGGCCCCCCGAGGACCGCGAGCGCCTGCGCACCCTGCTCAACCGCCTTCTCGAAGAACTCGACCACCAGGAGTCACCGTGACCCCCGACACCGACGGCTACCTCACCCACCGCCAGATCCTGGTGGTGATGGGCGGCCTCATGGTGGGCCTGTTCCTCTCCGCACTCGACCAGAGCATCGTCGGGACCGCCCTGCCCCGTATCACCAGCGAGCTCGGCGGCCTCGACAAGCTCTCCTGGGTCGTGACCGCCTACCTGCTGACCGCCACCGCCTCCACGCCGCTGTGGGGCAAGATCTCCGACCTGTACGGACGGCGACTGCTGTTCCAGGTCGCGATCGTCACCTTCCTCGTCGGGTCGCTCCTCGCCGGCTTCTCCCAGGACATCAATCAGCTCATCGCGTTCCGGGCGATCCAGGGCCTCGGCGGCGGCGGTCTCATGGCGCTCGCGATGGCCACCATCGGCGACGTCATCCCTCCGCGCGAGCGCGGGCGCTACCAGGGCTACTTCGCCGCCGTCTTCGGCACCTCCTCGGTCCTCGGTCCGGTGCTCGGCGGATGGTTCGCCGACGGGCCCGGTTGGGAGTGGATCTTCTTCGTCAACATCCCGATCGGGCTCGTCGCGCTCGTGGTCACCTCGGCGGCGCTCAAGATCCCGCACGTGCGCCGCGAGCACAGCATCGACTACCTCGGCGCGGCGGTCGTGGTGGCCTCGGTGACCTCGCTGCTGCTCTACACCGCCTGGGCCGGCCCGACACTCGGCTGGGGCTCGCGGACGTCGCTGGCGCTCCTCGTCGGGGGTCTCGCCCTGGCAGTCGTCTTCGTGCTGGTGGAGCTCCGCGCGACCGAGCCGATCATCCCGATGCGGCTGTTCCGCAACTCGATCTTCTCCATCGCCAACCTGTTCGGCTTCATGATCGGCGCGGCGATGTTCGGCGCCATGATCTTCATCCCCGTCTACCTGCAGGTGGTCGACGGCATGTCCCCGACCGAGTCCGGGCTGGCCATGCTGCCGCTTGTGGTGGGCATCTTCACCACCTCCATCGCCGCGGGCCGACGGATGAGCCGCACCGGCCGCTACCGGATGTACCCGATCATGGGTGCGACGGTGACGGCCATCGCTCTGGTGCTGCTCTCCACCCTCGACAGCCGCACGCCCTACTGGCAGGCCGGAGTCTCCATGTATGTCATGGGTCTGGGCCTCGGCCTCACCATGCAGGTGCTCATCGTCGTGGTGCAGAACTCCGTGGACCGCTCCGACATGGGAGTGGCCACGGCGTCGGTGGCGTTCTTCCGGCAGATGGGCGGGTCGTTCGGCACCGCCCTCTTCGGAGCGATCCTCTCCAGCCGTCTGGCAGTGCATCTCGCCGACGCGATCCGCGAGGCCCCCGTCGACACACCACCGGCGGCGATCGGCAACGTGGACACCATGGCGAACGACGTGCAGGCGATCCGGGCGCTTCCCGGGCCGCTGCAGGACATCGTGACCGGCGCGTTCAGCAGCGCCCTGCACGACATGTTCCTCTCCGCCGTACCTCTCGTGCTGGTCGCGCTCGGGGTCGCCTTCTTCATCAAGGAGGTGCCGCTCGCCGCACGTGCGGAGGCGACGCCGGTCACGGTAGCGGAGTAGGCCACGCGGCTCCCGGCTCAGCTGTGCGAGCCGTCGGACGGCGGCTCACCCACAGGCACGGAGTCGGGCCCGTCGGCCTCCGCGGCGAGGTAGGTGGCGACGGCGTTCAGCGTCGCCACCAGCGGCACGGCCACCAGGGCGCCGGCGATTCCCGCGACGAGCACGCCCATGGCGATCGCAACGATCACGCCGAGCGGGTGGACGGAGACGAAGCGGCCCAGCAGGAACGGCTGCAGCACGTGTGCCTCGATCTGCTGCACCGCGATCACGCCGCCCAGCATGATCAGCGCCACCACCCAGCCATGGGCGACCAGCGCAACGAGCACCGCGACGGAGCCCGAGATCACCGCGCCGATCATCGGGATGAACGAGAACAGGAAGACCAGCACACCGATCGCGGTCGCGAACGGCACGTCGAGCACGATCGCCACCGCCATGATGCCCATCGCGTCGACGAAGGCGACGAGCACAGTGGCGCGGACGAACTGCGTCAGCGACTTCCAGGCGACCCGGCCCGAGCCGTCTGCGCGCAACCGGGCGGCGCGGGGGAAGAGCCTGACCACCCAGGCCCAGATGCGGCCGCCGTCGGACAGGAAGAAGTAGGAGGCGAAGAGGACGATGAAGAAGCCCGCGACGATGTGGCCGATCGTCGTACCGACCGCGGAGACTCGCGAGACGACCTCCTCGTTGGAGTTCGTCACCAGGTCCTGGGCCGCGCCGATGTAGTCGTTGATCTGTGACTCGGACGCGTTGAGCGGCCCCTCCTGGAGCCAGGTCCGGATCTCATCTAGACCGGTCACGACCTGGTCCGCAAGGTCGCTGAATCCACGAGAGATCTGGGTGCCGACGAAGGTCAGGAGGAGCACCACGAAACCGAGGCCACCGATGACCACCAGGAGCGAGGCAACCCGCCTGTTGATGCCGATCCTGCCGGCGAGGTCGACCAGCGGAATAGCCAGCGCGGTCAAGAGGAGCGCGACTGCCAGCGGCAAGAACACCACCGAGAACCTCGCGACCACCCAGAGGATCACGTACCCCGCGGCGCAGATCACCAGGAACCGCCAGGCCCAGGCAGCGACGAGGTCTACCGCCCAGGGAACCTGTGCCCGGCTGAAGTTCGTAGGGCCTGCGTCGATCCGGGGCTCGCTCCGGGTCTCCTGCTGCCGCTCGGCTCGGACCTGGGCCCACTGGTGGGCGAACTGTGCCGCGAAGCGCTCGGCGAAACGGTCGTCGGAACGGCGGCGCTGGCGCTCCCTCAGCCTGCCCATGCCGCCGGTCAGCCGGTTCCCCATACCCATGGCGACAGCGTAGGTGAACCCGTCAACGCAGGCGCTGCAGAAGACGGTATGCCGCCCCGGGATGTCGCGTGGCGAGGAGTCCCGCGGGGGCCAGCACGTAGTCGACGTCGACCACGATGCGAGGGTGGCGGGGCAGCTGCCAGCCCTGTCCGTCGTCGGACAGCAGACGCGACATCACTCGCGGGCCACTGGCTCCGCTGTGCCGCAGCACGCCCCCCGAGCCGACCATCAGGTCCACCTCGCGGAGGTCCTTGCCCGTGCGCTCGACCACCCGCCCGTCGGCGCCGAACACGACCTGGGCCCGGCCGGCATGCCTGCGCACGGCCACGCCGACCGCGACCGAGGCGAGCCCCTGGTCACGGTGGAGCTCGTCGTCGCTGAGCGGGACGTAGCCCGGGTCGGCGTGCCGGTGCTCGGCGACCTCCCAGGCCGTGGCACGCTCGTCCTCGTCCTCAAGCAGGCCCGTCCCGATGCCCGCCTCGACCGTCGGCAGTGCGCTCCACCTCATGCCGAGGTCCCCTTCGACGGTGCGGGAGGCGGGGACGGTGGCGACCACCTCGCGCGAGAGCCCGGAGTCCTCCGGGTCGACCTCCACCACGGAGTACACGTCGGTCGTCGCGCCGCCCACGTCGACCACCACCACGTCGCCGGCACCGGATTGCTCCTCGTCGACGCCCCGTGCGAGCAGCTCCACGGCGGTCAGGACGACGTCCGGCGTCGCGCCATGCACCATCTCGGTGAAGTCGGCGCGCTCGGAGAGGTGCTTGCCGCCGATCACGTGGCGCAGGAACATCTCGCGGATCGCCGCCCTCGCCGAGTCAGGTGCGAGCACCCCGATCTGAGGCACGACGTTGTCGGCCACGACGTACGGCGTCGCTGCCGCATCGAGCAGCGCGGCCACTTCGTCGCGAGCGTCGACGTTGCCTGCCACCACGACCGGCCCCGACCAGGCCGACCCGGCCAGGACCTTCGTGCACGACAGGAGCACCTCGGAGTTGCCGCCGTCGGTGCCGCCGACCAGGAGTACGACGTCGGGCCGGCTCTCGCGCAGGTCGGCGAGCCTCGCCTCGTCGAGACCTCCGCTCGCGACGTGCACGACCCGGCCGCCACTCGACAGCGCCACCCTTCGGCCCGCTTCGGCGGTGACCAGCTCCTCGTTGCCCACGACGGCGATCCGCAGGCCGCCCCCTGCGCTCGAGCAGGCCAGCACCTCGGCCGTGGCCGCACCCGGATCGACCTCCGAAAGCTGCGCGAGACAGACGTCCCACGCGTCGAGGACGTCGGTGTCGACCGTCGTACGGGCCTCCGCCTTGGCTACGAGCTCGCCGGTCGTGACGTCGACCAGCGCCGCCTTGGTGAAGGTGGAACCGAAGTCGACGCAGGCGACGAGGGCTCTGGTCACCCGAGGGCCTGGGCCAGGTCGGCGATGAGGTCGTCGGCGGTCTCGATGCCGACGCTGAGCCGGATCAGGTCGGCGGGGACCTCGAGCTCGGTGCCTGCCACAGAGGCGTGGGTCATCCGACCCGGGTGCTCGATCAGCGACTCGACCCCGCCGAGGGACTCGCCCAGGGTGAACACCGTGGCCTTCGCGCAGGCGTCGAGGGCCTTCTGCTCGCCACCCTCGACCCGGAAGGAGACGATGCCGCCGTACCTCTTCATCTGCTTGCTCGCGACCTTGTGCCCGGGGTGCTCCTCGAGGCCGGGGTAGATCACCTGCGACACCCCCGGGTGGCCGTTGAGGAACTCGACGACCCGTTCGGCGTTGTCGCAGTGGCGGTCCATGCGCACCCCGAGGGTCTTGAGCCCGCGCAGGACCAGCCAGGAGTCGAAGGGGCCGGCAACGGCGCCGATGGAGTTCTGGTGGAAGGCGAGGCCGTCGGCGATCTCGTGGTCCTTCACGACCACTGCGCCGCCCACGACGTCGGAGTGGCCGCCGCAGTACTTCGTCGTCGAGTGCACGACGACGTCGGCGCCCAGGGTCAGGGGCTGCTGGAGGTACGGCGAGGCGAAGGTGTTGTCGACGACAAGGAGCGCGCCGGCGTCGTGGGCAACGGTCGC
This sequence comes from Nocardioidaceae bacterium, assembly GCA_035456965.1. Lineage (GTDB taxonomy): Bacteria > Actinomycetota > Actinomycetes > Propionibacteriales > Nocardioidaceae > Nocardioides_C. The sequence continues at coordinate 7,947 of DATICF010000083.1, forward strand.
CAGAGCCTCGATGTCGGCGATGTTGAGCAAGGGGTTCGTCGGCGTCTCGACCCACACGACCTTGGTGCGACCGGGCTGGATCGCGGCACGCACGGCATCGACGTCGGCGACCTGCGCGGGGGTGTGGTCGAGGCCCCACGGCTCCTCGACCTTCGAGAACAGGCGGTAGGTGCCCCCGTAGGCGTCGTCGGGGATGACCACGTGGTCACCGGGCTTGCAGAGCGTGCGGAGCAGGGTGTCCTCGGCGGCGAGGCCGCTGGCGAACGCGAAGCCCCGCTCACCCTCCTCGAGGGCTGCGATGTTGCCCTCGAGGGCGGTGCGGGTGGGGTTCGCAGTGCGGGAGTACTCATAGCCTCCCCGCATGCCGCCGACACCGTCCTGCTTGTAGGTGCTCGTGGCGTAGATGGGCGGGATCACCGCGCCGGTCATCGGGTCCGGCTCGTATCCGGCGTGGATGGCGCGGGTCTCGAAACCTGTCTTCTGGCTCTGCTCACTCACCTGGCCGACCCTACCCGCCCCTCGGGAGCCCCTGCTTTCCCAAGGTCGCTTGGGAAAGCGTCACTCCCCTTGGGGAATATCACCGGGGGAGTGCAGGTTTCCCAAGGGCCCTGCGGAAAGCACCGCCGACGTCAGAGGAGGAGCAGTGCTGTTCAACCGCCACAAGCTCGAGATCCCCGGCCCCGACCAGGCCCTCGCCGGTCGCGCGGAGCGCTGGTTCACCCTCGCCGAGCGGCACCTCGTCCTCGACGCCCCGCTCGTGACCGACGAGTCCAACATCCCGGCCGGCTACGAGGTCGCGGTCTTCGGTCTCGGCTGCTTCTGGGGTGCCGAGGAGGTCTTCTGGCAGAAGCCTGGCGTCTGGTCGACCTCGGTCGGGTACGCCGGCGGCAGCACCCCCCACCCGTCGTACCAAGAGGTGTGCAGCGGACGAACCGGCCACACCGAGGCAGTGCGCGTGGTGTACGACCCGTCGAAGGTGTCGTACGCCGACCTGGTGAAGGCGTTCTACGAGTTCCACGACCCGACCCAGGGCATGCGGCAGGGCAACGACGTGGGCACGCAGTACCGCTCGGCCATCTACACGCTCTCGGAGGAGCAGGAGCGGATCGCGAAGGAGCTGACCGCGGCGTACGAGCCCGTGCTCGCCGAGCGCGGTTACGGCCCGATCACCACCGAGATCAAGCCGGCCCCGACGTACTACTACGCCGAGGACTACCACCAGCAGTATCTCCACAAGAACCCGTACGGCTACCGCTGCCACAGCGCCACTGGAGTCTCTTTCCCGGAGGGCGCTGGTTCCTGAGACGGACCTCAGCCTCGCGTCATACCCTGACCGGGGCAAAAGCCCCATCACTCGTCATGTCGCTTCTCCGACGCGCCCGCGCGGAGCGCGACGACCATGCCGAGGATGTGTCCGTTCTTCGCTCTTCAGGAGACGAACCATGGGCGACCTGACGCCGGGCCGCACGAACCCTGACCGCAAGGCGGCCAAAAGGTTCGCGCGGAGTCAGAGGTCTCCGCATGTCCACACGACGGGGAGCGACCCGAATGCACAGTTCCTGGGCGAGCAGTCCCTGGCCGGAGGCGGCGGTGGTTGGGTCTTCGCGATCTATCGGCTCATGCGGCGCTTGATCGTCGGTCACCGAAGCTAGGGCAAGAACACGGCGCCCGGTTGACCGCTGTTCTGAGTCACCCGGAGTCAAGCCGCCGCCATGCGATCACGGGCGTGAAATTCCCCTCCTGACGATGTCGCATCCGCTGGTCGCCGTTCGTGGATAGGTTGAGGCGGACACCGGGTCCGCGACTGGAACAAGGGGCCGACATGACCGAGTACCTCATCTACTTCAACCAGCAGTGGGTCGGAGACCACACCGAGGAGTGGTTCCGCGGGCGGGCGCCGCTCGCCATGGCGGTCGTGAACGAGATGAAGGCTGCCGGCGTGTACGTGTTCGCGGGAGGGCTGGAGGAGGAAACCGACACGGCCTTCAGCGCCGACGCGACCAGCGGCACGTTGACGTTCACCGACGGGCCCTTCGTCGAGACCAAGGAGTTCCTCGGCGGTCTCACCGTGGTGGACGTGGCAGACGAGGAGTCCGCCAAGATGTGGGCCGGCAAGATCGCGGAAGCGTGCGGCTGGCCCCAGGAAGTTCGCCGATTCAAGCCAATGCCCGAAACACCGTGATGTGGTCGCGAATCGTCGGGGCTGAGCGGCGAGGGCCATAGCGGGCCCAGGTCGCGGGTTCGTGTTCGCGGGACGCCCACCAGAGGCACCTCTGCACATCAGTGACCGCTGTGCCGTGGCGTCGGGGCAAGCACCTCGACGTACCCGGAGTCGCGGCGGAAGCCCAGGCTGCGGTTCGCGGCGAGGATCGGCTCGTTGCCGTCCATGTTCTGCGTGTAGACGGCAGCCACGCCGTGAGCGGCGAGGTCCAGGGCCTGGGCTGCTTTGAGCGCTCCCGCGATGCCGCGCCCGCGAGCGTCGGGGTGGACTCCGGTGAAGAACGTGTTCGTGGCGTCGTCCCGTCCGGGCCGTGCTGTCACGAACGTGATCCCGACGAGAACGCCGTCGACGTGCGCGGTGTGGAGCATCCACGGCTCCTGGACCCTGCCACGGAAGACGTCGACGGGCAGATCGCCGCCCCCATCGGCGGTGTCCGGCGCCTCACCGAAGCGCGCCTTCACGAACGCGTGGAGATCCGCCCAGTCCGCATCGGTCATCTCCTCGAGGGGTCCGAGAGGGGCCAGCTCGACGCCGGCTAACGCGGCCTTCTGCCGGAGCACGTCGCGGTCGACCGTGGTCAGGTCGAGCACGCTCTCGTGGTGACGGCCCAGCTCCGAGAGGCCCCAGGCGCGGACCGCCGCTTCCGCCGCGCTGTCCCCCTCGAGATAGCTGTAGACCAAGCCTGGCACCTCGCCGCGCACGGAGTCCTCGACAGCCCGGCGCAGGGCAGTCCCGACGCCGTAGCGTCGTGCTCGTGGGACGACGTTGAGGAGCGCGTAGCCCGTGCCCCCGGCAGCCATGGGCCGCGGGCACCCTGCGGCCACCCCGACCGGCTCACCGTCGAGGAGCCCGACGAACCACCGGAACGGCAGCTCGGGGATGGAGCGCCACCACGCGGTCATCCAGGCCAGTGGGTCTCCTTCGTCGAGCGCATCCACGTCGTCGCCGTCGGTGAGCGGTCGTACCTCCACGGGGGTCATCCGAGCAGCCTAGGGCTCGGACCCGCATAAACGGCTTGAGGCATCGTGCCGTGAGCGGTTGGCTGGGCCCATGACCGACAACCGCATCCGGGTCTCCCGCGCCACCGACTCGGAGCGCTTCCTCGCCACCGACCACATCGTCTGGTTCGACGAGGTCCCGGCCGCGCCCGCCGAGGAGCAGCTGGTCGGCCTTCCCGAGGATCAACGCTTCGCCGCGGAGATGGACGGCCAGGACCCCTCGACCTACGCCGGCGTCTACGGCGTCTTCCCGTTGGCGCTGACGATCCCGGGACCCGATGCGGGCGTCAGGCAGGTGCCGTGCTCCGGCCTCACCTGGGTGGGCGTGCACCCCGATCATCGGCGCAAGGGCGTGCTCAGCGCGATGCTTCGTCACCACCTCGAGCAGGTGCACGCGGAGGAAGGCACCTACGTCTCCGCGCTCCACGCGAGCGAGCCGGCCATCTACGGCCGCTACGGCTACGGGCTCGCATCCCACGAGCTCGAGGTGACCCTCGGCCGAGGTACGACGCTCACGGCTCCGGACCTGGATGATGCCGCCGCGGCGGTGACGACCCACCTGGCGACGGTCTCGGATCCCGACGTTCCGAAGCGGATGCGGGAGTGTCACCTCGCGAGCGCTGCCCTCGGGGCGGTCGTCGGCGAGGCCGGCTACTACGCCCGGGTCTGCCAGCTCCTGCCCGAGCATCAAAGGGACAAGGAGCCCTGGCGCGTGCTCTTCGCGCGTCGCGGCGGGGCCGACGTCGGGTTCGCGATGTTCCGTCGCACCCACAAGTGGGAGCGTGCCCGCCCTGCAGGCGAGCTCAAGGTGTGGGTCCTCGTGGGCGACCCTGCCGCCCGGCTGGCACTCCTCCGCCGGCTGCTCGACTTCGACCTGATCGGGACCGTCAAGGTCAGCACCGTCGGCGTCGACGACCCGATCCTGCCCTGGGTCGGGGGGCCGCGGTCGACCTCGGACGTGGCGACCTACGACAGCCTCTGGGTACGCCTGGTCGACCTGCCAGAGGCGCTTCGGGAACGGACGTGGGGGCCGCGATGTGACGTCGTGGTCGACGTGATCGACAAGGCAGCACCGTGGAATGCGGGCCGCTGGCGGATCCGGGCGGACGGTGCCGGTGAAGCAACGGTGGAGACGACGACGGCGGAGTCCGACGTACGCCTGGGCGTGGACGCGCTGGGAGCGGCCTACCTCGGAGGCGGCAACCTCGTCGCGCTGCAGCGGGCCGGGATCGTGACCGAGCAGCGGAAGGGCGCGGTCGCCGAGCTGTGGCGGGCCATGCGCACCGACGTCGCTCCGACCGCCGCGGTCATGTTCTGACGGGAGAGGGGATGCGGTCCTCGTGATGACGAGCAGCGACCTGGAGCGCAACAAGTCGAACGTCCAGGCGTTCTACGACCTGATGTTCAACCGGTGCCGGCCTGCGGAGGCGATCGCGCAGTACGCGGGCGAGACCTACATCCAGCACAACCCCGATGTCGGCGACGGCAAGCAGGCGTTCATCGACTACTTCGAGAAGATGGCGCGGGAGTACCCCGGCAAGCACGTCGAGTTCGTGCGCGCGGTGGCCGAGGGCGACCTCGTGGTGCTGCACTGCCGTCAGACCTGGCCGGGCGACTCGGACTACGCCGGCATCGACATCTTCCGGCTGGATGCCGACGGCAAGGTCGTGGAGCACTGGGACGTGCTCCAGGTCGTGCCGGAGACCTCCGCCAACGACAACGGCATGTTCTGAAGCTCCGGCGCTCGCTCCCCCGGGCCGCTGCCTGGCTCCTCCAGAGTCCTGAGGAAGTCGTGCAGGTGGCGGCTGACGACCCGACGTCGTCAGTGGACCAGCGCCTTGAGGGCAATGAGCACCCCCGCGACGAGACCGACAGCAGCAGCCTCCAGCAGAGCCCGTCCAGGCCGTGAACCGGAGAGTCGTCCGGCGATATAGCCGTAGCCGGAGATGAGACCCAGCCCAGTCCACTTCGCCACCGTGAAGGCACTGTCGTAGTCGAGGAGCCCGAACACAGCGGCGACGAAGAAGACGCTCGGGAACGCGACCCCGAACGCGACTGCCGCCGAGTCGCCCGCGACCATCCTCAACGGCTCGGGAACGCCCCCCATGCTCGCGGCTGCCCGGCCGCCGATCAGCTCGCTGTACAGCTCGGCGAGGGCGACGGCCACGGCGGTCGCGAGAAGCGTCCCGATGGCGACCCCCAGCCGTGGTGGGTGCGCCTCGAGCGTGAGGACGAGTGCCAGACCGATGATGGACCCGTAGACCACGCGCGACACCTGCCCCGAGCGGAGGTGAGCGGCGAGGCGGTCGCGCCACTCCATGGGCTACGCCGGCGCCGCTGCCGACGCGCGTCGGATCGGGAGCAGGGTCGGTGGGGCGTCGAAGCGCAGGAAGTCGGTCAGGATGTGGTTGACCAGGTCCGGCTTCTCCATCGGCGCCACGTGGGAGGTCCCGGGGACCACTGCGAGCTCGGCGTCCGGGATCGCGCGGTACATCGCGATCGAGTGCTCGAGCTTGACCAGGTCGTCGTCGCCGACCATGACCAGGCTGCGGGACCGGACCCGGGCCAGGTCCTCCAGGGGGATGTGCGGCTCGCGCCGCCACATGCTCGTCAGCTTCTCGTAGAGGGCCGGCCAGTGGTCGGGGCCGTCCGGGGAGACTGCCTCGTACACCGCGCGCAAGGGCTGGTACATCGGGCTGTCGGCGGGCTCGTCGGCGATGTCGCGCGCCTGCGGCACCAGGGCCTCCTGCTCGACGTTGCAGCCGATGAGGACCAGCTTGCGGACCAGGTCAGGGCGGTCGAGGGCCACCAGCAGGCCGACGATCGCACCGTCGCTCCATCCGACGAGGTGGACCGGCGTCCCGACGACCCGTTCGATGAAAGCGACAGCGTCCTCGGTCATGACGCGGAACGAGAGTGCTCCCTCGACGTCGGGGGTGTGACCGTGGCCGCGCCGTTCGGGCGCGAAGACGCGGAAGTGCTTCGAGAGGGGATCCATCTGGGCTGCCCAGGACGCGTTGGTGTCCAGTCCTCCGTGCATGAGCACCAGGTTCTCGCCCTGGCCACGAGTCTCGAACCACATGTGGACCGGTCCGACGTCGACGTACTCACCCACCCCGTGGCTCCTCTCCCGCGTCACCCGTGGCCCCGCCGAAGCGGCCCCCTTCGGTTGCGTCCACCGTCGCACCCGTGGGAGAGCCACGACAAGAGCAGAGGTCCAGAACGCCCTGGTCCGCGCCGTTTCAGAGGTCTACTTCAGGGCTCGACGTCAGAGATCGACCCAGCCACTGCCACCGGGCTCGGGCTCGAGCTCCCCACCGCTCAGCCCGGCGAGCAGACGAGGCAGGCCTTCGGTGTCCGCGGCGGGCACGGCAAGGTGCAGCCGCACCTTGGCGCCGTAGTCCACGCCGAGCACGGCGACCTCGTGTGCGCGGAGGTCGTGCTCCAGCTTGCCCGCATCCGCATGGGGTACGTCGACGTCGTACATGTGCACGAGCCGCCGCTCGCGGACCCCTGCCTCGTCGAGCCCGGCCCGGACCGCGTCGGAGTAGGCCCGGACGAGCCCACCGGCGCCGAGGAGGACTCCCCCGAACCATCGGGTCACGACCGCCACCACGTCGCTGACATCGCGACCGCGGAGCACCTCGAGCATCGGGGCGCCGGCTGTGCCCGAGGGCTCTCCGTCGTCGTTGGAGCGCTGCACGTCCGCGGAGGGACCGAGGACGAACGCGGAGCAGTGGTGGCGGGCGTCCCAGTGCCGCTTGCGCTCCTCCTCGACCGCCGCCCGTGCCTGTTCCTCGGTGGTGACCTGCTCGATCCGGCACAGGAAACGGGACCGCTTGACCTCGATCTCCGCCTCCGCGGGACGGCGCACGGTGAGGTAGGACGTCGGCTCGCTCACCACAGCTGCCCGATCACGTCGGAGCCGATCTTGAGGATGAACGCCCCGACCACGACCACGAAGACCACGCGGACGAAGCCTGCGCCCTTGGCGACCGCCGTCCGGGCGCCGATGTAGCCGCCCAGCAGGTTGCAGGCGCCCATCACCAGGCCGATCTTCCAGAGCACGGCCCCCTGCGGCACGAAGACGCAGAGCGCAGCGACGTTCGTGGCCCAGTTGGCCATGCGGGCCTTCGCCGACGCCTCAAGGAAGTTGTAGCCGAGCAGGCCGACCAGGGTGAACACGAAGAAGGAGCCCGTGCCAGGTCCGAGCGCACCGTCGTAGAAGCCGATCACCGCTCCCGCGACCATTGCCGCGAGGACGTGCCGGTGCCCGGCGAAGCGCAGCATGGTGAGCTCGCCGACGGACGGCTTGAAGAGGACGTACCCGCCGACGATGACGAGCACCACGAGGACGATCGGGTCGAAGGCCTCCTTGGGGATCTGTGAGGCGACGAGAGCTCCCCCGAGCGAGCCGGCGAAGGCGAGCAGCATGAGCGGCCCGAAGGTACGCGGGTCCGGCCTGACCCGCCGGTAGTAGGTGAGGGAGCTGGCCGTCGTACCGCACACGGAGCCGAGCTTGTTGGTGGCCAGGATCTGCACCGGCGCCGCCCCCGGCAGCCCGACCACGAGGGCGGGCAGCTGGATCAACCCGCCCCCGCCGACCACGGCGTCGACCCACCCCGCCAGCAGCCCTGCCAGGGCGAGCATGGCGAAGATCCACAGCGACGGGTCGTCCACCCCGGAACCCTAGCCGGAGCGGCCGAGCAGGAGCTCCTCGCGGCGTGCGTCCAGTGCCGACAGCTCCGCGGAGATGTGACGACCCTTCTGCGCGACCGCGGTGAGGGCCTGACCGACCTGGCGAAGCGCGTCGTCCACCCTGCGTGCGGCGTCCTGGATCCTGGACCGGACGGCGATGTCGCTGAAGATGTTGTCGAACCAGACATCGAAGCTTCGCATCAGCTGGTCAACCTCGACGCCGCGCACGTCCGGCAGGTCGACGTCGGCGAGCTCGCGCGAGAACCGCGAAAGCGCGACGTCCGCGCGGCGCAGCGCTTCCGTGGCGCGGTCGACGTTGTCGTACTTCATCATGTCCGTGAGCATCCCGCCGCCGACCGTGTCCACCGCAGACCACGTCCCGGCACGGCCGAGCAGCGAAGCCGCCTGCGAGAGCAGCTCGTGGGCTGCGCGGCCCGCGGCGTGAGCCTCTCGGGCCTCCCTGTCGAGCGCGGCGAGCACTCCCCGCCGGTGGGCGATCGTGGCGAGCTCCTGGGCGGATCCGCTACCGCTGTCGCTCAGCCAGACCTCCTTGCGGGCCATCGCCAAGCTGAAGCGCGACTCGACATCGCCGAGCTCGGCGATCCTGGTCTCAAGGGCGGCACGGTCGCGCAGCAGCATGTCGCGTCTGGCCTCCGCCTCGGCGACGACGTACCGGGCGGCCTCGCGCTCGGCGGTCTCCCGCTCCAGGTCGGTTGCGTGCGACCCCTTCAGGTGTGCCCAGATCTTGGCCCCCGAGAACGACTCCAGCCGCTCAACGTCGGCGGTCTCGCTCGCGAGCTTCTGGCGTGCGGCGAGGACTCGCTGCTCGAGTTCGGCGAGGTGTGGCGCCGACGCCATGAGCCTCCGGACGAGCTGAGCGTGCTCCTCGCGGGCGGTGACGGCTCGCTCGAGGTCGGCCTGGATCGCTGCGGCGTCGGTCACGCGCCCGATCCTAGGGGCGCACCCCCGCGCTACTCGATGAAACCTTCGGACTCGAGCCACTCGTAGGCCACGTCTGCGGGCTCACGCCCGTCGACATCGATCTGGGCGTTGAGCTCGATGAGCGTCTCGTCGGTCAGCTTCTCGGCCACAGGGTCGAAGATCTCCTCGATCTGAGGGTGCCGCTCGAGCACCTCGTCCCGGACCACGACCGAGACGTTGTAGGCGGGGAAGAACTTCCGGTCGTCCTGGAGGACTTGGAGGTTCAAGGCCTTGATCCGGCCGTCGGTGGTGAAGACCTCGCCGAAGTTGCAGGTCCCCTTGGCGGTGGCCGCGTAGATCGCTCCGGTGTCGAGCGTCTTGATGCTCTCGCGCGGGACCTCCGAGCCGAGCGGGATGTCGTAGGCCTTCAGCATCGGCTCGAGCCCGTCGTTGCGGTTGGCGAACTCCGACTCCACACAGAAGGTGCGCTCCTCCTTGGGGACGTCCTTGAGATCGGAGAGCTTCTCGACACCGAGCCGCTGCGCGACCTTCCTCGTGGCGGCGAAGCCATAGGTGTTGTTCATCGGTGCGGGCGGGAGCCAGACCAGCCCGTTCTTCCTCTGGTCCTCCTCACGCACTGCTCCGAACTGCTTCTGCTCGTCGGGAATGCCCTTGGCGTGTCCGAGGTAGGAGATCCACGCGGTGCCGGTGTAGTCCCACAAGAGGTCGACCCGCCCCTCGAGCTGTGCGGAACGAGCGCTGGCGCTGCCCGGGATGTTCGTGAGGTCGGTGGCGTCGGCGCCCGCCGAGCGCAGAAGGATCACCGCGATCTTGCCGAGGAGGACCTGCTCGCTGAAGTTCTTCGAGCCCACCGCGACGTCGGCGCCCTTGAACCGCTCGACGTCCGCGAGTGGCCCGGCGAGCTTGCCGGTGGGGACGAACCCGCCTGCGGTGCCCAGCCCGCAGGCGCTGGTGAGGGCGAGCGCAACGATCGCGCCGAGGCCCGCGGCCATTCGGAGACGAAGACGAGACAAGGTCAGACTCCCTTCGGGCGGGCGACCAGCTCCAGGACCCGGCCCGCCCATTCGATGAGCAGGGCGAGCAGCGCCACGAGGAGCGCGCCGCTGACGAGGACGGGGTACCGGAAGAGCGTGATGCCGGTGACGATCAACGAGCCGAGGCCGCCTGCGTTGATGAACGTGGCGAGCGTGGCCGTGCCGACCAGAAGCACGAGTGCCGTCCGGATCCCGGTCATGATCACGGGTACGGCGAGGGGCAGCTCGACGCGGAACAGGACCCCCCGGTTGGACATGCCGATGCCACGCCCCGCCTCGACGAGCGCCGGGTCGACGCCATCGAGGCCCGTGATGGTGTTTCGCAGGACGGGCAGGATCGCATAGAGCGTCAAGGCGGCCACCGCCGTGCTGAACTTGAAGTCCAGCCAGATGGCAAGCAGCACGATCAGCCCGATCGAGGGGGCGGACTGGCCGGCGTTCGCGATCGCGACCACCACACTGCCCGCGCGACGAAGCCTCGGCCGCGTGAGCAGGATCCCGAGAGGCACGGCGATCGCCACCACGAACAGGGCGGAGACCAAGGTGAGCTTCACGTGCTGCACCACAAGGTCAAGCACCAGCCCCCACGCGAGCTGACGGGCCTCGATCGAGTCGAGGTCGGCGTTGGCGCGCCACCACGCCCAGGCGCCGAAGACGACGGCAACGATCGCGGGCAGCGTGACAAGCAGCACCAGCGACTCGCGCGAGACCCGTGACGAGAGGGTGGTCTTCTCCTTCGCTGGAGCGTGATCGACGACCGGGGCGGTGTCGGTTGCGCTCACCGGCCCTCACCTGCCCCGGCGCCGCCGTTCTGCGAGGCCGACTGGGCGTGCTCCTCGACCGAGCGCATGTGGCTCGTGACCGTGTCGAAGTCGACGACGCCGACGTACTCGCCGCGCCGGCCGGTCACCACCGCGCAGGCGTGGCTCGAGGTCAGCATGGTGTCGAGGGCGTCGTTGAGGGTGGCCCGTCGGTCGACCGTGGCAAGCTCGTCCTCTCCTCGCGGCTGGACGGTGTCGTGCTGCTGGATCTCTCGCAGCCACGCCCACGCCCGGGGCCGCCTGCGCTCGTCGAGAACGACCACGGCGCGCTCGTCGTTCGCCTGAGCTCGTGCGATCGCGTCCGCGCTGGGCTCTCCGACCTGGGCGACGGTGCGCTCCTGGATGTCGACGCTGCTGACGCGGGTGAGCGTGAGCTGCTTGAGCGTCGAGCCGGCTCCGACGAAGTCCTCGACGAACTCGTTGGCCGGCGCGGCGAGGATCGCCTCGGGTGTGTCGTACTGCGCGATCTCCGCGCCTTCGCCCAGGATCAGCAGCCGGTCGCCGAGCTTGATCGCCTCGTCGATGTCGTGCGTGACGCAGACGATGGTCTTGCGCAGCTCCTCCTGGATGCTCATCAGCTCGTCCTGGAGGCGCAGGCGGGTGATGGGGTCGACGGCCCCGAACGGCTCGTCCATGAGGATCACCGGGGGGTCAGAGGCGAGCCCGCGTGCCACGCCGACCCGCTGCTGCTGGCCGCCGGAGAGCTCACGGGGGTAGCGGTCGCGGTACTTCGCCGGGTCGAGGTTGACCAGGTCCAGCAGCTCGTCGACCCGGTCCGCGACCCGCTTGTCGTCCCACTTCAAGAGCTTCGGGACGATGGCGATGTTGTCCGCGACCGTCATGTGCGGGAACAGGCTGCCGCCCTGGATCACGTAGCCGACGTGACGCCGCAGCTGGTCGACGTCGCGGCTCCGGACGTCCTCGCCACCGATCGTGATGGTGCCGGAGGTCGGCTCGATCAGCCGGTTGATCATCTTCAGCGACGTGGTCTTCCCGCAGCCCGAGGGGCCCACGAACATCACGATCTCCCCGGCGGGGATGTGCAGGCTCAGGCCGTCCACAGCGGCTGTCTTCTGGCCGGCGTAGCGCTTGGTGACGTCGACGAGCTCGATGTCGACCCCGCTCACGCCGCTGTCAGACGGTGAGGTCGAGGTCGCGGAGGTGCTTTCGGTGATGGTCATGCGAGTCGGATCCCCTTCGAGGTGGTCATGCGGCCGAGCAGGAGCAGGAGGGCGTCGAGGACGAGGGCCAGCAAGACGATGCCGACCGTCCCGACGAGCGCCGAGTTGAGAGCGTTGGCGCCTCCGACCTGCGCCAGGCCGGTGAAGATGTAGGCACCGAGCCCGGGGCCGAGCCCGTAGGCAGCGATCGCTGCGATGCCCATGGACATCTGCGTGGAGACGCGTACGCCGGCCAGGATCACCGGCCAGGCCAGAGGGATGCGGACCCGCATCAGGGTGGTCGCCTCCCCCATTCCGATGCCACGAGCCGACTCGAGAAGCGTCTGGTCGACACCTTTCAGGCCGACGACGGCGTTGCGGAGGATCGGCAGCGCTGCGTAGAACGCGACAGCGAGGAAGGCCTGCCCGACCCCGATCCCGACGACCGGGATCAGCAGGCCCAGAAGGGCCAGGGACGGGATCGTCAAGCCGACCACGCTGATCGCGTTGGCGACGGGCTCGAGCGACTTCACCCGGGTCACGACGACGGCCAGAGCCACGGCGATGAAGCCCGCGACTATGACCGCCTGCACGACCAGGCTGACGTGTTGGTAGGCGTTGAACGCGATCTGCATCTTGCGTTCGTCGATGAACTCCCACACGGCGTGGCATCACCTCTTCGACAGGCCGGACCGGAAACTGCGGCACGCCGCCCCCGCAGACCGCGGCACCGATGGAGCACGTCGGACATGACGGGCAAAAAGGACAAAGCGTTACTCCGCGGCAGCCACCTACCCAAACTCGGGCTCGCTAACCACGGGGCGTCGCGACCGCAGCGAGACCGCTGTTCAGCGGACGTTCAGGGACGGCTTCCTACCCTGGCCAGAGCTAGGTAGGCGCCATGGACGGGGGCCACGCCCAGACCGAGCGGAGGTAGGTCGTGAGCGTCACAGCGGGATCGGCCGGGCAGGTGACCAGCCTGGGGGCGCCGGGAGCGACGGCCATCGAGGCCGAGGGCCTGGTGCGGACCTACGGGAGCCGGACCGCCGTGGACGGCATCGACCTCCAGGTCCCTCGAGGGGCCGTGCTCGGTCTGCTCGGCCCGAACGGCGCGGGAAAGACGACACTCATCCGTCTGCTCTCGACCCTGCTACGGCCCGACTCGGGCACCTTCAGCATCGCAGGCGTCCCCCACACGGACCCTCGCGGCATCCGCCTCCGCGTCGGGGTCCTTCCCGAGAGTCCGGGCTACCCGCGAAGCCAGACCAGCGAGGAATGGCTGACCTACCAGGGACGGTTGTACGGCTCTTCTCGCCCCGAGGCGCAGAAGACGGCTCGACGGCTGCTCGACGAGGTCGGTCTCGGCGACCGGGCGGGCTCCATGATCGGAGGACTCAGCCGGGGAATGCGGCAGCGGCTCGGCATCGCGCGGGCTCTGGTGAACGACCCGAGCGTGGTGTTCCTCGACGAACCCACCCTGGGCCTGGATCCGCTCGGCCAGCGACAGATCCTCGACCTGGTGACGCGCATCGCACGCGAGCGCGGCGTCACGGTCGTGCTGAGCACGCACATCCTCGCCGAGGTCGAGCAGGTGTGCAGCCAAGTGGTCATCCTGAACCGCGGCCGCATCGTCGCCGAGGGGACGACGACCGAGGTCGTACGCCGGGCGGCGGCACCGCGTGCGGGCGTCGTACGCGTGCCCACACACCTGCGGGACGAGGCCCTTCACACCCTGACCTCGCTGCGGCTCGTCGCCGACGACGCCTCCCTCGACGGGAGCCCCGACGAGGTCCCCGTGCGGCTCCCGGGAGACGAGCCGGTGGAGCCTTCCGCCGAGAAGGCGCTTCGCGGTCTGCTCGACGCCGGCATCCCCGTGCTCGGTTTCTCGCTCGAGGGCGGGCGGCTCAGCGACGCCTTCCTCGCCGTGACGAAAGAGGCCGACGATGGCTGAGGCAACCGCAGCGGCCACGACCCCGCAGGTGTCCAGGACTCGCCCGTCGTGGCTGGTGGTGGCGAGTCAGGAGCTACGAGACCTCTGGCTCTCCGGCAAAGGCCTCACGCTGCTGCTGGCCTACACGGTCCTGCTGAGCATCAGCACCTACCTCATCGCGACCAACCAGGAGCTGAACTTCCTCGAGCAGCGCGAGGCCGTGAGCCTGACACTGCAGCTCGCCGTGGTCGTCGGTGCACTGCTCGTGGTCCTCGCCGCGGCCGACGCCGTGAGCGGCGAGAGGGAGCGCGGGACCCTGGAGAGCCTCCTGCTGACAGCGGCGCCCCGCAGGTCCCTGCTCGCGGGGAAGGGTCTCGCAGCCCTGTCGCTGTGGTTCGGGGCACTCGTCGTCTCCATCCCCTACATCTGGTGGATCGGACGTGACGTCGGAACGTTCGGCAAGGCGCTGGTCGGCGGTTTCCTGGTCGGCACACTCCTGGCCCTGTTCGTGGCCGGCATCGGCCTGCTGGTGACGACGTTCTCCCAGTCGAACGGAGTGAGCCTGGCGATCAGCTTCGTCGTGCTGCTCGCTCTCCTCGCGCCCAGCCGGCTGCCGACCGAGGCGAGCCGAGGGTGGGCGGGTGAGCTGCTCCAGAGGCTGGACCCGTTCTCCGCCGGGTTGCTCTACCTGGAGAGACTGATCATCAACGCCCACTCGCTGGCGCAGGACCTGGACCTGCTCGTCGCTCCGGCCGTTCTCGCCCTCGCCTCCCCCGCACTCGCCCTGCTGCTGGGCGGGAGGCTGACGCTTCTCCCCCGGAGCAGACCGTGAGCCGCCTCGCGAGACTCCTGGCGGCCTGCGCGCTGGCCGTCGCGAGCCTGACGCTCGGCTCAGCGCCCGCGGGGTCCTCCACTGCCGTCGCGGTCGGGGCACAGAGTCCCGGCATCGTCGTGGAGCTCGACCAGAGCGACCTTCGCGCCGGGCCTGGTGACAAGCTCTCGTTCACCTCGACCGTCCGCAACAAAGGCGACGAGCCACTGACCGGCTACGTCGCGCACCTCAACATCCTCACCACGGACGAAAGTGTCTACGTCGACCCCGAGGACTGGTCGCCCGAACGGACCCAGTATCTCGACGAGATCCCCGCGGGCGGGTCGGCAAGCCTCGACTGGAGCGTCCAGGCGGTCACCAAGGGACCGCTGATCCTCTTCGTCTCGGTCACCAGCCCGGCGAGCGACGTCGTCGTCTCGAGCGGCCCGCTGAACCTCGAGGTGACCGGACAGCGCGTGGTGAGCTCGGCAGGCGTGGTTCCGCTCGTGCTGTGGATGCCTGTCGGCGTCCTCGCCCTCGTAGGGGTGACTCTTCTCCGACGGCGCAGGCGCAGCTGAGTCACGATGGCTATCTCTGGAGGTGCAAGATGCGAGGATCGGTCACCTGGACCTCGGTAGCCCTCGTGGCTTCCCTGGGGGCAAGCGCGTGCGGCGGAGGGTCACAGGCGGAAAGACCATCCGACGAAGCGGCCGGTGAGTCTCCCGCTGGGGTCGAGTGGGTCTCTGCCGAGGACTACGACGCCGACCTCTTCGGCGACTCCGCCAACGTCGAGCACCGGTGGTTTCCCCTGCAGCCCGGAGACCGCCTGGACTACCGCGGCAGCTCCCTTGATGAGGGTGAGCGTCTGTTCCACGGTGTGACCATCATCGTCACCGACCTCGTCAAGGTGATCGACGGAGTGGAGAACGTCGTGGTGTGGGAGCGCGACTACTCCGACGGGGAGCTGGTCGAGACCGAGCTCGCTCTCTTCGCCCAGGACGAGGCCGGGAACATCTGGCACATGGGCGAGTACCCAGAGGAGTGGGAGGACGGCGAGTTCGACAAGGCACCCGCTTGGGTGCACGGCGTCGCCGGCGCCACCGCAGGCATCACCATTCCCGCGGAACCGGCGACCGGGACCCCCGACTACGCACAGGGCTACGCTCCTCCTCCGATCAGCTGGGTCGACCGCGGCCGGGTCTACAAGACGGGCGGGGAAACGTGTGTCCCCGCCGACTGTTACGCCGACGTGGTCGTCATCGAGGAGTTCGAGAAGACGATCCCGGATGCCTTCCAGGACAAGTTCTACGCCCCGGGCGTCGGCGTTGTCCGCGTCGGATGGCGAGGGAAGAACGATGAGTCGAAAGAGACGCTAGAGCTTGTCGAGTTCCGCGAGCTGACGCCCGAGGAGCTGGCCGACGTCCGTGAGGAGGCCCTTGCCCTGGAGGAGCGCGCCTACGAGATCAGCAAGGACGTCTGGGGCACGACCCCACCCTCAGAGCCCTCCGGAGGATGAGCGACCGCTAGCTGTGATGTCCAGCCAGGTTGTCCAACCGGCTGATGGGTGGAAGGCCGCCCAGGGCTGAGTGGGGCCGGTGGTGGTTGTACTGGTGCAACCATCCTGCCAGGGCGGCTCGCCGGACGACTTCGCTGCTGTAGAGCTCCTTGTAGGCCCAGCCGTCTGACATGGTCCGGTGGAGTCTCTCGCTCTTGCCGTTGGTCTGGGGGCGCCGGGGTCGGGTCTTCTTGGCCTTGATCCCAGTTCCTCGCAGGCGTCGCGCCAGAGCAAGGAGCGGTAGGCCGCGCCGTTGTCCGACAGCACCCGCTCAACGGTGACGCCGCGTTCGGCGAACCAGGCCACAGCCCGGTAGAGGACCCCGACCGCAGTCGCGGCTTTTTCGTCGTCGTGGCACTCGGCGTAGGCGAGCCGGTTGAGTCGGCACCGGACCAGCACCGCGTGCACGGTCGAGGCCGGCATAGCGAGCTTGGCGCCGATCTGGACCGTGGCCCAGCCGCTGCTTCCACCGCAGGTGGACGACCTTGCGGACCATCGGCTGGGGTGTCTTGGCGAGCTGGGTGCAGACGGTGTCTCGGGGTCAGTGCCGCCTCAGAAGAGCCATGAATGCCTCCTCGTGTGGAGAGGTTCCTAGACAGCTCCACTCCACATCCGGGAGGCCTTCACCTATCTACGGCTCGCCGTACCCGATCGCACAACGTGGCTGGACATCACACCTAGTCCTCACGCGGCAGCCTCACCACGAAACGTGCCCCGGGCTCGTTGTCCGCGATGGCCACCGTCCCCTCGTGGCGAGTCACGATGTCGTGCACGATCGCCAGGCCGAGCCCGGAGCCCCCGTGGTCTCGCGAGCGGGCCTCGTCGAGACGTGTGAAGCGCTCGAAGACCGCGTCACGGAAGTCGGGCGCGATACCCGGCCCGTCGTCGGCGACCACCAGCTCGCTCCACCCGTTCGTCTCACGTAGCTCGAAGCTCACGTTGCGGGCAGCGTGGCGCTCGGCGTTTCCCGACAGGTTGCGGATCACGCGCGCCAGCTGGTCGGGGTCGCCTTTCGTCCGCGCAGCCGACACAGCACGGACGTCGACCTGCACCACGCCCCGACGCCGCAGGCTCTCTGCCTCCTCCAGCACGAGGTCGTCGAGATCGACCGGCCGGCTGGGTCCGGTGAGCGAGCCTGATTCGGAGCGCGCCAGGAACAGCAGGTCTTCCACCAGCTTCTGAAGTTCGACTGTGTCGGCCAGCAGCTCGCGGGCCATGACCTTCGGGTCCACCGTCTCCGCATGTGCGAGGGCAACCTCGACCGAGGCTCGTAGTCGCGTGAGCGGGCCGCGGAGCTCGTGAGAGGCGTCAGCGGCGAACCGTCGCTGACGCTCGGTGGCCTCCTGGACGCGGCCGAGCATCTCGTTCATCGTGCTCGCCAGGCGTGCGATCTCGTCCTCGGAGGTCGGGATCGGCACCCGCCGATGGAGCTCGTCACCGCCGATGCTCTCCACCTCCCGGCGGATCGCCTCGACCGGCCGGAGCATCCGTCCGGTCAGCCACCACACCAGAAGTGCGAGCAGCCCGGTGACCACCGGGATCGAGACCGCGAGCGATGCGATCAGGATGTTCACGCTCTCGTGCACGTCGTCAAGGTTCTTGGCCACCACCAGCGTGCGTTGCTCGGGCGCCGTGTCGAGAGGACGGGCGAGGACTCGGAAGTCGCCCTCCCTCGGCCCGACCCCCTCGAAGGTCTCGATCACCTGCCCGCCCTCTGGTGCGGCGGGGTCGACGGCAGCGGCGAGGCCGGTGGCGTTGTCGCTCTTGGCGACGACGGTCCCCTGGCCGTCCAGCACCTGCAGGAACGAGTCCTCCGGGTCGCCCTCGTTGGGTAGCCGCACGCCGTAGATCCCGCGGACGACGTCGGGCTCGATGTTGTCGGCACGCTGGATCAGGGCCTCGTCGATGCCGTGGGTGAGCACGCGGGACTGTGTGGCGACGAGTGCGAAGGCACTGGCGACGAGCACCAGCGCCACGAGCGCTGTCGCGCTGACGGTGAGCTGTGCCCGGACGGTTCGTGCTCGGAGCAGGCGCCCACGTCGTTCACCCGTCATGGCTGGCCAGCCGATAGCCCGCGCCCCGCACGGTCTCGAGGTCCTGCCGGCCGAAGGGCCGGTCAACCTTGTGCCGAAGGCGGCGCATGTAGACCTCGACGATGTTCGGGTCGCCCTGGAAGTCGTAGTCCCAGACACCGTCGAGGATCTCGAACTTGGGCACGACCTGGTCCACCCGCCGCATCAGGTACTGGAGCACCGCGAACTCGCGCGCGGTGAGACCGATCTCGACATCGCCACGCCAGCACCGGTGGCGCGACGGGTCGAGGCGCAGGTCGCCGACGTTGAGGGGCGCCGGGACGCCTCCCGAGGTCCTGCGGAGCAACGCCCGCACGTGCGCGGTCAGCACGGGGAAGGAGAACGGCTTGGTCAGGAAGTCGTCCGCACCCGTGTCGAGCGCGTCGGTCTGGTCAGGGACCGCGTCCCGCGCGGTGAGCACGAGGATCGGGATCCAGTTCCCACGCTCGCGCAGACTGCTGCAGATCTCGTAGCCGTTCCTCCCGGGCAGCATCAGATCCAGGATCATCAGGTCGTAGCGGTACTCTGTCGCCCGCCACAGGCCCTCGTCCCCATCGAGAGAGACGTCGACGGTGAACCCCTCGGCATCGAGCCCGCGCTTGACCGCAGCGGCGATCTTCTTGTCGTCCTCGACGAGGAGGATCTTCATGTCCCTGCCCTCAACGCCTCAACCGGCTCCAACCCCGCGGCCCTGACCGCGGGATAGAGACCTGCCAACAGTCCTGTGACCCCGCCCACCACCGGCGCGAGCAACGGGATCAGCGGGTCGATCACCGGAGTCCACGTCTGGTAGGCCGCCACACCCGTCACGACGAGCATCCCTGCGCTGGCCCCGAGAACCCCTCCTACTGCCCCCATGGTGGCACTCTCCAGCAGGAACTGCGTGGCGATCTGGCGACGAGTGGCCCCCAGGGCACGGCGCAGGCCTATCTCCCCGGTCCGCTCCATCACCGAGACGAGCGTGACGTTGGCGATCCCGATGGCCCCGACGAGCAGGGACACTCCTCCGAGCATCAGGAAGAGGAGGTTGAGGTCGCTCTCGATTCCCGAACGGATCCGCTGCGGCTGCTCGGGCGAGGCCACCTTCAGGCCGCTGGGCGCGTCGGGACGCAGGGCAAGAGGCAGCTGGCGCGAGAGCATCGACGCGGCACCGACCTCGGTCTCGGCGACGACGGACTCGGGGGCCGAGACGTGGTACAGCCGCCGCGCGGTGCCTTCGGGAATGATGACCGAGCTCAGCAGGTCGTGCTTGCGCTGGACGCTGT
Source organism: Nocardioidaceae bacterium (assembly GCA_035456965.1). Taxonomy (GTDB): domain Bacteria; phylum Actinomycetota; class Actinomycetes; order Propionibacteriales; family Nocardioidaceae; genus Nocardioides_C. The sequence goes on from DATICF010000083.1 coordinate 27,454, forward strand.
CGAGCATTCCGATGACGAGGAAGACGTCGTCGCCGATGCTGATCGAGCGCAGCCCGTCGATCCGCGTCACCCCGAGCTGCGCGGCCGCGTTCGGACCGAGCACGGCCACACGGTCGGCGCGAAGCGAGTGCCCGCCGTCGATGAGCCGCCCGGTCCGCACACGTGCTCGCACGGTGTCGAAGAGGCCCGGCGAGGCGGCCTCCACCGGCAGCTTGAAAGCCGACCTGTTGAGTGGATCCTGGACGGCCGACCCGCTGACCAGCACGCCCCCCACATCGACCGCGGTGAGCGTTCCGGCCGCTACGACGCCGTTGAGGCGCTCCACCCTTCGGGAGGCGTCCCACGGCAGGTCGTTCGACGGCCTGCCCTCCTCGGCCGGGAGCGAGGTCACCGTGATCTCGGTGGCGGCGAGCTCGTCGAACCGTCCGATGATCTGCTGGCCGGCGGTCCTCGACAGCCCCAGCGTGGCGACCAGCGCGGCGAGCCCGATCGTCGTACCGAGAACCGTGAGGAGCATGCGCCCTGGGCGCGCGAACATACCTGCGAAGGACTCGAAGACGATGTCGCGGGCCGACATGCTCGAGACCGGCGGCTTGTCGGCTGCTCGCGGCCGCACGGTGGGCGTCACGCTCACGGCTCGCCTCTGATCTGCCCGTCGACGATGTGGACACTCCGCTCTGCCCACGCAGCGACCCCCCGGTCATGGGTGATCACGAGAATGGTCAGGCCTGCGTCGTACAGGTCGCTGAGCAGCTCGAGGATCCCCGCCGTGGTCGTGGAGTCGAGGTTGCCGGTCGGTTCGTCGCACAGCAGCACCCGCGGCCGGGTCACGATCGCCCGGGCGATGGCGACGCGCTGTCGCTGGCCCCCCGACAGCATGGTGGGCAGCGCCTCCGGACGGTCTCCGAGACCCACCGCTCGGAGGGCATCGCGTGCTCGATCGACCCTTCCGGACGGGTCGCCGCCGCCGTACGTCTCGGCGAGCATGACGTTCTCCAGGACCGAGCGATAGCTGAGCAGGTGGAAGGACTGGAAGATGAACCCGATCTCCTGGCTCCGGAGCCCGGCCCGGTGGCGGTCACTGAGCCCGGACACGTCGACCCCGTCCAGCCAGTAGCCCCCCGACGTGGGCCGGTCGAGGCAGCCGATGATGTTGAGGAGGGTGGTCTTGCCGGAACCGGACGCCCCCACGACCGCGACGCTCTCCCCTCGTTCCACGTCGAGGTCGACTCCGCGCAGGGCCCGCACGGGGACGTCGACGCCGTAGTCGCGGCTCACTCCTCGAAGCCTGACCAGGGGTGTCGTGTCAGCCACGGCCCTGCCGCCTCTCGAACCCGATGACGACCTCGTCCCCCTCTGAGAGGCCGCCGGACGTCGGAGTGACGGTGACCAGGCCGTCCGCCGAGAACCCGGTCCGGACGGACACGAACTCGACCTCCCCACGGACCCACTTCTCCACCCGGGACCCTCCGTCCGGACCGAGCGAGACCGCCGTCACCGGGACTGTCAGCCGGGCCGTCCTCGTCGACCTGATCGGGATGGTCAGACGCACCGATGCGCCGACGAGCGCCGGCGGTGACTTCTCACCGACGGTCACCTGGAACGCGACGTGGAATCCGTCGGCGCCGCCGGTCCCGGGTCGTCCCGCGACCGAGGAGACGCGGCCCGTGGTGTCGATGCCCAGGCTTGGCTCGTCGACGGCCACCTCGGCGCCTTCACGGACGAGAGACGCCTGCTCGACGCGTACGAGACCGTCGATGACCACGCGCGATCCGGTCACCGTGGCCAACGGACCGCCGCCCAGCGGGGAGCCCACCGGCACGGGCAGGCTGGTCACCCGCAGCGGCGTGGTGGGTACGAAGACGACCTCGTCAGAGGGCAGCTGGACCCCCGGCTCGGCGAACGCACCTTCGACGATCGCAGCCTGGTCAGGGCGCGCGCCGGTCAGTGTTGTCTCATCGGCCACGATGGGCGAGAACCCGTGCTTCCGGTACAGCTCGGTCACGGCTGCCGCGGTCGACCCGTCGTACCGGCCGTCCACCCGCCCGGGCGCAAGTCCCAGACGTCTCAGCGACCTCTCGAGCTGCCTCACGTCCGGCCCCGACATCCCAGGTCCGAGATCCCGGTAGGACGGAACGTCGCCGACCAGGACGAAGACGGGCCGACCCGAGACGGTTGCCAGCACGTCCCCCGACGCGACCGTGCCCCGCGTGAGCAGGCTGGTCACGACCGAGGGCCCGCTCTTCAGCAACGACGGAGTGACGACGACCTTCTGCGGTGACCCGAAGTGAGCTGTCCCCCGGGTCACGATCCGGGTCGAGAGCGCCCGCTCGACGACCCGCACGAGGATCGGGGACGGAGCAGGCGGCGCCGTGCGCGCGGCGACCTCCGCCGGGGAACGGATCTGGGTCACCCCCACCCACGTCGCCACTGACGACACGATGACGGCGCCGATGAGGACGACCAACAGGCTCCGTCGTCTCATGCCGGTCACCGCCTCGCGTCGCTCTGCCGACCCGGCGAGGTCGGCGCCTTCACCAGCAGGGTGTCACCGGTGCGCTGACCCCAGGCTGAACAGGATCCGGCGGCAGGTCAGCGAGTGTTCAGGAGTGGGGCGGCAGCAGCGGCCATGCCTTCTGTCAGGTGACGTTCAGGGCAGGAGTGCTGTCATCGGGCTGGACCCCACTCGGTGGAGGAGGCAGTGGTGACCAGACTTCGCTTGACCCGGAGCCGACTGGTCCGGCGAGGGGCGCGTCCAGCAGCCCTCGTCGCGGGGGCATTGCTCGCGGTCTCTGCGTGCGGCGGGTCGTCGCAATCCGAGGACCAGGCGCCGGACGGCCAGCCGTTGCCCGGTATCAAGGAGTTCGGCCTCAACGAGGTGCAGTTCGCGCGGCATGTCGAGGAGACCCAGGCGCGGATCGCCGAGTGCATGGCCGATGCCGGCTTCGAGTACGTCCCGGTCGACGTCAAGACCGTCGAGGCTGCGCAGGCCCGGGTGCGGATGGACCCGGGATACACCCGCCGCAGCTACAAGGAGAAGTGGGGGCTCGCCGTGACGACCCGGTTCGACGACCCCGTCCGGATGACCGGACTCGGCCCGAACCTGGAGATCTGGAAGAGCCTCCCCAGGGCAGACCAGGAGGCCTACAGCCGCACGCTGTGGGGAGAGGAGCCCAACCACGACTTCGTCTTCGCGTTCGACGAGGAGGACTTCAGCCGCACAGGGGGCTGCACGCGTCAGGCGGTTGCAGACGTGTTCACCCCGGCGCAGCTCAAGGGCAGCTACGTCAACCCGAAGGACGTCCTGGTGGAGTCGGACCCGCGCATCATCGAAGCCGAGGACAACTGGACCACGTGTATGCGGGACGCGGGCTACGACTACGAGGACGACCAGGACGAGATCATCGAGGAGTTCCAGGAGCGACTCGAGGCGCTCGTCGGCGACGACGACCCGCGGACCCTCACGGGCACCCGGGCAGCCAAGCTCCGCCAGCTCCAGCAGGAGGAGATCGAGGTGTCCCTGGTCGACCTCGAGTGCCAGCTCAAGTACACCGACGACGTCTTCAGGAAGGTGGAGCTGGAGGTGTTCGGCCAGGCCGTGAGCGGTTGACGTTCGGGGCGTTTTCCCTGGCTTGGTACGACCGGATGCCAATGGTCGCATCCACCGGCTTCACCATCTTCCGCGAGGGAATCGATGGCCCGGGCGTACCCATCGGGGTCACCCCGGTTCCATCCCATCGGGCGATGTTCTGACGCGCCGACGAGGCTGACCCTGAGAAAAGCAGGGTCGAACTCTCAGCAAACGCCGCCTGCTGGAGACGGGCCCACTCCCAGGAGGGGGAACCTGGCCATGATGCGTTGGATCGTCGGTAGGAGCCTGGGACTTCGAAGGCTCGTGCTTGCAGCCGCCGTGGGCATCGTCGCACTGGGCGTCATCCAGGTCGGGAAGACGACGGTGGACGTGCTTCCGGAGTTCCGGCCGCCGACGGTGGAGGTGCAGACCGAGGCGCTCGGCCTCTCGGCCGCCGAGGTCGAGCAGCTGATCACCGTCCCGCTGGAGCAGGATCTCCTCGTCGGAGTGCCCTTCCTCGACGAGATCGAGTCCGTCTCGCTGCCTGGCCTCTCCTCGGTGGTCATGACCTTCGAGCCCGGCACCGACGTGCTGGACGCGCGTCAGGTCGTGCAGGAGCGGCTGACCCAGGCAGTCGGCATCGCCGGCCTTCCGGCTGTGGCCAAGACGCCCCAGATGATCCAGCCGCTGTCGTCCAGCAGCCGGGTCGCCATGATCAAGCTGACCTCCGAGGACCTGACGCCGATCGAGATGTCCGTCCTGGCCCGCTGGGTGATCGGACCGCGGTTGATGGGGGTCCCAGGAGTGGCGAACGTGGCGATCTGGGGCAACCGCGAGCGCCAGCTCCAGGTGCTCGTCGACTCGCAGGAGCTGCGTGAGGCGGGTGTCACCCTCAACCAGGTCGTCCGCACCGCAGGCAACGCCCTGGAGGTCTCGCCGCTGTCGTACCTCGAGGCGTCGAAGCCGGGCACCGGTGGCTTCATCGACACACCCAACCAACGCCTCAACATCTTCCATGAGCAGGCGATCTCGACTCCCGGCGAGCTGGCTCAGGTCCCCCTCGAGACCACCGCAGGTCCGGCAGCACCGGATCGCGAGGGGATGACGCTGGGCGACGTCACCCGGGTCGTGGAGGACCACCAGCCCCTGATCGGCGACACCGCCTGCGGTGGCGGCACGAAGTGCCTCCTCCTGGTGGTCGAGAAGTTCCCCGCCACGTCCCCGACGAGG
>DATICF010000084.1:0-4503 GCA_035456965.1 Nocardioidaceae bacterium
GACTCGTCCAGTACGACTTGTCCGTCGGACGTCGGTACGCCGAGACGATGATGTATCCACGCCCGGCGAGCACGGTCGCTGCGTCACGACCGTCCGATTAGACGACTGAGTGCGACGGCCGCGACGACCTTCGCTCCATCGCGCCGCACGTCGCGGGCCACGGCCTGGTCGCTGGTGACCACGACCACGGGGCGCCCGGTCGGCTCCGCTGCGACGAGTTGCCGGATGACGTCGTCGGCGATCACGCCGTAGGGGCTGTAGAGCACCCGGACGCCACGAGGCCGCTTCACAAGAGGACGCTCGACCTTGTCCCCCGCGTCGAAGACGACTGTGACCTCGGCCCGGGTTCGGGCAGCGAGTGGAGCGAGACCACCGAGCAGCCGGTCGCGTTGGGTCTCCAGCGATGACCCGGGCCAGGCGTCCTTCGTCACGTTGTAGCCGTCCACGATCAGGTGGACCCGCGGAAGCGCTAGCAACTGGTCGAGCAGGGCGGGGTCGTCGTTGGCCAGGGACCCGTGACTGGTGGGGGTGCGCGCTCCGTGCTCGGCGACGTCTGCCTCGACTGCGTCGGCGGGGGCCCCTTCCACCGGCGGCAGGGCCAGCTCTCGCCGAAGTCCCTGCGCAGTCTCGAGCAGAGTGTCCAGAAGCAGGCGAGCGCGCAGGGTGCCCTCGTCCTTCTCGGCGCGACCGGCGCGGCGAACCGTGGCCAGCTCCCTCTCGAGCTCCTCGACTCTGCCCCGGAGACGTCGCAGCTCGGCCTCGGCGGTCGTTGCCGCCGTGCCGGCCCGCGCCACCACCTCTTCGGCCCGGGCTCCGGCGGCCGTAGCGGCCTCCTCGGCACCCTTCAGCTTCACCCGGGCGTCCCCGAGCTTGTGCCGCAGCTCGGAGTTCTCCGCCTTCAACGCGGCGATCTGCTGCCGGTTTCGCTCGCGGGTCTCCTTGAGCTCGGCCACGGCGTCATCGAGATGCTTGCGCAGCCGCTCGACCTGCTGGCCCGCCTCTTTGCTGGCGGCGACGTTGCGCTCGACATCGGCGAGACCCGCCGCCCGCTCGACGACGGCCACCCAGCCTTCCGGACGGAGCAGGTAGGCCACGGCCGCGAGCTCGACCGGGTCGGCTGCAGCTGGGGTGGCCCCTTCCTCCAAGGCTTGGGCAACCTCGGTCACCCGCGCCCGCACCTGGACCGCGAGCCGCTCCCGAAAGATCTCGTCGGTCTCCAGGACGCCGGCGATCTGCGTGCCCGCGAGCTTCGCGCGGCGACCGGGCGCGAACGATGCGACGCGCTTGAGCGACGGCGGCAGCTGCTCGGTCGGCATCGCGCCAAGGGAGTCAGCAGCCAGCGCCACCACGCGGGTGCGCACGACGTCGGGCAGCGGACCCTCGAGCCCCCCGCTGATCGGCTCCTCCTCGCTGACGACCGGAGCCTCTCCCCTGTCGCCGGCTGAGCCGTTGGTAGCGGCCGATGTCACGTAGACGTGGCGCCGGCTTCTGTGCGGTCCACGAGCTCGATCGCGTCGGAGCGCCCACACCAGCGGCAGGTCACCTGCTCGACGTCCTCGCTCTGGGTGGTGGTCTCCTCGACCTCGTGCTCACCGGCGAGGTCGAAGTGCCAGAACTCGGTGGTACGACGCGTGCGCGTGACGTCGAAGCGGGTCAGGTTGCCGCATCCACCGCACCGCCAGCGGGTGTTGGCATCGGGCAGGGAAGCAGCCACGGGTTCTCCTCGTCGTCGCGCTCGATGAGTCTTCGCTGCCATCGTACTTGCGTGCGCCTGTCCGAAATGGTCGGTGCGTGCATCTAGCGTCTGCGCCATGAGCAGCAACAGTGCGGCCGTCTCGAGATGGGAGTCACAACGCAGCTTCGACGAGCTCGGCAGGCCGTTGCGCGACATCACCTTCTGTGTCGTCGACCTCGAGACCACAGGGGGGTCTGCGGCCGGCGGGTCCATGATCACCGAGATCGGAGCGGTGAAGGTCCGCGGCGGAGAGGTGCTTGGGGAGTTCCAGACGCTGGTGAACCCCTACCAGTCGATCCCTGCGTTCATCGCCGTCCTCACAGGCATCACCGACTCGATGGTCGCCGGGGCACCCGGAATCGACGTGGTCCTCCCCCAGTTCCTCGAGTTCGCCCAGGGTTGTGTCCTCGTCGCTCACAACGCGCCCTTCGACGTCGGCTTCCTCAAACACTTCGCGGCCGAGCAAGGTCGCCCCTGGCCCACGTTCGAGGTCCTCGACACGGCCAAGCTGGCGCGGCGGGTCGTTCACCGAGACGAGACTCCCAACTGCAAGCTCAGCTCGCTCGCCACGCTTTTCAGCGCCTCGACCACCCCGAACCACCGAGCACTATCCGATGCTCGGGCGACGGTCGACGTGCTCCACGGCCTGATCGGCCGACTCGGCGGACTCGGGGTGCACACGCTCGAGGAGCTCCAGACCTTCTCGTCGCGCGTGAGCCAGGCGCAGCGGAAGAAGCGCCACCTCGCCGAGGCGCTCCCCCACGCACCAGGTGTCTACCTGTTCCGCGACGACCGCGACCGGGTCCTCTACGTCGGCACGTCCAAGGACCTCCGCAAGCGGGTGCGCACGTACTTCACCGCCTCTGAGACCCGCTCCCGCATGGGCGAGATGGTGGGCCTCGCCGCGTCGGTCACCGGGATCGAGTGCGCGACCCCGCTCGAAGCAGAGGTCCGGGAGCTGCGCCTGATCGCGGAGCACAAACCCAAGTACAACCGCCGTTCCCGTTTCCCCGAGCGGGTTCACTGGGTCAAGGTGACCGTCGAGCCCTGGCCACGCCTCTCCCTGGTTCGACAGGTGCTCGACGACGGCGCCGAGTACCTCGGCCCCTTCGGCTCGAAGAAGGTGGCCGAGCGAGCGGTGGCCGCCCTTCACGAGACCTTCCCGGTGCGCCAATGTGGCGGACGTATGGCCAAGGTGCCCTCGCAGAGCCCGTGTGCCCTCGGAGAGATGGGCAAGTGCCTGTCCCCGTGCGACGGCAGCGTCAGCCTCGAGACGTACGACGGGGTGGTCACCGACCTGCGGACAGCGATCACCCATGCACCCGACCCGGTCATCGCCGCGATGACCTCGCGGATGACCCTGCTCGCGGGCAGTGAGCGCTTCGAGGAGGCCGGCGTCGTACGCGACCGGCTCGCCTCTTTCCTGAGATCTGCGGCACGGACGCAGCGGCTGCGGGGCCTGACCCGTTGCTCCGAACTTGTCGCCGCTCGCCGCGAGGACGACGGCCGATGGGCGGTCCACGTCGTGCGCCACGGTCGCCTGGCAGCAGCCGGGATCATCCCAGCGGGCGCTCACGCCGGCGAGTGGGTCAGGCAGCTGAGAGCGAGTGCCGAAACCGTGGACTCAGGTCCGGGTCCCACCCCTGCCGCGACCGCAGAGGAAACCGAGAAGATCCTGCGCTGGCTCGAGTCCGACGGGGTCCGCCTCGTCCATGTCGAGGGCGAGTGGAGCAGCCCCCTCGGCGGATCCCGCAAGCATCTCAAGATCCACGACGCCGTGAACGCGTCCCGCGAGAACCTCGTGCCGTTCGAGGACCGGCGCTCCATCCGACCGGTGCATCAGCCCGTGCGCTAGCCCCGCGTCTGAGCCTGTGGCAGGTCAGGCAGCCTGTGAAGCCAGGTAGAACAGCCCCAGCAAGAGGAGCGGGACCGCGAGTACTCCGGTCCCAGCCAACACGAACGCGACGCCGCGGCCTCCCTCGACGGCGGTTCCCTTGCCGACCAGGTATGCGCCTCCACCCACGATCAGCCCGGCAAGAATGCCGAGCGCGAGCGCGGACAACAGACCGATGGCGCCGGTAGCGAGCACTGCCGGGTTGTCGACCCTCGCACCGCGTCCGAGCCGGAACATGGCATAAGCGATGAGAGCGAGGCCTACAAGGCCCAGGATCGTCAGCACTGACGAATTCTCTTCTTCCACCCCTCGCTCCGCCAACTGAATATCGCACTTTGTACTCTGCCTGCCATGTCTTGGCTGGATGCTCTCGGATGGGCCGGCTCCGCGCTGCTGGTCTTCTCTCTCGCGCAGGCCCGAGTCCTGCGCTTTCGGATCCTCAACTTCGCAGCCTGCGTCGTCCTGGTGATCTTCAACTGGCTGCTCGGCATCTGGCCGATGGTGGCGATGAACCTGGTGCTCTGCGGCATCAACCTGTGGTTCATCCGCAAGCTCGTCACGAGTCGTCACGACGACCACGTCTACGAGGTCCTCGAGGTAGGGCCCAGCGACGAGTACCTTCGCCACGTGTTGCGGGTCCACGGTGCCGACATCCTCAAGCACCAGCCCGATCTCGTCTGGGACGGCGCCGATGAGGGCCGGTCGGCGTACCTCGTCCAGCGAGGGGACGAGACCGTGGGAGTCGTCCTCATCCGCGACGCAGGCGATGGCGTCGCCCAGATCGAGCTCGACTACGTGACCCCTAGGTTCCGCGACTTCTCCCCCGGCGAGTTCGTGTGGCGGCGTAGCGGCCTGCTCAAGGAGGACGGCTACA
>DATICF010000085.1:0-36350 GCA_035456965.1 Nocardioidaceae bacterium
AGTCTCCATTCCCGAGGCATTGCGTGAGGACTTCGAGACTTGGCTGGACCGGTACGGCATGGTCATGCTGCCCGGAGGCGAGCAGGGCACCTACTACACAGCCACGGCGGACGCGTCCACCCGGCGAAAGGCCGAGGTGGCTAAGCGGGAAGCGCAGGGCGCCAAGTCGAAGCCTCGTCGCGGCAAGCGCCGCTGACCGTCACGCACTCGTTGTGCTTCGCGACCGAACCCCACCCGCAGAGGCTAGTGGACAAGCTTGTCCGTGCTTGGCGCCTTCAGCGATGCTTGCGCCAGGCTTCGAGGTTCACTCTCGGCGGCAAATGAGGACGTTGATCAGCACGCGTTTTGCCTGGCCTCCACCCCGAGGCTCACTCGGAGATGGCGGTTGCTTGTGACCACACCACCTGCCAGCGGTCGTCGTGGCGCTCGTAGTGGTCGGTATGCCAGGCGCGGAGCTCGACCTCGTCCGCGATACCCACACAGAGCCGGATCCGGGCGATGTAGCGAAGAACGACGAGGTCTGGAGTCGCCCGGACCGCGATGGGCGTCATGGGCTCGAAGGCCAGGTATTCGAGGCGCTTGGAGGCGACGTCCTCGAGGTAGCTCGACTTGGTGTGGCGGTGCCCTCCGGGAGTGACGAGCTCGTAGTCCTCGTGATGGAGACGGTTTGCGGTCTGAATGTCGCGCTCGATCAGGGCCTGAAGTCGCTGCTGCTCCAGGGCCATGACTGTGCTCACTTCGGACATGGCGTCAGCATGGCATCAAGCGCCAGCGCGGCGTCTCCACCACGCGCGTCACCGGCAGTTGCGGTCTTCCCTCAACGCGGCTACGAGCGGACGTCCGTCCAAAGGCGACACCGTAGCCCGAGCCGCCTGTCTCAAGGGCTCGGACCGCCTCGACAACGCCCTGGCGTCGAGGCCATGTTCACGACGCCGAAGGTCGCACCAAAGCGCCATCGGGTGCCCACGTCTCGGACGTGATGGGCGATGGCCTGAAGCCCTTCCACGCAGCGTAGACGCCGAGCGAAGCCTCCCAAACGATCTCCGGCGCTGCCAGGAGGAACGCAGGTCCCGACCCGTTCTCGTATACCCCGAAGAGGATAAGGACGAAGGAGAGGATCAACATTGGGCCGCCGATCAGTCCCAACATCGCCATCTGTCGAGGCACGAGACCCGAGCGATACATCAAGTAGCCCAGCATCAACCCGTTACCGAAACCGACCACCAGTCCCGGACCGAACAGGAACGCCCAGTCGTAGGTGGCTGCGAGAGTGTTGCCCTGGACGGCGAGCGCGGTGGCTTCGGCTTCAGTTGCTCCGACCAAGGCATCGCTCACAGACACGATCGAAATGATGCTCAGGATGCCGACGAGAATGAAAGCGGACTCGATGATCCTCGCGGCAACGTACCCGAGCGCGATTTTCTCGTTCTGTCGCTTGACTATTGGATAGATCACCACGGCGGTCGCGACATTGGTCACGACGACCCCGAACTCCAGAAGCGCGCCCAGGTACACACTGTTCTCTGAAACGTCGCCGGGGGTGAAGCGCAACTCGCTGAAGGTGCCACCCACTCCATTTACGAAGAGGATCTTGGCTCCGATGGACGTAACGAAGGTGGCTATGAACAACCAGCCGAACAGTCGTGCGGTCCTCTGAGTATCCACCTGAACCGCCATGACGTTCCCCCTCGACGGCAATTCTGGGACTGCTCGGTCGTCTCCCCACAGTTACGACCTGACGCTACGTGTCGCCTTACTCACCGTCCTCACCCAAAAGGATGACTTCCCGAACGCGCGGCATCAGACACTCAGTGCGCGCTACCCCAAGACGCGTCGCAGTCCGATGGGGTCGTGGTCCGACGCCCCACGTCCGCTCATCGGCACGATCGAACTTCACTCTCCGCGGCAGATCAGCACGGCCGCGGGCGCGCGCTGCGCGGCATGAGCGAGCCAGGCCTGAGGCCTCGAGCCAAGGCCATCAGCTGCGGCGAGCAGCAGCCAGGCAGACGTCATCCATGCCCTGGAAACGAGCAGAGACCTCAGTGAGCCAGTCGGCTACGACTTGCGGCTCTTGGCTCTTTACGTAGGAGACCAAGGTGGCAACGCCACCTTCCGACTCCGCGAGGCTGGATTGTGCTGCCCGCTCCAGCGAGCTCTCGCTGTCCCTGTTCAGGTTCTTTGTCGCGTCGCCGCCACGCATGTACCACGTAGCGAGTTGCCCCACCGTCTCGTCGCGGTCGTTGTAGTAGGGGCCGATTCTCGCTGCGTGATCAGCCTCCGCACGACCGATCGCTTCGTCGGTCTCGAGGAGTGCATTCCTGAGCATGTTCCGGTCCTGCAGCCAGGCATCGCACGCGGCGTTCACCCGGCGGACGTCTTCGCCCGACTTCCACCAAGTGAGCCCGGCGGCGATCGCGACGAAGACGATGACACCGACCCAGATCCGGCTTCGCCGCTGACTCAAGATTCCCCCGAAATGCATGCCAACCAGACTAGTCCCGCCGAGGCGCCTCGCAGATGGAATGGCGATGCCCGCTCATCGGCTACAACCGCGCTCACAGCGGCATGAGCGTGCATTCGGTTGGGTGTTCCGTCACTCTGCAAAGGTCAGGCTGAATGCCTGACCCTCAGCCGCCTCTAGCCGCCCACGACGGCGCGGAGCATGCTCGGCATCTCATCGGAGTCCAATGCCTCGACAACTGCCTTCCAGAAGCCGGTAGCTTCGTCCCAATAACTCTCGTCGCTCAGAACCACGGCCTGGATCGCGCAGTACAGCGACCAGCCGACGTTCGACAGCACCGCGTAGAGCTTGAGGCGGGCTAGGAGCGAAGGAGTCGCGTCGCCGAAGTAGGCCTCGCAGAGAATCGTGCGAAGGTCCTCATCGAGCTCGGCTTCGCTCGCAATCATGCCCAGGTCGCTGCACGGGTCGTTGTTGCCGCTGAACTCGAAGTCGATGATCCACAGGCGGTCACCGTCGTCGATGAAGTTGTAGGGCGCGAGGTCGTTGTGGCATGGCACGGTTGGCAGCGGATTGGCGGCAAGGGCTCGGGCGATGTCGTCGAGTTCTCCCATTCGACTGTCGATTCGGTCGGGAACTCGGATTGACACCTTGTTGCACGCTTCTAGCCACCGCTTGCCCCGGTCGAACATGTCCGCGTCATTGTTGAAGCGTGGTCCGCCGTGCAGGGTGCTCACCGCCTCGGCGATCCTTCGGACCTGATCGGGGGTCTGGAGGTCCTCGATGGTCGGCACGTGCCCGTCAATGAACTCGAGGACCATCACGTCCATGCCCTCGACATAGTCCACAACATCAGGGGAGACACCCGCCCTGGCCGCCATCTCGGCGTTGTACCGCTCATCGGCCCGGTTGATTTCAAGCAGGTCCGACGACTGCCCCGGTATACGAAAGACGTATCGCTCGTCGTCCGCTCTGACCAGGAAGACGTCATTGGTGAACCCGCCGGCCAGGACCGACACGTCCACCTCTCGGCCGGCGAGCACGGAGACCCTCTCAACAGCCTTCGTGATCGTCTGGTCCACCGGCACGAGGCTCATCGTGTCCAGAGTCGGCGCATCGGTCAAGCCGCGACCACGCACCGCCCTCTCATCGGCAGTTGCGCGCGGACAGCGGCATGACAGTGCGTTTCGCGTCAGTCGGGCTGGAAGATGACGTGCTCGGTGACCGGCGTCCCGCGCTGCGCGAACTGATCCATCGCGACGACGGCGTCCTCAAGCGGGACCTGGCAGTCGCTCGGCGCCTCAGACCAAGATCCGAAGTAGTCGTAGACAAGGTTGCTCCTGCCACCGTCGCCGACGCTGTGATGGCTGTTGCCGAGCGAGTCGACCCAGACAAGCACAGCCCATTCGCCGTCAGTCCCCAGACTGACCGAAGAGCCGTCTTCCCTGACAATCTCGGCCGCTGGGTGGCCTCGGCCAGAGGCTCTGCCAAGGACCTCCCGGATGAGGTCCGTCACCTGCCAACCGGGACCGATCCAGCCTTCCCGCGCCGCTTCATCAGTAGGCTCGAAGAAGCGCGTTCGGATCATGCGCCTAACCTTGCCAAAGGCACCACGGCAACGCACGGACATCGGTGCGAGTTCAGGCGGTCAACAGTGGCGTCCCGTTTCAAGTTCAAATGGGACACACCCACTGAGAGCGTGGCGCTGTGTGTGCTCCTTTGATCGGTCCTGCCACCGAAGCAGACCTCGAGCGACTCGTCGCCCGCTCAGTGCAGGTCGGGGTGCCGTCGGGTCATGCGGTTCCTGGGGCAGGCTCACAACGGACATTGTGCGTGCCCTGATCCAGCTTGCGCGTCGGCTATGTGTCAACGGGACCCCGCTCTTGACAAGCTCCCGGGTGCGGCGAGCCAATCAAGAGTGACGGAGGGAGGTGGCCCGATGTACGGGTACACCATTCATGTTCCACAGCCGATCGAGGCCTACCAGGCCATGCACAAGGCAGTGCTTGAGGTCGCCGAAGAGGCCGGCGGTGTCGAGGGCCTGGTCCTGCACCTTGCGTACGCAACCGACAGCGGCTTCGACCTGACGGAGGTGTGGGAGGAAAGGGGGCAGTTCGAGGCCTTCAACCGCGACGTGTTCCCGAAGGCGATGGCCCGGGCCGGGCTGTCGATGGAGGGGCCGCCGCCGCAGCCCGTGGAGTTCGACCCAGCCGGGGTGGTCACGCAACGAGTTCTTACCTCCTGACGCCGAAGCTGAACGGTCCCTCGCCGAGACCGGAGGGACCACCGGTGATACGACGGACTCGTAAACGCGACGGACGTGCAGAAGCGGCCCACCTCGTCTGGGTGGACCGCCCTGCTCGATAGTCGGACTCGCGTGCCGGTCGCTGCTGTCGCTTTGACCCTTTCTCAGGCCACGACGTGCGACGGCTGCGGCGGAACGCTCGGGCTGGCGCTCGAGGTGATGGGCGACGGCTTGAACCCCTTGACCATCATGTAGGCGCCGACGGAGAGCTCCCACGCGGCGACGGGCAGCGTCGCGATCGCCGACCATGCGGAGAGCTGGTCGTTGCAGCCGAACATCGTGGCGATGGCGGTGACGATGAGCAGGGGCCCGCCGACGAGTCCCATGGTCGGGATGATCCGTGGGACGAGCCGCGAGCGGTACAACAGCGACCCGAGCAGCAGTGCGTTGATCCCCGAGATCAGACCGGGGCCGAGCAGGAAGGTCCAGTCGCGGACGTCGACGAGCGCATGTCCGGTGGCGACGAGCGTCGCCGCGTCGCCTCCGGCCGCGCCCGCGTAGTCCTGTCGCAGGGTCACGACGGCCATGAGGCTCACGACGCCGATCATGATGACTGCGGCCTCGAACATGCGCGAGGTCACGAAGCCGAGTGCTGTCATCCGCGAGTCACGCGGACCATGGCTTGACCGGCCGCGGGGGCATACAGTTGAAGTCTCATCAACCCGGGGGAGGGGCCACGCAGCGGGATCGGTTCGACTTCGAGATGCGGGCGCAGCGCGTCGTCCTCGGCGCGGGGCGGGTCCGCGACGTACCGGAGGAGTTGTCGTCTCTCGGCGTGGGGCGCGCGATACTGATCGCCTCCCGCTCGGCGAAGCGCGCCGCGGACGACCTGGCCGGCGCCTTGGGACCCGTCATCGTCGCGCGGATCCACGAGGTCGTCCAGCATGTACCGGAGCGGGAGGTCGCAACCGCTCTCGATCTGGTCGCCACCACCTCGCCGGAGGGTCTCGTCACGATCGGCGGCGGCTCGGCCATCGGGCTCGGCAAGGCAATCGCCGTCGAGGCCGGGCTGCCGCTCCTCGTCGTACCCACCACCTACTCAGGCTCCGAGGCCACATCGATCTACGGGATCACCGGCGAGCACAAGCGGACCAGGCGCGACCCGGCCGCACTCCCCCGTGTCGTGGTCTACGACCCGGCTCTGACCACGTCGATGCCCGCGACCGTGACCGCGACCTCCGGGCTCAACGCGGTCGCCCACTCCGTCGAGGCGCTCTACTCCCCCGGCGCGAACCCCCTGACCGACCTGTTCGCGACTGAGTCGATCCGGCTCCTCGCAGGCGCCCTTCCCGTGGCCGTCACCCGGCCCGACGACCTGTCGGCGCGCGTCGACGCACTCCAGGCCGCCTACCTTGCCGGCTGGAGCACGGCGACCGCCGGCACGGCACTGCACCACACCCTGTGCCACGTCATCGGCGGCACCCACCACCTCGGTCACAGCGAACTGCACGCAGTGCTCCTCCCCTACGTCGCCGGCTACAACGCACCTGCGGCCCCCGAGGCCATGGTCACGGTGGCGGCAGCGCTCGGTACCTCGGACGCCCCGGGCGGGCTGCGCCGACTGGCCGAGCGGCTGGAAGCACCCACCGCCCTGGCCGCCCTGGGACTTCCCCACTCCGCCCTCGACGACATCGTCGCGCGGGCGATCACCGCCGTCGGCGAGCGCAATCCCCGGGCCCCGGATGCGACCTCGCTGCGTTGGATGCTCGAGGACGCCTACGCCGGGAGACCTCCCGGCCACTACTGAACACCGCCCTCATCACACGAAGGAGGTAGACATGAGCTCGTGGAACGCCATGTCCTACGACGGCAAGGACACGATCCTGCGCGTCGTACGCGACCAGGCACAGCAGTTCTTCGCGATGGTGGACAGCGAGGATGCTTGGCAGATGCCCACAGGGGCCGGGCACTGGCAGGTGCGCGACATCGTGGCCCATCTGGTCGACACCACCGAGGCCTACTTCCCTGCCTTCGACGCTGCTCGCTCTCACTCCGAGGTAGAGCCGGCGTACGGGCTGCCGGGCATGGCTGCGCGCGTGGACGAGAGGGCGACCGCCCTGCGCACCGAGTCACGGGGCGCGCTCGTCGAGCGCCTCCGGGGCGACTTCGACAAGATGATGGAGATCTTCGAGGCCCTCACCGAGGAAGACTGGACCAACCTGCTCGTGCCGCACTTCTACATGGGCCCCCTCCCGTCGTTCTTCTACCCGGCCTTCCAGCTCATGGACTACGGCGTGCACGGGTGGGACCTCCGCCAGGGCACCGGCAGGGCCCACGGGCTCACCGGCGACGTCGCCGACCTGCTGACGCCGTTCATGTTCGTGCTGTGGAAGTACACCGTCACCGCGACCGACGTCGAGCCGTGCGAGGTCGGCATCCGGATCACCACGGGCCCGAACGCAGGTGATACACGTGTGAGCGTCGGACCGGACGGACTCGACTACGCACCGGGCGACGTCAGCGACCTGCCCGCGACCATCGAGTTCGACCCCGGGAGCTTCGTGCTCACCGCGTTCGGCCGCGGCAACTTCGGCACCATCCGCGGCGACCGCGCTGTCGCCGACCGCTATCTGAACGTGTTCTTCCGGATCTGAGGAGGGGTGATGACGCAGCTCGACCTGCCCGCCATCGAGCGGGAACGGGAGCGGATCAGGTCGACGTACCTGAAGGCGGAGCGGGCCGGGTCCTCGGCGCGCGGGCTGCACCACGTGGCGCTGATCAGCTCCGACGTCGAACGGACCGTGCGCTTCTACCAGGAGGTGCTGGAGTTCCCGCTCACCGAGATCTTCGAGAACCGGGACTACAAGGGCTCCAACCACTTCTTCTTCGACATCGGCCACGGGAACCTGCTGGCCTTCTTCGACCTGCCAGGGCTCGACCTCGGTCCGTACGCCGAGGTTCTGGGCGGGCTTCACCACCTGGCGATCTCGGTCGAGCCGGAGCGCTGGGAGCGCCTGAAGGACAACCTCACGGCTGCCGGGGTGGAGTACCAGACCGAGAGCGGAACCTCGATCTACTTCCGCGACCCCGACGGGGCGCGCCTGGAGCTGATCGCCGACCCGCTGGGAGAGATGTACGGCACGGGCGTGCTCTGACCGAGATCGGACGAGGATTGTCGGCCTGATCCGCTAGGTTGCTCCGCAGGTCACGAGACCCAGCGCGAAGCTCCGGCTTGCTGGGCGGCAACCCGCACCGCTGCGGGTGCCCCGGAAGACGACCTGCCGCCTGGCCGACCGGCCACGGAACAGCGGATCACCGGCCTCGCCGAGGATCCACCACACCTCGGAGGTCTCGACATGCAGATGTACTCCCCCGGCTACGCCATGCATTGGATCCACGCGCGACAGCTGGCGATCCGGCCATGGGGCTGGCGACCGGCGATCCTCACCACCGTCGACGGCGGCAGCGCCACTGCGGCCTACCTCACCGAGGACGGCACCGTGACGTTGTGGCACCACAAGCCGCTCGTCGCCGAGATCGGCGAGCCGGTGCGGGTCCACGAGGAGTTCCACGCCGTGGAGATCCACGACGCCTGGCTCAACGTGCGCATCGAGGACGGGATCGGCGCCGTCCCGGACCCACGCGATGCGACGTTGTGGGCGCCCGAGGTACCCCACGTGATCGTCAACGCCGCGATCGGAGACGGCATCCGGATCTCGCCCGAGTTGGTGCGCCGGCAGCGGAACCTGGACGGCTGATCCGGGCGCGGGCGGACGACGGGGTGGATCGGCGACCGTTGCGGGGCTAGCGTCAACGGCAACGGGAGGCGCCATGGCAGAGCTGAACCACACCATCGTGAACGTGCCGGACAAGCGTGAGTCCGCGACTTTCGTGGCCGAGATCCTCGGTCTCCCCGAACCGACGCCGTTCGGCCCGTTCCTGGTCGTCGAGACAAGCAACGGGGTCTCGCTCGACTTCGCCGACGACCACGGTCCGCCGCGGCCGCAGCACTACGCGTTCCTGGTCAGCGAGGACGAGTTCGACGAGATCTTCGGAAGGATCAAGGATCGTGGCCTGGACTACTGGGCCGACCCGGGGCGTCGCCGTCACGGTGAGATCAACAGGAACGACGGGGGCCGGGGCGTCTACTGGATCGAGCCCGGCGGAAGGCACTTCCTGGAGATCATCACCCGCCCCTACGGCAGCGGTTCCTGAAAGGTACGTCGATGCGCGCGGTCACACGGTCGAGAAGCCGGCCGAACGCATTTGCGCAGGAGCTTTTCGACGGTCTCCCGCGGCGCTACGACCTGCTGGAGGAGCTCCTCTCCTTCGGTCAGAACCACCGTTGGCGTACCGCCATGGTCGAGGCGGTCACCACCGGGGACCCACCACCGAGAAGGGTGCTCGACGTCGCGACGGGCACGGCCGGTGTGGCGATGATGCTTGCCGGACGGACGGGTGCGGAGGTCGTCGGGATCGACCTGACCGAGCAGATGCTCGAGGTCGGCCACGAGCGAGTCGCCCGGCGCGGCCTGCAGGACCGGGTGAGGCTGCTGGGTGGCCGCGCCGAGCAGCTGCCCTTCGACGACGCGACGTTCGACGCGCTCACCTTCACCTACCTCCTGCGCTACGTCGCCGATCCAGCGGCCACGATGCGTGAGCTCGTTCGGGTGGTCAGGCCCGGTGGTGTGATCAGCAGCCTGGAGTTCTTCGTTCCCCCACCACCTTTCTGGCTTCCCGCCTGGCGGATCTACACACGGGTCGTCCTTCCTGCAGCGGGCTTCGTCGGTGGCGGACGCGAGTGGGCGCGGGTGGGACGGTTCCTCGGCCCATCCATCGAGGCCCACTACCGGACCTACCCGCTCGAGACGCACGTGGAGATGTGGCAGGCAGCCGGGATCGTCGACGTCCACACCAGGCCGATGAGCCTGGGTGGTGGCCTCGTGATGTGGGGACGGCGGGGCGATGGCTGAGCCGAGAACGGCCGCCCCGGCCTTCTACGCCCGCCACGGTGGCCGGGCCGCCGACTGGTGGACGCTCCTCCACCCGCCCTACACCGTCTGGCACCTCAGCTACGTCGTGCTCGGCGCGGCGATGGCCCCCGAGGTCGACCTCGTCGCCCTCGGCGCCAGCGTGCTCGCCTTCTTCCTCGCCGTGGGGCTGGCAGCGCACGCCCTGGACGAGCTTTCCGGGCGTCCCCTGCGCACCCGCATCACCGACCGCTCGCTTCAAGCGGTCGCCGCCCTCTCTCTTGCCGCCGCCTGCGGCCTGGGCATCTTCGGCGCCTTCCTGCGAGGGCCGACCAACTGGCCCTTGGCGGTCGCCATCCCGGTCGGAGCGGTGCTG
Organism: Nocardioidaceae bacterium; assembly: GCA_035456965.1. GTDB lineage: Bacteria > Actinomycetota > Actinomycetes > Propionibacteriales > Nocardioidaceae > Nocardioides_C. The sequence goes on from DATICF010000085.1 coordinate 10,050, forward strand.
CTGGTCGGCTACAACCTCGAGCTGTTCGGCGGCCGTCTCCACAACGACGCAACCTTCGCCTGGGCCTGGGGCGGCTTCCCCGTCGCGGTCGGGTTCGTGGCCCAAGCCCCCGAGGTCTCCTGGTCGGTGCTGCTCGCCGCGGTTGCCGCGACCCTCGCCGGTGTCGGTACGTCGTACGCGCAACGTCGCCTCAGCACCCCGGCCCGCGAGCTGCGTCGACGTACCGCCGAGGTGAGCGGCACGATCACCCGGACAGACGGCAGAGTGGCACCACTCGACAGCACCACGTTGCTCTTGCCGCTGGAGGGTGCGCTGCGAGCGCTGTCCTGGGCGCTGCCCGCGGTCGCGCTGGCGGCCCTCTCCGCCCGACTGTGACGGTCGCTGCACGTACTCCGCCCCTTCCAGGCCCGCCGGTCATCGCGCTGAAGAGGCGTTGATTCCATGCGCCGAAATCCGGTTATGACACATGCGGGCGGTTACGCGGCGGGGTCGAGGCTCCTAGGCTCGAATGATCGCCGCTGCCGCTGGAGGCGCTCCCATGGGCAAGGTGTTGTACGCACTGGGACGATTCTGTGGACGCCGACCGCTGTGGATCATCGGCGTGTGGCTCGTCGTCCTGGTCGGCGTTGTCGGAGCCGTCCGCGTGTTCGGGGCCCAGACCGGCAACAACCTCGAGCTCCCCGGCACCGGCAGCCAGGAGGTCCAGGACCTTCTGGCCGATCGGTTCCCGCCGCAGCAGAACGGCACGAACCCCGTCGTGTTCCACGTCAAGACCGGCAAGCTCACGGACAAGCAGAACTCCGACGCGGTCACCGCATCGGTCAAGGCTCTGAAGAAGGCTCCGCACGTCTACAGCGTGACGAACCCGGTGAGCAGCGACGGCCAGACCGCAGGGCTGCTCTCGAAGGACGGCCGGACGGGGTTCGCGCCGGTGCTGCTCGACATCAACTCCGGAGCGCTCGACCAGGAGACCTCGGAGCGCATCATCGCCGCCGCCAAGCCCGCCCAGGACGCCGGCATCGAGGTGGCCGCCGGCGGCTCGCTCGGCAGCGAGCTGTCGACGGAGGGCACCGAGAGCAGCGAGGTCGTGGGGATCCTCGCCGCCATGTTCATCCTGACGCTCGTGCTCGGGAGCGTCATCGCGATGGGGCTACCCATCATCGCCGCCGTGATCGGCCTCGCCATCGCGTTGAGCGTCATCGGTCTGTTGGGTCACGTGCTGGCCATTCCGACCACGGGCGCCACCTTGGCGACGATGATCGGACTCGGCGTCGGCATCGACTACGCGCTGTTCCTCATCAGCAAGCACCTGGACCAGCTGCGCGCCGGCGTACCCATGATCGAGTCGATCGCGCGCGCCGTCGCCACGTCCGGCAGCGCCATCGTCTTCGCCGGCAGCACCGTCGTGGTCGCGCTGATCTCGCTCCGCGTCGCGAAGATCCCGCTGCTGAGCACGCTCGGACTCGCGTCCGCGGTCGCGGTCCTGACCGCGGTGCTGGGAGCGATCACGCTCCTGCCCGCGCTCCTGGGCCTCCTCAAACACCGGATCGCCTGGCTGCACCTGCCGTACTTCGGCCATCACGGCGAGAAGGGCAAGCACGGCAGCCCCCGTCGCGGTGATTGGCGGGCGTGGTCGGGGTTCTTGACGCGGCACCCGCTGGTAGTCAGCCTCGTCGCACTCGCGGTGCTCGCTCCACTGATCGTGCCTGCGTTCTCACTCAGGTTCGGCCAGGAGGACATCGGGGCAACGCCGACGAGCACCACCGAGCGCCAGGCCTACGACCTCATCACGGCCGGGTTCGGCGTGGGTTACAACGGCCCTCTAGAGGTCGCCTCCAAGTTCGACCCGGTGGTCTCGCCGAGCAAGGAGTACACCAACAAGTACAACAAGGCCACCTCGCTGAAGAGCGACCTCGACAAGAAGCAGAAGGAGCTTCCCGCAGAGCAGCAACAGCTCGAGGGCCAGCAGCAACAGCTGGTCGCGGAGAAGAAGCAGCTGCAGCGCGAGCAGCGCTCTCTCGAGGCGCAGAAGAACCAGCTCGAGACCGAGCAGCAGCAGCTGCTGGGCCAGCGCACCACTCTCGAGCAGGAGGGGGCCGATCTACAGGGGCAGGTCGCCGCTCTGGAGCGGCAGGCCGCACAGCTGGCGGCTCAAGGGGCCGCTTTCGAGAGGCAGGCACGTCCGCTCGAGCAGCGCCTCGCCCTGCTCGCGAACGAGCGGAACCAGCTTGCCCGGCAGTCGCAGGCAGTCGCCGCGCGCTACCGATCGATCGCCGCCCAGCTCAACCAGGCCCTGGCGCGCGATCGTGCTCTCGTCTCGCAGTTCGCGAGCCTCGCGGACCGACCCCGGCTGCAGGCGATCGTGGTGCGACGCCTGAATGCGCTGCGCGCCCGCGAGCAGCAGCTCCGCGCCGCCCTCGTCCCCCTCCAACGACAGGGCAGAGTCCTGGCGGATCGGGCGCAGCCTCTCGCGTCGCAGGCCGCGGCGCTGCAGCAGCGGATCAACCCGATCCGGGCCAGGGTCAACCAGCTGCGGGCCGAGGCCAACCGGCTCGCCTCGCAGATCGCCTCCCTCGAACGACAGGCGGCCGCTCTGGTGCAACAGGGAGAGCGCCTCGTGGCCGAGGAGGCGGCGCTCGCGCGACAGGCTGCGGCCCTAGAGCAGGAAGGGACCGCTCTTCAGCAGCAGGCAGACGCGTTGCAGCAGGAGGGAGCGGCGCTGCAGCAGCAGGCGGACCAGCTGAAGGCTGAGCAGCAGCAGGCCGAGCAGGAGGAGAGCGAGGCGAAGCAGCTGCAGAAGGAGCTGACCGCCATGGTCACCAAGGCCGGTGGTGACCCTCGCAACACCGACCCGCGCGTCGTGCGACTGCAGAACGCCCTCCTCGGGACGGCAGGCGTGACGGCGCTGACCCCGCCGCAGACCAACAAGAAGGGCGACGTGGTCCTGCTCTCCGCAGTGCCGACGACCTCGCCGGCGTCGGTAAAGACAGCAGACCTGCTGGCGACAGTGCGCGACAGCGTCGTCCCCGCCGTCGAGAAGCCGGGCGGGATCACGTCGTACGTCGGCGGCTACACCGCGTCGTACGTCGACCTGGCCACGCTCATCTCCGAGCGCTTGCTGCTCGTCATCGGGACCGTGATCCTGCTCGGCTTCGTCCTGCTGATGATCGCCTTCCGCTCGTTGCTGATCCCGCTGCAGGCCGCGGTGACCAACCTGCTCTCGGCCGCGGCTGCCTTCGGCATCCTCACCGCGGCCTTCCAATGGGGCTGGGGCATCGATCTGCTCGGCATCGACACCACGAGCAGCGGGGTGCCGATCGCAAGCTACGTCCCGCTCATGATGTTCGCGGTGCTCTTCGGGCTCTCCATGGACTACGAGGTGTTCCTCGTCAGCAACGTGCAGCAGCACCATCTGCGGGGTGAGCCTGCGCGCACGGCCGTCGAGTCCGGGCTCACCACGAGTGCACGCATCACCACCGCCGCCGCCCTGATCATGACCTCGGTCTTCGCCAGCTTCATCCTCAACGGGGACCCCACGATCAAGCAGTTCGGCGTCGGTCTCGCCTCGGCCGTGTTCCTCGCCGGCATCATGGTCATCACCCTCGCGCCGGCAGCGATCGTGCTGATGGGCGAGGCGGCGTGGTGGCTGCCTCGGTGGCTGGACCGGCTGTTGCCGCACGTCAACCTCGAAGGCGAGGAGACCCCGGCTGAGGCCCCGGAGCCGCCGACGCCCGAGACGCCTGCGCCAGAAGCCCCCGCGAAGGAGCCTGCAGCCGAGGAGCCGGTGCCCGAGGCCCCGGCGCCTGCCGCCAGGGTCGTGCCGTTCAGGGTGCCGAGCCAGCGGACCCCGGAGGAGCCTGCAGGCAGGCCACCCGCAACCACCCCTCGCAACGGTCGCGACATGGCCCCGTGACGCCACCGGCCGATGCCGCCTGCTCCTGACGGTGACGCAGCGCCCTACGGCGTCTCGACACTGCGGCGGCGTGAGTCGACCTCACACCAGAACTCGTCCACCCTGGCGTTGAAGGCGGCCGGCACCTCTTGGAAAGGCTGGTGCGCCTCGCCGGCCAGGACCTCGAACCTCGCGCCCGGGACGAGGTCAGCCACCTGGTGTCCGTACACCGGTGGGGTGATCAGATCGTCTCCACCTGCGAGCACCAACGTCGGCGTGTCGAGCGTGTGCAGTCGGTCGGCAGTCTCGTGGACGGCCAAGGCGTCGATCGTCCTCTGGATGGCCTCGACGCTGGCTTTGTGCGGGAAGGCGAGCGTCTCCTCGACGATCTGCGCGACCGTCCCGTCCTCGTGGGCACGGTGGGTGTAGACCCACACGAAGAAGGACTCGAGAAAGGTCCGCTCGTCAGGCGCCGACGCCACCATCCACCGCCAGGACCGGGTCATCGCCTTCCAGTAGTTGTCCGGGCGTGCCCATGTGCTCATCAGCACGAGGCTGCGCACCAGACCGGGATGCCGCAGAGCAAGCTCCTGAGCGATCACGCTGCCACCGGAGAAGCCGACGACGTGGGCGGATCCGATGTCGAGGCTCCGCAGCACGTCGGCCGCGTCGGCGGCCATGGACGGGATGGTGAGCGGACCGTCGGGCAGCGGCGAGCGGCCCATGCCACGGTTGTCGTGGGCGGTGATGCGGTAGCGGTCGCAGAGTCCATCGATCTGGTGCTGCCACGACTCGATCGGGTCGCCGAGTCCGCCGATGAGCAGGACGTCGGGCCCCTCGCCGTACTGCTCGACGTAGAGGTCGAGCGCGCCGGCCCGGATGTGGTTCGTGATCGTCATGGTGTGCCTCCTCAGGCTGTGGGTTGCGGTCACGAGAGGAGGCGTGAGTTCGGGCCTCACGATGTGAGGTGACCCGTCACGGGTCGCCGCGCCGCGATCAGCGCGTGACGACCCAGGTCATGGGGCGCTCCGGCCGGTAGCTGCAGAACCGACCGGTACGGACGCTGGCCTCGAGGTGGCGCCCGAGAGCCGGATGGACCTCACGGATCCTCGCGATCGCCGCGCGGATCCGGGCGGTCACCGCGGAACGAGCCTTCTCGGCCGGGTCTCCGGCGCGGCGTGGGCCGTGGATCCCGTAAGCCGCGGTGAGCTCATGGGTCAAGAAGTCGAGCTCCTCCTGCGCTCGAGCGCCGCGGTCGTCGTCGCCGGACGAGTCGGCGTCGTCCAGCTCGGCCTGGAGCTCGCGGATGCGTTCGGCGTACTCCGCTCGGGCCCGGGCGTCGATCTGCTCGCCGAGGTCGCCCGGCGCACCGAGCCCGGCCCCGGATCGCCGGGTGCCCGCCTCGCGCTCGCCGGGCGGCGTGGCCAGGTCGAGGGCGGCCACCTCCCTGTCAGGGTGTTCCAGCAGCACCGCGAGGTCGCGCACTCCGCGCAGGTCCGGCAGGTGCACCGAGCGCCCGTCGTAGGTGGCTCGCCACAGGCGACCCTCACGCTCCATCGAGGCGGTCGGATCCGACCCGCTCGACGGCTCACCCCGCTCTTCCCCGGGCCGCTGCTCGGGTACGCCGACCCGCCCGCTGACGCGGCGGAGCAGCCGGAGCTCGTCGCGAGCCAGCTCCAGGAGCTGCTCGGGGCTCATCGCCCGACCTCGCGCGACGATCCGGGGCACGCCGACCTCGTCAGCGAGCTGGTTCCGCACGTCTTGCAGCAACGGGGTGTGGATGCGGGAGACGACCGCGCCCGTGCCGTCGAGGCCGACGAGCAGCGCCGCGGCACTCTCTCGCCGACCGGCAGCAACCAGCAGCGACAGGAGAGCCGCCACGGTGTTCCACCGCTCCCCCGGGTGGCCCGCCCGACCGAAGCCGTCGAGCGCCTCCCCGAACAGCTCTGCGGCAGACTCCAGTTCCCCCTGAGTCACGGAGACCATCGCGAGTCCGCGCAGCGACGAGCTGGTGCCGTAGGGGTAGAGCAGGGCTCGCGACTCCTCCAGTGCCCGGGTGAGCCACTCGCGGGCCGCCTCCGGCTCGTCCCTGACGAGAAGCAGGCCGATCAGGTGCTGGGACCAGGCGAGCTCGAAGGCGTTGCCCTGCTTCCGCGCCGTCTGGCGGGCCTGCTCTGCGGTGGCGATTGCCTCGTCGAGTCGTCCAGCCTGCGCGAACAGCTGAGCGCGGCGGTTCATCAGGTCACAGCGAAGTGGCTCGAAGGCGGCGGCCGCGGCCATGTCGTCGGCGCGTTCGAGATGCTCGAGGGCGGCGAGAGGGTCGTCGTCGGCCCGGTCCGCCACGTCGGCCAGGGCGCAGTAGCCGAAGGCGCGGCCGACCTGGGAGGAGCTCGCGGCGCCGGCGGCCGCTCCACCCAGGATCCGCGCCTGGTCGTAGTCCTCCAGCGTGGCATGTGCCGTGGCGGCCGTGCCCGCGACCTCCGACCAGCGAGGGTGGGTCGGATCGGGCCATTTTTCGAGCGCCTTGCCCGTGAGCTCGGCCAGCTCCCCGGCGTGGATCTGGAGTGCGGCGTACCAGAGAGGGGCCAGGAGGTCGAAGCTGCGGTCGGGGCCCGCGTCCTCGGCCAGGGTCCACGTCAGGGCGCTTCTCAGGTTGTCGAACTCCTCGAACAGCGGGCTCGCCTCTACCGTCCACGCGCGGACCAGCAAGTCGCGCAAGGACCTGGCGAGCCCGGCGAAGTAGTCCGCATGCCGGTCCCGGGCCAGGTGGGAGACCCCGGCCTGCCGGATCCGGTCGAGGCCGTAGGCGCGCAGCGTCTCGAGCATCCCGTAGCGGGTCCCCCGGGGTGACCTGGTGACCGTCATCAGGGACTTGGCGACCAGACCGTCGAGGACGTCGACCACCTCTCGTGCCTCGACCTCCACCGCTTGGCCGACAGACGTGGCGGCCTGCAGATCCCAGCCTCCCGGGAAGACGCACAGGGCGGTGAAGAGATCTCTCTCGTGAGGTGCCAGCAGGTCCCAGGACCAGTCGAACACCGCCCGCAGGCTGCGGTGACGCTCCGGGATGCGCCGCGTGCGGTCGCGGAGCAGCGCGAAGCGGTCGGAGAGCGCATCGGCGATGTCCCGCACCGCCAGGACGCGGACCCGGGCTGCGGCGATCTCCAGCGCCAGCGGCAGCCCGTCGAGGGCCTGGCAGATCCGGACCACGTCGGGAAGGGTCCGGTCGTCGAGGTCGAACCCGGGATCCGCGCGGCTCGCACGTTCGACGAAGAGCACGACCGCGGGCGACTCGGCCGCGGCCTCGTCGAACAGCTCGGACACCGGCAAGGGCGTGAGCACGACGAGGTGCTCGTCCGCGCGCCGCAGCGGCTCCCGGCTCGTGGCCAGGACTCGCACCCGCGACCCAGACCTGAGCAGCTGCTCCGTGACATGGGCGGCCGCGTCGGCCACGTGCTCGCAGTTGTCGAGCACGCACAAAATGTTCGGCCCGTCGTCCGCCCACGGCACGGACACGGCGAGCGACTCGCCGGGACGCAGCACCACTCCCAGGCTCGCGGCCACAGCGTGGCGCACCGCGTCCGAGGACTCGACCTCCGCCAGCTCGCACACCACGAGGTCGGCCCCATCCGCAGCAAGGGCGCTGGCCGCCTCGAGGGCAAGACTGGTCTTGCCTACGCCTCCCGGACCCGTCACGGTCACCAGCCGGTGCTCAGCCAGGAGCTGTCGCAGGACCTCCAGCTCCCGCCCTCGACCGATGAGCCGCGACTCCGGCCGGGCCGGGACCTGGAAGGCGGAACTGCTGCGGCGGACGCCCACGCGACCACTCTGACAACGCCGCTCATCACCGGCAAGCCGCCTGGCGTCGAAGAAATCTGCTGAGGCGGTCGAAATCGTGGCTGTCTGTCCGACCTACCTGTGTCAGGCTCGACCGAGGAACAAGGAGCAGCCATGCGATTCATGATCATGGTGAAGATGCGCGAGGACGCCGGGGCACCGCCACCGGCCCTGATCGACGCGATGGGACAGCAGATGGCCGAGCTCTTCCAGAGCGGAGTCATGGTCGACGCGGGTGGGCTCTGCGAGAGCTCGGCCTCGACCGAGGTACGGGTGCACGACGGGGAGCTGTCGGTCACGGACGGTCCGTTCACCGAGGCCAAGGAACTGGTCGGCGGCTACTCGATCGTCGAAGTGCACAGCCGGGAGGAGGCGGTCGAGCTCGGCCGTCGGGTCATGCATCTGCACAAGACCTACTGGCCTGGCTGGGAGGGCGCAGCCGAGGTGCGGCAGATCGCCGGTTCGGACGAAGGACCGTCGTCTGCGTGAACACACAGAGGACAGGAGTCTCCACGTGACAGCCGACGCGCACGCGGTCGTCGCAGCCACGTGGAGGCTCGAGTCCGCGAGGATCGTCGCCGGTCTGCTGCGGATGGTCCGGGATGTCGCACTGGCCGAGGACCTGGCGCAGGAGGCGTTCGCGGCCGCGCTCGAGCAGTGGCCGACCTCCGGCGTACCGGACAACCCGCGCGGCTGGCTCATGACCGTGGCCAAGCGGCGCGCGGTCGACCACTTCCGCCGGCTCGAGCGGCTGCGCAGCAAGCAGGAGGAGCTGTACTGGAGCCTGGGCCCCGGGCAGTCCCAGATCCCTGACTTCGAGGGATTGGTCGACCACATCGAGGACGACGTCCTCCGACTCATGTTCATCTCGTGTCACCCCGCCTTGAGCAGGGAGGCACAGGTCGCGCTGACGCTGCGGCTCCTCGGCGGACTCACGACCGAGGAGATCGCGCGCAGCTTCCTGGTGAAGCCGGCCACGGTCGGGCAGCGGATCTCTCGGGCCAAGCGCGTGCTGGCCGAGGTCGGTGTACCCCTCGACCTGCCGACAGGCGAGGAGCGGAAGGCCCGGCTCAGCGCCGTCATGGAGGTCGTCTACCTGGTCTTCAACGAGGGCTACACGGCCACCTCGGGCGACGACTGGCTGCGCCCTGCGCTGTGTGACGAGGCCAGACGCCTGGCGCGGATGCTTGTGTCACTCGCGCCGGAGGAACCCGAGGCGCACGGCCTGCAGGCGCTGCTCGACCTCCAGGCCTCCCGGCTCCCGGCGCGGCTCGGTGACGACGGCGAGCCGGTGCTGCTCGCCGACCAGGACCGGCGCCGCTGGGACCACCGACTCGTCCGTCGCGGCCTCGAAGCCCTGGACAGGGCCGACCGGCTCGCCGCGCGCGGAACCCCGATCGGTCCCTTCGTTCTCCAGGCGGAGATCGCCGCCTGCCACGCGCGCTCCCCCAGCGTCGAGCGCACCGACTGGCCCCGGATAGCCCAGCTGTACGACGGCCTCGTGCACGTCATGCCGAGTCCCGTCGTCGAGGTCAACCGTGCCGTCGCGCACGGCATGGCCTTCGGCCCCGAGGCCGGCCTGGTCGTCCTCGACAAGGTGGACACGGACTCCGTCAAGACCTACCACCTGCTGCCGAGCGTGCGCGGCGACCTGCTCGCCAGGCTGGGGCGGACCGAGGAGGCCCGTGAACAGTTCAGGCTCGCGGCATCACTCACGCGCAACCAGCGGGAGAAGCGCCTTCTGCTCGCCCGCGCGAGCTCCGGCTGACTTCCGGTCGACCACTGTCGAAAACGGTCGCTCCCGCACGACCTCTCTCATGAAGAGCTGTACGGGAAGGCCCCGTGCAGCGGAGAGGAGTGGGCGATGAGCACCATCGCAGCACCACCCGTGCCGCAGACGACGAGCCGGCTCTCTGCACGCCTGTCCGTGGCGTTCAGCGGGCTGTTCCTGCTGATCCTTGTCGGTCTGCACTTGGTGAAGAGCGAGCTGGACCCCTCGTGGCGGATGATCAGCGAGTACGAGATCGGCCGCCACGGGTGGTTGATGCAGACCGCCTTCCTCGTCCTGGCCGTCAGCACGGCCGCTGCGGCTGTCTCCGTGCGGAGGGCCGTGGTAGGCCGAGCCGGCAAGGTGGGGCTGGTCCTGCTCGCGGTGGCCGCAGCCGGAATGGTCCTGGGCGGGCTGGCCGTCAGCGACCCGATCACCGCAACCGCGCAGGAGACGACGACGCACGGATCGCTGCACGGGCTGGGAGCGATGCTCGGCATTCCGGCCTTCCCGGTCGCGGCCGGACTCGTGGCGCGAGGGCTCTCGCGAGGCACCGGTTGGGCAGGCCCATCCAGGACGCTGTGGTTCGCCACCGTCGGCACGTGGCTGGGGCTCGCACAGATGGTCCTCGCCATGGCAGTCCTGCTCCCGGCGAACGACGGGGCATTCGGGCCAGGGGCCCCGATCGGCTTGCCCAACCGGCTTCTGATCGTCAGCTACGTCGCTTGGCTGCTGGTCGTGACTGTCCCCGCCGCACGGACCGCCACGGGCAGGCTCCGGACTCAGGGACCGGCCTGAGCCGGCTCCTGCTGATCCACCGGCCGCGAAGCCCGGGCTGGACAGGCACAAGGACCGCTCGGACGGGGACCGATGGCACTTCCCCTGCCCTCCCGTCCGCGTAGCGTCGGAAGGAGAGGAGGGCGGAACGATGACAAGCCTCGACAACACACGAGAAACCGAGCTTCGGGCAAGGGCACTCAAGCGCCTCAAGAAGCGCCGCGACTTCCGCGCCCACCTTCTGGTCTACACCCTGGTGAACGCCTTCCTGGTGGTGATCTGGGCGGTCTCGACCCCGGGTGGGTTCTTCTGGCCGATCTTCCCCATCGTCGGTTGGGGCATCGGCGTGGTGATGAACGCCTGGGACGTCTACTTCGCCGAGGACTTCAGCGAGGAGGACATCGACAGGGAGATCCAGCACATGGTGCACCACCGCTGACGCGGGACCCTACTCTTTCACTGCACCGGCGCTCGCATTCATGATGCGCTTTTGGAACACGAAGAACATGACGGCTACGGGGATGGTCATCAGCACGGCTGCCCCCAGCTTCAAGGGGTACTGCGTCCCTTGGCTCAGCTGACCCGACGCCAGCTGCGCGACCCCCTTGGTGAGGGTGGTCAGCTGCGGGTCCTGGGTCGCGACGATGAAGTGGTTGAGCTCGTTCCACGACCCCTGGAACGACAGGATGACGATGGTCATCACCGCCGGGGCCGCCATCGGCAGCACGATCGACCAGAACGTCCGGAAGACGCCGGCGCCATCGATGCGGGCCTGCTCCTCGATGCTGACCGGGATGGACTCGAAGAAGTTCTTCATGATGAACACGCCTGCAGCATCGGCCAGCAGCGGGACGATCATTCCTGCGTAGGAGTCGTAGATCCCGAGCTGGTTGATCACCAGGAACTTCGGGATCAGCAGCACGACGCCGGGGACCGCCATGACCGCGATGAGCAGCGCGAACACGACCCCGCGGCCCCGGAAGGAGATGCGGGCGAGCGCGTAGCCGGCTAGGGAGTCGAAGAAGACCCGCCCGAGCGTGACGAAGACGGTCACGATGAGCGAGTTCATGCCCCACAGGGCGTAGTCGGAGAACCGGAAGAGCCGTTGGTACGCAGCGGTCGTCCAGTTCTCCGGGATCAGCCCGATCGGGTTGACCGCCGCCTCCGGCTCGGTCTTGAAAGACGTCGAGACCTGGATCAGGAACGGCAGGATGTAGAGCAGGGCCAGTGCCACGAGCAGCAGGTATGTCGGCCACGGGGCCGTCCCGAGGTGGGACCGCCTCGACCGTCTCGGCGGACGGTTGGACGGTCTTGCCGGCGCGGCCTGACCGGGCCGGGTCGCGGTCTCGGTGCTCATCGCTCCACCTCCACGGCCTCGTGCTGGGCCTCCCCGGCACGGGTGCTTGAAACCTTGTCCCTGTCGCGCAGCACCCAGCGCTGCACCAGCGTGAAGAACACGATGATCGCGAACAGGATGAACGCGATCGCGGCGCCGATCCCCCAGTCCTGCTGGTTGAACGCCGCGTTGAACGACAGGTACGCCGGAGTCAGGGTCGTCTTGGCCGGGCCACCCTGCGTGCCGGTGTAGATCTGGTCGAAGACCTGCCAGGTGCCGATCAGGCCGAGCGTGACCACCGTGAACAGGGTCGGCTTGAGCATTGGCAGCGTGACGTGCCAGAACCGTTGCCAGGCGTTGGCGCGGTCCATCATCGCCGCCTCCTCGATCTCCGGTCCGATGCTCTGCAGGGCCGCGATGAACAGCAGCATGAACGTCCCGGAGGTGGTGAAGATCGCCATCAGGATGAACGCACTCATGGCGAACGACGGCCCGGACAGCCACTGCCACCAGGAGATGCCGAGGAAGTCGCTCGCCTCCAAGGCGGTCGGGGCGCCGTCGACCCCGAACCATCCTGCGGCGACGTGCAGCACGCCGCGCGGGTCCGCGAACCAGTTGGGTCCCTGGATGCTCACCCAGGAGAGCACCTTGTTCACCACTCCGGTGGAGCTGAAGAGGAACAGCCACAGCACGGTGATGGCGACCGAGCTGGTCACCGAGGGGAAGTAGAAGGCGGTCCGGAAGAACCCGCGGCCCCGCAAGATCCGCCTGTTGACGAGCACTGCGAGGAACAGCGCCAGCGCGGTCTGAAGCGGAACCACCAGCATCACGTAGTACAGGTTGTTGCGGATCGACGTACCGAAGTCCTGCGTCTCCAGGCCACCTCCCGCGAGGATCCTTGCGTAGTTGTCCGCACCGACGAACCCGACATCGGCGGAGAACGGGCTACCGCGTCCGGTCCAGTCCGAGACGCTCACCCATGCCGCCATGAGCACCGGGACGAACAGGAACAGTCCGAGCAGGACGACCACGGGCGAGATGAAGATCCAGCCTGCGAGCTGCTGCCGTCCGTGGATCCCGGGTCCCCGACGGGCTCGTTCCTTGCGTTGTTCCGCCATGTGCCACACCCCTGGATCTGCGGTGGTCCCCGCCCTGCCGGACGGGGACCACCGATGGAACCGACTAGTTGGAGACGACCGGTTCCAGGTTCTGCTGGACGCTTTCGAGGATCTGCTCCGGATCGCTGTTGCTCAGCGTGGCCAGCTGGGCGTTCAGGTCTGCGATGACCTCCGCCGCACCCTCCTGTGCAGGGAGGTTCTTGGCGAAGTCCGCGCTCTCGATGAACGGGGCCATCTCCGGGAACTGCTCCTTCCACTGGCCGGCGGCCTCCTCGACCGAGGGCATCACGCCGAAGGCCTCGGCGAAGGCCATCTGCTGCTCGGTCGTGGTGAGGTGCTCGACCAGCGAGACCGACCCCTCGACGTTGTCGCTCTCAGCGGCGATACCCCAGCAGTTGGTGTACTGCAGCGTCGCCTCCTCGGTCCCGGCCGGCAGCTTCGCGACCTGGTACTCGACGTCGGGGAAGTCGTTCTCCATCGCACCGGCGATCCAGTTGCCCTCGATGGTCATTGCCCCGAGCTCCTTGCCGAAGGCCTCGCCGCCCCATCCGGCACCGACGTCGGAGGAGTATGCGGCTATGCCGTCCTGCATCATCTCCTTGACGAAGGTGAGACCTTCGACGTTCTCCGCGCTGTCCGCCGTCGCCTCAGTGCCCTCCTCGTTGGTGAGACCACCGCCGTTCTGCTCGAGGAACACACCGAGGCGCTGGATCTCCGGCCCGAAGACGAGCCCGGTGGTGTCACCCTTGGTCAGCTTCTCGGCGACCGTCCGGAGCTCCTCCCACGTGGTCGGGACGTCGTCGTCGGTGAGCCCAGCCTCCTTCCAGAGGCGGCTGTTGATCACGAGAGACAGCGTGGAGAAGTCCTTCGGCGCGCACCAGAACTCGTCCTCGTAGGTGAAGGCCTCCCTGAGCGCGGGGAAAAACGCGTCAGCGTTCGCCAGCTCACTGGCGTACGGCTCGAGGGAGCCGTTGGACGCGTACGACGCGAGCTGGTCGGTCGACAGGTAGAAGAGGTCGGCCGGGCTGCCGCTGGCGAACCCCTGGGCGAGCTGCTGGGTGAGGTCCGAGGCCACCTGCACCTCGGCCTCGACGCCGGACTCCGTGGACCAGGCGGCGACGGCGTCGCGGACCGCCTTGGTCTCGGCGTCGCCCGAGGATCCGATGAGGACGGTGATCGGGCCCTCGCTGGTCGCGTCCGCGCCCGCGCCGCCCCCGTCGTCCTCGAAGCCGGAGCCACCGCACGCTGCGAGCAGGAGCGCGGTCGCGCCGCTCACGGCGGTCAGCGCGAGGCGTCGCCTGCCTCGCAAGTTCCGGGTGGTGTGCCTGACTGGCTTCATGTGCCTGTCTCCTTGGGTTGGGGGTTGTCGTGGTGCTGGGGGCGCTCAAGCGCTCAGGTCATTGCGAGGGCGTGGGAGGTTCCCGCCCGAGCAGGTGAGGGTCCGGGCGGCGGACCACGAGCGTCGAGGGGAGCAGCTGGTGGTGCGGCTGCACACCTCGCGAAGGAGCGGCGGCGAGCTGGTGCACGAGGTTGGCGACCACGTGCTCCGCCACCTCCTCGATGGGCTGGCGCACGCTGCTCAGCCCCAGGGCCGCGGCTACCGGCGTGTCGTCGAACCCGATCACCGGAGGCTCGCCCTCGTCGTCGGGGAGGCCGGCCTCGCGCCACGCTGCGAGTGCGCCGAGCGCCAGCGAGTCGCTCGCGCAGACCAGGGCGGTCGTCCCTTGGTCGAACAGCTCACCCGCGGCCCGGGCACCGGATGACACGGAGTCCTCGACGCCTACCGAGTGGGCTGCCGCGCCCTCGTCGATGAGCCCCGCCCGGGCGAGGGCACGAAGCCACCCGGCGCGGCGGTCGTCTCCCACACCGGACCCGGCGGGCCATCCGAGGAAGCCGATGCGTCGATGGCCTCGTCCGAGCAGAAGCGCTGTGGCTTCCGCCGTGCCGGAAGCCCCGTCGACGTCCACCCACGAGTGACGCGCCTCGAACGGGTCCACCTGGGTGCTCCAAGGGCGACCGAAGCAGACGAACGGAACCTGGTGATCCAGAAGCCAGGCCGTGCGGGAGTCGCCATGGTGCGTGCCGGTGAGGACGAAACCATCGATGTCGGCGGTGGAGAGCAGCTCGTCGACGGCGGCTATCTCGCCTTCGTCGTCGTGTGCCGTGAACAGCGTGAGCCGGTACCCCTGGCGCTGAGCCGACTCGGTCAGCGCGTGCAGGAAGCGGTCGAGGATCGAGCCGTTGATCCCGTCCGATGCGGGGTGGAGGCGCATCGCAAGGTTGCGGGAGCGCCGGGTTCGCAGCTGTCGGCCGGCGACGTGCGGGCGGTACCCGGACTCGGTGATCGCCTTGCGTACGCGTTCGAGCGTTGCGGGCTTGACCCGGTGGGGAGCGTTGATGGCGTTGGACACGGTCTGACGAGACACTCCGAGGTCGCGTGCGAGCGACACGAGGGTCGGCTTCTCGCCCATGACCTGCTCCTTCCAGACGCGAGACTCCCGAGGGACTCCTGCTCGGAGACCGATGCGGAGACCGAGTTATGAACGTTCAAAACACCTCAAGTAGAGTTTTGAACGTTCAACGTGGATAACGTGCATCGTGGTTCGGGGCACGCGCGGTGTCAAGCCAGTGTCCTCACGGACACACCCCGTGCGGCCCCCGCGAGTGCATCCCTAGACGAAGACCGGCCCCGGCGGCCGCCTCAAGGAGGAGCTGCATGACCCTCACCCAGCCGTATCTCGACTCACTCACCGGGGTCTTCTCCGCGCCGGTCCAGGCGTGGTCCCAGCCTGACGGTGCGATGGGGGCGGGGGCCGAGGGGATCTACTGCGGCGACGAGCGGGTCGTGGCCTGCGCCCGGCTGAGCGTTGCGGAGCACGAGCTGCGCCACATCTCCACCCAGGTCCTGTCCGCCACCGAGGTCAGGTTCGTCTATGTCCTCACGGCACCGGCCGAGGTCCCTGACCCGCTGCTGACGGTGCACCGGACCCGCCGCGCCACCACCGAGTCGGTCGAGGAGGAGCTCTGGGTCGGCTCGGCTCTGCGCGAGGAGGCCACCGTGGACCTCGAGCTCGTCCTGGGCACTGACCGGACCTCGATGGAGTCCATCAAGTCCGGACGCACCGAGGCCGACCCGATCCGTCCGGACGGACCTCGCTGGTCGTGGCGAGACGAGGGGACCACGGCGGACCTCGCGGTGCACGGCGGCAAGCTCGATGTTCAGGGCACTGACCTGGTCCTCCGCTGGAGCCTCGACCTCGCGCCGGGCGCAGAGCGGACCGTGGGCTGGTCGCTGGGAGTCGTGGACGAAGGCGCGCCGGTCCTCGGCACGACCGCCGCTCCCCTCCCCACCCCGCGGCTCGAGACCACCGACCAACGGCTGCAGCGGCTCGCCGATCGCGCGTTCTCCGACCTCAACAGCCTGCGCATCGTCGACCGTTCCCTACCGGACGAGGTGTTCCTCGCAGCCGGTGCGCCGTGGTTCTACACGATGTTCGGTCGCGACTCGCTCATCGCGGCACGCAGCCTCCTCCCGGTCGACCAGAGCCTTGCCGGCGGCACGTTGCGCGCCCTCGCCGCGCGTCAGGGGACGAAGGTCGACGAGGACACGGCCGAGCAGCCCGGCAAGATCCTGCACGAGGTGCGGCGTACCGACCTCGCCGTCGACGCCGCGGAAGGCGTCCACCTGCCGCCGGTCTACTACGGCACCATCGACGCCACGCCGCTGTGGGTGAACCTTCTCCACGACGCCTGGGGGGCGGGCCTGCCCGAGGACGAGGTGTCCGCGCTGCTGGACAACCTCGAGGCCGCCTTGCGGTGGCTCGAAGAGCACGGAGACTCCGACGGCGACGGGTTCCTGGAGTACCTCGACACCAGCGGCCACGGCCTGGCGAACCAGGGCTGGAAGGACTCGGGTGACTCGATCCGCTGGCACGACGGCACGATCGCCGAGGGTCCGATCGCACTGTGCGAGGTCCAGGGGTACGCCTACGAGGCGGCGCTGAACGGCGCCGCCCTGCTCGACGCCTTCGGGCGCGACGGCGGCGACTCGTGGCGTGAGTGGGCCGCCGCGCTGAAGGAGCGCTTCAGGTCAGCTTTCTGGTGCGAGGACGACCAGGGCCGCTACCCCGCGCTCGCGCTCGACGCCGCGAAGCGCCCGGTCGACGGGGTCAGCTCCAACATCGGTCACCTCCTCGGCACGGGCATCCTCGACGCCGCGGAGCAGCGGGACGTCGTGAACCGACTGATGGACCCGACGATGTTCTCCGGCTACGGGATTCGCACGCTCTCCACCACGAACGGCGCCTACTGGCCGCTGCGCTACCACGCAGGATCGGTGTGGTCCCACGACACCGCGATCGTGATCGAGGGAATGCTTCGCGACGGGTTCGTCGAGGAGGCGGCGATGGTCGCCGAGGGCCTGCTGAGCGCAGCCGAAGGCTTCGACTACCGTCTGCCCGAGCTGTTCGGCGGTCACCCTGCCGAGGCGGTGTGGCCGCCGGTGCCCTACCCGGCCTCCTGCCGGCCCCAGGCTTGGGCGGCCGCGTCGGTGGTGCCCATCGCCCGTGCCCTTGGGGCCCTCCCCTAGCGTCGAGCGCTGCTCGCCGAGACCGACCCGGTACGGCGGAACCGGTTGTAGCCGTGCTCAGCGCGACCGGCTCGCCTACCGCATACTCGAGACGTGGCCTCCTGTTGCGACCCGAGTGGGTATGAGCGCATCTTCGGCACCCGGTTCGCGCGCTTCGCTGCTCGCCGCTACCGACGTCGCGGCCTTGGACGGCCCGAGCAGCGGATCGTGGACTTCTGCCTGGCCCAGGACCTCGAAGACGCAACAGTTCTCGAGATCGGCGGCGGGGTCGGCGAGCTGCAGCTGGAGCTGCTCCTTCGAGGAGCGGCCAGGGCGACCAACCTGGAGCTGGTCGACTCGTACGACGAACAGGCCGAAGAGCTTGCAGCGAACGCGGGTGTGGCAGACCGGGTACGACGGCAGCGACTCGACATTGCAGCCACCCCCGACGAGGTGGAGCCGGCGGACATCGTCATTCTGCACAGGGTCGTGTGCTGCTACCCCGACTACGAGCGACTTCTGACCGCGGCCGCAGACCACGCCCGACGCGCCCTGGTCTTCAGCCACCCACCGCGCAACGCACTGACCCGCGCGGTGGTCCGAGTCCAGAACTCCTGGTTCCGGCTCACGGGCAACAGCTTCCGCACCTTCGCGCACCCACCCGAGGCGATGTTGGAGGCGGCCCGAGCGCGGGGACTCGACGAGACCTACCGGCACACACGCGGCGTGTGGCGGGTCGCCGGCCTCGAACGGCCCGCGACCTGAGGGGCGGGGAGGATCCTATGCGGCTCGGCGGCGGCGATGGCGCCCCACGAGATGCACGCCGAGGCTCACCGCGAGGGCGATCACGATTCCCATGACTGCACTCGCCCAGGCGTTGCCCGGGAAGAGTGCTCCCCCGATGTAGGCGATCCCGAGCCCGTAGGCCGCCCAGACGACCGCGCCGACGGCTGCGAAGGCGAGGAACGTGCGGAGAGGGAACCGGACGATCCCGGCGGAGAGGCCGACGGCCGTCACCCCACCGGGCACGAACCGCCCCGACATGATGAGCGCCGGGCCCCACGAGTCCTGCCGCTGCTCGACCCAGTCGAGTGCCGCCCGACGCTTCTTGGAGCTGGTCGCCCACGTCCTCGTGTGTCCGCTGAGCAGGCGCCCGACGTGATAGGCGAGTACGTCGCCGAACCAGCTGCCGAGTGCGGCGGCCACGACGACGATGGCGATGTTCATCCTCCCGGCGATCGCCAGGGACATCGCGCTCACCATCATCGTCTCGCTCGGTAGCGGTGACAGCAGCGCAGACCCCGTGATCGACGCGGCCACGACGACGTACGCCCATGGTGAGCCGATGAACGACTCCAGCACTCCCTCCACAGCGACCCAGTACCCGTGAGGGCAGGCAGTCATGTGAGGACGATGAGAAGGCGGGCCCGGACCGCGACGGAGGTCACTACGGCCTGGCCTGGGTGCGGCAGGGCATAGGGCGCCCCGACGTAGGGTTGAAGGATGCCTGACTGGAGCCTGGTGTCCCGGCCGCACGTGCTTGCGGCCATGAAAGAGTGCGACAACCTGGGATCGAGGGAGTTCCTCCGGAGGTACGGTTTCGGACGCGCCGTGGCGTACACCCTGTGGCACCAGGGTGAGGAGTACGACCCTCAGGCGATTCTCGGTGTCGCACTCGTTCACGCCACCGGTACCGCCGCTCGGCCTGACGAGATCTACGACGGCGGAGACCGCGCTGCGAAGTTCCTGACCGACCTCGGGTTCGACGTCGTGGTGAACGAAGAGGCTCTGGCCGCCGAGAAGCCGCGCACAGCCAAGCCGGCCAAGCGGAAGGCCGCAGCCGCTCGTGATGTGACGCCGAAGGTCTGCCCTACGTGCCACATGGCGCTCCCTGCGTCCGGCATCTGCGACTTCTGCGACTGAAGGCTTGCCGATAGTGACGACCATGGCCGGATTTCTGGGGGTCGACCTTGGCACCAGCGGGCTGAAGCTGACCCTCGTCGACGAGGACGGCTCGGTCGTCGCCGAGGCGGAGGCGAGGTACGCCGTGCGCTCGGACGAGGCCGGCTACGCCGAGACCGACCCCACCGACTGGGCGACCGCCCTGGAGCGTGCTCTCGCCGACCTCACCCCCCATGCTCGTGACTTCGCCATCGGTGCCGTGGGGTTCACCGGTCAGATGCACGGACTCGTGCTGACCGACGCCCGCGGTGAGCCGCTGAGACCGGCGGTGCTGTGGCCGGACCAGCGAGCAGCAACGGCGCTGGACCGATGGCGCACACTGCCCGACGGCGTCACGAGCCGGCTCGGGAACCCGCTCGTCGCAGGCATGGCGGGCCCGATGCTCACCTGGCTGGCCGAGCACGAGCCCGCCAGCGTTGCAGCAGCCGCCACCGTCCGCTCCCCCAAGGACTGGCTCCGGAGCCGGCTGACCAGCGACACGGTCACCGAGCGCAGCGACGCGTCGGCGACGCTGTTGTGGGACGTGGTCGCCGACGACTGGTCGCCGGAGGCGCTCGCCGTTGCCTCGGTCGACAGCGCCATGCTCGCCGAGGTACGCGACTGTGACGCGGTGGTGGGCAACACCCGCCTGCCGATCGGTTCCAACGCTGGGCTCGAGGTCCCGGTGGTCACGGGTGGGGCGGACACGGCCTGCGCCCTCAGCGGCCTGCGATCGCGCTACGGCGGCGAAGGCTGGGCGGACACCATGGTGATCAACCTCGGCACAGGGATCCAGGTGGTCCGCCCGCAGGAGAAGGGACAGGCAAGACTGCACCCGGTGACGCACCAGTACGCCGACACCGACGGCGCCTGGTACGAGATGCTCGCGGTCCAGAACGGCGGGCTCGCCCTCGGCTGGGTGCAGCGTGTCCTCCGCCTGTCCTGGGACGACTTCGTGGAGGCCGCGCGCGCCGCCACGCCCGGCGCGCAGGGCGTGCGCTTCCTGCCGTTCCTCACCGGCGAACGCGGTGGCGTGGCAGGCCCCGGCAGCACCGGAGGATGGTCAGGTCTGACGGCCTCGGCCGGCGTGCCCGAGCTCGCCCGGTCGGCGTTCGAGGGGCTGGCCTTCACCATCCGCCGCGCCGTCGAGCTGCTCAGCCCGCTGCCTGCTCGCCTGCTCCTGACCGGCGGTGGGGCACGCGAAGAGTGGGTCTGCCAGCTCGTCACCGACGTTCTCGCACGGCCCGTGGAACACGTCCGGCTCCGCAGCGCATCCGCGGTCGGCGCCGCGCTGCTCGCCGCGCGCAGTCAGGGGGTGCAGCTCGTGCCCCCGGCCGAGACGCAGACGCTCACGCCGCTGCCCGCGCCCGAGCTCGAGGCCGGGTACGCAGCGTGGGTCGCTGCCGTGGCCACGACCTGAGCAGGCGTCAGAGCGCACCCGCGAGCACGATCGCGGCCGCGACCGATCCGGCGAGGGCGCCGCCGTAGCACAGCACCGCGATGGCCGTCCTCGCCTTGAGCTGGAGTCCGTCGTACAGCGTGTAGCGGAAGCGGTGCGCGCTGTGGACCAGCATCGGCACGAAGAGGCCGAGCAGGACGAGCGCAGTCAGAGGATTCCCGACCAAGGCGCGCAGGCTCTCGTGGTCCGGCCACGACAGCCACCCCAGCGGGAAGGCGAGCACGAAGAGGAAGGCCAGGATCGGCAGGAAGACCGCGGCGATCACTCCCCCGCCGCTGAACGTCAGCCACACCAGCGGCTCGAGCCGTCGCCGGGTCATCGCGTCACCAGCCAGAAGATGATCGCCGAGACGACGGCCAGGCCGACGTACTGCGACGCGAGGACTACCGAGTCGGGCACGGGCCGGCCACGGAGCTGGATGTCCATGGCCTTCGGCGTGAGAGCGAACCAGGTGATCGTGTGCAGCACCACGAACGCGAGAGCGACCGCGTTGAAGACGATGACGACCGGGTGCTCGGCGAAGTCCTGGAAGGTCTCGTAGGCAGCCTCGCCGCGGCTGAGGGCCGAGACGAGGACCAGCAGGTAGACCACGAGCCAGGCGATGAAGATGCTGCTCAGCTCGCGCATCACGAACACGAAGTACGTCCGCTTGCGGACCCACCACCACTTGGAGACGAGCCGCCGGTAGGTGAGCATCTGCGTCAACGCGACCCCCGGGGGAGGAGGAACGCCATCACCGACTCCTTGGCGGCCTTCAGCTTGTAGCGCTGGATGGCGCCGGCCGGGTCGACGTGCTTGGGGCAGACCCTCGTGCACTCGCCGACGAACGTGCAGCCCCACACGCCCTCGTGCTCGATGAGTACGTCGAGGCGCTCGCGGGCTCCCTGGTCACGGGAGTCGAGGTCGTACCGCTCGGCGAGAGCGATCGCGGCCGGACCGACGAAGTCCGGGTCGAGACCGTAGATCGGGCAGGCGGCGTAGCAGAGCATGCAGTTGATGCACATGCTGAACTGCTTGTACGCGTCGAGCTCCTCGGGTGTCTGGAGGTACTCCCCCTCGTCGATCGACATCTCCTCGTCACGGATGATCCACGGTTTGACCCGTGGCAGCTTCTCCATGAAGTCGGTCATGTCGATGACCAGGTCGCGGATCACCGGGAAGTTGGACAGCGGCTCGACCCGGATCGGGCCGGGCGCGTAGTCGCCGAGGAAGGCGCCGCAGGTCAGCCGCGGTTCGCCGTCGACGTTCATCCCGCAGCTCCCGCAGATCCCCATCCGGCAGGACCAGCGGAACGACAGGGTCGGGTCTTCGCCGTTCTTGACGTGGTTGAGCGCGTCGAGGACCGTCCACTCCTTGCGCAGAGGTACGTCGTACTCCTGCCACTGCGGCCCATCATCGACCCCGGGTCGGTACCGCGAGACGCGCAGCCCGATGCTGCCTGTGCTGTCGGCCATGGCTACCTCCCGTAGACCCGCTCCCCCGGTGGCCACCTGGTGATGGTCACCGGCAGGCGCTCGACCAGCGGCGTGCCGTCCCGGCCGCGGTAGGTCAGCAGATGGGTGAGGAACCGCTCGTCGTCGCGCTTCGGGAAGTCGGTGCGCTGGTGCGCGCCGCGCGACTCCTGACGCTGCAGACCCGACTGGAGGATGCACTGGGCGATGTCGAGCGTGTTGCGCAGCTCCAGCGCCGCGACCAGCTCGGTGTTGAACGACCGGTTCGTGTCCGCGACACCCACGTTGTCCATCCGCTGCTGCAGCTCGGCGAGCGTGTCCACTCCCTTGGTCATCGACGGACCGTTGCGGTAGATCCCGGCGCTCTCCTCCATCGCCGCCTGCATCTCGTCCCGGATCGCCGCCACCCGCTCCTCCCCCGGCTCCTTGCCGAGCAGGTCGCGCTCGAGCCGACGCACCTCGTCCGCTGCCTGGCGACGGATCGAGGGCGGTGCGTCGCGGGCGGTGGCAACGTACTCCGCGGCCGCCCGGCCCGCGCGAGCACCGAACACGAGCAGCTCGGGCAGCGAGTTCGAGCCGAGCCGGTTCGCGCCGTTGATGCTCACACAGGCGGTCTCTCCCGCCGCGTACAGCCCCTTGATCGGCGTCGCGCCGTGGATGTCGGTGTGGACCCCGCCCATCATGTAGTGCACGACAGGTCGCACCGGGACCAGCTCGTGCACCGGGTCGATGCGTTCGTACTTCAGGCACAGCTCGCGCACGAACGGAAGCTTCGTGTCGATCAGCTTCTCCCCGAGGTGGCGAAGGTCGAGATGCACGATCGGCCCGTACGGCGAGTCGCTGGTGCGGCCCTTCTCGACCTCGTGCACGAACGCCTGCGACAGCCGGTCGCGCGGTCCGAGCTCCATGCTCCGCAGCACCGGCTTCGGCGTGGGCTGTCCGAGGTCGTAGTCCTGCAGGTAGCGGTAGCCGTCCTTGTTCAGCAGCCAGCCGCCCTCGGCCCGGGCCGCCTCGGTGATGAGGATGCCGGTGAACGGCAGCCCGGTCGGGTGGTACTGCACGAACTCCATGTCCTTCAGCGGTGCGCCTGCGCGGTAAGCAAGGGCCATGCCGTCGCCTGTGTTGATGTTGGCGTTCGTCGTGAACGGGAAGACCTTGCCGCAGCCGCCGGTGCACAGGATCACGGACTTCGCGGCGATCGTGTGAATCTTGCCGGTGACGAGCTCCACCGCGACCACCCCATGCACCCGGTCGTCGTCCACGAGCAGCTTGGTGACGAACCCCTCGTCGTACCGGGTCAGCCGGTCGTACTTCAACGACGTCTGGAACAGCGCGTGCAGCATGTGGAACCCGGTCTTGTCGGCCGCGAACCAGGTGCGCATCTTCTTCATGCCCCCGAAGGCCCGCACCGCGATCCGGCCGTCCGGCTGCCGGCTCCACGGGCAGCCCCAGTGCTCGAGCTGAAGCAGCTCGCGCGGCGCCTGCTCGACGAACAGCTCGATGGCGTCCTGGTCCCCCAGCCAGTCGCTGCCGGAGATGGTGTCGTAGATGTGCTCGTCGATCGTGTCGCCCTCGGCGATCACCCCGGCCGCGCCACCCTCGGCGGACACCGTGTGGCTGCGCATCGGGTAGACCTTCGAGATCACCGCCACGTCGAGACGCGGGTTCGTCTCGGCGATGGCGATGGCGGCGCGCAGGCCCGCACCGCCCCCACCCACCAGGAGTACGTCGTGTGCGGCAGCGAAGTCGCCGTCACTCACCGCGCAGCTCCTCGTCGACGAGCACCTTGCCCCGGTGGTCGATCACCGTGTGGTAGACGCTGCCGTCGTGGAACTCCTCCTTCGTGCTGCGACAGCCGCAGTCGTAGGTGACGTTCTCGAAGACCAGCCCCTGCCCGTCCTCGTTGACGCTGCGCTCGCCGGGTTCCCGTCGGCCACAGGGCGCAAGCCTCGCCTCGAATCGCGTGATCGTCGACGTCACAGGACACCTCCCGCGGGGCAGGACCTGTCGGCCCTTCTCCCCTTCTTCCAGCGTGCTCCGCTGCGCCCGGCTTGGGAATAGCCCAGTAAGGGACAACCTGCCTCGTCCGGGCAGGCTTCAGCGGCTGTCGAGCCGGTAGACCCGACGTGCGTTGTCGGCCGCGATCATCCGCGCGAACCTGCTCGCGTCAGTGGGCGTGAGTACGTCGTGCGCGAGCCACTCCTCCAGGACACGTCCGAGCGCTTGACGGAACTGCGCCGCCCCCAGGTGGTGCAGCTCCGCGAGCCCCACACCGTCCGAGGCGTACATCAGCGACCCGAAGGGAGCGACCTCGAGCGTCTCGGCGAGCACAGCGGCAGCGCGTGGACCCGTGTGGTTGATGGCGAGGCTGACGTCGAGCACCACCTTCGGGAACACGCTTGCCAGGAAGGCCGCGTGCCGGTGATAGGGGTAGCCGTGCAGCAGGACGAGCGGCGCGGCATCCTCGGGCAGCGCGCGCACGAACGGAGTGAGCAGGGACGGGTCGGCCCGGTGCAGGGTGAGGTCGGGGTCGCCGAAGCCGGTGTGCACCTGGAGCGGGAGCCCCAGCGGCAGGCACGACCAGACGGCGTGGGCCACCAGCGTCCGCTCGTCGAGCCGGTAGCGACCCGTGCGAGCACACCTGGCGAGCCAGCGGTCGGCCGCCTGCCACACCTCCGCGTTCGGAGGCGGGGTCGGGGGGAGGTCGAGTCCGACCCGGTAGGCGGCGATGGTCTTGAAGCCGACCGCGGTTGTCGCGCGCTTGGCGAGCTCCTCGGCCAGGACGGCGCCGAAGTCGCCCGCGCTCACCTCGGTGGCTGCCAGCTCCTCCGCGACCGTCTCGAGGCGGACCACCTCATGCACCCTCGCCTCCGAGAGCTCGGCCATTTCCGCCAGGCTGCACGAGTTGGGCAGCGGCAGCCCCGTGTCGACCAGGAGGTCGCTCGTGCCGCAGGCCTGGAGCAGTCGCCGCGAGCTCTCAGTGGCCCCGAGGGTCGTCCGGCGCGCCACGTAGTCGGTCGGATCGGCGTGCGGATCCAGCCCCAGCACGGGCGCGCACCATCGACGTACAGACAGGCCGACGTGGGAGTCGAACCCGCTGGTGCCCTCGGGCGCGGGGTCGAAGGCCTCGCTGAGCATCCGCGCGAGCTCACCGCCGTCGAGATCGTCGAGGACCACGGGGTGACAATGCTGATCCACCAGTGGAATCTCGGCGAGCTCGTCGGCGATGCCCATGCCCGAGCCGCTCAGTAGCGCCAGCGGGTCGCCGCGACGACCTCGTCAGGGGTCTTGTCGGCGAACAGTGCGATCTCGGCCCGACGTACTGCTGTGAACGCGTCGAAGAGCAGGGGTCCCATCGCATCTCTGAGCAGGTCGCTCTGCTCGAGGCTGGCGAGGGTCGCGGCCGGTGTGTCGGGGAGACGCTCGATGCCCAGCCGCTCCAGCTCCGCCGGGTCCTTCATGGCCGGGTCGCCGGTCACCGCCGGCGGGAGGCTCAGGCCGTTGTCCAGCGACGCAAAACCGACCGCAAGCACCGCACCGACCACGAGGTACGGATTCGCGCTGCCGTCGAAGCACTTGATCTCGACATTGGCCGCGGATCTGGTCTCGCCGGTGGACCCGGTGATCAGACGCAGCGCGGCCTCACGGTTCTCGCGGCCCCAGCAGCGGTACACGCCTGCCCACTGCGAGGGCACCTGCCGCACCTGGCTGGTGACGCTCGGCGCCCCGATCCCGCAGAGGGCGGGCATCCCCTCGAGCACGCCGGCGAGGAAGGACTCCCCCTCGGTCGTCAGGCCGTACGGGCCGGGTCCCCCCGTCATCAGGTTGATGCCGTCGCGGTGCACCGACAGGTGCAGGTGCTGCCCGTTGCCGACCACCCCGGCCTCGACGGCAGGGGCGAACGAGGCGGCCATTCCTTGCCTTTGGGTGACCGCGCGGATGGTCTCCCGGACGAGGAGCACGAGGTCGGCCGCCTGGACCGGGTCGACCGGCACCGTGGACAGCTCGAACTGTCCCGCGGCGTACTCCGGGTGGATTTGCAGCACCTCGACAGACTGGGCAGCCAGCGCGTCCAGCAGGTCGCGGCAGTAGTCCGACAGCTCCACCATGCGAGTCATCCCGTACGCCGGCCCGCTGCAACCCGGCCGGAACCGG
>DATICF010000086.1:0-6266 GCA_035456965.1 Nocardioidaceae bacterium
AGTCTCCATTCCCGAGGCATTGCGTGAGGACTTCGAGACTTGGCTGGACCGGTACGGCATGGTCATGCTGCCCGGAGGCGAGCAGGGCACCTACTACACAGCCACGGCGGACGCGTCCACCCGGCGAAAGGCCGAGGTGGCCAAGCGGGAAGAGCAGGGCGCCAAGTCGAAGCCTCGTCGCGGCAAGCGCCGCTGACCGTCACGCACTCGTTGTGCTTCGCGACCGACCCCCCCGCAGAGGCTAGTGGACAAGCCTGTCCCGTGCTTGGCGCCTTCAGCGATGCTTGCGCCAGGCTTCGAGGTTCACTCTCGGCGGCAGATGAGTGCGACCTATTCGATTGCTTCCCCCGGCCGCAGACGTCTCATGAGGCCATGCTCCGGCTTCGAGAAGACGGCTCGTTCGGCCGGAATGCCGACCACCTTGTACACCTCCACATTCCGCTCCGGCTCCCCTTGGCAGGTGGTGAGCTCACCGGTTCCGAGGCGTTCGCCGACGCGCACCTTGCCGCCGGCAAGACCCGGCAAGGAGTCGACCGGGATGTATGCGTGTCCGTCGAAGGTGATGCTGGCATCGAGAGTGCACGGGGCTGCCGCCTGTTCGTCCCCTGCGCACGAGGCGACGAGAGCCAGCAGTGACAGCAGGGAAGCGACGGCGCGTGCTCGACCTCTCACGCTCATCAGACGCCGTGATGGGGCGTCCGGTTCCATCGCACGCTCATCGGCATGTCCGTGAAAGTCGCACGGCCGAAATCACACGGGTCGGTAGCCTCTAGTTCGTGTCTCCCGTTGCCGCGCGCGCCCTGGCTGAGCGGCTCTTGGCTGCCACAATGCCCGATAGGTGGCGGCATGTGGGGGCGGTCGCCGACGCCGCTGAACGCACCGGCACGGCGCTGTCTCTCGACACGGAAATCCTGGTTGCCGCCGCATGGCTGCACGACATCGGCTACGCACCACGCGTGCGTGAAACGGGCTTCCATCCGCTCGACGGTGCCCGCTATCTGCGCGACCTCGGATGGGACACGGGCGTGGTGCAGCTGGTGGCGCACCATTCCGGTGCGGTGATCGAAGCTGAGGAGCGCGGGCTGCGCAGTGAACTGCTAGTGGAGTTCCCGTTCAGGCAGTCGCTGTCGATGGATGCGCTTTGGTACTGCGACATGACCACGGGGCCTGATGGCCAAACTGTCTCGGTCGAGGAAAGACTCGCGGAGATCCGTGCTCGATATGGGCCCGGTGACGTAGTCACGCAGTTCGTGGAGCGTGCCGAGCCGGAGCTCGTCGCTGCGGTCCGGCGCGTGGAGGAGCGTCTGGCCGCTGTTCAGTCGAGGTAGGGGTCCGTCTTCCCGCTGAGGTAGTGGTCGAGGCGCTTGCGCATCGAGGTGTGCATCGGGTGGTCGTCGAGGTTCTCGGGTGCGACCCACTCGACGCGAGAGGACTCGCTGCTCGGCGTCGGCTCCCCGGCAATGGCGCGGGCGGTGAAGACGACGGAGAACTCCTGGCGGACCTCGTCGTTGCTGGTGTAGTGCAGCACGTGGCCCGGGTTGGTGTAGATGCCGCTGATCCCGGTGACCTCGGTCTGGATGCCGGTTTCCTCGAGGGTCTCGCGGATCGCGGCCTGGCGAATGGACTCGCCGAGGTCCATGGCGCCGCCGGGCAGTGACCAGTTGCCGTTGTCGGTGCGCTGGATGAGCAGGATCTGACCCTGGTCGTTGACGACGATGCTGTTGACCGAGGGCACGAGGCTGTTGGCCTTGGGTGCGTCGGGGTCGTCGAGGTAGTCGATGCGTCGTCCCATGCGCCCTAGGTTGTCACGCCGTCGCCTGGCCTGGGAGTGGGGTGGCTTCGGCCCAGACGCGGTCGAAGCCGTTCATGAAGTGGTCGAAGAGTCGGCCGCCCGGGATACGGCGCAGGTGCATGACCGGGTTCTGCGGGGCGGGAGCGCCGTAGACGTGCATGTTGACCAGGAGGTCGTCGTCGAAGCGGTAGATGGAGTTGTAGAGGATCGTGGCGTGCTGCCGGACCTCGACCCCCGGCGTCACCATGGCGGGTGCGAGGTAGGTGAGGCTGAGCCGAATCCGGGCGGCCAGGTGCTCGCCGATGCCTTCCTCCTCGCCGCGCTGCTGCACGAGCGCGGACTCGGGGTCGCCGAACAGGAGTCGGCTCCTGGTGCCGCGGGTGGCCTTCGAGGCGAGGGTCTTGGCGAGATCGGGGTGGCTGTCGACCAGGAAGAGTCCGGCGTAGACGAGGACGTCGATGCTGTCACCGGCGTTGTCGATGAGGCTGTTCCACAGGTGGTCGGGGACCGCTCCGCGGTGGGGGTACATGGTGACGAACTCGGCCTGGCTGGCCGACTGGGTCTGGGGCTGGTCGACCACCTGGGGCCACAGGTAGGCCTCGTCGACGCCGAGCAGCTCGGCTGTGCTCCACCGGTGCTTGCGGTGCGGGAGGCGGTCTCTGGTGATCCACCGCTCCACGGTCTTGGGGTCGACCTCGATCTTGCCGGCTAGGTCGGCGACGGTGAGCCCGCAGGCGGCGATCTGGCTGCGGAGGCGTTCGTTCGTCATCGGTGGTCCTTCCCGAGACCAATAGGGACGTTTCGACGCTAACAGGACGTCCCGACAAGTCCCTGGAACGTGGTGCCCGTGTCCCCGCCCTGGGCGGTCTTCTTGTCTCGTCGGCAAAGCGCCGGCCAGATGAGAGGAGTAGTTGAGATGGCGATTTCACGCAGGTTCCCGATGCCGTTCGAGGTGGCCTTCCCGGCGGGTGTGTACCTGATCTCGGAGGTGGAGCCGGTGGTCGACTACGACCGGTCCACCAAGGAGAACAAGGTCCAGCAGGCCGACCCGGACACCGGGCTGCCGCTGTGGCAGGTCACATGCCTGGATGCGGATCCGGAGGCGAAGAAGGCGCAGAAGACGGTGACGGTGAAGATCCCGTCGAAGGTGCAGCCGGTGCCTCCGGAGAACAAGGACGGCGCGCCGTTCATCCCGGTCGAGTTCGACGGGCTCACCGCGCTGCCGTGGATCGAGGAGACCGGGAACTTCTCCAAGATCGCCTGGTCGTTCAAGGCCAACGCGATGGTCGCCCCCGGCAAGCGAGCCAAGCCCGCATCCGGTTCGCCGTCCTCGGCTGCGGCCTGACCGCCGCACGCGTTCTGTCTCGGGGTGATGGGTGATGAGTGTGGTCGCGGTCGCGGTGGTCCTCGGCGGGCTGCTGCTGTTGCTGCTGCGGACGAACCAGCTGAGGCTCGGTTCGGCGCTGGTGGCGGTGGTGTTCGGGCTGGTGCTGGGGTCGACGCCGGCGGGCCCGGTGGTGAACCAGGGGCTGGCTGAGTCCGGGTCCTGGCTGTGGGGGCAGGTGAGGTCGCTGTGAACCGGCTCGGAGGAGACCAGCACGGCGGCGGCCCGTTCCGGCTCAACGTCGCCAAGGTCCGCGTCCCGTTGTCGGCGGTGCTCGCCGCCTGGGCGGGACGCAAGATCCTCGACGGCCTTGCCTGGCTGGTCCGGCACCCGCTCGTCCTCCTGCCGCTCATCGTCTTGTGGGTGGGCGCCCGGATCGTGGACGGTCCCGGGTTGTGGCCGATCCTGCTCGCCCTCGTCGGCCTCGTGGCGGGCCTGGTGGTGTGGCGACGGAAGGCGAAGGAGTCCTACACGCGACAGGTGTCGTGGCGGCTGCGGGGCCTGGTCCGGGGCCGGTTCATGTACCGGTTCGCCTGGCAGCCGGCCATGGTCACCACCGGCCTCGCGGTGCACGTCGACGGACGCGAGTACCTGCCGAAGGTCCGCTCGGTCCGTTCGACCGGGGCGGTGGACCAGATCCGGGTGCGGATGCTGCCCGGTCAGACCATCGAGGACTGGGCGACCGCGGGGCCACGGTTGGCGCAGACCTTCGACGCCCAGGAATGCCGCGTCAGGTCCGTCCATGGGTCGCGGCGGGAGCTGGTGCTGTGGTTCCTGGTCCACGACCCGCTGACCCAGCCCGTCGACGTGTACGAGCCTGCGGCCTCGATAGACCTCGCGAGTCTTTCGGTGGCACGTCGGGAGGATGGGTTGTCCTACCGGCTGCGGCTGCTCGGCACCCACCTCCTGGTCGTCGGCGCCACCGGGTCCGGGAAGGGGTCGGTGATCTGGTCGCTGATCGCCTCGTTGGGTCCGGGCATCCGCGACCGGTACGCGCAGGTGTGGGCGCTGGACCCGAAGGGCGGGATGGAGCTCGCGTCCGGTCGGGCGCTGTTCTCCCGGTTCGTGTACGGCGACCCGGACGACGCCACCACGACGCAGGCGTTCGAGGTCGACTTCGCCTGCGTCCTCGAGGAAGCCGTGGTGGTGATGCGCAGGAGGCAGGCCGCACTCCGTGGTGTGACCCGGCTGCACGAGCCGACTGTCGAGGAGCCGTTGATCGTGGTCGTGATCGACGAGCTCGCCTCCCTGACTGCGTACGTGCAGGACCGGGACGCCAAGAAACGCATCTTGTCGGCGTTGTCGCTGCTGCTCTCGCCGGGGCGTGCGGTCGGGGTCACCGTGGTGGGTGCGGTGCAGGACCCCCGCAAGGAGGTCCTCTCGGTCCGGGACCTGTTCCCCACCCGGATCGCGCTGCGGCTCAGCGAGGCGGAGCAGGTCGGGCTGGTCCTCGGCTCGGGCGCTCGGGACCGGGGTGCGCTGTGTGACCGGATCCCCGAGTCTCTCCCCGGCGTCGGGTACGTCGGGATCGACGGGATCGCCGAGCCGGTGCGGGTGCGGTTCTCCCACGTCACCGACCACCACATCGACCGGCTCGTCGAGGCCTACACCCCCGCCGAGCAGTCAGGGGCTGAGCTGACGGGGGTGCAGGCGGCATGAGCGTCTCGAACCTGAATGTCGAGTGGATGAACGACGCGCTATGCGCCCGCGGCCAGCACCTGGGCTGGCTAAACGACCCCGAGTTCGTGGGGCTGGGGGAGGAGGCCACGATGAGCGTGATCTGCGCCCGCTGCCCGGTGCTCGCCGCGTGTGAGGCCTACGTCGAGGCGGCGGAGATCACCGGTGGGTTCTGGGCCGGCCACCACCGCACCCCCGAGGGCCCCCTGCTGACCTTCGCGCCATCGGTGGCGGGTGATGCCGCATGACCGCCCGGACAACAACAGGGGCGTTGCCGTTCACGAACGACGACATCCGTGAGGTCGCCGCCTCCCAGGGAGTCTGCGTGCGGCCGGTGCTGCGGAAGGTGAACGACCGGCAGACCGGTGAGACCCACAAGCTCGTCATCCCGTGTGGGTCCACGCGGGAGTACCTGTGCCCGCCGTGCTCGAAGAAGGCGCAGCGGCTGCGGATGCAGCAGTGCGAGGAGGGCTGGCACCTCGCGGACGAGACTCTCCCCGACGAACCCGACGACGACCGGGGCGACGACGGCTCGGACGAAGAAGGTGGCGACGACGCGGACGAGGGAGAGGAGTCGTCGCGTCGGGTGCGCTCCACGCGGAGACGCTCGGAGATGGCGGACCTGCCCAAGGTTCCCGCGGAGCACCGCACCGTCGGCCGCACGTTCACCGCCCCGGACGGCACGACCTACCGGCCGTCGATGTTCGTCACCCTCACCCTGCCCTCCTACGGCAAGGTCATCACCCCGCGGAAGGGCAAGCAGGTGCCGGGGACCGGCTGCCCGGTCGACCCCGCGACGTACGACTACCGGCGGGCGGCGCTGGATGCGCTGCACTGCCCGAAGGCGTTCGACCGGTTCATCCAGAACCTGCGCCGGTGTGCCGGGTTCAAGGTGCAGTACTTCGCGGCGATCGAGGAGCAGCTACGCCTGGCGCCGCACTTCCACATCGCGCTACGTGGCGCGATCCCGCGGAAGGTCCTGCGCCAGGTGGTCAAGGCCACCTACTACTCGTTGTGGTGGCCACCCCACGAACGACCCGTCTACGTGCACCGCACCCCAGTGTGGGACCCCGAAGTCGAGTGCTACCGCGACCCCGACACCGGGTTCCCGCTGACCACCTGGGACGAAGCGTTGGCGGAGCTCGACCACCCCGACGCCAAGCCCGCGCACGTGGTCCGCTTCGGGTCCCAGGTCGACATCAAGGGCGTCATCGCACCCTCAGAGGACGCGAACCGCACCATCCGGTACCTGACCAAGTACCTCACCAAGGCCGTGAGCGAGACCCACGCGGACCCGGACCACCCCGACCAGGCGTACGAGGCGCACATCGACCGGCTCCACGCCGAGGTGCTCTACCTGCCCTGCTCGGAGACGTGCGCGAACTGGCTCCGGTTCGGGATCCAGCCCAAGGA
>DATICF010000087.1:0-58468 GCA_035456965.1 Nocardioidaceae bacterium
CGCGCCGAGGTCGTCGCGGTCGGCCGCGGCCAGCACCCGCCACCGCAGCTCGACCACCCGCGCCTCGACCCGGGCCAGCTCGACCAGCGCCTCGGCCTGCTCGACCGGGCTCATCGCCCACCCCGCCGCGTCCGCGACCCGCTCCAGCGCCGCCAGCGCCCGCCCGGCGAACCCGTGCACCGGGTCCACCCGCTCCGCCACCGGCGTCCTCGACCGCTCCTGTCCCATGACCCCCACGCTAGGCAAACCCGAACCCCAGTTCGAACACCTGTTCGACTCTGGTGGAGAAGTCCCGACGCCGCGGATCTGTGGACGAAAGGTGGCCAGCCGACCATGAGGAGGAGCAGACACCCTGTCGTGCCTCGGTCAATCGCGATCGGTGGTCCCTTGCTCCGTCACACGCCGGAGCAGGTGCACCTCGGTGCCCGCGAGACCCACCGAGAGGTACAGCGTGATCTCCGAGTCGTCCCGCCGCCCGGTTGACGGCTGCGCCACAACCGCGCCGAGCGACTTCACGCGTTCGGCGTGGCGTGAGGTGGTGACGATGCTGGGCGGGTCGTAGGAGTGAAGTTGGGCGAGCGAGTCGGTGACGACGACGCTCGCCGCTTCAACGAGGTCCAGGCCGAACTCCGAGGCTTCTCGCTGTTTCGGCCCCAGGGTCGTCACGTGGGTCCCAGCGGAGAGCCACTCGGCGTCGATGACGGGGGAGCGACTGCTGGTGGCCACCAGGACGACGTCCTGCTCGCGCGTCGCGGCCTCGGCCGAGCCGACCGTCTCGCAGTCGATGCCGAGTTCTCGGCGTACTCGCGTCGCAAACCTCTCGGCGTGAGCCGGGGTTCGTGAGAAGACCCTGACCCGCTCGATGGGGCGGACAGCGGCGATCGCCCAGACCTGGGTCCAGGCCTGGTGTCCGCTGCCGATGACGCAGAGGGACCCCGCGTCCGCCCGGGCAAGGACGTCCACAGCGAGGCCGCCCAGCGCACCCGTGCGGAGCCGCCCCAGCGCGTTGCCGATCGCGATCGCCTGCACCCGTCCGGTGCGGGCGGAGTGCAGCACTGTCACCTGTTCGCCGGGGTCGACGTCGAACGTGTCGTAGCTGCGGTACCCGAACCACTCGCCCGGCATCGCGCCGGTGGTGAAGACGAGGCGTCCATCGCCCAGGTCGGTGTTACTGCGAGCGGGCGCGTGCAGGCGGCCGCCCTCGACAGCCAACACTGCTTCGCGCATCCACTCCACAGCGTCTGCCGCCGACAGTGACGCCTGGAGGTGGTCGTCGGTGAGCAGGAGCGGCTTCGGTTCGGATGACATGGAGGTGAGCGTAGAAGTTCAAGCCTGCTCGAGATCAACGGTTGGCCGAGGTCGTTGTCGCAGCGTCGGCGAGCACCGACCGGGCCATCGCAAGTCGGTGGGCGCACCGGCCGGGCTTCGTGTGCCAGTAGTACGGGAACGTCATGACTGCCAAGGCGAGTGCCCAGGCCCGGCCCCTGAGCCACTCGGCCTCGTCCACTCCGACGCCGCGCCGAAACACCTTGCGCGCGTGGGTGTCGAGGAGCTCCCAGACGACGACCTGCGGCGCCGACACGGGGCAGCAGCGCGCTGACGTGCGGAAGCCACCGTGCTCCTTCTCGATCGTCGCGGACCCCCTGTCGACCGACCATCCGGGCATCCGGCGCCCCGAAGGGCCACCGTCGCCCGATCATGGCGAAGGGCCCCGGCCGTCGTAGCGACGGCCGGGGCCCTTCGATGAAACGTGTGCGGAGCTGTCGCTCCGCGAGCGGCTTACTTGCCCGCGGTGGCCTGCTTGAAGGCGGTGGCGGCCTTGAAGCCGGGAACCGTCGTCGCGGCGATCTGCATGGTCTCGCCGGTCTGCGGGTTGCGGCCCTCGCGAGCCGCACGCTCACGAGCCTCGAACGTGCCCAGGCCCGGGATCTGCACGCGCTGGCCCTTGGCCACGGCGCCGGTGACCGTGTCGACGACGGCCGAGATGGCGCGGTCGGCCTCGGCCTTGTTGAGGCCGGAGGCCTCGGCGACTGCTTGGACGAGCTCGTCCTTCTTCATGTTCTCTCCTTAGGTCTCGATGTTGCCGCGGCCACCCGATCGCCGTGGTGGCCCCGGGACTGTCCCGGTTGGCAAGGCTGCGAAGGTTAGCCCGGGTCGACCCGAGCGCGTCAAAACGGCCCTAGCCGGCCTGCTGGCCGGAGCAGGGCGTCGACACGGACCGAGTCGGGAGTACCCACCGTGGGAACCTCACTCCTGTCCGACCTTGCAAAGTCATGGGGGTGACGCCACTCACGGGCGGGGACGCGCCGCTCGGGTGGCCCGGACGTGGTTTGCCCGTGCAACCTCGCGGCCGACAATACCGCCAATAGGGGCACCGATCGCCTCACGCGCCGATTGCGGCGAGTACGTCGTCGAGCGCGGCGAGGGTGTGACCCGACACGAAGATGTCGACGTGGGGGAGCGCGGCAGCCATTCCGCCGACCAGAGGCTGGTACTGCTCGGCGGCCGAACGAGGGTTCACCCAGACGATGCGGTGGGCCAACCTGGACAGCCGGGACATCTGCTCGCCGAGGAGTGCGGGGTCGGCCCGCTCCCAGCCGTCACTGACGATCACCACGACCGCACCCCGTGCCATCCCTCGCCGTCCGTGGTCGTCGACGAAGGTCTTCAGGGCCTCACCGAGACGGGTGCCGCCGGACCAGTCGGGGGCCTCCTCGGCAGCCTTGGCCAGCGCGACGTCCGGGTGGCCGGTCGCGAGCGCGCGGGTGAGCCGGGTGAGCCGCGTGGCCAGCACGAACGCCTCGGCGCCCGCACCTCGCACCGCTCCTTGCAGCAGCTGGAGGTAGACCCGCGAGTACGACTCCATCGACCCCGACACGTCGGCGATCAGGACGACTCGGCGCCGTTGCGTGCGGCGTCGCCGGTACTCACGGCGTACCGGGTCACCTCCCGTCCGGTGCGCGCGGCGCAGCGTCCGTCGCAGGTCGAGCCGGCGTCCCGTGGTCGCGCGCTCCGTACGTCTGGCCCGTCGCCGCGGCGCAGCCACCTTCAGCTCCTCGGTCAACCGGCGCAGAACGGCCAGCTCCTCGGGCGTGTACTGCGCGAAGTCCTTGTGACGCAGGCGCTCCTCGACGCTCGCGGTCATCAGCACACGGCCCGCCTGCTCCCGCTCGACTTCGCGCTCGGGGCTGTCCGCCCCGGTCGGAGCCGGTACGCCGGACGCAGCCTCCGGCGCCCCCTGCCGAGGGTGGACCCGAGGACCCGGGCGCAGATGTGCCGGCGGGGGAGCCGCTGTATCCCCGCGCTGGGAGGTGACATCCGTGATGCCACCGAAGAGCTGTCGGAACACGCGGTCGAAGTCCTCGACCTGGTCGTGCTGGTCGAGCAGGGTCACCCGGGCCAGCCAGTACAGCTCCTCGACCCGCGCGGGGCGCGCGAGGTCGACGACTGCGGCGAACCGGGCGGATCGTTCGGGACTGGCCGGGACACCGGCCGCGCGCAGCAGGTGGCCGAACCCGGCCGCGACGGTGGCGAGGTCGGGGGCCAGGCGTGAGGCCAGGGCCAGGCCTGGGACGGGCCCGAGGTCAGTCACCGGCCACCCAGGAGGGGCCGCGGTCGAGTGCGAGGTCGAGGTCCTCGCGGTACTTCAGGGCAGATCCCAGCGTGCTCCCCACGACCGAGGCGTCCAGGCGGGTCACGCCGAGCAGCGTGAGCGCGCCGACCCAGTCGATGGCCTCGGCCACACCGGGCTGCTTCTGGAGGTCCAGGCTGCGCAGGCGCTGCACCGCGCCGGCCACCCCGACCGTCAGGTCCTCGGCGGCGGAGGGGACGTGCAGCCGGATGATCTCCGCGGCCCGCGCGACGTCGGGGTAGTCGATCCAGTGGTAGAGGCAGCGGCGCTTCAGTGCGTCGTGGAGGTCACGGGTTCGGTTGGAGGTGAGGATCGCCAGCGGCGGCACGGCTGCCTTCACGGTCCCGATCTCCGGGATCGTGATCGAGCCCTCGGCGAGCAGCTCGAACAGGAACGCCTCGAACTCCTCGTCCGCGCGGTCCACCTCGTCGATGAGGAGGACCGCGGGCAGGGGTCCCGGGTGGCGCACGGACTGGAGCAGAGGCCGCTCGACGAGGTAGTCGGGGCCGAACAGGTCGGACTCGGCGATCGGCGTGCCCTCGGCTTCGGCCAGCCGGATCGCGAGCAGCTGACGCGGGTAGTTCCACTCGTAGAGCGCCTCGGCCGCCTCGATGCCGTCGTAGCACTGGAGTCGGATCAGCGGCGTGCCGAGCAGCTGTGCGAGCGTCTTCGCGGCCTGCGTCTTGCCGACCCCGGCCTCGCCCTCGAGCAGGATCGGCTGGGGGAGCCGGACGGCGCAGAACAGCGCGGTGGCCAGGCCCTCGTCGGTGAGGTAGCCCGTGTCCTCGAGCCCCTTGCGCAGCGTGGCGATGTCGGGGATCAGGCTCGCCAGGTCCATGCCGCCAGTGTCCTCCGCGGCCTGAAATGCCGTCACGACGACAGGTACCCGGCGGGGTCGGCGGCGAAGGCGCGAAGGCAGCCGGTGCCGCAGAACCAGTACCGCACGCCTTCGTGGTCCAGGTGCAGCGAGGTCTCCACAGTGGCCACGCTCATCCCGCACACGGGGTCCGTGGCGGCGCCGGGCCCGTGGGTCTGATGGGGGTGCAGCCCGATCGGCCGGCCCGACGTACGCCTCCGCTCCGCGACGATCTCGCCGAGGATCGACAGGGCCACCTCCTCGGGAGTACGCGCGCCGATGTCGAGTCCTGCCGGGGTGTGGACCCGCGCCCGCTCGGCCTCGTCGACGTCGAGCGACGCCACGACCGCCTCGCCGCGTTTGCGACTGGCCACCAGTCCCACGTACTCCACGCCCGCCCGGAGAGCCGCGGTCAGCACCGGCTCCTCGTCGCGCCCGTGGGACGCACACACGACCGCCGCCGACCCGGGCACGCCCGCGAGGTCGGGCTCGGGTAACCCGTCGCCGGGCGGCTGGCCGGAGTCCGTCATCGCCACCTGGTAGCCCAGGCGCTCCCCGAGGCGCGCCAGCGCGTTGGCGATCGGGCTCTCCCCGTGCACCACGAGCATCGGCGCTGGTACGACGGGCTCCAGGAAGATCTCCAGGGTCCCGCCCGACAGGCACGGGTTGTGCACGCTGAGCCGGTCCGGCCGGGGCTCCTCGTCCGGCTCGGGGGTCGGCGTGATCCGCAGCAGCAGCGGCTCAGCCGAGTCGAGCAGCGCGAGGCTCTGCGCCCGCACCGTCGACTCGGCGCAGGTTCCCCCGACGAAGCCCTCGAGGGTTCCGTCGGGGTACACGATCGCCTCGTCGCCGGGCTTGGCGGACGTGGGCCGGTCGGCGAGCACGACCGTGGCGTGCACGAACGGCACCCGCTCCGCGCGGAGCTCGGCGGCGCGCTGCTCTACGTCGGGCCTGCTCACGTCACCGCCAGGTCCGTCCGCATCGGCTTGCCCTGCATGGCCATCCACACGTTCGCGGGTGTCAGCGGCATGTCGGCGTGGCGTACACCGAACGGCTCGAGCGCGTCGATCACGGCGTTCACGACCGCCGGCGGCGAGCCGACCGTCGCCGACTCCCCGATGCCCTTGAGTCCCAGCGGGTGGTGTGGCGACGGCGTGACCGTCTCGCCGGTCTCCCAGCTCGGGCACTCCATGGAGGTGGGAAGCAGGTAGTCCATGAAGGACCCGCCGACGCAGTTGCCGTCCTCGTCGAAGGAGATCACCTGCATCAGCGCCATGCCGACCCCGTCGGCCAGCCCGCCGTGGATCTGTCCTTCGACGATCATCGGGTTGATCCGCGGTCCGCAGTCGTCGACCGCGATGAAGCGGCGTACCGACACCTGGCCGGTGCCGCGGTCGACGTCCACGACGCAGACGTAGGCGCCGAACGGGTAGGTCAGGTTCGGCGGGTCGTAGACGACCGACGCGTCCAGGTGCCCCTCCACGCCCTCGGGCAGCTCGAGGGTGCCGTGAGCGAGCATGGCGACGTCCTGGATCGTCTTCCCCTGCGACGGGTCGCCCTTGACGTACCAACGGCCCTGCTCCCACTCCAGGTCGTCGGGGCTGACCTCGAGCGCGGCGGCGGTGATGATCCGCGCCTTGTCCCGGATCCGCTGAGCCACCACCGCCGCCGCCGCGCCGGACACAGGTGTCGAGCGGCTCCCGTACGTGCCGAGCCCGAACGGCGTGTTGCTGGTGTCGCCGTGGATCACGTCGATGTCCTCGGGCGGGATGCCGAGCTCGTGGGACACGATCTGCGCGAACGTCGTCTCGTGGCCCTGGCCCTGCGTCTGCACGGACAGCCGCAGCTGCGCCTTGCCGGTCGGGTGGACCCGCAGCTCGCAGCCGTCGGCCATGCCCAGGCCGAGGATGTCCATGTGCTTGCGGGGACCGGCGCCGACGCCCTCGGTGAAGAAGCTGATGCCGATGCCCATCAGCTCCCCGCGCTCCCGCTTCTCCTTCTGCTCCTCGCGCAGCTGTTGGTAGCCCGCGATGTCCAGGGCCTTCTGCAGCGCACGCGG
Source organism: Nocardioidaceae bacterium (assembly GCA_035456965.1). Lineage (GTDB taxonomy): Bacteria > Actinomycetota > Actinomycetes > Propionibacteriales > Nocardioidaceae > Nocardioides_C. Next base: position 6,547 of record DATICF010000087.1, read on the forward strand.
GTAGTCGCCCGAGTCGTACTCCCAGCCGGTCATGCTCGTGTAGGGGAACTGCTCGGGTCTGAGCAGGTTCTTCATCCGCAGCTCGGCCGGGTCCACCTCGAGCTCGTCGGCGAGTACGTCGACCATCCGTTCGACGAGGTAGACGGCCTCGGTGATCCGGAACGAGCAGGCGTAGGCGACTCCTCCGGGTGCCTTGTTCGTGTAGACGCCGGTGACGTTGCAGTGGGCCGCCTCGAGGTCGTAGCTCCCGGTGAAGATGTGGAAGAAGCCGGCCGGGAACTTCGACGGTTGTGCAGTGCCGTTGAAGGCGCCGTGGTCGGCGATCACGTTGACGCGTACGCCGAGGATCTTGCCGTCGCGGGTCGCCGCGATCTCGCCCTTCATGTGGTAGTCGCGGGCGAACGAGGTCGACATCAGGTTCTCGCTGCGGTCCTCGACCCACTTCACGGGCTTGCCGGTGATGATCGATCCGACGACGGCGAGCACGTAGCCGGGGTAGATCCCGACCTTGTTGCCGAAGCCACCGCCGATGTCGGGCGAGATGATCTGGATGTTGTGCTCGGGGATCCCGGCCACCAGCGCGTAGATCGTGCGGTGCGCGTGGGGCGCCTGGTTGGTCGACCACACCGTGAGCCGGCCGGTGACCTTGTCCATGCTCGCGATCGTCCCGCAGGTCTCCATGGGGGCGGGGTGCGTGCGCGGGTAGAGGATGTCCTGCTCGACCACGACGTCGGCCTTCGCGAAGACCTCGTCGGTGCGCTCCTTGTCGCCGGCCTCCCAGTCGAAGATCTTGTTGTCGTTGCGTCCCTCGACGTCGTCGCGGATCACCGGTGCGTCCGGGTCGAGCGCCTTCATGGCGTCCACGACAGGAGGCAGCACGTCGTACTCCACGTCGATCAGCTCGAGCGCGTCGCGGGCGGAGTACTTGTCCTCGGCGATCACCATCGCCACCTCCTGGCCCTGGAAGCGGACCTTGTCGGTGGCGAGCACCGCCTGGACGTCCGCACTGAGCGTCGGCATCCAGGCGAGGTTGAGCGATTCCAGGGTCGCGCCGATGATCACGGCCTTGACCTTCGGGTGCTCCTCGGCCGCCCGGGTGTCGATCGACATGATCCTGGCGTGCGCGACAGGGCTGCGCAGGATCGCGGCGTGCAGCATCCCCGGCATGGTGAGGTCGTCCAGGTAGTGCCCCTGCCCGCGGAGGAACCTGGCGTCCTCCTTGCGGAGCATCCGTCCGAACCCGATCGGGTTCCCTGCGGGGCTGGTGTGGGTGCCGGCTTCGGTGGTGGTCATGCCTGGACCTCCTGCTCGGCCGTCTCAGGTTCGCGCTCGGCCTGCCTCTCGCCCTGGTGCTCGGCGGCCCAGCGGATGGCGCGGACGATGTTCTCGTATCCGGTGCAGCGGCAAAGCTGGCCGGAGATCGCCTCCCGGATCGTCGCCTCGTCCGGGTCGGAGTCGTTGTCCAGCAGCCACCGGGCGGTCATCATCATCCCCGGCGTGCAGAAGCCGCACTGGAGCCCGTGCTCCTCCATGAAGCCCTGCTGCACCGGGTCGAGCTGACCGTCGACCTCGAGCCCCTCGACGGTGCGCACCTCGTGGCCGTCGGCCATCGCAGCGAGGACCGTGCAGCTCTTCACCGGCAGGCCGTCGAGCTGGAGGACGCAGGTGCCGCACTGGGAGGTGTCGCATCCCCAGTGCGTCCCGGTCAGCCCCAGGTGGTCGCGGATGAAGTGCACGAGAAGCAGACGTGGCTCGATCTCCCGCGTCACCTCGGTGCCGTTGACCGTCATCGTCACCTGCATGTCAGGACCTTCCTTCCGCGCGCTCGACCGCCGTGCGGAGGACGCGCTGGGTGAGCTCGTCGGCGAGGTGGAGCTTGTACTCGACGGGGCCGCGCTGATCGGCGCGAGGGTTGCAGGCCCGCGCGGCGAGCCGGCCCGCTTCGGCGATGTGCTCGTCGGTGGGCGGCTTGCCGACCAGGTAGGCCTCGGCTTCCTCGGCGCAGAAGTGGGGAGCGCCCACGGCCGTCAGCCCGATGCCGACGTCGGCCACGACCCCGTCACGGAGCACGACGTAGGCGCCCGCGCCGGCGGTCGCCCAGTCGCCGGACCTCCGCTTGACCTTGGTGTACGCGCTGGCCGCCCCGGGACGGATCGGAACCCGGACCTCGGTCAACATCTCCGCGTCGTCGAGCGCCGTCATGTACGGGCCCTGGTGGAACTCGCGCGCCGGCACCGTCCGCGTGCGCTGGGGTGACCGCAGCACGAGGGTCGCCTTGAGTGCCGAGCCCACGGCGGAGAGGTCCTCGGCGGGGTCGGCCTGGCAGAACGACCCCCCGACTGTCCCGCGGTTGCGCACCGGCGGGTCGGCGATGAGGCGCTCGGCGTCGTGGAAGAGCGGGTAGTGCTCGCCCACGACGGGCGACGCGAGCACCGCCGCGTGACGCGTCATGGCGCCGAAGCACAGGTCGTCGCCGTCGACCCGGATGTAGTCGAGCTCGGTCAGGTCGTTGATGTCGATCACGCACTCGGGCTGAGCCAGGCGAATGCGCATCATCGGAAGCAGGCTGTGCCCGCCGGCGATGAGTCTCGAGTCGGGACCGAGGCGTTCGAGGAGCTGCAGTGCGTGCTCGACGCTCGTGGCTCTCTCGTAGTCGACGGGTGCTGGTGTCTGCACGGGCATGCCCCTCTCCTGGTGAGGAGTCCGAGGCCCACGCCCTCCGAGCCCCCGAGAGCGAGGCCGGATGATGCCAGTCAGTCTTGCCCTCGCGCCAGGCGCCTTCAAGGGGATGGCCGCAACGCCCCAAGACGTGCCGAACGCCCGACGCTGCCCCGGTCGGTCATGCTTCGAGCATGACCGCGAGGTGCGTCGGGCGTCCCGTGTTCAGCGTCGGTCGGGTCGGTTGTGCCGGGTCAGTTGGTCGGATCGGTCGGTCGGGTCAAGCCGTCGGTCGGCTCAGTCGTCGACGTACCCGTCGTAGCCGAAGGCGTCGACCTTGCTGTGGTAGCGACACCCGACCTTGCCTCCGCCGATGGCAGCAAGCAGGGAGCCGAGCAGGGCCACCACCGCGCCTGCCGCCGCGGCGATGCCGACCGTCTCCGAAGGAACGGGAAGCGAGGGCAACGGCACCCGGTCGAGTACGCCGTACTGACTCCCCAGAACGAGCCCGACCCCGACGGAGAGCGTGGCGAGGAGCAGGCCGGTGACCCACACCGCCGCGCCCTGCCTGCCGCCGTCGAAGCGCGACATCCGCCCGGCGACGTACCCGCCCGCGAAGTAGGCGAGCATCACGATCGTGAGCACGACCGCCGCGACGACGATCGCCATCGCCCGCGGGTCGCTCTGCGCCTGGGGCGGGATCACGTCGAGGGTCTCGTCCAGCACCATCACGACCGCGCTGGCGACTCCGGTGAGGACGGCGGCCATCCCGGCGACGACGAGCCAGCCGAAGAAGCCCGCGCCCCAGTTGATGCCTCCGAAGCGCTCACGCTGTCGAACCTCGGCGTACTCCGCGTCGTCCTCCGGATTTCTGGCGGTGTCGTCGAAGTGCGCCACGGGTCGCTGCCCGTCGCGGACGGCCGGGAACGGTACTGCGGTGGTTTCGTCCTGTCGCGGGACCTCGCCTTGTGGCCGCTCGCCGGGCCCCTGGTCCCGGTACGTCGCGGGGTCGGCGATCCGCCGGTAGTTCTCCGCGCGGTCGTCCTGCTTGCTATGGGTTGTCATGGTGCCTCCCGAGTCACTCACAACCCCACCTCTTACCCCTGGAGACGTGCTTCACACCACATCTGCGGCTCCGGTCCGGACAGGGATGCACGAGATGATCCTGGTTTCGGTCGTCACCGGAGGATACGTCTGGGTTCCGGCGGCTAGGGTGCTCGCATGTCTGCACCTGTAGCGTCCGTCCACGAGGCGGTCGCTCGCGCCCGCGAGGTCGCCATCGGCGTGGCCGCCCCACGCGTCGAGGAGACCGACTCGGGCGTCTGGCCCGCCGAGGCACTGCGTGCGCTCCAAGCCGCCCTCGGGGGCCTCGTCGTGCCACGCGAGGAAGGCGGCTCCGGGCTGGGGCTGCGAGCGCTGGCGGGGGTCTGCGAGGCGGTCGGGGAGGTCTGCGCCTCGACTGCGATCTGCTTCGGCATGCACCACGTCGCCAGCGCCGTGATCGGGGCCAAGCCGACCGAACGGCAGCGCAAGGAGTTCCTGCGCCCGATCGCCGCGGGGGAGCACCTGACCACGCTCGCCCTCTCAGAGCCCGGCACAGGCGCGGAGTTCTGGCTTCCCCAGACCAGGCTCACCTCCGACGGCGACGGGTGGCTCGTCAACGGCGAGAAGAGCTTCGTGACCAACGGGTCCAAGGCCGACTCCTACGTCCTGTCCACGGTGGCCGCCGATCCGGAGGCACCGATCGGCGAGTTCTCCTGCGTCGCCGTCTGGGCCGAGAGCCCGGGGCTGACCTGGCACGGGAGCTGGGACGGCATCGGGATGCGGGGCAACTCCTCGCTCGCGGTTCGGCTCGACGACGTCGCTATCGGAGACGACGCGTTGCTCGGCGCCCCCGGCGACCAGATCTGGTACGTCTTCGAAGTGGTCGCGCCCTACTTCCTCACCGCCATGGCCGGGACGTACCTCGGCGTCGCGCAGGCCGCTCTCGCCGAGGCGACCGAGCACCTCAAGCGGCGGCGTCATGGCCACACCGGCCGCAGCATCTCGAGCGAGCAGGTCGTCCAGCACCGACTTGGCGTGCTGTGGGCCAAGATGCAGGCAACACGTCGGCTGGTCTACTGGGCGGCAGAGGAGTCCGACACCGGAGGGCCCGACGCGCTGCCCGCCCTCGCGGCCGCCAAGGCACAGGTCGCTGACGCGGCGGTCGAGATCACCAACGAGGCGATGACGCTCGTGGGCGGCATGGGTTACCGCGACCGGACCCCCATCGAGCGCCACCTGCGTGACGCCCGTGCCGCCCACGTCATGAGCCCCACGACCGACATCCTGAGGACCTGGACCGGCCGCGCCCTGCTCGACGTACCTCTGCTCGGGACCTGATCATCACCATGGGCAAGCTCCTGCTCGTCGAAGTAACCCCTGACGAGGAAGCCACGTTGCGGGCTGCGGTGGGACCCGACTCCTGTCACACCGTGCCGGTCACCGACCTCGTGGGCGCAATCGACCACGACGGCGCCGACGCGGTCGTCATCGGCAGCGGCGCACCCTCGCCGCTCTCCGCGGTGCAGTGGGTCCACCGGGCCGAGCCGGTGTGCGGCGTCCTGCTGATCACGTCACCGGACAAGGACTCCGAGCTTCGGAGATCGGCGATGTACGCGCCCCACATGCCGTCGACCCTCGCGATCGTGGAGTCCGGCAGCGCGGAGGTCGCACAGGTGGCGAAGGAGGTGCTCGAGGCCGGGCGCCGGCGGCGTGTGCATGCGCAGACGCTCGCGGCGGTCACGTCGCGCGAGGCCGACCGGACCCCTCATGCGCTCGCGCCGACGTCGCTGGGCGCCTTGCTCGACCACGCCCCTTTCGGCGTTCTGGTAGGTGACCTCACGGGCAGTCTGGTGACCTGGAACCGCTGGGCGGGCGACCGCCTCGGCCTGTCGAACGACGCGGCGGGGGAGTCACTTCCTGCGCTCCTCCCCTCGCCGGAGTACCTCGAGCACGCGTTCGCCCTGGCCCGCGCTGAGCGGCTGGACACGGGTGTGGCAGCCACCACCGTCGAAGGTCCCGGCGAGTCCGTGCTGGAGGTGAGCGCCGCACCGACCCGACTCGAGAACGGTGACCTGGCCGTCCTGGTCATGCTGCAAGACGTCTCCGCGCGACGCCAGGCCGAACGCACCCGCGACCGGCTGGCCGAGCACGTCGGCCTCCTCGGGCGCGTGTCCGAGGCGCTCTCGGGCACCCTCGACGTGGAGATGGCGCTGCGTCGCCTCGCCGACCAGGTCGTGCCCGCCTTCGCCGACTGGGTCAGCCTCCAGACCTACGACCAGCGTGGACAGGACCGCCAGATCGTCGTCAGGCACCGCGACCCGGTCCTCGACAAGGAAGCCCACGTCGTGCAGGCGGGAATCGTCGGTGGGTTGGGGGAGGGCTCGCCGAGCAGGCAGGTCGCGACGACCGGTGGGCCGGTCCTGCTGCGGACCGTCTCGGAGGAGGATCTCGCCGAGTTCGTTGTCGACGAGAAGATCCGAGACGTGGTCAGGCGCATGGGCGTGGCGAGTGTCGTCTCGGTGCCGCTCCCCGGGCGAGACGAGACGCGTGGCTCGATGACCCTGGTCAGGACGGCCACCTCACCACCGTTCTTGCCTCAGGACCTTGCGGTCGGTGTCGAGGTGGGCCGCCGGGCCGGCGTTGCGCTCGACACCCTCTCGCTCTACGCCCGGCAGCGCGACCTCGCCGCCGAGCTTCAGCGCAGCCTGCTCACCGACCCGCCTCAGACCGAGCAGACCGAGGTCGTGGTCCGGTACGTCGCCGCCGCGGAGGAGGCGCAGGTTGGCGGCGACTGGTACGACGCCTTCCTCCAGGCGGACGGGAGCACCGTGCTGGTCATCGGCGACGTCATGGGTCACGACACCAGGGCCGCCGCCGCGATGGGTCAGCTCCGCGCGCTGCTGCGCGGGATCGGCTACACGACCTCCACGGGCCCCGCCGAGATGCTCGGTCGGCTCGACGCGGCGATCGAAGGCCTGCGCGTGCAGACGACCGCGACCAGCCTCGTGGTCCAGATCGCGCCCCTGGCCGGCGGCGAGACCGGCACGGCGGAGCTGTGCTGGTCCAACGCCGGCCACCCGCCCGCCATCGTCGTGCCACCCGGAGGGGGTGCGGTCGCACTCGAGAACGACGAGCCCGACCTGCTCCTCGGCGTCCTGGCGCACACGGAGAGGCAGGAGAGCGAGGCATCCCTTCGGCCGGGCGGCACGCTGCTGCTCTACACCGACGGGCTCATCGAGCGTCGCGGCGAGTCGATCGACGAGGGACTGGCGGCGCTCACGGCTGCCGTCGACCGGCTCTCGAGCCTGCCGCTGCCCCAGATGTGCGACCAGGTGCTCGCCGAGATGCTGCCCGAGGACAACGACGACGACGTCGCACTCGTCGCCGTGCGGGTTCGCGGCCCCGGCGATGGGAACGGCGTGCAACAGTAGAAGCGTGAGCAAGGTCGAGGTGATCATCTCGCGCGAGGTCCCGCTCGGAGGTCCTCGCGCCATGAGCGTCCGGCGTACTCTCCCGCAGCGCCAGCGCTCGCTGATCGGTGCCTGGTGCTTCGTGGACCACTACGGGCCCGACGACGTTGCCGAGACCGGGGGCATGGACGTCCCGCCCCACCCGCACACGGGTCTGCAGACGGTCAGCTGGCTCTTCACCGGTGAGGTCGAGCACCGCGACAGCCTCGGCACGCACGCGTTCGTGCGCCCCGGGGAGCTGAACCTGATGACAGCCGGGCACGGCGTCGCGCACTCGGAGGTCTCCACGTCGGCCACGACGACGCTCCACGGCGTACAGCTCTGGCTGGCTCTGCCGGATGGTGCGCGTGATGTGGCGCGCGACTTCGCCCACCACGCGCCCGAGGCCGTCCCGCTCGACGGCGGCACGGCCCGGGTGTTCCTCGGCTCGCTCGCCGGGGTGACCTCGCCGGTGCACACCTTCACGCCCCTCCTGGGTGCGGAGCTGGTGCTCGACGCGGGTTCGTCCGTGGTGCTCGAGGTGGACCCCGAGTTCGAGCACGGGCTGCTCGTGGACCTCGGCCCGGTGGTGCTCGAGGGCACCGAGCTCGCCCGAGCCGAGCTGGGCTACGTCGAGCCCGGGGTGTCGAGCCTGACCGTGTCGAACCCCAGTGACTCTGCGGCGAGGATGCTGCTCCTCGGGGGCGAGCCGTTCCCCGACCAGATCGTGATGTGGTGGAACTTCGTGGGCCGCACGCACGAGGAGATCGTCGCCTTCCGGGAGGAGTGGCAGGCCGAGACCGAACGCTTCGGCCGGGTGGAGGGCTACGCCGGCAGCCGGCTGCCCGCTCCGGCGCTCCCCAACGCGCGCATCAAGCCGCGGATTAGCCCGCCAGGTCCGGGCGACCGGAGCGCGTGGGGCTGACCCGTCCTCCGAGCCGGTGGTGCTTTCCCAAGGTCCCTTGGGAAACCAGCACTCCCCTCTGGAAATACCCACAGGGGAGTGACGCTTTGCACGGGGGAGTGACCCGCACGGTGCCTCGGCGCGCGAAACATCGAGGCGACGGAGGCCACCGGGTCAGGGGATCGGAACATGTGGCTGCGTGCCCGTCGAGCTCGTGGCTTCGACCTCGAAGGGTGTTCTGATCATCCACACCCCGAGCCAGATGATCGCGAGACCCAGCGGTACCCCGAACGGGGCGAGCAGGGCGGAGTAGCCCAGGAGACCGCCGACGATGATCGCCAAGCAGATCGATCGCGGGAAGACCCCCGCGCGGAGGCTGGCCAACCCGAAGAGCGCCCACCCGATGGCGAAGAGGAGGTAGCTGGCGACGGCACCGAGGGCGAGCACCAGGGTCGGATCGGTGTTGAAGGCAGAGGGGGCCTCGTCGGCGATCCAGGGCACGGCGAAGCTCTCGAACCACAGGTCGCCGCCAAGTGCCATCGTGCCGATCGCAGCGACGGTTACCCCGGCCACGCCGAGCTTCCCGGCTTCGGGCGCCTGCCAGGCGAAGGCCAGCACGAGGGTCAGCAGGAGCAGGCAGAAGGCGATGAAGTAGACGGCACCGGCTACCTGGAACACGACGCTCTGCGACGTGGCCACGTGGTCGTCTGTGTCGAAGGGCCACATCACCAGCTGCGCCGCGGTGATGAGGATTCCGGTTGTCAGAGCAAGCGGACCGGCCTTGGACAGCAGTGCAGCTCTCGTCGATTCCTGCGCGAACATGGCGTGCCTCTCGAGACAGGGTCGTTAGGTTGCCCCCAGCGAGAACGGCCGATGAATGGCCCGCTTCTGATTGACGCATCTTCAAGCGCCTCGGCGCTCTCGTCGAGAGTCGCGAACTCTCGATCGACGCTACGCCGCTTCGGGGCCGCCCGCACGCGTGACTATCCCCCGGCGCTGGCCGCTTCGTGGGCCTGGCGCAGGCGCCGTCGGCTCAACTGCCGGTGACCTCGCGCCGGTCGTCGGGGAGCCGCCGGGTGAGGCCTCGGCGGTCCAGGTGTGCGAGCAGCGGGAGTACGACGCGGCGGCTGGTGCCGAGCCTCTGGCGTGCCTCGCTCGTCGTGAACGGCTGGGGCAGCTCGGCCAGCCACTTCGCCGCGAGCCGGTCCGCCCCGGGGAGGAGCACGATCCCGGGTTCGGGGCGTAGCACCAGGCCCGCCTTCGCCGCAGCCGCGGCCGACTTGTTGTCGAGTCCGACCTCGCGCAGCCGGTCGGCTGTCGGGGCTGCGAACGGCTCACGCTCGAGGTCCTCGCGCAGTGCCTCGACCGCGCGCACAACCCCCTCCGGGAGTACGACGGCCGCACGGCTCGTCACGCGTCCCGACTCGACCCGCAGCGGAGGCTGCACGAGGCGACGCGCCAACGCGGCCGTCGGCAGCCCGAGGCGTTCGGCCAGGACCGGCAGGGGGAGCCCGGGAGCGAGCGGGGACGCCTGCTCATTTGACGCGACCGCTCGCGCGATCTCGTCGGCGGCCGCCTCGGCGCGCGACCGACTCATCAGCCACCCCTCGGCCTGCAGCGCGCCGGAGGTCTCGACGGCCTGGTCGTCCACCCCGACCCCGATCCGTCGCAGCTCGGTCACCGAGGCCATCTCGCGGCGCTCGACCTCGTCGGCGAGGACACCCGGCTGGGACGTGGCGAGTGCTTTGGCGCGCAAGGTGGCCGCCCCGCGACGCCGCAGTGGGGGAGGCGCCGGGTCGAGCACGACGATGCCCCAGACCCGTCGGCTGCCCGGGTCGCGGAGCAACGCCCGGTCGCCGATGCGCAACGGCAGCGGACGGTCGAGCCGCAGACGGACCAGGTCGTCGGAGAGCGGCCGGCAGTGCGCGGCCATCGAGGTCGCCCCGATGTGCAGGAGCGGCCGTTCCGGCGGGGCAGCCCCCGCGGTCGTGAGCCGGACATCGAGCACGTCGGTGTGGTGCCAGGCGTCCGGGGTCGTGAGGATCCCGCCGCGGTCGATGTGGTCGAGGCCGTCGCCGGTCAGGTTCAGCGCCACCCGGGCGACGCCGGAGACCGAGTCGCGGGTCGTGCCGAGTGACTGGACGCCCCGCACGCGCACGGTCGTGGACCCGCTGGTCAGGGTGTCGCCGACCCGCACCGTGCCCGCCGGCAGGGTGCCCGTGACGACGGTCCCGGCGCCCTTGATCGTGAAGCGCCGGTCGACCCACAGCCGCACGTCCGCGTCGGGGGGAGGCGAGGGGAGGTGCTCGACCATCTCCACGAGGAGGGTGCGCAGCTCGTCGAGCCCGGCCCCCGTCCGACCGCTGACCGGCACGACCGGGGCGACGCGGAGCGACGTGCCGGCCAGCTCGGCCCGAACCCTGGCCACAGCCGGCGCCGGGTCCGCGAGGTCGGAGCGGGACACCGCCACCACGCCGTGGGAGACCCCGATCGCATCGAGCGCAGCCAGGTGCTCCGCGGCCTGGGGCATCCACGGGTCGTCGGCCGCGACCACGAACAGGACAGCCGGAACGGGGCCGATGCCCGCGAGCATCGTGGCCACGAAGCGCTCATGTCCCGGTACGTCGACGAAGGCCACCTCACCGATGGGGGGCAGGTCGGTCCACACGTAGCCGAGCTCGATCGACAGGCCGCGCCGGTGCTCCTCCTCGAGACGGTCCGGGTCGCGGCCGGTCAGGGCACGCACCAGCGTGGACTTGCCGTGGTCGACGTGGCCGGCGGTCGCGATGACGTGCACCCGCTCAGACCTCCCGGGAGCCGGCCGCCCGTCGTACGGCATCGGCGAGAACGGCGTCGTGGTCGGGCGGCACGGTGATCAGGTCGAGGAGAAGCCGTCCCCGCGCGACGTACCCGACCACGGGCGGGTCGCCGAGCCGGAGGCCGGCGGCGAGGTCGGGCGGCAGGGACACCGCGGCGCTCGGGATCTCGACGCCGGGAGCACCGCCGCCGCCGACCGCAGCGACCGAAGCGACGGCCTCGGCGGGCACGACCTCGTTGAGCTCGGCGGCGAGCTTCTCCGCGCGGACCAGCAGGTCGTCGGCCGACGAGGACAGCGCGCGAGCAACGGGCGTGGGCGGTCCGGTCAGCGTCGCCTCGAGTGCAGCGAGGGTCAGCTTGTCTACCCGCAGGGCGCGCGCGAAGGGGTGTCGTCGCAGGCGCTCGACGAGGTCGGCCCTCCCCAGCAGCAGTCCGCACTGGGGCCCGCCGAGGAGCTTGTCCCCGGAGGCGGTGACGAGATCCGCACCGGCGCGCAGGGTGGCCGACGCGCTGGGTTCGTCGGGCAGGCGGGGGTGCGGCGCGAGCAGACCGGAGCCGATGTCGGCGACCACCGGCACAGGGAGACTCGCGAGCTCGGCGACCGGCACCGTCGAGGTGAACCCCTCGACCACGAAGTTCGAAGGGTGCACCTTGAGGACGAACGCCGTGTCGTCGTCGATGGCGGCCTCGTAGTCGGCGAGGCGCACCCGGTTGGTCGTGCCGACCTCGCGAAGGGTGGCTCCGACCGACTCCACGAGCTCGGGGATCCGGAAACCGTCCCCGATCTCCACCATCTCGCCGCGTGCCACCACAATGCTGCGGCCCATGGCCAGCGCACAGGTGACCAGTGCGAGCGCGGCCGCCCCGTTGTTGACGACATGCACCGCCTCCGCTTCGGGGACGGCCTCGGAGAGAGCGGCCAGTGTCGAACGCCCCCGGCTGCTACGACGGCCGGTCCTCAGGTCTAGCTCGACGTCGGTGGACCCGGCGGCGATCGTCATCGCGTCGACGGCCGCGTCCGAGAGCGCCGCACGCCCGAGGTTCGTGTGGACGACGACGCCTGTCGCGTTGACAACGGCGCGCATGCTCGTCGCGCGGGTGGGTACCAGCCGGACGGCCTCGTCGGCGACATCGGCAGGGGAGATGTCGCCGGTGCGGCACTTCTCCAGTGCCTGTCTCACGGCACCCTTGACCAGTCGCTCACCGACGCGTGCCGCGGCCTCTCTGAGGCGCGGATCGGCCAGAACCCGATCGGTCCTCGGTGTCGAGCGACGGCGGTCTGTCACGCCGCCGACGTTACCGTCGACCCCCACGTCCGTTGCGCAGACGGCGAAGCGCGACCTCGGCGAGCCAGGCCGCACCGTCAGGCACCACCGAGTCGTCGAACGCGGCTCGCGGGGAATGGTTGTCTGGCGCGGCCTTGTAGTCCTCGTCGGGGCAGGCGCTGATGAACACGTAGGCGCCGGGGACCTTCTCCATCACGAACGACATGTCCTCCGAGCCCATCTCGGGCGTCGGCATCTCGCTGAAGCGGTCCTCCCCGAACATCTCCGCAACCGTCCCGACCGCGAGGTCGTACTCCGCGTCGTCATTGATGGTCGCAGGGTAGCTCTCGCTGAACCCGACCTCGGCAGTCAGTCCATGGGCGGAGGCGACCCCGTTGGCCACTCGCTCGATCGCCGCCACCGCGGTCGTCCGGGTCTCCGGGGAGAAGGTGCGCAGCGTGGCGGCCAGCCGGGCGGTGTCGGGGATGATGTTGTCCGCCGTACCGGCACTGATCTGCCCGACGGTCAGCACCACGCTGTCGAAGGCGTCGAAGCTGCGGGTCACCATGGTCTGGAGGGCGAGCACGACCTCGCAGAGCGCCGGTACCGGATCGACCGCGCGGTGGGGCTGGGAGCCGTGACCGCCCTCGCCCCGGAGCCGGATGTCGACCCGGTCGACGGCAGCCATCATCGCGCGCGGCCGGGCGAACCACTGGCCGAGCGGGTACTCCGACGAGGAGACGTGGAGGGCGTACGCCGCGTCGACCGGACGACCCGCCGCCTCCAGCAGGCCCTCGGCGATCATCGGTTCTGCGCCGCCAGGACCCTCCTCGGCCGGCTGGAACATGAACACGACGTCGCCGGCGAGCTCGTCGCGCATCTCCGAGAGGATCCTCGCCGCACCCACGAGCGCGGCGGTGTGCAGGTCGTGGCCGCAGGCGTGCATCTGCCCCTCGTGCCGCGACCGGTAGGGCAGGTCGAGCTCCTCGGTGACCGGGAGCCCGTCCATGTCGCCACGGAGCAGGACGACCGGACGCTCGTCCTGCGCGGCGGCGGTCCCGCGCAGGACGGCCACGACCGAGGACAGCGACTCGCCCGTCGTGACCTCCAGCTCGAGGCCGTCCAGGGCGTCGAGCACCAGCCTCTGGGTCACTGGGAGGTGCAGACCCAGCTCGGGTACCCGGTGCAGCTCCCGGCGCAGGTCGATCAGGTCGGGTGCGTGCTTGGCGGCGAGGTCGAGAGTGCGCATGGGGGACATCCTGCCTGCTGCGTCCCGCGGGCCGGTGGGTACGACGGGCGCGGCGCCCGGCTGGTGAACAACCGGTTCGTCGGGCGCCTGGACGGCTGCGTGTGGTTCGGCCGCGGCGACGACCTGTGCCAGGCGGCGCCGGCAGGCCCAACCTCATCCGAGGCAACGACTTCACCGAGAGCCGGTTCACCACGAACGTCGCCTGGACGCGACTTCCCGTTGCCGGACCAGCTGTGGCCGGATGGCTTCGTCCCCCTGGTCGACGACTGAGGGGGCACCGGAACGACTCAGTAGACGCTCACGTGCACGTGGTCGTAGTGGTTGGCGGTCGTCGAGCCGCGGTCCTCCATCCAGCGCCAACCCTCGCTGCTGCGCTGGACGGTCCAGATCCGCTGGGACCAGATCACCTCGCTGACTCCGAGCTCGGCTGCGTGGCTGCGGACGAACTCCGCGATCTGGTCGCCGGCCGAGCCGGTGATCATGATGTCGAGGGCCTGGCCGGAGCCGTGGTAGCCGTCGTCGCCGGCTCGGACACCTCCGTAGCTGGTCACCTCCGGGAAGGCGGCACACACCGCGCGGTGGACGGCGATCGCGTTGGCGACCAGCCCGCTCTCGACGTCCGAGCCGCTGGCGCAGGGTGCCGACGACAGACCGGTCGTGGCAGGTTCGGCGGGCGCCTCCTCGGCCTGGGCGGGCTCGGGTGCCGCCTCCGGCTCGGCCTGGGCCTCGGTCTTCTCCTCTGGCTCGGGTTCGGGCTTCGGCTTCTTCTCGGCGAGGTAGGCCGCTGTGACCCAGCGTGACTCCTCGCCCCTCACGATCTCCGCCCACTTGCCTCGTCGCTCGCCGGTGACCGCGATCTTCGAGGCCCAGTCGAGCACGTCGAGGATCCGGGCGTCCTTGGAAGGCGCAGTACGGACGTTGAGGGGGGCGGTGGCGAACTTGTGGTCGACCACCTCAGGCGGCTTCTCCTCCAGACGCACTCGAGGCTCGGAGCGCGAGATCGGGGCGACGCGCATGGGCACGGGGGTCGGTCGTATGACGACCGGCTCGGCCGTGGTCATCGGTGTGCTCTCGACCGGCTCGGGGTCGGGCCACACGACTGCCGTGGCGGGTGCCGCTACGGCGAGGACACCCAGCGTGGGCAGGGCGAGGTTGAGAATTCGACGATGGAGAGGCTTGCGGAGGACGTGCTTGTGGCGGGACCGCGCCACGTGAATCACCAACCAGGGGAGTCAACGGCACGAAGGCGTACCTTCGGGGACGGAACGTGCAGGTCCCCCGCCGCAGGGCAAGTTGCCCACCCCTCGGCAGGTACGAAACACACCTTGAGCGACGTCCAGACCACTTTTCGCTCGAAAGGCGTGAGCGCACCGAGATGCGTACGTGCGCGTCAACCCGTGACGATCACCGCGGATCGGACAGGCGGGCACCATTCGGCGTCCGGCCGCACGCCGAGCCTCAGACGGGCTCGTCCGCAAGCTCGTCGAGCGGGCGCACCGTCCCGTCGCGGAGAACGCCGACCAGGTCCCGGCGGCGCTTCGCGAAGCGGCCGACCGCGAGGGTCACGTAGACGCAGGAGAGCACCACGATCGTGACCCGATTGGCCTCAGCCGTGCCGAAGACGCTGACCAGGAACTGCACCATGAAGAGGGTCACCAGGGCAAGCGCGCCCTTGAACGTGATCCGCAGGTCGATCAGCAGGGCCACGGCGAACAGCGACTGCGCAGCGGTGATGAGCAGCTCGTACCGCTGCTCGGTGTCGAGGGGCAGACCGTTCGTCGTGAGCGCGGAGAGGCCGAAGACGACGGGCAGGCCGCCGACCAGCAGCGTCCACTGGTTGACCTTGCTCGAGAGCAGTGTCCCGAAGGAGTCGGCCGCCTTGAGACGCCAGGCGTAGAGCGCGGCGACGATCAGCTCGGGGCTCTCGCTGGCCAGCGGCGCGACCCACTGCACGAGCAGGAACTTCGAGATGCCAAGCTCGTCTCCCGTCGCGACCAGGCTCTCGGCGAAGTGCTCGGCGGTGAACAGGATCATCAGGGCGGCCCCCGCGAACATCGCCACCACCCAGGTCCGCCGCGGCTTGGTGTCCTGCTTGCCGACCCACTCGGAGACGCCGAGCAGGTCGGGCTCGGTGTGCTGCACCTGCGCCAGGCGCCACCCGTAGGCGACGAACAGGCCCACGAAGACCAGAGAGTCCCACAGGGTCAGCGTCGACTTGAGCGGCAGGGTCAGCGAGTACAGCGTCGCCATGCCGAGGAAGGCGACCTCCACCGACATCGCCGGAGCGAGGCGGACCTCACCGGACCGGGTGGAGGCGGTCTGGCCGTCGCCCGTCGAACCGGTGGAACGCCGCGCCTTCCACACCGCCAGCGTGGCCACGATGACCACGAGTGGCCAACCCACGCCGACGAGCACACGGTTCGCACCGGTCATGTTCGCCAGCGCGAGCGAGCACACCTCCGGGTTCCCGCCCCCTTGCTCGCTGTAGGCGGCGCCGCACTGCAGGGTGAAGACG
Organism: Nocardioidaceae bacterium; assembly: GCA_035456965.1. Classification (GTDB taxonomy): domain Bacteria; phylum Actinomycetota; class Actinomycetes; order Propionibacteriales; family Nocardioidaceae; genus Nocardioides_C. The sequence goes on from DATICF010000087.1 coordinate 22,448, forward strand.
AAGTCCACGGCGTACTCGGGCAGCACGGCGAGCAGGGCGAGGAGAGCGAGGGCCAGCCCGGCGTTGATGTCGACCTGGGCAGCCTCGGCGGCCCACGACAGGATGAACGCCGCTCCGACGACGGCTGCTCCGAAGATGAGGGCGGCGACAGGCGCCGGGGGATGGAACGCCTCCACTCCCAGGTAGGCGGCCGCACCGAGGGTCGAGCCGGGGAGGGCGACAGCAGTCGCCAGCGGGAGCTGGAACGGCAGACGTCCGGGGCCGCTCACGCGACGCCCTGCCTGCGGGTCGAGCAACGAGGTTCGACGACGGGCATGACACCCATCCTTTCCGGGCTCGCGGGGACGACGTGCGGCTCGAGTGAGCTCATGATCGTCTACCCGCGATGGGCGCCTGCCATGCCCCGCGCCGCACCCGCGTGGGACGGCTCGCCTGGGACCGGGGGAAGACCAGGATGGCGGAGGCGGACGGGAATCGAACCCGCCGGACCCGGATGCCGGGCCCCTACGGTTTTGAGGACCGCGCCCGTCACCAGACGAGAAACGCCTCCGCGCTGCACCCTACGGGCTCCGCGGGCCGCCACGTAGATTGGCCGCGTGACTGCGACGCCGAACGTCTCCAGCCGGCCCGGTCTCCGACTGACCCAGTACGCCGCGGGCGGGGGCTGCGCTTGCAAGGTGCCGCCCGGTGAGCTCGAACGGGTCCTCGCCGACCTGCCCGCCGGACGTGAGGGCGGCGACCTGCTCGTGGGTCTCGACCACGGCGACGACGCCGCAGCTGTGCGCATCGACGGTGATCGTGCGGTGGTCGCGACAGCCGACTTCTTCACACCTGTGGTCGACGACGCCTATGACTGGGGCCGGATCGCGGCGGCCAACGCGCTCTCCGACGTCTACGCCATGGGCGGCACTCCGCTGCTCGCGGTGAACCTCTTGGCCTGGCCCCGGGACAAGATCCCCTTCGAGCTCGCGGCGGAGGTGCTGCGTGGCGGCGCCGAGATCTGCGTCGAGGCGGGGACTCATCTGGCCGGTGGCCACAGCATCGACGACCCCGAGCCGAAGTATGGCCTGGCCGTCACCGGGATGGCCGACCCGGAGCGGTTGCTGCGCAACGACGCCGGGACCGCCGGCGTACCCCTGACCCTGACCAAGCCCCTCGGTCTCGGGATCCTGAACAACCGGCACAAGGCGACAGGGGAGCGGTTCGAGGAGGCGGTGGCTCACATGACCACGCTGAACCGTGACGCCTCGCGGGCGGCGGTCGCGGCCGGGATCCGCTGTGCCACCGACGTCACGGGCTTCGGCCTCCTGGGGCACCTGTTGAAGCTGGCGCGAGCCAGTGGGGTCACCGCGGTCGTCGACGCCGCAGCCGTGCCGTACGTCGACGGAGCCCGGGAGTCGCTCGCCGAGGGGTTCGTGCCCGGAGGGAGCCGGCGCAACCTCGACTGGGTGCGACCGCACCTGGCCTCGAACCTGTCCGAGGACGAGCTGGTGCTGCTCGCCGACGCTCAGACCTCGGGCGGGCTGCTCGTCGCCGGCGAGCTGCCCGGCCACCCGGTCATCGGCGAGCTCGCGCCCCAGGGGGAGCACCTCCTCGTGGTCCGCTGAAGCACTCCTCGCATGTTCCCGTGGGCTTCGGGTAGGTTCGCCGAAACGGGAGGAGGGGCCATGGTTTCCGGCAAGGCGTTCCTGGGTTGGCCGGTGCTGCGCCAACTCACCGGCCGGGACCCGCTCGGCCGTGGCCCCGCCGTCAGATCCGGGCACACCGAGGAGCTCTCCGCCCGCACCACCACCGCCGACCGCGTCGCGCGCAGCGTCTGCCCCTACTGCGCCGTCGGCTGCGGCCAGAAGGTCTTCGTGAAGGACGAGGAGGTCGTCCAGATCGAGGGCGACCCCGACAGCCCGGTCTCACGCGGCCGCCTGTGCCCGAAGGGGTCAGCCAGCAAGAACCTCGTCACCAGCGACCTGCGCCTGACCACCGTGAAGTACCGCCGCCCCTACGGGACCGAGTGGGAGGACCTCGACCTCGGCACGGCGATGGAGATGATCGCCGACCGCGTGGTCCGGACCCGTGACGACACCTGGCAGGACCTCGACGACCAGGGGCGCCGCCTGTGCCGGACCCTCGGCATCGCGAGCCTCGGAGGGGCGACCCTCGACAACGAGGAGAACTACCTGATCAAGAAGCTGTTCACGGCGATGGGGGCGATCCAGATCGAGAACCAGGCCCGCATTTGACACTCCTCAACGGTCCCCGGTCTGGGGACCAGCTTCGGTCGCGGCGGTGCCACGACGTTCCAGCAGGACCTCGCCAACGCTGACTGCATCGTCATCCAGGGCTCCAACATGGCCGAGGCGCACCCGGTGGGCTTCCAGTGGGTGATGGAGGCGAAGGCTCGTGGAGCCAAGGTCATCCACGTCGACCCGCGGTTCACGCGGACCAGTGCCCTCGCGGACACCTACGTTCCGCTGCGGGTCGGAACCGACATCGTCTTCCTGGGCGGGATCATCAACTACGTCCTCGAGAACGAGCTCGACTTCCGCGACTACGTCGTCGCCTACACGAACGCGGCGAGCATCGTGAGCGACGAGTTCCGCGACACCGAGGACCTCGACGGTCTCTTCTCCGGCTTCGACGCCCAGACCCGCACCTACGACCCGGGGAGCTGGCAGTACGCCGGCCAGGAGAAGCACACCCCCGAGGACATGGACCACCCGATGAAGCGGGAGACCGCCAGCGCTCTCCAGCACGAGAGCCACGGCATGCAGGTGCGCAGCGAGGCGCCGCGCGACGAGACGCTGCAGCACCCACGATGCGTCTACCAGATCCTGAAACGGCACTACGCCCGCTACACCCCCGAGATGGTGGCCGAGGCGTGCGGCGTACCCGTCGAGCAGTTCCTCGACGTCTGCCGGGCGTGGACGTCGAGCTCGGGCCGCGACAGGACGACCGCGCTGGTCTACAGCGTGGGCTGGACCCAGCACAGCGTCGGCGTGCAGTACATCCGCACGGGTGCGATCCTCCAGCTGCTCCTCGGCAACATAGGCCGACCGGGTGGGGGCATCCTCGCCCTCCGCGGCCACGCGAGCATCCAGGGGTCGACCGACATCCCGACGCTGTTCAACCTGCTTCCGGGCTACCTCCCGATGCCCAACGTCAAGGACCACACGAACCTCGACGACTGGGTCGAGGCGATCCAGCACCCGGGGGCCAAGGGGTTCTGGGGCGAGGCCGACGCCTACGGCATCAACCTGCTCAAGGCCTACTGGGGTGACGCGGCCACGCCGGAGAACGACTTCTGTTTCGACTACCTGCCCAGGATCAGTGGCGACCACGGCACCTACCGCACGGTGCTCGACATGATCGACGGGAAGGTGAAGGGCTACTTCCTCCTTGGCCAGAACCCCGCGGTCGGCTCCGCACACGGCAAGGCGCAACGTCTCGGGATGGCCAACCTCGACTGGCTGGTGGTCCGCGACCTGTTCGAGATCGAGAGTGCCACGTTCTGGAAGGACTCCCCGGAGATCGAGACCGGGGAGATCGTGCCCGAGGAGTGCGGCACCGAGGTGTTCCTGCTCCCGGCGGCCTCCCACGTGGAGAAGGAAGGAACCTTCACCCAGACCCAGCGCATGCTGCAGTGGCGGGAGAAGGCCCTCAACCCGGTCGGCGACCGCAGGTCGGAACTGTGGTTCTTCTACCATCTCGGCCGACTGGTGAAGGAGCGGCTGGCCCGGTCCACCGACGACAAGGACAGGCCGGTCCAGGACCTCGCCTGGGACTACCCGGTCTCCGGTCCGCTCGAGGAGCCGAGCGCCGAGGCGGTCCTGAAGGAGATCAACGGCTACGAGGTGGAGACCGGCCGGCCCCTCTCGTCGTACACCGAGATGAGGTCTGACGGCTCCACGGCCGGCGGCTGCTGGATCTATGCCGGGGTCTTCGCCGACGGCGTGAACCAGGCCGCGCGTCGCAAGCCCGGCAAGGACCAGTCGTGGGTCGCGCCCGAGTGGGGCTGGGCGTGGCCGTCGAACCGACGCATCCTCTACAACCGGGCCTCGGCCGACCCGGAGGGGCGTCCGTGGAGCGAGCGCAAGGCCTATGTCTGGTGGGACGAGGAGAAGGGTGAGTGGACCGGACACGACGTGCCCGACTTCCAGAAGAACAAGCCGCCGTCGTACCGCAAGCCGGAGGACTCCGAAGGCGTCGACGCGATCGAGGGCGACGACCCGTTCATCATGCAGGGCGACGGCAAGGGCGCCCTCTACGTGCCGCAGGGGCTGGTCGACGGTCCGCTGCCCACCCACTACGAGCCCGTCGAGTCGCCGTTCCGCAACCCGCTCTACGGCCAGCAGGCGAACCCGTCGCGCAAGCAGTACGACCGCGATGACAACCCCATGAACCCGAGCCCGCCAGAAGAGCACAGCGAGGTCTTCCCGTTCGTGTTCACCACCAGCCGGTTGACCGAGCACCACACGGCCGGCGGGATGAGCCGCTTCCTCGAGCACCTCTCCGAGCTGCAGCCCGAGATGTTCATCGAGGTCTCACCGGCGCTCGCGGCCGAGCGCGGGCTCGAGCACATGGGGTGGTGCCACGTGGTGACCGCACGTGCTGCCATCGAGGGGCGCGTGATGGTCACCGACCGGCTGAAGCCGCTCAAGGTGGAGGGACGTGTCGTCCACCAGGTCTGGCTGCCCTACCACTGGGGGAGCGGGGGCCTGGTCACCGGCGACTCCGCCAACGACCTCTTCGGCATCACCCTGGACCCGAACGTGCTGATCCAGGAGACGAAGGCGGGCACCTGCGACGTGCTCCCCGGCCGGCGACCGAGGGGCGCTGACCTGCCCCGGCTGGTCGCGGAGTACCGACGCCGCGCCGGCCTGGTCGGCGACCACCACGCGCCCATCGTCACGGTGGGCGACCACGTGGATGTCCAGGGCGGCGGGCAGCCCACCGACGACTCGAGCGAGAGGGGACCTGGCCAGTGATCGGCCACAACAGCCTGTTCGGCCCTGTGGATCCCGCCCACGACGCGGGGTACGACGATCCGCCGAAGCGCAAGGGCTTCTTCACCGACACCAGCATCTGCATCGGGTGCAAGGCCTGCGAGGTCGCCTGCAAGGAGTGGAACGACGTCCCGGAAGCGGGCTTCGACATGCTCGGCTCGTCCTACGACAACAGCCACTCGCTCAACGCCGACCAGTGGCGCCACGTCACGTTCATCGAGCAGCCCGGGCGCACCGGGGAGCAGGAGCGCGGCCCGCGCCGACCGGTCGACCTCGGCCTGCCGACCGTCGGCCCCGAGGAAGTCGGCCCCGAGGTGGGCAGCGTCGAGACAGGCGGCCCCGAGGTGTTGCTCCCCGACGACATGGAGGGGGAGAAGCCGGACTTCCGCTGGCTGATGTCCTCCGACGTCTGCAAGCACTGCACGCACGCCGCCTGTCTCGACGTGTGCCCGACCGGGTCCCTGTTCCGTACGGAGTTCGGCACCGTCGTGGTGCAAGACGACATCTGCAACGGCTGCGGGTACTGCGTGCCCGCCTGCCCGTACGGCGTGATCGACCGCCGCCGTGGCAGCGGTGACAACAAGAGCGGCGACAACAAGGTGGTGCTCAACGAGGGCATCGCCCAGAAGTGCACCTTGTGCTACGACCGCCTGCGGGCCGACCAGAAACCTGCCTGCGCCCAGGCCTGCCCGACCGAGTCGATCCAGTTCGGTGACGTCGAGGAGCTGCGTCGGCGGGCAGACGAGCGGGTGGCGCGGCTGCACGAGGCGGGGGTCATGGACGCTCGGCTCTACGGCAACGACCCGAACGACGGAGTGGGTGGTGCGGGTGCGTTCTTCCTCCTGCTCGACGAGCCTGAGGTCTACGGCCTCCCGCCCGACCCGGTGGTGAGCACGAAGGACCTGCCGAAGATGTTCAACCGCGCAACCGCGGCGGCCGTGGCCATGCTCGCCGGCGCAGCCGTCTCGTTCCTGGGGAGGCGCCGATGAGCCCGGGTGTCGGGAGGAGCGGGCAGGCCGACCGCACTCCGGGGCGTGAGGCCGTGGTCGGCTCCCACGGCGGCAGCCCGGCAAGACGCGACCGGCGCCGTCGCGGACCAGGCGGCGGTGACCGAGCGATGGTCCCCGAGGCGGAGTTCACCTCCTACTACGGCAGGCCGGTGGTCAAGCCCGCCCCGTGGGAGAACGACATCCCGGCCTATCTCTTCTCCGGAGGTCTTGCCGCCGGGTCGTCGCTCCTCGCCGCCGGAGGCGACCTCAACGACCTGCCGGCGCTGCGCCGGACCGGGCGGCTCGCTGCGCTCGGCGCGCTCGGGTTCAGCATGGCCGCGCTCGTGCACGATCTCGGGCGGCCCGAGCGTTTCGTGAACATGCTGCGAACGATGAAGCTCACCTCGCCGATGTCCGTGGGCACCTGGATCCTCTCGATCTACGGGCCGTTCGCGGGCGCTGCAGCTGTCGGTGAGCTGGCCGGGATGATGCCCGAGCGACGGGTCCGCGGCCCGATGAAACTGCTCCGAGGGGCAGCCCGGCCGGCAGGGCTGGTGGCCGGTCTCACCGCACCACCGGTAGCGGCCTACACCGCGGTCCTGCTCGCCGACACCGCCACCCCGTCCTGGAACGCCGCCTACCGCGAGCTGCCGTTCGTCTTCGTCAGCTCTGCCCTGACAGCCTCGGGTGGGCTCGGCATGGTGACCGCTCCGCCGGACCAGGCGAGCCCCGCGCGACGGATGGCCTTCGGAGGCGCGGTGGCCGAGCTCATCGCGGAGCAACGGATGGAGCGGTCGATGGGCATCACCGCGGAGCCGCTCCACCAGGGGCGGGCGGGCAGGTTCATGAAGGCCGCCAAGGTGCTCACAGTGGCAGGGGCAGCCGGCTCGCTCCTCGCCAGTCGCAGCCGCTCTCTCGCGGTCCTCTCCGGTGCTGCCTTGATGGCCGGCTCGGCGTGCACGCGTTTCGGCATCTTCGAGGCAGGACAGGCCTCCGCGCGCGACCCGAAGTACACCGTCGTACCCCAGCGGGAGCGTCTCGAACGCGGCGAGCCCGTTCGCTACACCGGTGAGGGACCGAGGAGCTGACAGCAGGAGCTCAGGCCATCGCCGCCGCGCCGGGGAGCGTCACGGTGAAGGTCGCTCCCTTGCCGAGGTCGGAGTCGAGCGAGATCGTCCCCCTGTGACGCTCGACGATGCGCTTGACGATGGTCAGCCCCAGGCCGGTGCCAGGGATCTCCAAGGCATCGGGGTTCGTCGAGCGGAAGAACTCGGTGAACAGCTGCTCCTGGTCTTCCGGCGAGATGCCGATGCCCTCGTCGCGGCAACGCACGACCACCGAGTCGCCGGCCTCCTCCAGGCTGCAGGTCACGGTGCCCCCGGGCGGGCTGAACTTCACGGCGTTGCTGAGCAGGTTGCAGATCACGCGGTCGAGCTCGGCGGCGTTGCCGTGGGCGGTCACCTTGTCGTCGGTGCCGACCAGGTCGATCGTCACGTCGTGCTTGGCTGCCTGGGCGTGGAGCATCTCGGCTGCGCAGGTCACGATGTCGGACAGGTCGACGGGCGTCGGCAGCAACGGGCGGTGCGGGTCACCGACCTTCGAGAGGAGCAGAAGGTCGGACACGAGGTCGGAGAGCTTCGTCGCGCCGCGCTCGATCGCCGCCAACGACCGTCCGGTGACCCGGCCGTCCTCGGTGGTCTCGAGCATCTCGAGGTGGCCGATGATCGCGGTCAGCGGGTTCTTCAGCTCGTGCGCGATCGTGGAGATCATCTCGGTCTTGTAGCGATCGAGCTGCTGGAGCTCTTGCACGAGCTGTCGCTCACGCTCGAAGAGGCGTGCGTGGAGGACGGCCCGGCCGAGGTCCCGGCCGATCTCGAGGGCGGCCGTGATCTCCTCGTCCGTCCAGCTGCTGGCGTCCGCCGCTCGGCCCAGAGCGAGGTAGCCGAGGCACTCGGGGCCCGCGCCGAGCGGCGCCAGCAGCAGGCTGTTGCAGCCGGTCTGCCCGATGAAGTCGAGCACCATCTTGGTCTCGTCGTCGGAGAGGTCGGTGGCGGGAGCGAGATGCGAGGGCGGCAAGATGGCCGCCCGTCGCTCGGTCCAGCTCCGCTCGGCGACACGCCTTGCCAGCGCCACCAGCTCTTCCGGGGGGACGAGGCGGGGCTCGGACTGGATCGCGCCCCTGGCTCGGCCCGTGACCTCCCCCCGACCCTCGAAGGCGCGGATCCACAGCGCGTCACAGCTCAGTCCCCGAAGGATCGGGGCGACTCCGGCGTCGATGACCCGCCGGAGGTCCAAAGCGTTGCCGGCGGCCTGGGCGACGTCGCGCGCTGCGGCGGCCAGACGCACCTCCTCGCGCAGCCGCTCCCGCTGCTTCGCATTGCTGATCGCGATGCCCGCCTGTGCGGCGTACATCTCCAGGGCCTCGCGAGCGAACCGACCCGGCCTTCGGCCATCGCGCGGCAGGTCCACCGAGAGCAGGCCGACCATCTCCCCCGTGGGCGCCGAGAGCGGCGCGAGGAGCGCGTCCTCCGGATGCCAGGCGTCGGGTACGTCGAGCGGCTTCACGTCAGGAATCCAGCCCCGGCCGGTCTCGCCGTTGAGCCGCTCATGGGGGACGAACTTCAACAGGCCCCAGTCGTCGGCGATTGCGAACTCGTCGGAGATCTCCTCGACCGGGGTGCGCGTGCCGATCAGCTGGTCGCGGGCCGCGTCGTCTCCCGCGACCGCGACCACCTCGAGGAAGCGGTCGGGGTGGAGGTAGCTCACCGCGGCCACGGCGAAGCCGGTCACATCGGCGACGCCGTCGACGAGCGACTGGAGAACCGAGGCCAGGTCCTCACCCGCATTGACCCTGCACATCAGCTCGTGCAGCCGACGCAAGGTGGTGACCTCGCGGGGTTGATCGTCGGTCACGTTGTGAGCCCCCCGGTCCGATGGAGTGCGCGAACAAATGTCGCACCCGTCACTCATTATCGACACGCATCGGTCAATTTGGGCGTTTTCGGAGCAAAGCACTCCCGGCCCTGGGGTCGAACGACACCTATCCCTTGGGGCTACTCTCCGGTAACCTAGGAGGGGTGAAGCGATCGATCTACGACTCCGACCACGAAGACTTCCGCGCCTCTGTCCGCGAGTTCCTCGACCGCGAGGTCAAGCCTCACCTCGAGGAGCACGCCGAGGCCCACGCCATGCCCCGCGAGCTCTGGCTCGCTGCCGGGAAGCAGGGTCTCCTCGGGCTCGAGATCCCCGAGCAGTACGGCGGCTCCGAGGCGGGCGACTACCGCTACAACGCGGTCCTCACCGAGGAGCTGGCAAAGGTCAACATGGCCCTCGCCTCCTGCGTCGGGATCCACGCCGACATCGTCGCGCCCTACCTCGTGCACCTCACCACCGAGGAGCAGAAGGAGCGCTGGCTGCCGAGGTTCTGCACCGGCGAGATCCTCACCGGCATCGGCATGACCGAGCCCTCCGGCGGCTCCGACCTCGCAGCCCTGCGCACGACGGCGGTCCGCGACGGCGACGACTGGATCCTCAACGGCTCGAAGACCTTCATCACCAACGGCTACTCCGCCGACCTCATCGTCGTCGCCGCGCGCACCAGCCCGGAGAAGAAGGCGCGGGGCATCACGCTGTTCGGCGTCGAAGCCGGCATGGAAGGCTTCTCCCGTGGCCGGAAGCTCGACAAGGTCGGCCAGCCCGAGTCCGACACCGCCGAGCTGTTCTTCGAGGACGTCCGCGTGCCGTCGGCCAACGTCATCGGCGAGATCGACAACGGTTTCATCCACATGATGACCTGGCTGCCGCAGGAGCGGCTGGGCTCCGCGGTGACCAACATCCACCACGCGAAGCAGATCCTCGAGGAGACCATCGACTACGCCAAGGATCGCAAGGCCTTCGGCCAGGCGATCGGCAGCTTCCAGCACAACAAGTTCCTGCTCGCCGAGCTCGTCACCAAGGTCGAGGTGGCGCAGGCGTTCATCGACGAGGCCGTCATGACCCACACCAGGGGCGAGCTCACCCCGATCGACGCCGCGAAGGCGAAGTGGTGGTCGGCAGAGGTCCAGAACGACGTGCTCGACCACTGCGTTCAGATCCATGGCGGATACGGCTACATGAACGAGTACCGCGTCGCCCGCGCGTGGCAGGACGCCCGCGTGACCAAGATCTGGGCCGGGTCCAACGAGATCATGAAGGAGCTCATCGGACGCGATCTGGGTTTCTGACCCGGATGCCGAGAATGTCCAGCCCACTGACGCCCTCTCGTGGCGCGCCCAACCTAGACTTTGCGCCATGATGGTTGGTGAGAGGGTGCAGTCGGGCAGCCGGCTCTTTCCTCCGCAACCATCCAGCGTCCGAGCGGCCCGTCGGATGATCCGCGAGGGCCTCCTTGCTGCGGACCGCGACGACCTCCTCGAAACGGCCGAGCTGCTGGTCAGCGAGATCGTCACCAACGCCCTCGTCCATGCCGGCACGCCCATCGGGGTCTCCTTCTCGTTCGTGGGCGACGGCCTGCGCGTCGAGGTGACCGACGGCAGCCCGCACGCCCCGACACCTCGTGCCTACGGCCCGAATGCCGGGACCGGGCGGGGCCTCATGCTGCTCGAGGAGATGGTCGAGGAGTGGGGGGTCGAGCCAGAGGATCGCGGGAAGACGGTCTGGTTCCAGATCGACTCCGGCCGGGACGGAGGCTTCCCGACGCCCGACCCGTCGACGGTTCCGCGCGTCGACGTGGACACGGTGGAGGTCGAGCTGCGCGACGTACCCCTGCTCCTGCACGAGGCCTGGCGCCAGCACGCGGAGTCGCTGCTGCGGGAGTACCTCCTCGCGACCCTCGATGACATCGATGCGGCGGAGGAGGCAATCCTCGTGCACGCCCAAGCCAGCGACGCGATCGCGCTGCTCAGCGAGCACATTCCGGACTCCGGAGCAGCCGACGACCCCGATCAGGTGATGGTCACCGCGACCGAGCCCCACGTGAGCAGCCCCAGGGTGACGATCCCGGTGCCGCGGAAGTCGGTCGGCCACTTCGCGACGCTCGAAAGCGCAATCCTCACCGCCCTGCAGCTCGCGGATGACGGCATGTTCCTGACGCCCCCGACCCAGCCGGAGCTGCAGAGCCTGCGGGCGTGGTTGTGCGACCAGGTGCTCTCACAGAGCGAGGGCAGGCCGCCCACCCCGTGGGCCTCGGTCCACGAGCCGCTGCTTCGACCGGCCGTGCCCGCGTGGGACGACAGCGCGGTGAGCCAGGCGGAGACGGGCGTCCTCGCCGCCGATGACAGGGACACGATCGTCGCCGTCAGCGACACGGCCCTCCAGATCCTCGGGTATGCCGACCGACAGGAGCTGGTCGGGGCGAGGCTGACCGCGATCATTCCCGAGCGCTACCGCCAGGCCCACATCGCGGGCCTCACCATGCACCTGCTTGCCGGGCGGGCGCTGCTGATCGGGCGGACGGTCGTCGTGCCCGCACTGCGTCGCGACGGCTCGGAGGTCGACGTCGAGCTGACGATCCGCACCGAGAGCTCCAGCGACGGTGGGTCGGTCTTCGTCGCCGACATCGCGCGGGCCGCGCGGTGACGCCGCCGACGCCGCTGACTGTGGCAGGGTCGTAGGCCTCGCGAACGACGGCGGCACCGGTTCAGCAAGGTCCCACGGCCAGGACACTGGCCCGAGCGCTACCCCGTGAGGGCGTTTGAGTATTCGGACGGATGTGCTTGCGACGTCGAGCCGGTGATGCTGGTGCGATGAATTCCGGCACCCCGATGGTCGCGGGACTCACCCGCGCGATCTGGACGAACGCGGTCCTGGCCACCGGCATCGTGCTGACCGCGCTGACTGGCCTCGTCGTCGGCTACGGCTCGGTCTGGTTCCAGATCGGTGGTGGCCCCGATGCCGAGGACTACCGGGTCTCCGCGGGCGGCTACGCCGCCGCAGCGGTGGTCCTGATCGTGACGCTGCCGGCGATCGTCGCCTTCCGAGGCGCTCGCATCCTGCTGGCCGGAACCTCAGTGGTCGCCGCGCTCGACGCCGTCCTGGCGGTGCGGTCGGTCCGTCTCGCCGCCGGGACATCCGACCCGGGGCCCGGGATCAACACGGCGCTGGACGGGTTCGGCGCGGTGGTGGCGATGCCGTGGACCTGGGTGCTCGTCCTGCTCGGACTCGCCGGGTCGGCCCTGCTCGTGTCGCGGGCGACTACTCGGCGGTTGCCGCAGGGACCCCACAGTCCCGCTCGATGATCTCCCCGGCCACCTCGTCGGCGCAGCGCCAGCCGCTGCCCGTGGTCACCCAGGTCACGGTCAGCGCGGCCAGGGTGACCACGACCCCGGCGCCCAGCCCGGCCAGGACCCACGGCCGGCGCGGCAGGAGAATGATGAAGCCGAGCGTGAGGGCGACGCCCACGATGCCGACGGGAAGAATCTCGTTGACGAGTCCGAGGGTGGTCATCCCCCCGCCGGCGAAGGCACCGATGAACCGGATGACGGTGCTGACCGGAGTGGTGGGTTCTTCTTCTGCGCTCACGCCAGGGTCAACGCACGACCCTTTGCTTTGGTCACGTTCTTGCGCACATGCACGGCCGAAACGTGACAGCATGACGGCATCGTCCCTACCCGAGGAGATCAGATGCCTACCTGGATCATCATCGCGTTCTGGGTCGTGGTGGCTGTGGTCGCTGTGGGGGCCTACCTCGAACGGCGGCGCGGTCACCGGTACCAGCCCATGGAGCCGGGCAGCCCCGACCAGGGCGAGTTCGAGACCCGGGCGCACGGGCGCGGCCTGCAGGGCCACTCCGGCGGCGGCTTCTGACCCGAGCCGCTACGCGGACAGCGCCTGGTCGAGGTCCTCGAGAAGGTCCTCGACGTCCTCGAGCCCGACCGAGATGCGCACCAGCCCGTCGGTGATGCCGACCCGGGCGCGGCCTTCAGGGCCCATCCGATGGTGGGTCGTGGTCGCCGGGTGGGTGACCAGCGACTTGGAGTCGCCGAGGTTGTTGGAGATGTCGATGATGCGGAGCCGGTCGAGCACTGCGAACGCCTGCTCCTTGCCGCCGTCGACCTCGAAGGTCACCACCGTGCCGCCGCCGGTCATCTGCTGCTTCGCGAGTGCGTGCTGCGGGTGCGACTCGAGCCAGGGGTAGAGCACCCGGTTGACTCGCGGGTGCTGCTCCAGCCACGCCGCGATCCGTTCCGCTCCCGCGGTGGAGTGGCGCACGCGCATCGCGAGGGTCTCCAGGCCCTTGGTGAGCACCCAGGCGTTGAACGGGCTCAGCGAGGGACCCGTGTTGCGCATGAGGGTCTTGACCTCGCCCTCGATGTAGTCGACCGGCCCCAAGATGGCGCCGCCGAGGGTCCGGCCCTGGCCGTCGATGTGCTTGGTCGCCGAGTAGACGACGATGTCCGCCCCGAGGTCGAGGGGCCGCTGCAGGACCGAGGTCGCGAAGACGTTGTCCACGATGACCTTCGCTCCGGCGGCGTGCGCCAGCTCGCACACCCGGCGTACGTCGATGAGCTCCTGCATCGGGTTGGACGGCGACTCGAAGAACACGGCCTCGGCTGGTCTGGCCAGCGCCTTCTCCCACTGATCGAGGTCGTGGCCGTCGACGAACTCCGTGATGACGCCCCAACGCGGCAGCAGGTCGTCGAGGATCGCGAAGCAGGAGCCGAAGAGGCTTCGCGACGCGACCACCCTGTCGCCGGCTCTTACCAGCGCGAGGAGGGAGTTGAACACCGCCGCCATCCCGCTCGCGGTGGGGAAGCAGGACTCGGCGCCTTCGAGCAGCTTCATGCGGTCCCCGAACGCGTCGACGGTCGGGTTGCCGAAGCGGGAGTAGATGTAGTGGTCGGACTCGCCCTTGAAGGCGGCCTCGGCCTCGGCGGCGGAGGAGTAGACGTAGCCCGAGGTCAGGAAGAGCGCCTCAGCGGTCTCGTCGAGCTCCGAGCGGTAGAGTCCGCCGCGCACCGCAACGGTGTCGGGCCGCCAGGCGGGCCTCGGGCCGTAGTAGGCGTTCACGACTGCCGCCAGGGGAGACCGCGCGCCCGCCAGCCGGTGACTCCGCGATGGCCGTGCTCGTCCAGGTCGCCCTCGAAGCCCTCGCTCACGTTGTACGCCGGGGAGATGCCCGTCTGGGTCGCGGCGACCGCCGCTGCCTGTGACCGGGCGCCGGACCGACAGATGAACAGCACCGGCCCGTTTCGGACACCCGCCGCAGCGAGGTCATCGAGGAACGAGTCGTTGCGAGTCCCCCCGGGCCAGTGGTTCCAGGCGACCGTGACCAGCTTCTTGCCCAGACCGGTCACGTCGGGGACCCCGACGAACATCCACTCCGCCTCGGAACGCACATCGACGAGGGTGGCCTCCGGGTCACTGTCGAGCAGCTCCCAGGCCTCGGTCGGGGTGAGGTCTCCGGCGTAGGTCATGGCGACCACGGTAGGTCGCAGGCGTGCAGGGGGCCGGTTGGTCCGCATCGCGGACAGGAGTCTCGCAAGACGGACGGTTTTCGCCTCCGTCCGGCGGCAGGTCGGACGTCGCTTTTCTGCAGGATCGTGCAGTGCACATTCATGCGGGCCGAATTGGATGCATTTCGCTCCGCCGATGGGTCATGCTCTTATCAAGCGGTTCGGGACAACCGTGACAACTAAAAAGCTTGAGACGAGGGCAAACGAGTCAACCCCCCCGACAGTTTGATCCCTAGCGCCACCCTCCCCCCCTGGCCCGTCTCAACACACGAAGGCCGTCCACCGAGGTGGACGGCCTTCGTGTTTCTGCGCCCTGTCAGAGCCAGGATGAGCGGGCCGTATGGGCCCGCTCATCCTGCCGATCGGTCGAGTCTCAGGCGGAGAGGCGCTCGCCGGTGGTCGTGTCGAAGACGTGGACCTTCTCGGGGTCGGTCATGACGTGGACGGTGGAGCCCTTCTGGATCTCGCGGCGGGCCTCCATCCGCACCACCACCTGGCTGGGGGTCCCCTCGACGTCACTGGTGCCGTACAGGAAGGCGTCGGCGCCGAGCTCCTCGACCACAGCCACCTTCACCGGGAGCCCGCCCTCCGACTCGCCGACGATCCGCCACGCCTCGGGGCGCACGCCGACGGTGATGTCGCCGTTCATCTTCGACGCGGCGGTGCGGTCCACGGGAACGACGTAGTCACCGATCTTGGCTCCGCCGTCGCTGGGCTTGGCGGTGACAAGGTTCATCGCGGGCGACCCGATGAAACCCGCGACGAACAGGTTGGCAGGCCGGTCGTAGAGGTTGAGCGGGGTGTCGACCTGCTGCAGCAGGCCGTCCTTCATCACCGCGACCCGGTCACCCATCGTCATCGCCTCGACCTGGTCGTGGGTGACGTAGACGGTCGTGATGCCCAGGCGCTGCTGGAGGGCGGCGATCTGGGTGCGCGTGGACACCCGGAGCTTGGCGTCGAGGTTCGACAGGGGCTCATCCATGCAGAACACCTGCGGCTGGCGCACGATCGCGCGGCCCATCGCGACACGCTGGCGCTGACCGCCGGAGAGGGCCTTGGGCTTGCGGTTGAGGTATTCCTCGAGGTCGAGCAGCTTCGCGGCGTCGAGGACGCGGGCCATCCGCTCCTCCTTGCCGACGCCGGCCATCTTCAGCGAGAACGCCATGTTCTCGGCGACGGTCATGTGCGGGTAGAGCGCGTAGTTCTGGAAGACCATCGCGATGTCGCGGTCCTTCGGCGCGACATGGGTGATGTCGCGATCGCCGATGAGGATCCTGCCTTCCGTGACCTCTTCGAGGCCTGCGAGCATGCGGAGGCTCGTGGACTTGCCGCAACCCGACGGGCCGACGAGCACCATGAACTCGCCGTCGCCGATCTCGAGATTGAGGTTGTCCACCGCCGGCTTCTCGCTGCCGGGGTAGAGCCGCTGGGCGTTCTGGTAGGTGACAGATGCCATCCGTCGTCATTCCCTTCACCGGCAGGTACGTGCCGGACGATCCGTGGTAAAGGAGCGCCACCCGGTCGGGGGCGATAGCGACTCTATCCGGCAAACCGGGTTAAATCTTCCGGCAACCCGGTGGCTGGGCTCGCTCCACGCCCTAACCTGGAAGCCGTGGTCTGCGGAGCGACGGCTCCGGGGTGGGCAATGGGCCACGCAACAGTGCCGCGTGGGCCCGAGGTGCAGCTGGGGAGCGAATGCGCCGAGGGGCGTCACCGGTGCGAGGGAGGCCCGCCATGGAACGCCACAGGTGCACGAAGTGCCGAAACCCCATCCGCTGCGTCGCGGTCAGCCGTCGAGGTGGCGAGGCGTGGTACCACCCCGACTGCTGGGTCGAGGTGCGCAGCTTCGAGCAGGAGGGCTACGAGGAGCGGGTCCGCACCTCAGGCATCAACGCCCTCCTGGCGCCCTACATCAGCGGTCCGCAGTCCGTGGCCGGCGCACACGCCCACCGGACGCCTGAGCAGCACCAGGTCTGAACGCCTTCGACGGGCTCCTTCAGTGCCCGGTAGGGCGGGTCCTCGCCGAGTAGCATGCGCGCATGAGCGACCCCCGCGCAGGCACACCGGCCCAGCCCTCGGACCTCGTCGACGTACCCCATCTGGTCACGGCCTACTTCACCGGCGAGCCGGACCCCGAGAACCCTGACGAGGCGGTCGCCTTCGGCACCTCGGGCCACCGCGGCAGCAGCTTGCGCAACGCCTTCAACGAGACCCACATCTGGGCGACCACCCAGGCCATCTGCGACTACCGCCAGGAGCAGGGGTACGACGGTCCGCTGTTCCTCGGCCGCGACACCCACGCCCTCTCCGAGCCCGCCTGGTCCTCGGCCCTCGAGGTGCTCGCCGCCAACGACGTCGCGGTCCTCGTCGACGACCGCGACGGCTACACCCCGACCCCGGCCGTCTCCCACGCCATCCTGGCCGCCAACGGCGGGCGAACCCAGGGCTCCGGCCTTGCCGACGGCATCGTGGTCACGCCGTCGCACAACCCGCCTGCGGACGGCGGCTTCAAGTACAACCCGCCGCACGGCGGTCCCGCCGACAGCGATGCCACGAAGGTGATCGCCGCACGCGCGAACGCCTACATCAAGGCGGGGCTCGAGGGCGTGCGACGCCTCCCGTTCGCCCGGGCCAGGGCCGCTGCCGGGTCCTACGACTTCCTGGGCGGGTACGTCGACGACCTGCCTGCGGTGGTGGACCTCGACCGGGTCCGCGAGGCGGGCATCCGCATCGGGGCCGACCCGCTCGGCGGGGCCAGCGTCGCCTACTGGGCTGAGATCGCCGAACGTCACCGGCTCGACCTGTCCGTGGTCAACCCACTGGTCGACCCGACGTGGCGTTTCATGACCCTCGACTGGGACGGCAAGATCCGCATGGACTGCTCCTCGCCGTCCGCGATGGCCTCGCTTATCCAGAAGGTGGGGGAGTACGACCTCGCCACCGGCAACGACGCCGACGCCGACCGGCACGGCATCGTGACGCCGGACGGCGGGCTGATGAACCCCAACCATTACCTCGCCGTCGCGATCCGCTACCTCACCGGGGCCCGCCCGGGCTGGTCGCCTGACGCCGCGATCGGCAAGACCCTGGTCTCCTCCACCATGATCGACCGGGTCGTCGCCGCGGCAGGCCGCACGATGACCGAGGTCCCGGTGGGCTTCAAGTGGTTCGTGCCCGGCCTGCTCGACGGGTCGGTCGTCTTCGGGGGAGAGGAGTCGGCGGGCGCGTCGTTCCTCCGGCTCGACGGCTCGGTGTGGACCACCGACAAGGACGGCATCATCTTGGCGCTGCTCGCCTCGGAGATCCTCGCGACGACCGGCAAGACGCCGAGCATGCACTACGCCGAGCTGACCCAGGAGTTCGGCGACCCGGCGTACGCCCGGGTTGACGCCCCGGCGACCCGCGAGGAGAAGGCCAAGCTCGCCGCCCTCTCGCCCTCGGACGTCGTGGCGCAGACCCTCGCAGGAGACCCGATCACCGGTCGGCTGACCGAGGCGCCCGGCAACGGCGCGCCGATCGGAGGTCTGAAAGTCACCACCGAGCACGCCTGGTTCGCCGCCCGGCCGTCCGGAACCGAGGACGTGTACAAGATCTACGCGGAGTCGTTCAAGGGTGAGGACCACCTCGCGCAGGTGCAGGCCGAGGCCCGCGACGTGGTCGCCGCGGCCCTCCGCATTTAGCCGTTGACTCAGGGCCGGCTGGTCTAGCGCACGCCCCGACCACGTCCCCCGTTCGCGCGGTGGTCCCGAGCCCGCGGGTGACTAGGTCGATAGGGCTCGCACGCCGGTCGCATCCGCCGATTTTTCGGTCGATTCTCGAGGCGCGGACGACGCTTCGAGGTGGCACATGCTCAGGTGGGTCAGCCCGTTCTTGGGAGCCCGTTTTCCCGGCGCGCCGCGGTCGTCGAGCCAAGGAAAATTGGTCATAGCGGCTGGTCGACGGCGGACTTACGTTCGTGTCGAAGATCTCCACCTAAGACCTCAAGGGGGTTGGATCATGGTGTTCAGGGATCGGACGAGAAAGATCGTCACAGCTGTGGCCCTCGGGAGTCTGCTGACACTCGGGCAAGCGGGCGTCGCGTCCGGACACGGGGCGCGTGGCGATGACGACTACGGTCATCGCTCGAACGGCTATTCCATCCGCACGACGACCGAGCTGACGGTGTATTACAGGTACGCCTGCGCGGAGGTGTCGAGCCACAGGCGGACGCCGTACGGGAAGGTGAAGTTCCGGCTCACGGGCAAGGAATATGACACCGAGACCGTCTACCTGCGGCGTGGCAAGGCATGTGTCGGACTGTCCGGGCTGAGGTCGGGTTGGTACCGGCTGACGGCACGCTACGAAGGCAACAGGCGCTTCCGTTCGAGTGAGGACAGCGAAACCTTCAAGGTGCGCGGCCGCGGCTACTACAAGCACAAGCGGTACTACGACGACCACAAGCGGTACGACGACGACTGCAAGCGGTACTACGACCACTACAGCCGGTACGGCGACGACTACAAGCGGTACGGCGACGACCACTACAGCCGGTACGGCGACGACCACTACAGCCGGTACTACGACGACTGCAAGCGGTACTTCGACGACCACAAGCGGTACTACGACGACCACAAGCGGTACTACGACGACCACAACCGGGACTACAACAAGGACGACCACAACCGGTACTACGACAATAAGGACGACCACAACCGGTACTACGACAAGAACGACGACTCGAAGAAGGACGACTGGTCGAATAAGGACGACTGGTCGAATAAGGACGACGCGAAGAAGGACGACTGGTCGAATAAGGAAGATCACACCAGCAATCGCGACTGGGAGACCTCTCGGTCCGGAGAGAGCAACAACTGGGAAGGCAACGGTGGAAGCACACGCGTGGAGGACAACTCGTCGTCCGCGAGCGTGACCACCACCGACGAGCCGAGCACGCCCGCGGAGGTGGTGGACACCACCGAGCAGAGCACCTCGCAGTCCGGGAGCGTGAGCACTACCCCCGACCAGGCGGGCACGTCCGACGGCCAGGGCACGTGCGGGGTCCCCAATGCGAACTCGAGCGCTGTCGCTGAGACGTCCACGACCCAAAGCTGCCCGCAGTAGCGGGACTAGCAGGAGAGGGGCGACCACAGAGCCCGACCTGACCTCCCCTCAACGGTGAGGGCAAGCACCTCCGGTGGGCCATAGGCTCACCGGAGGTGCTGCTGCGCGGCGACCACGCCGCCCCTGCGGTAGACCCGCAACGCCGTGGCGGCCGGTGCGGCTAGGCCTTCTGCTGCTCGGCGAACGGGTCGGCGAGCCCGACGTACTTGGTCTCGAGGAACTCCTCGATCCCCTCGAAGCCGCCCTCCCGACCGAGCCCGGACTGCTTGACCCCGCCGAACGGTGCGGCCGGGTTCGAGACGATCCCGACGTTGAGCCCGAGCATGCCGGAGTCGATGGTGTCGGCCAGACGGAGCGAACGGGCGACGTCGCGGGTGTAGGCGTACGCGACGAGGCCGAACTCCGTGTCGTTGGCCAGCGCGACCGCCTCCTCCTCGGTGCGGAACGAGATCACCGGAGCGACGGGTCCGAAGACCTCCTCTGCCATGATCCGCGCGTCCGCTCCGACCCCGGAGAGCACCGTCGGAGGGTAGAAGTACCCCGCTCCGTCGTTGGGCCTGCCGCCGGTGCGGATCTCGGCGCCGCGCGAGACCGCGTCGTCGACGAGCTCCTGCACCTTGTCCCGGCTGCCCTGGTCGATGAGGGGCCCGATCTTGGCGTCCTCCTCGGTGCCCCGCTTCACCGGGAGCGCGGCCATCTTCTCGGCCAGGCGCTTGCCGAACTGCTCGGCCACGGACTCGTGCACGATGAACCGGTTGGCGGCCGTGCACGCCTCGCCCATGTTGCGCAGCTTCGCGAGCATCGCGCCCTCGACGGCTGAGTCGAGGTCGGCGTCCTCGAAGACGAGGAACGGCGCGTTGCCGCCGAGCTCCATGGACGTGCGCAGGACCTGCTCGGCCGAGTCGCGCAGCAGGCTGCGTCCTACCTCGGTCGACCCCGTGAACGACAGCTTGCGCAGCCGGGGGTCCTTGATGATCGGACCGGTCACCGGCCCGGCGCTGCTGGTCGGGATGACGTTGAGTACGCCGGCCGGTAGCCCGACCTCCTCGAGCACGGAGGCGAACAGCAGCGTCGTGAGAGGGGTGAGCGTCGCGGGCTTGACGATCATCGTGCAGCCTGCCGCGATCGCCGGCGCGATCTTGCGGGTCGCCATCGCCAGGGGGAAGTTCCACGGGGTGATGAACAGGGACGGACCGACCGGGCGCTTGTGCACCATCAGCCGGGCCTTGCCGTCAGGGGCGATCGCGTACCGGCCCGAGATTCGGGCTGCCTCCTCGGAGAACCAGCGCAGGAACTCCGCGCCGTAGGTCACTTCGCCATGGGCCTCGGCCAGCGGTTTGCCCATCTCGAGGGTCATCAGGAGGGCGAAGTCGTCGGCACGGGCGGTGACCGCCTCGAAGGCTCTCCGCAGGAGCTCTGCACGTTCGCGCGGGGGGCTGGCGCCCCAGGACTTCTGGGCCTCTGTGGCGGCAGCGAGCGCGTCCATGCCGTCCTCGGGCGTGGCGTTCGCGACGGTGGTCAGCACGTTGCCGGTGGCGGGGTCCTCCACCTCGAAGGTCTCGCCGTTGCTCGAGTTGCGCCAGGAGCCGTTGATGAACAGCCCGGTGTTGAGCGAGTCGATGAGCTGCTTCTCGTTCTCAGCGGTGGGTGACACGGTGACCTCGCTTCAGCTCGGGTGTAGTTGAGGTCAGTCTGTCGCGGGATCACCGCCGAGCCAACAGGACGAGGCTCAGTCGCGTGGTTCGGAGAGGCCGAGCACGACCTGCGGAAGCACGCCGCCCAACAGCTCGTCGGGGCCGAGCGTCTGCTCCCCGAGGTGCTCCTGGGCGATGCTGTGCATGTAGAGCGCGACCACGGTCTCGGTGACCTGGTCGAGGGGGATGGTGGCTCGCCGCTCGAGCCGGGCGAGGACGTCGCCGATCACGTCGACCAGCTCGGCACGGAACCGCTGGCTGGTCTCGCCCAGCACCTCACGCGCCTCCTCGTTGCGCAGCGCGAGCAGCACGAACTCGGTGTGGATGAGGTACCACTGCCGGCCGAAGGGGTGGAGGCTCACGAGGACGCTGCCGAGGGAGTCGAGGGAGAACTGCCCGGGCGGGATCGCCTCGATGGCCCCGCGAAGGGTGGTGAGCAGCCGGTTGGCCTGGTCCTCGAAGACGGCGAAGAAGACCTCGTCGATGCTCGAGAAGTTCGAGTAGAAGGCACCCCGGGTGAAACCTGCTGCTGCGACGAGCTCGTCGACGGTGACCCGTTTGATTCCTCGCTCGGCGAAGACGTCGAGCGCGGCCTCGAGCAGCCGAGCCCGGGTGTTCTCGCGGCGTCGTCGGGAAAGGGTGGAGCGCGTTGGCACGGCGCTCACCCTAACCGGGGACTGGCGCGTGTGACGTGGATGACATCCTACCGCTGGATACATTTGTGTATTCGATACGTTAATGTATCGAACATGTCGTCAGCTCTGTACCGACTCGGCCGTCGGATCATCCAGCGGGCCAAGCTCGTCCTCGTCGTGTGGCTCGTCGCCCTCATCGGCTCCGGTCTCGTGGCGGTCGGCTCCGGAGGCCAGCTCGGAAACGACCTGACCATCCCCGGCACGGAGGCGCAGGAGGGCATCGACGTCCTGGAACGGCAGTTCCCCGAAGCCGCAGGGACAACCGGGCAGGTGCTGTTCGTGGCTCCTCCCGGCGAGGAGATCACCTCCCATCGTGCGGAGATCAGGTCGACGCTCGAGCGGATCGAGGGCGTCGACCACGTCGTGCTCGCCTCCGACCCGTTCGCCAAGGAGCAGAGGGACATCGCGCTCGCCGAGGACGGCCGCCACGCCCTCGCGCAGGTCCAGCTCGACGTACCCCTCGACGAGCTCGAGGAGGAGATCGTCCACGACCTGACCGTCGCGGCCCGTGGCCTGCCCGACGACTCCACGCTGAAGGTCCACCTCGGCGGCTCGATCTTCGCCAACACCACCGTCCACGCCAGCCTCGTCGAGGCGCTCGGCGTGATCGTGGCGCTGGTCGTCCTTGCTGTCACCTTCGGTTCTCTGCTCGCGGCCGGCATGCCGATCGTGACCGCCGTCCTCGGAATCGGGGTCGCCCTCTCGGGTGTCCTCACCGTCGCGTCGTTCACCACCATCAGCAGCTCGACGCCGACCCTGGCCCTGATGATCGGCCTGGCCGTCGGCATCGACTACGCGCTCTTCATCGTCAGTCGCCACCGGGCTCAGCTCGTCGAGGGGGCAGACGTCGAGGAGTCGATCGCCCGCTCCCTGGCCACGGCGGGAAGCGCGGTGATCTTCGCCGGTGCCACCGTGGTCATCGCGCTGTGCGGCCTCGTGGTCGCGCGCATCCCCTTCCTGGCCGTGATGGGCTTCGCCGCCGCATCGGCGGTGGCCATCGCCGTGCTGATCGCGCTCACCGCCGTACCCGCGATGCTCGCGCTGGCGGGGGAGCGGTTGCGGCCCCGGCGAGGTTCTCGCGCTGCTCGGCACGCCGTCACCGAGGCCGGCGAGGCGCACACCCTCGGCGCCCGGTGGGTGGGCCTGGTGACCCGGCTCCCCGCGCTGACGGTGGCGCTGGTCGTGGTGGCGCTCGCCGTGGTGGCAGTCCCCGCGAAGGACCTTGCGCTGGGTCTGCCCGACAACGGCACCGCACCCCCCGGCTCCACCGAGCGTGTCACCTACGACCTGGTCTCGCAGGCCTACGGTGCCGGCTACAACGCGCCGCTCCTCGTCACCGTCGACATCATCCGTACGACGGACCCGCTCGGTGTCATGGACGGGCTGGCTCGCGACCTCGGCCGGATCGACGGGGTCGAGGCAGTCGCCCTGTCGACGCCGAACCCCAAGGCCGACCTGGGGATCGTGCAGATCATCCCCGGGGCGCCCCAGGCAGACCCCGCAACCGCCGACCTGGTGCGCGACATCCGCAGCAGGGCCGACGAGCTCGAGGCGAAGTACGACGTCGACGACCTCCTCGTCACCGGCCACACTGCCGTGACCATCGACGTCTCGGAGCGGCTCGCGGGAGCGCTGCTGCCGTTCGGGGTCGTGGTGGTGGGACTCTCCCTGGTCCTGATGACCATGGTCTTCCGCTCGATCGCGGTCCCTGTGAAGGCCACGCTCGGCTACCTGCTCTCGGTCGGGGCCTCGTTCGGTGCCGTGGCCGCGGTCTTCCAATGGGGGTGGCTCGCGGAGCCCCTGAACGTCGCGCGGGTCGGCCCGGTCATCTCGTTCATGCCGATCATCCTCATGGGTGTGCTCTTCGGCCTCGCGATGGACTATGAGGTCTTCCTGGTCTCCCGGATGCGGGAGGAGTACGTCCACACCGGCGACGCACAGCACGCGATCCGCAGGGGGTTCGCCGCCAGCGCGCGGGTGGTCACAGCGGCTGCGGTGATCATGATCAGCGTCTTCGCGGCCTTCGTGCCCAACGGGGATGCCGCGGTCCAGCCAGTCGCGCTGGGCCTGGCGGTCGGCGTGTTCGTCGACGCCTTCGTCGTCCGCATGACCCTGGTGCCCGCGGTGCTCGCGCTGCTCGGGGACCGCGCCTGGTGGCTGCCCGCCCGGCTCGACCGGAGGGTCCCCTCTCTCGACGTCGAGGGCACCGGGCTGGAGCAGCACCTCGACCACGAGGAGTGGACAGCGCGGCACGGCCCGGCCGTCGTGCGCGCCGAGAGCCTGCACCTGGCCGACGAGCACGGCGCACGAGTGTTCGGGCCGGTGGACGCGGTGCTGCGTCCGGGCGAGGCGCTGGTCGTCCGCACAGACGACCGGGTCGCTCGTCGGGCGCTGCTCGCCGCCCTGGCGGGTCGGCTCGAAGTAAGCGGGGGACGCCTGGTCGTCCTCGACCGGGTGCTGCCCGAGGAGGCGGCTGCGGTGCGCTCGAGGGTCCACCTCTTCGAGCAGTTCCCGCGCGTCGAGCGGCTCGGCCGGATCGGTCGGCCCGGGCGGCGACGTGCTCCCGAGCCGATCCTCGTCGTGGTCGACGACGTCGACGTGTTCGCGAGCGAGGACGAGCTGCTCCGCCGCTGGATGCTGGTCGCCTCGCTCACCTCCCGGGGCGTGACCGTCGTCGCCGGTGCCTCGAGCGAGCCGCCCGGTGAGGCCGGGCTCACCTGGACCCCCCTGACCCTGCCCGCGGAACGCCTCACGCGTCCCGCGACCGAGGAGGCAATGCTGTGAGACGTCTGATCGCCAACCGCGTCCTCGTGGCCACCGTGCTGCTGCCGATGATCTTCGGCGCACTCGTCCTGTGGTCGCTGAGCGACAGGGTGGACCGTTTCGACGCGGTCCCGGCCGCTGTGGTGAACCTCGACGAGCCGGTGCACACCGGCAAGGGCGAGGACCGTCAGATCATCGCGGCAGGCCGCCTCCTCGCCGCAGGACTCACCTCCCCGGAGAAGGAAGGCGAACGCACGCTCGACTGGGAGCTCACCAACCCCGAGGACGCCTCGAGCGGCCTGCGCGACGGGGACTACTACGCCGTGATCACGATCCCGAAGGACTTCTCGAAGACCGTCGCGGGCATGACCCGCAACGACCCCGAGACTGCGCGTATCACCGTACGCAGCAACGACTCGTCGAGCGCGCTGGTCGGGCAGGTCGGCGACCAGATCGGCGACGTCGCCGCGGCGCGGCTCAACCAGCGGATCACGGCCACCTTCCTCGAGGGGTTCTACGACCAGACCGGTGAGCTCAAGGCTTCCCTGGGCGAGGCCGAGGACGGCGCGAACCGCCTTGCCGACGGTGCCGTCCGTCTGGGTGAGGGGACCACTCGACTGAGCACGGGGGCGGGAGCCCTCGCCGGAGGCCTGGACTCGCTCTCCGGCGGCGCGACCCGGCTCGCCGGCGGCGCCGGCAGGATCTCCGACGGTGCCGAACGCCTGGAGGACGGCACATCGCGGCTCAGCTCCGGTGCGGGTGACCTGGCCGACGGTGCCGGGCGGCTGAGCGACGGGCTCGACCGGATGCACGCACGTGTCAGGCCGCTCCCGGACCAGACCCGCAGGCTTGCCGACGGAGCGAGCCAGGTCGCCCAGGGCGTCGAGGGCTGGTCGCAGGTGCTCCTCGCCTGGAAGCAGGCCTGCCAGTCGGACCCGGTCCTGGCCGGGAGTCACGCAAGGCTCTGCGCGGCGACGATCCAGGCGGTGGGCCTCGACAACGGCAACGCCGAGGCGATGGTCTCGGGCTCTGGCCGCCTGGCCGACGGCACCGACCGTCTCGCCGACGGCACGCCGGCCCTCGTCTCAGGAGTCGACAGGGCTGCCGACGGAGCCGACCGTCTCGCGGGCGGCGCCGACCGGCTGGCGACAGGGGCCCGCAAGGTCGACGCCGGCACCGAACAGCTCGCCTCCGGCGCCGCCCGGCTCAGCGCAGGAGCCGATCGCCTCGCCGGCGGCGCCACCCAGGCCAGCGACGGTGCCACCCAGCTCGCGGACGGCTCGACCCGGCTCGCTCACGGGTCGGACCGCCTCAGCGACGGTTCCCGCACGCTCGCGACCGGGCTCGGCGAGGGCGCTGACCAGATCCCGAGCCTCAGCCCGCAAGAACGCAAGGCGCTCGCCGGTGCCGTCGCCGAACCCGTCTCGAGCAGGGCCGACCGGCTCAACGAGTCGCCTACGCCGGCGACCAGCCTCGCCCCGCCGGTCGTCGCCCTCGCCCTGTGGCTCGGCGCCTTCGTGACCTACCTGGTCCGTCGGGCGCTCCCGGCCCGGACGCTGGCCACGGCCACGACACCGTTCAGGGTCGCCCTCGCCGGATGGGTTCCAGCGCTGCTCATCGGCATCGTGCAGAGCCTGCTCCTCCTCCTGGCGTTGGGCCTGCTCGATGTCTCCGCCGAGTCGCCACTCCGCCTCGCGGTGTTCCTGCTGGTGCCGGCTGCGGCCTTCACAGCGATCAACCAGGCCTTCGTGGCGGTACTCGGCCGACGGCGCGGCTGGATGGTGTCCATCGTGGCAGCGTCCCTCCAGGCGGTCTCCGTCGGCGGGCCGGTCCCGGTGGACACGGCGCCGGCCCCGATCCAGACGGTGAGCGGGTTCCTGCCCGTCTCGCTCGCGGCCGAGGGGATCGGCAACCTCACCCTCGGCGGGCAGGTCGGATCGGTGGCGGGATCCGCGGTGGCCCTGATGATCTGGGGCGGCGCCGCCCTGGCGATCACCACCCTTGCCGCCCGGCGTCGTCAACGCGTGTCGCTGGCCGTCGTACGCCGGAGGGTGGCGGCCGGTCACGCCTGACCGGTCGTCCGAGGCCAGGATCTGAGGCAGGTGACGCGTTCGGGTTAGGCAGTACGCCGGATGTCCGGGCTGCGCCTTAGGGCGAGTCTCGTAGGTGTCAGAAGCCAGGCACCCGACCCGGGAGGAAACGATGTACCTCCTCGACCCGACGACCGCGATCGACCTCGCCCGCTACCGCGTC
This sequence comes from Nocardioidaceae bacterium, assembly GCA_035456965.1. GTDB lineage: Bacteria > Actinomycetota > Actinomycetes > Propionibacteriales > Nocardioidaceae > Nocardioides_C. Next base: position 49,395 of record DATICF010000087.1, read on the forward strand.
GAGCAGGACCTCCGCCGCGCGGAGGCACACCGCCTTGCCAAGGAGGCCCGAGCCGCCGGCCGCTCGGAACGATCGACGCGGGGTCGGCGGGGTCGAAGACGGCGGTTCGTTCCCGTCCGCATCACCCAACCCCGCTTCGGGCACTGACGCCTCAGGTCCCTCCGCCCAGCAGCTGCTCGAACGGCGTCGGGTTGTCGAACGGGTCCGGCCGGCCTGAGCTACGCTGCCCCATGACGAGGTCGGCGAGCTCACGTCCGGCGCGGTCGACGCGCTCGGCGAGCGAACCCGAGGCGTTGCTCCCGAAGTCCTCGCTGGCACCGAAGACACCAGTGGGTACGACGAGCGCACGCAGGTAGGCGAACAGCGGGCGCATCGCGGAGTCGAGCACCAGGGAGTGGCGCGCGGTGCCCGCCGTGGCGGCGACCAGCACCGGCTTGCCTGCGAGGGCGTCCTCCTCGAGCACGTCGAAGAAGCTCTTGAAGAGCCCGCTGTAGGACGCGCTGAACACAGGGGTCACCGCGATCACCCCGTCGGCCTCGACGACCGTTCGGACCGCCTCGGCCAGGGCCTCGCTCGGGAATCCGGTGAGCAGGTTGTCGGTGATGTCGCGAGCAAGCTCACGCAGCTCGACCACCTCGACCTGCCCCTGCTCGTCGTACAGGCGCAGCGCCCGGTCGGTCGCCTGGGCCAGCCGGTCGGCGAGCAGCCTCGTCGTCGAGGGCTTTCCCAAGCCTGCGGTCACGACCGCGATCGTGCGGGTCACCGGCGTACCTCCTCGGTTGCTCGCCCCGTGACGTCGTCGCCGGCGGCGTGGACGGTGCCGTCGACCGGACCCCCGGCGGCGGCCACGAGTGAGGCGTGGGTCGGGGCGTCGGGCACGTGCGCGGGCTTGAGCGCGGCGAACTCCTTGCGCAGGACCGGCACCACCTCGCTGCCGAGGATCTCGATCTGCTCGAGCACCGTCTCCAGCGGCAGGCCGGCGTGGTCCATCAGGAACAGCTGGCGCTGGTAGTCCCCGACGTAGTCCCGGAAGCCGAGGGTGCGCTCGATGACCTGCTGGGGGCTGCCCACGGTCAGCGGGGTCTGGGCCATGAAGTCCTCCAGGGACGGGCCGTGACCGTAGACAGGGGCGTTGTCGAAGTACGGGCGGAACTCCCGGACCGCGTCCTGGCTGTTCTTGCGCATGAACACCTGTCCGCCGAGGCCGACAATCGCCTGGTCGGCCGAGCCGTGGCCGTAGTGCTCGAAACGACGCCGGTACAGCGCCACCATCCGCTGGGTGTGCTCCTTGGGCCAGAAGATGTGGTTGGCGAAGAAGCCGTCCCCGTAGTAGGCCGCCTGCTCGGCGATCTCGGGGCTGCGGATGGAACCGTGCCAGACGAACGGCGGGACCCCGTCGAGCGGACGCGGCGTCGAGGTGAAGCCCTGCAGCGGCGTGCGGAACTTGCCCTCCCAGTCCACGATGTCCTCCCGCCACAGGCGGTGGAGCAGGTGGTAGTTCTCGATGGCCAGCGGGATGCCGTCTCGGATGTCCTTGCCGAACCACGGGTAGACCGGGCCGGTGTTGCCGCGGCCCATCATCAGGTCGACGCGCCCGTCGGTGAGGTGCTGGAGCTTGGCGTAGTTCTCGGCGATCAGCACCGGGTCGGTCGTGGTGATCAGGGTGGTCGCGGTGGACAGGATGATCCGCTCGGTCTGGGCGCCGATGTAGGCCAACGTCGTCGTGGGAGCCGAGGCAACGAACGGCGGATTGTGGTGCTCCCCGGTCGCGAAGACGTCGAGGCCGACCTCCTCCGCCTTCTTCGCGATCTCCACGGTCGCCTTGATGCGCTCGTGCTCGGTCGGGGTCCGGCCGGTGGTGGGGTCGGTCGTGACGTCGCCGACGCTGAAGATGCCGAACTGCATCGTGTGCAACCTCCTCGGTTGGGAACGGGCGGAACGAGTAGTTACAGATTCAACTATGCGTCCGACAGAACGATCCCAGGTGCGAGCGTATTCCGCCAGGCGGGAGGGACACAGGGACGCTGAACGCCCCGCCCGTGCGTGACGGGCGGGGCGTCGACGAGCCGAGGGGCTCGAGGCAGTACGACGGGCGGGCCGCTGGCCCAGCCGGCACTGCCTGCGGGTCGGCGGCCCCCTTCAGCCGCGGCGCAGGATGTCGCGGAGCACCACCGGGTAGTCGGTGATGATCCCGTCCACCCCGAGGTCGATGTACTCCCGCATCAGCCTGCCCGTGTTGAGCGTGTAGACGCTGATCGTCATCCCACGCTCGTGCACCGACTCCACGAGCGCCCTGTCGGTGACCCGGTAGCTGGGGTTGACCTGCTCAGCCCAGCCCGCTGCGGCGTCGAGCTCGGCCTCAGAGGGGCGGTAGCCGAACAGCAGCCCGACCGGCACCTCGGGGGCGAGGTCGTCGTAGGCGCGCATCGAGCCGTGGTCGAACGACTGCACCACCAGGTTCCCCGAGGCGAGGGCGGCCGGCAGGTAGCCGGGGATCGAGCGCAGCTCCTTGTCGATCTCGGCCTCGATGCCGGGGTAGAGCGCCGGCGACTTCAGCTCGAGCAGGAGGCCGGCCCGGGTGCCGATCGCCTCCACCACCTCGCGCAGGGTCGGGACGGGCTCACCGGCGTACTTCTCGGCGAACCAGGACCCGGCGTCGAGCCGCTGCAGCTCCTCGAGGGTGAAGTCGCTGACGTTCCACGGCGCGCGACCCGGGAAGACCTCCTCGACGTCGGTGGTACGGGCGAGCGTGGTGTCGTGCATGATCACGAGCTCGCCGTCGGCGGACCGCTGTACGTCGACCTCCACGAAGCTGGCGCGCTGGTCGAGGGCCAGCTCCACGGCGGCAACGGTGTTCTCCGGGGACCCGCCCGACGAGCCGCGGTGCGCCACGTCGACCACGTCCCGCTCGGGACCGTTGTCGCTGGGCATGGCCACGGCCGCCTGGGCCGGAGCGAGGGTCAGGCACGCGAGCACCGCCAGGGTGACGGCGCGGGTGAGGCGGGCCATGGGCAATCTCCTTCTCGAGACTTCAGGACTGCCCGTGACACTTTCGGCCCGTTATGTCCTCACGGTGACACCGATTCGTCCGGTGAGCGACCGTCCCGTGCACCCTCGGGGTTCCCGTGTGGCGTCGGCGCCACCATCTCCGTCCCGGAGGTCGTCGGCACCACGACCTCGCGGTTGATCTCGGCGGAGGCCAGTCCGAGCCCGCCCAGGTTGATGTCGTCGTAGGCCAGCAGCTCGCCGCTCTCGCGGTCGAGGTAGAGCACCGAGAGCTCGATCCGTGAAGGTTCCTTCTCCGGCTCCAGGGCGCGCAGGCCCGAGCCGCCGGTCGAGCCCTGGTTCATGAACCAGGTGCCCTCGGCGCCCCGCCGCACCTTGCGGTAGTGCAGGTGGCCGGAGAGCGAGATGTCGGCGAGGCCGTCCAGGGCACGAGTCGGGGTGGGGTCGTGGAAGAGTGCGACGTCCACCCCACCGACCGACTCCGCGGTCTCCGCGAGCTCCTCCACCGCGTCGACCTTGAACTCCGCGAGTGCCTCCTCGCTCAGCCCCAGGGACTTGTCGGGGGTGAAGCTGGGGTCGCCGGCCCCGAGGAAGGTCAGGCCCTTCACCTTCCGTGGCGAGCCGTCGAGCACCACCACGTTGCCGATGCGCCGCATCGCCTTCTCCGTGACGAGGGAGTCGTGGTTGCCGCGGACCCAGACGTACGGCGCACGAAGGTGGCGGATCTCCTGCAGGTAGCGGTTCTCCGGCTTCGAGCCGTGGTCGGTGATGTCTCCGGAGTCCACGATGACGTCCACGTCGTAGCGCTGCTGGACCGTGCGCATGACGTCCCAGGCGTGAGGGGCGAGGTGGAGGTCCGAGACGTGCATGACCCGGACCACGTCCCGGTCGGCGGGCAGGATCGGCAGGCTCGAGGTCACGGAGTACAGGCCGGTGACGTTCTCGACGATCTGGGCCAGCTGGTCGCCGTACACGGAGAAGTCGTCGACGATCCGGTCCGCGTCGCCGACGACGGACGGCGCGCTTGCCAGGAGCCCGCTGTAGCGGGGTTCTGCCAGGGACGCGGGGTTCCAGGACGTCAAGGCCACCGCTCCCGCGGCCAGCATGGCGGTGCCGGCCGTCGCCCCGGCCAGCAGCGTGGTCTGCACGCGCCTGATCGCGAGCAGGCTCAGCGCGGCGCCGCCCACGACGGCAACCAGCATCGACCTGAGCGCTGCCATCATGAGCTCCCAGCGCAGGTCGCCCTCCGCCGTCTCGCGCAGCCCGGCGAGCTGCTCAGGGTCCTCCATGATCGCCCGTGCCTCCTCGACGTCGACCCCGACCAGGCGCGCTTGTACGCCGAGCGGTCCGTCATGGGTGTCGAGGACGAGCTCACCCAGGGGCGGGATGGCAACCGTGGTGTCTCCGCCCCAAGCGGGCATCACGCGCATGGTCGTGGCGAGCGGGCCGACCTGGTGGTGCACGGTGCCGCCGAGCATGAGGCCCAGCCAGCCACCGATGAGGCCGAGCATGGCAGCAACCGCCGCGGTGCGGAGCTTGCGGGCGCGGGGGGAGAGGGTGCGAACGGGGATCCGAGACGTATGCATCAGCCACGCAGACGATGGAGAACGGGACGAATCAGTTGTAACCGACAGTGGTGAGAATGTCAGGTGAACCCGTCAGTAGGGCGGGTCTATCCAGACCGATCGACAGCACGGCGCGGCACACCGACCGGTTAGTGTCGCCGGTGTGCTGAAGCTGGGACACCGCGAGTTCGCCGACACCGACCTGCTGGTGATGGCGATCGTGAACCGCACCCGCGACTCCTTCTACGACAAGGGGGCGACCTGGGACGAGCAGCGCGCTCTCGACCGGGTGCGCCAGGTCGTCGCAGAGGGGGCGGACATCGTCGACGTGGGCGGCGTCAAGGCGGGCCCGGGCGAGGAGGTCGACGCCGCTGAGGAGGTGCGGCGTACCGCCGGGTTCGTCGCGTCGGTCAGGGCCGAGTTCCCCGATCTGGTGATCAGCGTCGACACCTGGCGCGCCGAAGTGGGTCGCGCCGTCTGCGAGGCGGGGGCCGACCTCCTCAACGACGCCTGGGGCGGGTACGACCCGGGCCTTGCCGAGGTGGCGGCGGAGTACGACGCGGCGCTGGTCTGCACGCACACCGGCGGCCTGGTCCCGCGCACGCCCCCGCACCGGATGTCGTACGTCGACGTGGTGCGCTCGGCGATCGACGACACGATCGCCCTGGCCGGGCGCGCCGCCTCGCTCGGCGTGGACCGGCGCAGCATCCTCATCGACCCGGCCCACGACTTCGGCAAGAACACCTGGCACTCCCTCGAGATCACCCGTCGGCTCGACGAGATGACTGCCACGGGGTGGCCGGTGCTGGTCTCCCTCTCCAACAAGGACTTCGTCGGCGAGACCCTCGACCTGCCGGTGGGGGAGCGGCTGTCGGGAACCCTGGCGGCGACGGCCGTCAGCGCCTGGCACGGAGCCCGGGTGTACCGGGTCCATCAGGCCCGGGAGACCAGGGAGGTGCTCGACATGGTCGCGAGCATCAAGGGCGACCGACCCCCGGCGAAGGTGGTGCGCGGCCTGGCATGAGCCGGGTCACGCGAGTTGTAACTGGGTGTTTCACCCCGATTCGATCGGGTAGGCGAACTTTCGGCCGCCGACTCGATTGGAGAGCAACAGTGACCGATTCATCTGCCCGACCGTCTGCGACCAAGGCCGAGAGATCCGGAGTCCTGCGCCGTGCCATCGGCGCCTCGGCCATGGGAAACGCAACCGAGTGGTTCGACTACGGCGTCTACGCCTACGCCGCCGTCTACATCCAGCAGGTCTTCTTCCCCTCGGACAACGAGAGCACCTCGGCCCTCTACACCCTGCTGGTGTTCGCCGTGTCGTTCCTGGTCCGTCCGCTCGGAGGGATGGTGCTGGGGCCCCTCGGTGACCGGATCGGGCGCAGCAGGGTCCTGGCCGCCACGATCATCATGATGGCCTCGGCCACGTTCCTCGTCGGTGTGCTCCCGGGCTACGCCACGATCGGTATCTGGGCGCCGATCCTGCTGATCGTCCTGCGGATGGTGCAGGGCTTCTCGACCGGCGGCGAGTACGGCGGCGCCGCGACGTTCATGGCGGAGTACTCCCCGGACCGCAAGCGCGGGTTCTTCGGCAGCTTCCTGGAGTTCGGCACGCTGGCCGGCTTCACCCTGGGCGCACTCGTGGTGCTCGGCACCGAGCTCGTGGTCGGCAAGGAGGCCATGGGCGAGTGGGGCTGGCGAATCCCGTTCCTCATCGGCGGACCGCTCGGTCTGGTCGGCCTCTACCTCAGGACGAAGATCGAGGACACCCCGGTGTTCAACGAGCTCGCCGACTCCGAGGAGAAGGAGGACGAGTACTCCTCGACCTTCAAGGACCTCTGGCGTGACTACAAGCGCCCGCTGCTGGCCCTCGGTGGCCTCGTCGTGGCGCTGAACGTGACGAACTACACGCTTCTGGCCTACATGCCGACCTATCTCGAGCAGAAGATCGACATGAGCTCCAAGGCGTCGCTGACCCTGATCATCATCGGCCAGCTCGTGATGATGGCGGTGATCCCGTTCTCCGGGCGGCTCTCCGACCGGCTGGGCCGAAAGCCCATGTGGTGGGTCTCGCTCGGCGGTCTGTTCGTGATGGCCGTGCCGATGTACCTGCTCATGGCGCAGGGCTTCGTGCCGGCGCTCATCGGGTTCGCGGTGCTCGGTCTGCTCTACGTCCTGCAGCTGAGCACGATCTCGGCCACGTTCCCGGCCATGTTCCCCACGCACGTGCGTTTTGCCGGGTTCGCGATCGCCTACAACATCTCCACGGCACTGTTCGGCGGCACCGCTCCGGCCGCGAACGAGAAGCTCATCGCGCTCACCGGCAGCGACCTGGTCCCGGCGTTCTACATGATGGCGGCCTGCGTGGTCGGTGCCGTCGCGCTGGCGTTCGTGCCTGAGACCGCTCGCGCCTCGATCCGCGGCACCGGCGTCCCCGGCGTCGACACGGAGGTCAAGCCGCTCGAGCCCAGCCGGGCCTGAGCCCGGGGTGCGGGTAGCCTCGGCAGCCGTGATCGTCGCCGCCGTGGTCTGCCCGCACCCTCCGCTGCTGCTCCGCGAGCTCTCCGGCAGCCAGGACGCGGTGCCGGAGCTTCGTGCCGCCTGTCGGGAGGCGCTCGCCGCAGCCCTGGCGACCGAACCGGATGCGGTGGTCGTGGTCGGCGGCGCCGACCGCCCCGGCGGGTGGGACCCGTCCTTGCCGGTCGACGTCCGCCGCTTCGGTACGACGACTGCTCCGCACGTCGCGGGCCTGCCCCAGAGTCTCGGGGTGGCGAAGCGGCTGCTCGAGGAGGCGGGCTGGGCCGGCCCCTTGCACCTCCAAGCCGTGTCCTTCGACGCCGGCCCCGCCGAGGTGACCGAGGCCGCCCGCGCGGTCGCGAAGGCCGAGGGACGTGTGGTGCTCATCGTCCTCGCCGACGGCAGCACCCGTCGTGGAGAGAAGGCGCCGGGCTACCTCGACGAGCGGGCCTTCGCCTTCGACGACCGGGTGGTCGCGGCCCTCGAGCAGGGTGATGCTCCTGCGCTCGCCGGCCTCGACCCGGCGCTGGCCCGCGAGCTCATGGTGCTCGGCCGCGCCCCGCTCGCCGTCATGGGAGAAGCCCTCGGCGCGCAGGCGGCCGACCGTGGTGCAAGCCAGGCCGCCCAGGAGGTTGCCCTGGAGGCCGACAGGGGGTCACCGCAGGCGCAGGCCCCTCTTCCGCGGACACGTCTGCTGTACCGCGACGACCCGTACGGGGTGCTCTACACCGTCGTCCTGTGGGACCTGCGGCCCCTCTAACGGCGCAGGATCAGCAGCGCCTGCGACGTCCTCGCGACGAGCCCCTGCTCGTCGTACACCGTCGAGGTCGCCGTGCCCACCGCTCCCTCGCCGAGGGTGGTCTGCGCGTCGACGCAGATCCACTCGCCGACCGGTGGGCGCAGGACGTGCACGGTGAGCTCGGTGTTGAGGAAGGCCCAGTCGGCCGGATCGAGCTCGGCGGAGATGCCGGAGGCGGAGTCGACGCAGGCGATGATCCGCTGCAGCGGCGACATGGGCTCGCCGGCCACGAGGTCGACGTCGGGGCGCATCCACACGACGCCCGGTCCGGCCTCGGTCGTCGCGCCCTTGACCCAGCGCCACTCGACGGCGTCCAGGTACCCACCCGACCAGCTCGCCGGCCGGGGGTGGTCCACACCGTCAGCAGGGGAGTGGGCCGGCGGCTCGTGGCGTCGCCCTGGGCCGTCGGTCCTGATGGGGAATCGCCACGCGGCGGCGGTGGCCACGGGTCGCCCGCGCTCCTCGTCGTACAACGTCGCGCCGCACAGCTCGACGCTGCGCCCCGGCCGGAGCACCGACGCCTCGACGGAGACCGGCCCCACGGGCACGGGGCCGAGGAGCTCCATGGTCAGCCGGCCGATGACCCGGTCGGCGCCTGTCTCGAGGCGTTCGATGGCGCGTGTGATGAGGGCTGCCGGGGGGCTGCCGTGCTGGCTCTCGGTGCTCCAGGGGCCGGCTGTGCTCGGCTGTGACGCGAAGGTCTCCCGACCCTGCTTCGAAGTGTCCCGGATCACGTAGAAGCTGCTGCTCAAGGTGCTCGTCTCTCTCGATTTCTCATAGTGGTCGGGCGTGTGTATTCTTTCTCGTCGCTTGCCCCTTTAGCTCAGTCGGCAGAGCGTCTCCATGGTAAGGAGAAGGTCTACGGTTCGATTCCGTAAAGGGGCTCTGGGTAAGGGAAACCCGGTCGCGAAAGCGCCGGGGGCCCCGTCCCGGTGGCGGGGTAGCTCAGGTGGTTAGAGCACACGGCTCATAATCGTGGTGTCGCGGGTTCGAGTCCCGCCCCCGCTACTCAGCACCACCACAGTCGCCCGGGTTGGATCGAGCGGGCAGACTTGGACAGGCAGTACTACCGAAGAAGAAGAGGCATCCGCCGTGGCCAGCAAGAGCTCGGACGTTCGTCCCAAGATCACCTTGGCGTGCGTCGAATGCAAGGAACGCAACTACATCACCAAGAAGAACCGGCG
>DATICF010000088.1:0-5199 GCA_035456965.1 Nocardioidaceae bacterium
GCGACACAATGGCGAGGTGAGCGACCTGATCGACACCACCGAGATGTACCTCCGCACGATCTTCGAGCTGCAGGAGGAGGGCATCGTCCCGCTGCGCGCGCGGATCGCCGAGCGGCTGCACCAAAGCGGCCCGACAGTCAGCCAGACAGTGGCCCGGATGGAGCGCGACGGCCTGCTCACCGTCGAGGGCGACCGCCACCTCGAGCTCACCGACGAGGGGCTGCGGCTCGCAACCCGGGTGATGCGCAAGCACCGGCTCGCCGAGCGGCTGCTCACGGACGTCATCGGCCTGGACTGGGAGCTCGTGCACGCCGAGGCCTGCCGCTGGGAGCACGTGATGTCCGAGACGGTAGAGCGCCGCCTCATCGAGCTCCTCGACCACCCGACCGAGTCGCCCTACGGCAACCCGATCCCGGGGCTCGACGAGCTCGGGCAGGTGGGCAACGGCGAGGACTTCATGCACGATGTCGAGCCGCTCGACAAGGTGGCGGTCGGGCCGGAGGAGGTGCGGGTGCTGGTCCGCCGGATCAGCGAGCCGATCCAGACCGACGAGGCGCTGATGAGCGCGCTGCGCCGGGTGGGTGCGCTGCCCGACAAGGTCGTGACCGCGGCAGCCGGCGCCGAGGGCGTGCTGCTCGGCAGCGGCGGGGAGACCGCCGAGATCGACGCGGAGGCGGCTTCGCACATGTTCGTCCGCCGACTCTGAGGCGCGGCAGTCTCGTAAATCGCTCGGGGTCTGGTTGTATGTGACACGTGATGCGTGAGGGCAAGCAGGTCGACGTCGTCGGCCTGACCAAGATGTTCGGGGCCCTCAAGGCCGTCGACGACCTGACCTTCTCGGTCAACCCGGGAGTGGTCACCGGCTTCCTCGGCCCCAACGGCTCGGGCAAGACGACCACCCTGCGGTGCGTGCTGGGGCTGCTGCGCCCCACGGCGGGCACCGCGACGATCGGCGGCCTTGCCTACCGCGACCTTCCCGAGCCGATCGGCACGGTGGGCGCCTCGCTCGAAGCAGCCAGCTTCCACCCCGGGCGCTCCGCGCTCGCGCACCTGCAGGTGATGGCGATGGGCGCGGGCATCGATCCGGCTCGCGCCGACCAGATGCTCGCCCAGGTCGGCCTCAGCGAGGTGGCCGGCAAGCGCGTCGGTGGCTACAGCCTCGGCATGCGCCAGCGGCTGGCCCTGGCCACTGCCCTCCTCGGGGACCCGCAGGTGCTGATCCTCGACGAGCCCGCCAACGGCCTCGACCCGGCCGGCATCGCCTGGCTCCGGCAGCTCCTCCGTGCACTCGCCGCCGAGGGCAGGACGGTCCTCGTCTCGAGCCATGTGCTCAGCGAAGTGCAGCAGACCGTCGACCAGGTCGTCGTCCTGTCGCGAGGACGGCTGGTCCACCAGGGAACTCTCGCCGAGCTCGACCGCGGTCCGCGGGGCGTGCTGGTCCGCACCCCCACCCCCGAGCGTCTGCGCGACGCCCTGCACGGTGGCTCGATGAAGGTCGTCGGGTCCGACGAGTCCGGCCTGCTCAGGGTGGCCGGCGGCACGACGGAGCAGGTCGGCCACGCCGCCTTCGAGGCGGGCGTCGAGCTGCACGAGCTCGCCGTGGAGCCGAGCGACCTCGAACGGGTCTTCCTGGAGCTGACGGAAGGGAGTGCGCAGTGACCGGCCTGGTGCGCGCGGAGCTGAAGAAGATCACCTCCACCCGGCTGTGGTGGGGACTGCTGATCGGGGCGCTGGGGTTCGCCGCCCTGCAGTCCCTGGTCACCGCCGTCTTCTCCGGGGTCGAGGCGGGCGCCGGTCAGCCCACGATGCCCGGCCTGGACACCGACGAGGCGATCCGGGCGGTCTACCCGATGGCGATGTTCACGGGCACCTACATGTTCGCGCTCGTGCTCGGCATCACCGGGATGACCGGCGAGTACCGTTACCAGACGATCACCTCGACGTTCCTGGTCTCACCGCGCCGCCACCGGGTGGTGACGGCGAAGATCCTGGCCCACGCCGGGATGGGTGTGGTCTACGCGTTGCTCGGCCTGCTCGTCGTCCTTGTCGTCGGAGGCACCGCCATGGCGGTCCGCGGCTACGGACTCGGCTTCGACGCCGAGCGGCTGTGGGTGACGATGGGGCTCGCCGTCGCGGCGGTCGCGATCTGGGCCGTGGTCGGCATCGGCATCGGCACCCTGGTGCGCAACCAGGTCGCGGCGATCGTGCTCGCCATCTTGTTCACGTTCCTGGTCGAGCCGCTGCTGACCTTCGCACTCGCTGCGGCCGAGATGGACTGGCTCGTGAAGTGGCTGCCCTCGAACGCCTCGTCCGCGTTGATGGCGCCCGGCGAGGTGCTGGTGGACTACCTCGACTGGTGGGTCGGCGGTCTCGTCCTGCTCGCCTACGGGCTCGTGCTCGCCGGCGTCGGCGTGCTGCTGTCCGTGCGCCGAGACGTCTCCTGAGGCAGGCGCGTCTCCGCGAGCGCCGTCAGGAACTCCGAGCAGCCCGTGTCGAGCTTGTACTCCGACAGCTCGTCGCCGCGGGTGGCTCCCCGGTTGACGATTACCACCGGCAGCCCGAGCTTGTGGGCGTGCCTGACGAACCGGAGGCCCGAGAGCACGGCGAGCGAGGATCCCGCGACGAGGAGAGCCTCCGCGCGCTCGACGGCGTCGTAGCAGCGCTGGACGCGCTCCTTCGGCACGTTCTCGCCGAAGAACACGACGTCGGGCTTGAGCGCGCCGCCGCACCGCTCGCACGCCGGGACCGCGAAGCCTTCGGTTCTCTCCAGCTCGACGTCCCCGTCGGGTCTGCTCGCGGCCGCCTCGTGCGACGTCGCGAAGCCGGGGTTGAGGAGCCCCATCCGCTCCTGCAGCGCGGCCCGGCCGGAGCGGTGGCGGCAGGAGAGGCAGACCACGTCGGCGATGCGCCCGTGCAGTGCGCACAGGGACGGGGACCCGGCGCGCTCGTGCAGCCCGTCGACGTTCTGGGTGATCAGCAGGGGGACCGCCCCTGAGGCGCCCAGCCTGGCCAGCGCGTGGTGAGCGGGGTTCGGCTCGGCGTGGCGCATGCGGGACCACCCAAGGTAGGAGCGGGCCCAGTACCTGCGCTGGGCAGCAGGGCCCGAGGCGAACTCCTGGTAGGTCATCGGGGTCCGCACCGGCGCGCCCGGGCCGCGGTAGTCGGGGATGCCCGATTCGGTGCTTACGCCGGCTCCGGTGAGCACGGTGAAGCTTCGGGTGGCGAGAAGATCGAGCGCGGCGTGCACGGTTTCCAGAGTACGGTCGCCGTGTCGGGGTCTGGATTAGACAGGTCATCGACGGCAAATGGGTCGATAAGCCCCGAAAGCTACCGCGCGATCGCACATTGACACCTACTCTGTGGGGATGCGCTCCGAGTGGCTTCCCGTCTCTGCTGCAGCCCTCGTGACCGGGGTGATGGCACTGATCTTGGGACAGATGCTCAACCCAGGAGGCAGTGAGTCCTCGCCGGCGGGCCAGATGCTCGTCGCCGCGGAGTACCCCGGCCGATGGCTAGCCATGAGCGTCCTGTTCTTCGGGGGTGCCGCTGCCCTGGTGCTCGGCATGCCCGCGGTGATGTCGTTGTTTCAGAAACCGCGTGGCCGTGGCCTGGGCATCACCGGGGTCACCGTGTTCACGATCGGGTGCGTCGGGGTCGGTGCCCTGGCCGGACTCATGCTGATGTTCAGGGCGCTGGCACTCGAGACGCTGGCGACCGAGGGCACGCCGACCGCGCGGGACATCAACCTCGTGACTGCCTCGCTCGACGAGCCGGGCCTCGCCATCAGCCTCGGCGTCTGGGTCTACGGCTTCATGGCCGGCGTCCTGCTGATCGCCCTCGGACTCTTCCGGGCCAAGCAGGTGCCGACATGGGTGCCGGGCCTGCTCACGGGGTTCCTCGTGATGCAGGTCGTCGTGCCCCTCGCCGGTGAGGGCACGACGGGTGCCCGGATCGCCTCGGCGGTCGGCTTGATCCTGCTTGCGGGCGGCTTCACCGGGATCGCCACGAACGCGACCTCCGAGCGACAGCAAGCGCCGATCACCCAGTCGCTCGCCTGAGGACCGCTCAGGGTTCGACCAGCGGGACGAAGGTGTACCAGCCCGCGTGGGTCACCTCGGGCGCGCCTGCCGTGCGACGTACGACGGTCATCTTGCCGCTCACCGGGACGACCATGAGCCCGCCCGAGCCCACCTGCCGGTACAGCTCCTTCGGGACCCGCTTGGCCTCCGCGGAGACCAGGATCCGGTCGTACGGCGCGCTCTCCGGGAAGCCCAGGACGCCCTCACGAGCCTGGATCACGCGGGTCCACGGCATGGCGTAGGCCGCGAGGTTCGAGGCGCCCCAGGCCACCAGCTCGGGGACGATCTCCACGCCGACGACCTCACCGTCGGGGCCGACGAGATCGCCGAGCAGGGCCGTGGTCCACCCCGATCCACAGCCAACGTCGAGCACCCGCTGACCCGGCTCCACCTCGAGCAGGTCGAGCATCGCCCGCACCGTGCTCGGCTGACTGTTCGTCTGGCCGAAGCCGATCGGGAGCGCGGCGTCCTCGTCTGCGAAGCCGAGTTGCTCCCGGGGTAGGAAGTCGCGGCGCCGGACCCGCTTGAACGCCTCGCCCAGCCGATCCCGGCGGATCATCTCGAACCTCAGGCGTAGCGGGCCGCCGCGCGCTCACGCGCCTTGGCCGCCTCGACCTCGCGGTTCTTCGGAGGCGCCGATGTGGTCAGCCCGTCGAGGAGTCGCTGGGTCGCATCGGCCACCTCCCGGACCGCCTGGTCGAAGGCGGCCTGGTTGACCTGGGAGGGGCGGGTGCTGCCGCTGATCTTGCGGACGTACTGCACCGCGGCGGACTGCACCTCCTCCGAGGAGGCGGGCGGGTCGAAGTTGTGGAGGGTGCGAATGTTGCGACACATGCTTTGAGCCTACGACTCCAATAGCTTCACGGTCCCGCCTGCGACGAGGGCGACGCGGCCCTCCGGGAGGGGGAGCGCGCGCACCTTCTCCGGAGCCCACCCCGGCACGTCGTGGCCGGCGCGTCGGGTCAGGGTGCCGTCCTCGCCGACGCGCAGGACGACGACCCGGTCGGGACCGTTCCAGTTGCCCAGGGTCGCGAGCAGGGTGCGCCGGTCGGCCAGGTAGGTGAACGCCCGGGGGTCCCAGGAGGCGGCGAACTCCGTGTTCCGTCCGAACCGCAGGGTG
>DATICF010000089.1:0-66667 GCA_035456965.1 Nocardioidaceae bacterium
CCGGAGAAGTACGGGTCGAGCCGCAGGCCGGTCAGCTCGCTGATGCGGTCCTCGTGGCCCTCCTCGCGCATCCGGTTGCAGATGTCGGCGGTGCGTCGGTCCTGCCAGACGATCGCGCGACGTGGCGAGCCGAGTGTCTCCCGGTCCCACAGCAGCACCGTCTCGCGCTGGTTCGTGATGCCGATGGCCTGCAGCTCCGGGCCGCCGGTGGCCTCGTAGGCCTTGACCGCGTCGCGGGTCGCCTCGAGGGTGGCCTGCCAGATCTCCTCGGGTGCGTGCTCGACCCAGCCAGGTCGGGGGAAGTGCTGGCCGAACTCCTGGTAGCCCTTCGCGGCGATCGTCCCCTCGGGGGTCACCACGACGGCGGTCACGCCCGTCGTACCTGCATCGATGGCCAGCACGCTCATGAACTGCAGCTCCAGACGTCTCGGGTCGATGGGTCAGGTGAATCCTTGCACTGGTCGGCTGCGCGGGCGACGGCCTCTGCTCATCGGTGTCCGCGGGCCCCGGATGGTCGCCGTCAGCCGCGGCTGGACTCCATGAGCTCGCGCAGCCTCTCGAAGGAGTCGGTCCAGCCACTTCGGTGCAGTTCCAGACGTTCGACGGTTGCGAACTCACCCTGCGACAGCGTTATCTCCGTCTCCTCGTCGGGGGCGTCGAGACGAAGCGTCGCAGTCGTCTCGCGGTCGTCAGGGTCAGGTTCGTCCCAGCGGAACGTGTAGACCAGGCGGTGCGGCGGGACCACCTCGAGGTACTCACCGGACAGGTGGAATGCGTCGCCCTCGGGAGGCTGCATGGTGAAGCGGTAGCCGCCGCCCACCCTGAGGTCGAGCTCCAGCACGTGAGTGATGAACCCGTGCGGCCCCCACCACCTCGCGAGGTCGGCTGGCTCAGCAAGGGCCCGGAAGACGCGGTCACGTGGAGCGCGCACGCGGCAGCCCAGCTTCAGCGTCAGACCGCTCGCTCGGGCGTCCACGACCCGACTGTCCCACCCGACCGGTGCCGTGTGCCAGCCCCACCCGAAACGATCAGGCGGAGCCGACCGCCCCACTCTGCTCTCGCAGGATCTCGAGGATCCGCTGGTCGACCCACTGCTTCTCGTCGTCGACCTTGCTGGCGCGCATCTCGTAGTTCTCGCTGCCGACCCAGGCGTGGAAGTCGCGGTGCCCGAGACGGCGGGCTCGGTCGTCGAGCTCGTCCTGGAGCGCTGCGTCGACCGCGACCTTCTCCTCGTCGGTGGAGGCGGTGAGGTACAGGTCGTTGAGGTCGAGCAGACGCCCGAGCTCGGTGATCGGGTCGCTGTGATCGTCGACGCGGAGGTCGACGGCGACGTCGTCGTTGCCGCCGTACCCAGCGCCCTCGCGGACCACGAGCAGCGCCGCCGACTGGCGTCCGCGCCTGTCGCCGCCGGCCGAGTCTCCTGCGACGAGCGCCGCCATCAGCCGGCGCGCGAGGTCCGGCTCGTCTGAGGTGTCCTCCCAGGCCGTCCTCATCGCCTCGACCACCTCTGGTCCGGTGAGGATGTTGCCCTGGATCGCGACGTCCTGGCCGGTGAGGCCGCCGGCCCAGTCGAAGCACTCGTTGCCGGTGTGGCTCGCGGCGTTGCCGTCGACGTCGACGATGCCGACCTGTCGGTGGTCGCGCCCGGCGTCCTCCTCGAGGAGCCGCTGCAGCGCGACGGAGGCCGTGGCCCCTTCGTCGAGGTGGGAGAGGGCCAGCCCTTTGTAGGCGACGTTGGCGTCGGCCTGGGTGGCGACCGCGCCGACGCCCGCCACGGCGGCGGGTACGGCAGAGCCGACGGCGAGGAACTTCGAGGCCACGGCGACGCCCCAGGACTGGCCGTCCGCCGAGCGCGCGACGATCGAGAAGGTCATGGCCGGACCTTACCGTCGCCGAGAAGGGGGTCTGGGGGCATGCATTCGTAGACGGGTATGGAACGATCCAATTCGTATCGCTACGCTCAGAACCACCAACCTCGAAGGAGCGATTCCATGCGCGTCGGAGTGCTGACCGGTGGGGGCGACTGCCCCGGACTGAACGCTGTGATCCGGGCCGTGGTTCGGCGCGGTGTGCAGGAGTACGGGTACGAGTTCGTCGGCTTCGTCGGCGGCTGGCGTGGCCCGCTCGAGGGCCACACGGTCCCGCTGACCCGGGAGTCGGTTCGCGGCATCCTGCCTCGGGGCGGCACGATCTTGAAGTCCTCGCGCACGAACCCGTTCAAGATCGACGGTGGCGTGGAGAAGATCAAGGAGAACCTCGCCGCGAGCGACGTCGAGGCGCTGGTCGCCATCGGCGGCGAGGACACGCTCGGGGTCGCGACCAAGCTCGCCGAGCTCGGAGTCAACGTCGTCGGTGTCCCCAAGACGATTGACAACGACCTCTCCGGCACCGACTTCACGTTCGGCTTCGACACCGCGGTCAACATCGCTGTCGAGGCGATCGACCGTCTCCACACGACCGCCGAGTCGCACCAGCGGGTGCTCGTCGTCGAGGTGATGGGGCGCCACGCCGGCTGGATCGCCCTCCACTCCGGCATGGCCGGTGGCGCGGCCGCCGTACTGATCCCCGAGATGCCCTTCGACATCGGCAAGGTCTCCCAGTACGTCGAGTCGCGGTTCGCCGACGGCTTCGCCCCGGTCATCGTGGTCTCCGAGGGAGCGGTGCCTGCCGAGGGCGGCGGGATGACCCTCCAGGCCGAGGAGCGGGACGCATTCGGTCACGTGCGTCTCGGCGGGATCGGGGATCGGCTCGCCAAGGAGATCGAGGAGCGCACCGGCAAGGAGGCCCGGGCCGTGGTGCTCGGGCACGTGCAGCGCGGAGGCACCCCCACGGCGTACGACCGCTGGCTGGCCACCCGGTTCGGCCTGTCCGCCATTGCGGCGGTGCGCGACCAGGACTACGGCAAGATGGTTGCCCTGCGCGGCACAGACATCATCCGGGTGCCTCTCGCCGAGGGGACGGGCGAGCTCAAGCTGGTGACGCCGGAGCTCTACTCAGAGGCCGAGGTCTTCTTCGGGTAGACAACCCGCTTCCCCTGGCGCCTCCCGGGTGTGATGGTGGAGACATCACACCGGGGGAGGGGCGCCGATGAGCATTTCTGTCCGCGACCCGGCACCGTACGACCGGGTCGAGTACGCCGACGACGCCGGCGAGTCCGAGCGCGCAGTGCACCCGCGCCGCGTCGTGGTGGCCGCTGCGGTCGCGACCTTGGCCGTCATCACCGGACCCCTCACGGCGGCACTCCTCGGCTTCGTCGATCGGGTCCCGGTCGAGGAGGACTCGGGGCTGACCCCGCTTGCCGAGCGAGTTCTCGACGAGCTGCCCGGGGCGTACGAGAGCGACGGCCACGTCGTCGTACCCGCTGGCACCGACCCCGGCGTGGCCTGGACCGGAGATGTCCCCCCGGGCCGGGTTGACGGCTGGCTCGTCGAGCTCGGCGTGAACGGGCTCGCGCCTTATGGCTACCTGCCGGCGCACGGCGCCACCCCCTCCTGGCTGTTCGACGTGGGGCCGGCCGACCAGGTGTACAGCGACGTAGGTCCGCTGTCCTTCGCCTGCATGCGCTGGCCCGGCCTCGCCGAGTGCAGCGGTGCGCTGTTGATGGAGCACGACGGCGCTCAGTACGTGTTCCGCTCAGGCCTGGGCGTCGAAGTCCTACGGGACCAGGTCCTCAGCTACCGCGCCCTCGAAGGGGGGCTGCCGACCCAGCTGGTTCTCGGCGCACTGCCGCCCGGGGCCGTGGGCGCGATGGTGAACTTCGCGGACGATGGCGGCCAGATCGCGGCCCGCCTGAGCGCGCCACGTGGTGCCGGCGGTGAGACCATCTGGTGGCTGTCGGTGATCGACCCGGTCGAGAGCGTGGCGTTCGTTGACAGCGACAACGACGTCGTTGCCGAGGTGAGTGTGGCCAACTGATGCACGCCCGGCGCTGGGGGTCAGGCGAGGTCGACCGTGAGCGCCAGGTGGTCCGACAGCGGGAGGTCGTGGACACCCGCGTCCAGGACTCGGCCCACCTCGCCTCGGGCGAGCACGTGGTCGAGCTGCTCGCGGGGGGCCTTCGCCGGGAAGGTGTCCGCCTGGGCGAGCGGGGTCATCGTCGTGATGGCCCGGGCGCGCGCCGGCGACATGTTCAGGTCTCCGAGGAGCAGCAGTGGATCCCGGTCCTCGAGCGACCGCATCACCGACCCGAGCTGGCGCCGGTTCCACCACCGCACGAACGTCAGGTGAGTGTTCGCGACGGTGATCTCGCCGACGGGAGTTGCCACGCGGGCTGCCACGGCGACTCTCGGCTCGTCGCGGACGAGCATCGGACGCCGCTTCCCCGGGGACCGCACCGGCACCCGAGTCGGCGCGCCTGCCAGCCGTAACACCTCCCACGACCCCACCGGGTACCTGCTGAGCAGGGCGATCCCGTACGCCGGCCCCTCCCGCTGCTCGGCGCCGGTCGCTGCCGTCCAGGTGCCCGCGGGGCTGCCTTCGAGCGCCGGCACGAACCGATGCTCGAGAGCCCCCATCGCCTCAGCGGCGACGGAAGTCAGGTCGGCGTACGCCGAGCGCGACTGGTTGCGGTCCACCTCCTGCAGAGCCAGGACATCCGCGTCGAGAGTCTTCACCGCGTCCGCGAAACGGTCGAGATCGACGCGGTCGTCGAGGAGGGAGCGTCCGTGGAGGATGTTGAACGTCGCCACGCGCATTGGTACCTCGTTCCACCAGCACCTCCACGATAGTCGCCTCCCGCCCGACCACTTGAACGAGCCGCCAGACCCAGTTCAGCCGAATGGGACAGGGCAGATCCTTCGCCGTGGAACCATGACCGCGTGCCCAGACCGACTTCCGCCAAGCGCACACTTGCTGTCGGCCTTGCGCTCATCGTGCTCGGAGTCGTGTTGCGGGAACTGCGTGTCGGCGGCGTCGTGGTCCTGCTCCCTGGTCTCATGCTGTGTGTCTCGGCGGCTGCGCTCTCGGCATCCAGCACGCCCCAACGTCAAGCGGGCCGGCCGACTGGCCCGCTGCCGGGAGCCTCCCGCGGGTCGGTGGTCGCAGTCTGCGTTCTCGGCAGTCTCATCCTGCTGCCCATCGCGACCATCGGAGCACTCAAAGCCGTCGACGCTGATCCCCTAGCGATCTTTCTCGTCGGACTTGGCCTCCTTTCGCTCGCTGCGGTGCTGGCCGTGACCTTCCTGGTGGTGTTCTTCATCAACGCGGTGAGAACGGGAAGGTCTGCCGACTCAACCTCCATCGCCCCCCGCGCATAGCGGTCGCGCGCGCTCCGGACCGCCGCGCTGCAGTTGTCGGAGACGGTGCGTAGGGTCGCGGCCATGACTTCGCCACGAGCCACCACCGGTACGTCGACCGCACCCGCGCTGTCGCAGGAGCGGGCCGAGGTTGCCGGCCGGGTGATTGCCGCGATGGCCGGACCGGACGCGCGGCTTCGCGACGACCAGGCGACAGCGGTGGCCGCCCTGAGCGAGCCGGCCGCGCGGGTGCTCGTGGTGCAGGCGACGGGCTGGGGCAAGTCGGCGGTCTACTGGGCGGCGACCGCGATCCGCCGCAGCGAGGGCCACGGGCCGACTCTCGTCGTCTCCCCGCTGCTGTCTCTGATGCGCGACCAGGTGGCCGCCGCGGCTCGTGCCGGGCTGCGGGGCGCGACCCTGAACTCCTCCAACATCGACGACTGGTCCGCGATCGAGGCTGCCCTCCGCGCCGGTGAGATCGACGTACTCCTGGTCTCGCCGGAGCGGCTGGCCAACCCCGGTTTCGGCAGGCGGGTGCTCGACGGACTCGCCGGAAGCCTGGGGCTGCTCGTGATCGACGAGGCCCACGCTGTCTCCGACTGGGGCCACGACTTCCGGCCCGACTACCGCCGCGTCTCGGACGTGCTTCAGTCGCTCAACCCCGACACGCCGGTGCTCGCGACGACGGCCACCGCCAACGCGCGGGTGACCGACGACGTCGCGGCCCAGCTGGGGGAGTCGACGCTGGTGCTCCGGGGTGCGCTGGCCCGGTCGAGCCTCGAACTCTCGGTCGTGGACAGGTTGAGCCCGCTCGAACGCTACGCCTGGGTGGTCGACCACCTGCCGCGGCTGACCGGCTCCGGCATCGTCTACACGCTCACGGTCGCGGACGCCGAGCGCCTGACCGCTGCGATCCGGGAGGTGCACGGCGACGCGGTCCCGGTCGCGGCCTACACCGGCCAGCTCGAGGCGTCGACCCGCCACGAGCTCGAGGACGCTCTCCGTGACAACCGGCTGAAGGCACTCGTGGCCACGTCGGCTCTCGGCATGGGCTACGACAAGCCCGACCTCGGATTCGTGGTGCACGTCGGGGCGCCGCCGTCGCCGGTGTCGTACTACCAGCAGGTCGGCCGCGCAGGACGCGCGATCGAACACGCCCACGCGGTGCTCCTGCCCTCGGAGGCGGACACCGGTGTGTGGGACTACTTCGCGACCGCGACGATCCCGCGGCCCGACCAGGTCGAGCGGTTGCTTGCGGTCGTCCCGGAGGGGGAGCCGGTCAGCGTCGCTGCGGTGGAGGCACAGTCGGGGGTCCGTCGCGGGCGGGTGGAGCTGATGCTGAAGCAGCTCGCCGTGGACGGCGTGGTCGACCGGGTCGAGGGCGGGTGGGTCGCGACCGGCAAGCCATGGACCTACGACGCCGAGCACTACGACGGGATCGTCGCGGTTCGTCGTCGTGAGGCGGACATCATGCGTGCCTACACCCGTGGCGAACGCTGCCTCATGCAGCTGCTCCAGGAGTCCCTCGACGACCCCACGGCCGAGCCGTGCGGGAGGTGCTCGGTCTGCCGTGGGGAGCTCCCCGCTGCGCTGGCCGGGGAGCCCTCGGCCGAGACGGTGGGCGCGGTCACCGGCCTGCTGCGAGGTCAGGTCCACGTCGTCGAGCCGCGCAAGATGTGGCCAGGCGGGACGTTCGGCACCCGCGGGAGGATCCCCGCCGAGGAGTCGCACGCGCCGGGTCGTGCGCTTGTCTACGCCGACGCCCCGGAGTGGCGCGAGACCGTCGCGACAATGTTCGCCCGCGACACCGAGGCGCCCGACGAGGTCAAGGAGGCCTGCGTCCGGCTGCTGTCCGGCTGGCGCAACGACTGGCCGGCGCGCCCGGAGGTCGTGGTGGACCTCGCCGCGGCCGGCTTCCCGACCTTGACCCGCGACGTGGCGGACCACCTGGCCGCTGTGGGGAGGCTGCAACGCGCCAGCCTCGGTGTCGCGCCCGGGCCAGGCGGGGAGGCAGTGCGAGAGATGGGCTCGGCCGAGGAGGCCACGATGTGGCGCGACCGGGTCCGCGTGGAGGACCCGGACACCGTTGCGGGTCGGTGCGTGCTGCTCGTGGTCGATGCCACGTCCTCACTCTGGCCCGTGACGGTTGCCTCGGCTCTCCTGCGCCGGGCGGGAGCGGCCGTCGTACTCCCGCTCGTCCTGCACCGCCGCCCCTGACGGGACCCCAGCCACCCGCCGAGTCGGCACGTGTGCGGCTCCCAGACCCCGAGTCGGCACTCGTGCAGGGGCCAGACCCTCCGAGTCGGCACTCGCGCAGGCTCCAGACCCTCCGAGTCGGCACATACGCCGCTCGACCAGGCGGTGTAGACCGGTTCGCCCGCGTCCACGAGTCCCGCGCGTGCGTCAGCGGCTCCGTCGGATACTCGGATCGAGGGAGGCGCCGATGAGTGTGGCTATCAGCCTGCTCGGCCCGTTCCGGGTCACCGTCGACGACCGCGAGCTGCCCGAGGAGGTGTGGTCGCGACGCGACGCTGCGAGCCTGGTCAAGGTGCTGTCGCTCAGGCGCGACCATCGCCTCCACCGAGAGCAGGTCATGGACATGCTGTGGCCCGACCTCGGCGTCGCGGAGGCAGCGCCCAGACTGCACAAGGCCGCTCACTTCGCGCGCAAGACCACGAGTCGCCCCGACGCGGTAGTGCTGCGGGGTGAGCTGGTCTCGCTTCTCCCGGGCGAAGAGGTACACGTCGACGTCGACGACTTCGAGACCGACGCAGGGATGGCCCTCGCCGACGCATCCCCTGGGGCGGCCGTGGACGTCCTGGACAAGTACCCGGGTGAGCCGCTCCCCGCAGACTTGTACGCCGAGTGGGCAGACGAGCCCCGCGAGCGCCTGGCCGCACTACGCCACCAGCTCCTGCGGCAGGCGCACCGCTGGCGCGAGCTCATCGAGCTCGATCCCGCTGACGAGGAGGCGCACGTCGAACTGATGCGAGAGCTGGCGCGCGACGGAGATCGGCGTGGAGCGCTCCGGCAGTTCGAGACGCTGGACCGGAACGTCCGGCGTGAGCTGGGCACGGAGCCGGGGCCCGAGGCGACCAAGCTGCGCGACGAGCTCTTGGAGGCCCTGCGCGACGTCGGCGGCGTCACGGAAGCAGACGAAGGCCGACTGGAGCAGCAGATCAGGTTCTGCCGGACCGACGACGGGGTGACGCTCGCCTACGCCTGCTCCGGAAGCGGCCCCCCGCTGGTCAAGGCCGCCAACTGGCTGACTCACGCGGACCATGACTGGCACAGCTCGGTGTGGCGCCACTGGCTGGTGGAGCTCTCCCGGCGGCATCGGTTGATCCGGTACGACGAGCGGGGCTGTGGGCTCTCGGACTGGGACATCAAACCGCCCACGTTCGACAGTTGGGTCAAGGACCTCGAGACGGTGGTCGACGCTGCGGGACTCGACAGGTTCCCGCTCCTGGGAATCTCCCAAGGCGGCTCGGTGGCCGTTGCCTACGCAGCGAAGCATCCGGAACGCGTGAGCAAGCTCGTGCTCTACGGCACCTACGCCCAGGGTCGTCTGGCGCGCGCCGTCAACGACGAGGACCGACGCGAGCACCTGCTCCAGGTGGAGCTGGTCAGGCTGGGGTGGGGGCGCGACGAGCCGGCGTTCCGCCAGGTGTTCACGTCGCAGTTCATGCCGGAGGCGTCACGGGAGCTGTGGGATGACTTCAACGAGCTCCAACGCAAGACGAGCTCGGCTGAGAACGCAGCGCAGGTCCTTGACCTCACCGGGCCCCTCGACGTGACCGAGGATGCGCGCCGTGTCCGTGCTCCCACGCTGGTCCTGCATGCGCGGGACGACCACCGCCCGCCCTTCTCTCAGGGGCGGTTGATGGCCTCGCTCATCCCCGACAGCCGGTTCGTCGCACTCGAGAGCAGCAATCACATCCTGCTCGCGGACGAGCCCGCCTGGCCGGAGTTCCTTCGCGAGGTCGAGACGTTCCTCGCAGGCTGAGACCGGGTGCCTCGGAGAGCCGTGGCAGGTGCCGCGGGAGTCGCTGCACACGAAATCTGCACGCGAACTCTGCACCGAAAGGCGCGGGCCGCACCAGCACAGCCGGTGCGGCCCACGTCTTTGTCGAACGACTCACATGGCCTTGGGGCCCTTCCCGGACTTCGAGCTGCTGCCGCTGCCCTTGCCGTTGCCCTTGCCGTTGCCCGAGGTGGTGGTCGGAGCGGTGGCGCCTTCGTAGGCCACCGCCGCGGCCGCGTCGACGATGCCGTGGCCGTAGGAGGTGGTGTACACACCGGGGCCGGCACCGGGAGTCCGGGCCGTGTCGATGAGGGCGGACTTCACGTTGTCGAGGGTGCGCCCCTGCGCGAACAGCAGGGCTCCGACGGCTGCCACGTGCGGGGTCGCCATCGACGTACCCGCGTAGTAGTCGTAGTCGGACTCACCGCAGGCCTCGGAGCCGGTGCCGAGCGGAACCGTGGACACCACGTCGTCCTCGCAGAAGAACAGCCCTGCACCGCCCGGCGCGGCCACCGCGAAGATGTCGGGCTTGATGGCGCCGTTGCTGTACCAGGACGGGAGCTCGTTCGGGTCGGTCGCGGTGACGCAGAGGGCCCCGTCCTCGAAGGCCGGGGTGCTGCATACCGGGAAGCTCTCGTTGCCGGCCGCGGCGACCACGAGGACGCCGTTCTCGTTGGCGTAGGCGATCGCCTCGGTCACGCTGCTCTCGAGGCCGGTGAGGGTGAGTGCCTGCACGCCGGGGAGAGCGCCGATGCTGAGGTTCACCACGTCGGCGCCGTGGTCGACCGCGTAGGTGATGCCGGCGGCGATGTCCTCGAAGGCGCCGCTGCCCTCCTCTAGGGCCTTGATCGGCATGACCTTGGCGTCGGGTGCCGTGCCGGCCACGCCGATGCCGTTGTCGGTGACGGCGGCGACGATGCCGCTCACGTGGGTGCCATGCTCGTCGAGGTCGTTACCCTCGCCGTCCGGTCCCTTCCAGTCGCCGTTGCCGCACGGCGACTGACCCTTCTTGCAGCCCGAGAAGGTGGCGCCTTGGACGAGGTTGCCCTTCAGGTCGGGATGGGTCAGGTCGACGCCCGAGTCGACGACCGCTACGACGGTGCCCGCACCGGTGGTCGACGCCCAGGCCTCCTCCGCCTTGATCTGGTCCAGGCCCCACTGCTGCTCGCGCAGCGGGTCGTTCGTGGCGGCGACAGCGGGTGCGGCGACGACGGTGGCGGCGACAAGACCGACACCACCGACGAGGGCCGCCAGGCGCGTGCGGTTCGACGTGCGCGAGACGCTTAGGGACATGCCGAGGCCTTTCGGATGTGGTCGACAAGGACATCTCGATCAACGAGCCGCGCGGTCGGAAGTCACGTGACACGCGTCCCGCGGGCCACAGGTGTGGACACTGGGCCTGCGGGGAACTGTCCGCCCAGAGTTGTGACGATCTTCCTGCGACAGGGGACCAGCCCATGAGTACCGACGTGACCGAGACGCGCACAGAGCAGCCGGAGCTGAAACGGGCGCTCGGCCCCCGGCTCCTTCTCCTCTTCATCGTGGGGGACATCCTCGGCACCGGTGTCTACGCACTCACAGGTGACGTCGCGGGCGAGGTCGGCGGCGCGGCCTGGGCGCCGTTCCTGGTCGCGTTCGCGGTCGCGACGATCACCGCCTTCTCCTACCTCGAGCTCGTCACCAAGTACCCCCAGGCAGCGGGTGCTGCGCTCTACACGCACAAGGCGTTCGGACTGCACTTCGTGACCTTCCTCGTCACGTTCGCCGTGATGAGCTCGGGCATCACCAGCGCCTCGACCGCCTCGAAGTTCTTCGCGGAGAACCTCGCGGTCGTCTTCGACGTCGAGGCCGGTACGACGGCCGTCATGGTGATCGCCCTGGTGTTCATGGCACTGCTCGCGCTCATCAACCTGCGAGGAGTGAGCGAGAGCGTGAAGGTCAACGTCGTCCTCACGCTCGTCGAGCTGACCGGTCTGCTGATCGTGATCCTGATCGGCTTCTACGCGATGACCCAGGGCAACGTGGACTTCAGCCGGGTCGTCGTCTTCGAGACCTCCGGTGACCGCAGCACCTTCGTCGCGATCACCGCGGCCACATCACTGGCGTTCTTCGCGATGGTCGGGTTCGAGGACTCGGTGAACATGGCCGAGGAGACACACGACCCCTCGCGGAACTTCCCTCGCGTGATGCTGACCGGCCTCGGCATCACGGCGTTCATCTACGTGCTCGTCTCGATCGCCGCGGTCGCGGTCGTGCCGGTCGGTGAGCTCGCCGACAGCGAGACGCCGTTGCTCGAGGTGGTCCGTGCCGGGGCGCCCGGACTGCCGATGGACACGCTGTACCCGCTGATCTCGATGTTCGCCGTCGCCAACACCGCGCTGATCAACATGCTGATGGCCAGCCGCCTGATCTACGGCATGGGCAAGCAGGACGTCCTGCCGCGGTCGCTGTCGGCGGTCCTTCCCGGACGTCGTACGCCGTGGGCGGCGATCGTCTTCGTCACGCTCATCGCGTTCGGCCTGATCATCGGTGTCACCCAGGTCATGGGGGAGGACACGGTGGAGGCGCTGGGTGGCACGACCGCGCTCCTGCTCCTGGGAGTGTTCACGATCGTCAACATCGCCTGCCTGGTGCTCAAGCGCACCCACCACGTCGAGCACGAGCACTTCCACGCGCCGGTCGTGCTCCCCGTGCTGGGAGCGCTCACCTGTGCGTTCCTCGTCGGACCGTGGACCGACCGCGATCCGGTGCAGTACACGATCGCGGCCTGGCTGCTCGGTCTCGGCGTCGTGCTCTGGGTCCTGACCTGGCTGTGGAACCGAGGTGCCCGCGGCAAGAAGACCGGCTTCCGCGAAGTCGACCAGCTCAGCGAGTGACCTGGTCTGCGGCACCCCGACCGACCCGAAGGTAAAGACTTCGAAGGGCATTCGGGACAGGCGAAAACACATGTCGCACATCGCGTACCCGACATCGATGAGAGGCGTTGCCGGGCCGGATTGCGGCGGGCTAGACCAAAGCATGGCCAGTCCAGGAATGCGCCGTCTCGGGAGGTCGTTGCGCACCCTGGCGCTCCCGGTCCTGGTCTTCCTCGTGTGTCTCCAGGCCTTCGAGATCGTGCTGGTCGGCCTCATGTGAGGAGTCCACGCTGGGACCTCGGCGGCGGGTGGCGAACGACCCCCGACGTACCCTGGTCCGGTGAACGCTGTCCCTGATCTGCAGACCCTCCGTGACCTCGGCGCCGCCCAGCAGCCGGCGTGGCCCGACCATGCTGCGCTCGACTCTGCGGTCACCAAGCTCCGCGGCGTCCCGCCGCTGGTCTTCGCCGGGGAGTGCGACGACCTGAAGTCCCGGCTGGCCGCCGTCTCGCGGGGTGAGGCGTTCCTGCTCCAGGGCGGCGACTGCGCCGAGACCTTCGCCGGTGTGACCGCTGACAACGTGCGCAACAAGCTCCGGGTCCTGCTGCAGATGGCAGTCGTGCTCACCTACGCCGCGTCTGTTCCGGTCGTGAAGGTCGGCCGTCTCGCGGGCCAGTACGCCAAGCCGCGCTCCTCCGACACCGAGACGCGCGAAGGCGTCACCCTGCCGGCCTACCGCGGGGACGCCGTCAACGGCTTCGACTTCACCGAAGAGGCGCGTGTGCCCGACCCGCAGCGCCTCGTGGAGCTCTACCACTCCTCGGCTGCGACCTTGAACCTCGTGCGCGCTTTCGTCACCGGCGGTTACGCAGACCTTCGTCAGGTGCACACCTGGAACACCGACTTCGTCCGTTCCTCGCCGGTGGGTCGCCGCTACGAGCTGCTCGCCAACGAGATCGACCGGGCCCTGACCTTCATGAAGGCCATCGGCGCCGACCCCGAGGAGTTCCACCGGGTCGACTTCCACTCCAGCCACGAGGCGCTGATCCTGGAGTACGAGCACGCGCTCACCCGCATCGACTCCCGCACCCAGAGGCCGTACGACGTTTCGGCCCACTTCGTGTGGATCGGGGAGCGGACCCGTCAGCTCGACGGAGCGCACGTCGAGCTGCTCTCGCGCATCGAGAACCCGATCGGCGTGAAGCTCGGCCCCACGACGAGCGCCGACGACGCCCTCGCGCTCGCCGGGCGCCTCAACCCCGGCAACGAGCCGGGCCGGCTCACCTTCATCACACGGATGGGCGCCAAGAAGATCCGCGACGTGCTTCCCGAGCTGGTCGAGAAGGTGACGGCCGCCGGAGTGAACGTCGCTTGGGTGTGCGACCCGATGCACGGCAACACCTGGGAGTCCTCCTCGGGCTACAAGACTCGTTCGTTCGACGACGTGATCCAGGAGGCGCAGGGCTTCTTCGACGTGCACCGCGCACTCGGCACCTGGCCCGGCGGCATGCACATCGAGCTCACCGGTGACGACGTGACCGAGTGCGTCGGCGGGGGAGAGGCGCTGGCCGAGGTCGACCTCAAGCACCGCTACGAGTCGGTCTGCGATCCACGTCTGAACCGCGTCCAGTCCCTCGAGCTCGCGTTCCTCGTCGCCGAGATGCTCCGTAACCGCACCGCCCCCGAAGCCTGACCTCCGCGTCAGCCCGCGCACCGGGACGCCGGCGCGTTGTCGCAGAACGGGCATTCGAGGCAACGTTCGGATTCTCGGCGACGGGCTTTACGATCGGCAGGTGAGTGACCAGCTGATCGACCTGCGCAGCGACACCGTCACCAAGCCGACCCGTGCCATGCGCGCGGCGATGGCCGAGGCCGAGGTGGGCGACGACGTGTACGCCGAGGACCCGACCGTTCTCGCCCTCGAGGAGCGAGTCGCCGCGATGTTCGGCAAGGAGGCGGCGCTGTTCACCCCGACCGGGTCGATGGCCAACGTGCTGGCTGTGCGCTCCGTCGTCGGCGTCGGCGAGGAAGTGCTCTGTGAATCGTCGGCGCACATCGCCCGCGCGGAGCTCGGTGCGCACGGAGCGTTCACCGGGCTGACCATGCGCACCTGGACCCACGAGCGCGGGGGAGTGGACCTCTCCGCGATCGAGTCCCTCTACGCCCCCGACCTCGGGCCGTTCTTCGTCGCGACGAAGGCGATCTCGATCGAGAACACCCACAACTTCGCCGGCGGCACCGTACTGCCGGTCGAGGACATGCGGTCGCTGCGAGCGTTCGCCAACTCTGTGGGTGCCGCGGTGCACCTCGACGGCGCCCGGCTCTGGAACGCCCACGTCGCCTCCGGTGTCCCCCTCGAGGAGTATGGCGGTCTCGTCGACGTGCTCGCGGTCTGCCTGAGCAAGGGCCTCGGGGCTCCGGTCGGTTCGCTCCTGGTCGGGTCGGCCGACGCCGTCGCCGAGGCCAGGATCTGGCGCAAGCGCCTGGGCGGCGGCATGCGCCAGGTGGGGATTCTCGCCGCAGCCGGGCTCTACGCCCTCGACCACCACGTCGAGCGCCTCGCGGAGGATCACGACAACGCCCGCCTGCTGGCCGAGGCCTGCGACGTCGACCCCGCCGGCGTCGAGACGAACATCGTCGTGGTCGACGTACCCGACGCGGCGGCGGTGGTCGCGGCCGCCCGGGAGGCCGGAGTGCTCGTCGGCGCGGTCGGTCCCCGCACGGTCCGCCTGGTGACCCATCTCGACGTCTCCGCCGCGCAGGCGAAGGAGGCCGCTGCCACGCTGAGCACGGTGCTCGCACGCCTTCGCTGACCCGCTAATCGACGGGCTCAGCCGTCACCAGAGGTCGCCTCCACCGTCGGTCCGCTGCTTCATGCGGCGAAGCGCTGGAGCCCTAGACCCGCGCCAGCTCGCTCGCGTCGACCCGTCCCAGCATCCCGGGCAGCTGCCGCATCGCCTGCGCCAGCAGCCGCAGGTCGTTGCCCAGCACGGCCTGCGGGCCGTCGCACAGCGCGTTCTCCGGATCCGGGTGTACGTCGACGATGACACCGTCTGCGCCGACCGCCACTGCCGCGCGGGACAGCGGCACCACGAGGTCGCGGCGGCCTCCCGCGTGGGAGGGATCGACGATGATCGGGAGGTGGCTGGTCGCCTGGACCACCGGGATCGCCGAGATGTCGAGGGTGTTGCGGGTGGCTGTCTCGAAGGTGCGGATGCCGCGCTCGCACAGGACGATGTCGAGGTTGCCGCGCTGGGCGATGTACTCCGCCGCCATCAGCCACTCCTCGATCGTGGCGGTCATGCCTCGCTTGAGGAGCACCGGCTTCCCGGCCTCGCCGACCGCTTGGAGCAGGCCGAAGTTGGCCATGTTGCGCGTGCCGATCTGGAGCATGTCGGCGTGCTCGGCGACGACCTCGACGTCGCGGGCGTCCACGACCTCGGTCACGACCGGCATGCCCGTGCTCTCGCTGACGCTCGCGAGGATCTTCAGCCCGTCCACGCCGAGCCCCTGGAAGGCGTAGGGGGAGGTGCGGGGCTTGTAGGCGCCCCCGCGCAGCAGGGTGGCACCGGCCGCCTGTGCCATCTCGGCGGCGGCGAGGGTCTGCTGCGGGGTCTCGACCGCGCAGGGACCGGCGATGAAGGTGAAGCTGTCGGGGCCGATCGGCACCTGCTTGTCCCGACCCACCCACACCGTCGACCGTTCGGGATGGTGCTGGCGGCTCACGAGCTTGTAGGGGTCGGAGATCCGGTGCACGTCCGCGACGCCGGGGAGGCTGCGGAGGTTGAGGCCGTGGAAGGAGTCGATGTCACCGACGAGGCCGATGATGGTGCGGACCACGCCCTTGCTGACGAACGCCTCGCCGCCGACGCTCTCGACCCGCTCGACGACGTGGGCGATGTCGGCGTCGGTTGCCTCAGGTGTCATCACGACGACCATGGTTGTTCCTCTTCTCTGGGTCGGTGCCCCGACCACCTCAGCCGGCGCCAGACATGCAAAACGCCCCTGCGATGGCCAGGGGCGTCTTTCGTCTGAGTGCGGGCGAGACCTAGCGGACCGCCTGCTCGGAAGCCCCGGGCAGGTCGCCGAAGAAATAGGTCTGGCTGCGATGCACGAGACGAGCCTAACCCGCGAATCCGCATCTGCGAGATCGGACCGGCATGTGGACCTGGTGGACTCGACCAGGTCAGGACGGGTGGCCTCCCGCTCTGAGCTCGTGGCGGTGCTCGGCGTACCGCACCGTCTCGAAGGTCACGGTGGCGACCATGATCACCGTCAGGAGGGTGAGCGCTAAGAGGGCGGGCACCTGCGCTGCGATCGGGATGAGCACTGTGATCACGGCCGCCGGGAAGAGTCGGCTGATCGCGACCGTGTGCCCCGTGCGCCACTTGAAGCCGACGTGGCCGAGCAGGTAGACGATGACACCGCCGAAGAGCGCATAGAGCGCCACGCCCTTCAACGGGTCGCTGAGGTCGTGGTGGGAGGAGTCCCCGACGTACTCCAGCACCTTTTTCAAACCGAGCGCGGTCAGCACCACGCCGGCGACCAGCGGCACGTGGAAGTAGCTGTAGGCGTCGCGTGCCAGGGCCGCGCGGGTGGCTTCGGGCTCTTGCGCCAGGGCGAGCTCACCCTTCAGCGCGCTGATGTCGAAGTAGGTCCACCACAGGGCGGAGGCCAGGACGAGCCCGAGGACCGAGGCGACCACGATCGGCCAGGAGATCGGCAGCTCCGCCACGCCCACGCCGATAGCCACGATCGACTCGCCGAGTGCCACGATCAGGATCAGGCCGTGGCGTTCGGCGAAGTGGCTGGGCGACCTGAGTCGCCAGCCGGACGAGCCGGCGAGGAGCGTGCCGAGGTAGTCGGCGGCCAGGGCAGCGGCCCACGTGAGGGTCTGCGCCGTCCCGTCCAGGGTCGAGGCGACCAGCAGCAGCGCGGTGCCGCCGATCATCGAGGGGGTGAACCTGAGCAGCTGGGCCCGCAGACCCGGGTCGCCGCGGGCGATGACCCAGAACATCACCAGGTGCATCAGCCGGAACAGGAAGTAGCACACGGCGAGCACGACCGGTCCGTGGAGACCGCCGGGCAGATCGTCGAATGACTCAGGGATGCTCAGCGCGAGCACGAACATCGCGGCCATCGCCGTGATCAGCACCAGGCGCACCGCGCCCTCGTCGGCGCGCACAACGTTCGAGAGCCAGGCGTAGCCGGTCCAGCTCCACCACAGCAACGCCAGCACCAGCATGCCGCGCAGGATGCCCTCGCCGGTGAGGTCGTCGGCCATCATCGCGGTCACCTGGGTGAGGGCGAAGACGAAGACCAGGTCGAAGAAGAGCTCGAGCGGCGTGACGGTGGCGTCGGCGGTCGTGGGTGTGACCCGGAGCCGCTGGACGGGGGTGGCCATAGCGTCATGGTGCTGCGTGACGGCGGGAGTCCCGAGCGACTCCCCGCACTCCGGCGTACCGGTTCAGACCACCCCAAGTGCTCCTGCGGCAGAGAACGTCAGCCGTGGTGCGAGCTCTCAGCGCGTCGCGCGATGTCGTCGAGATCCTGGGTCATCACCTTCGCGGTGGCCTTCATGCCCAGCTTCCCGAAGGCCGTCCACATCAGCTTCTGCATCACCGAGCCCTGGGGCTGCTCGGCGGTGAAGGTCATCTCGAGCCGCGTGCCGCCGGACTCGGGAGCCAGGGTGAACACGGTGACGTAGTGGACGCCGCCGGAGTCGGCCTCGACGGTGGTGCGCGTGGGGGCCTGGACACCGGTCACCCGCATCTCCTCGGTGGCCTCCTTGCCGAACATCTTCCTGGTCTCACGCCACCGGGTTCCCTCGGCGTAGGGCCCATCGGTGAGAACCTCGACCCGGGTGACCCCGCTGAGCGTCTCGGCTGCACTGTCGAGGTCGGTCAGCACCTGCCACACCGACTCCGGCGCTGCGGAGACGTGGCGCTCCATCCGGAGCTCTTGAGCTGACATGGTTCCCTCCAACAGTCGTGGTGCGCAGGTCGCGCGGCTCACACGGCGATGTGCTGGACCTCGGCCTCGATCTTGCGCCTCGGGACGAGCTCCACGACGAGCATCGCCGTCAGCACCATCATCCCGCCGATCGCCATGCGCGCGGTGAGCGACTCGCCACCGAGCAGCACCGCGAAGAACGCCGCGAAGACCGGCTCCATCGTCATGATGATCGCCGCCCGGGTGGGAGGCAGGTGGGCCTGCGCCCAGGTCTGTCCGGCGAGCGCCAGCGCCCCGGCGAAGACCGCCATGTAGATGACCGAGAGCCAGTCGGCGGTGTTGTCCGGGAGGACGATCCCGTCGGGCACGGTGGCCACGAAGCACAGCAGGGTGATCACGATGAGCTGGACGATGGTCATGCCCATCGCCTCGCGCGCCCCCGCCCAGGCGCCCAGCCCCACGATGTGCAGGGCATAGAGGAGCGCGGCGACCAGGGTGATCGACTCGCCGTAGCCCACGCTGAAGCCGTTCAGCGTCAGCACGCCGAGACCGGCGGTGGCCAGCACCACCGCGCCCCAGGTCATCGCGGTGATCCGGGTCCGGAGGATCAACGCCGCGAGGAGCGGTGTGCAGACGACGTACATGCCGGTGATGAACCCCGAGACGCTCGCGGGGGTGTGGGCCAGGCCCGCTGTCTGCAGGATCTGCGCCAGGCCGTACAGCAGGCCGAGCACGACGGCGTTCTTGCGTGCCGTAGGGCTCAGCCTGGTGAGGGCGCGCGGTGCGAGGAGGTACAGCGCCACGGACGCGATCGCGAACCGGACGGCGAGGAAGTCCAGCACCGGCACCCGGTCCAGCAGGTCCTTGATGAGGTAGAACGTCGAGCCCCAGCACGCGGTCATCGCGAGCAGGGCCGCCGTGGCGAGCAGACCCTGCCTGCGGGTCGCTGTCATGCGGTGCTCTGGGCAGCCGCTGGTACGACGGACGCGCGGATCTTCTTCAGGAGCGGAATGTCCGGGTCGTCGAGGTCGCGGGAGCCGGGGGTCTCCAGGATGAACGGGACACCTGCCGTCTCCGGGTGGGCGAACAGCTCCTCGAACGCACCGGTCCCGATGTGACCCTGCCCGATCTTCTGGTGCCGGTCCTTGAACGCTCCGCGCACGTCCATCGAGTCGTTGGCGTGGATGAGACGCAGCCTCCCGCGGCCACCGATCTCCACGATCCGGTCCACCGCGGCGGTGGCGCCGCCCTCCTCGTCGAGGGGCTCGCCGGCTGCGAAGACGTGGCAGGTGTCGAGGCAGATGCCTGCCTTGGCATGGAAGTCGAGCACCTCGAGGTAGGCATGGAGGTCCTCGACGCCTGCGCACAGCGACTGTCCCTGGCCCGCGGTCGGCTCGAGCAGCAGCCATGGGCTCTGGTCGTCGGAGCCGAGCGTGTCGAGGATCGGCAGCAGCCCCTCGCGCACCTGGCGCATCGCGGCCTCCGTGCTGCCCGCCGCAACGCAGGAGCCGGTGTGCACGACAACACCCTCCGCGCCGATCTCGGCTGCGCGCTTGAGGTTGTGGGCGACCGATGCCACCGACCTCTCGTAGGTCGCCGGCGTGGGGCTGCCGAGGTTGACCAGGTAGGGGGAGTGGATGAACACCCTCATGCCGGCCTCCGCGCAGGCGTCCCGGAATGCAGCGTCGACCGAGGGGTCGCCCGCGGAGAGCGCCCAGCCCCTCGGGTTCCCCACGAACACCTGGAGGGTCTCGGCTCCGATCCGACGTGCCTCGGTGAACGCACCCGCGACCAGGCCCTTGCCGACCTTCAGATGGGTGCCCACGGGGTTTCTCAGGGCAGGCGTGTCATAGGCGAGTCCGGTGGGCATGCGGCAAGGGTAGGCCGATCCCCGGGTCAGACGAGGAACAGGGTGACCGTGCTGCCGTGCGGCGCCATCGTGCCCTGGGGCGGGTCCGACTGGACGACGAACTCGAGGCCCACGTAGACGTCGCTGCGCACCGTCTGGACCTGGAAGCCCGCCTCTTCGAGCCGCTGAGTCGCCTCGGCAACGCCGACCCCGCGGACCTGGGGCACCTCGACCATCTGGGGGCCCTTGGACGCCACGAGCTGGACGACGTCGCCGCGGTACAGCGTGCCCGAGCTCGGCGACTGGGAGATCACACGGCCCTCGGGCACGGTGTCGCTGAACTCGCTCGTGACCGAGACCTCGAGGCCACGCTCGGTAAGCACCTGCTCGGCCCGGGCGGCCGGCTTGCCGGTGAAGTCGGGTACCTCGATCGGCTTGGGCCCCTTGCTGACCACGAGGTCGATGGCCGCGTCGGGCTTGACCTCGATGCCGGTGCCCGGATCGGACTTGAGGACCATGCCCTCGGCGACCGTCTCGTGGTGGCGCTCGGTGACGTCGCCCACGGTGAGGCTCAGGTCCTCCAGCGCCTTCTCGGCCTCGGGCAGCGTCATGCCGCGCAGCACCGGCACCTCGTAGCGCTCCGGACCCCGCGAGACCGTGGCGGTGACCGTGCCGTCGTCGAGGATCCGGGTCCCGGGGGCCGGGTCGGTGCTGATCACCGAGCCCGCGGTCACGGTCTCGGAGTACTCCTGCTCCCCGACCTCGAAGCCGAGACCGGCGGCCTCCACCTTCTGCTCCGCCTGGGCGACGCTGAGGTTGATGACGCCGGGAGTCGTGGTGTAGCGGGCGATGCCGAAGTACCACCCGAGGAGGCCCGCGATCGCGGCCAGGAGAAGCACCAGCGTGAGGATCAGGGGGCCGCGGCGGGACCTGGACGGTGGGCCCTCGCCGGGCTCCTCGTCGACCGGGCCGGGTCGCGACGGTCGGGTGGCGGGCAGCATCGCGCCGAGGCCCTGGTCGATGACGGTCGTGCCCTCGTGATCATCAGCCCGCGGGTGGCCGGTCACGACAGCGGCGGCCGCGGCGGTCGGCACGATCCTGGGCACGTCCTCGGTGACGTAGTCGATGTCGTCGTCCGCCTCGACAGGCCGCGAAGGCATCAGGTCCGCGGCGAGCTCCGGGTCGTCGAGCACCCCTTGGTCGAGGGCGCCGCGGACCCGGCGGACCTGGTGCAGCAGCACCCGCGCGTCGGCCGGTCGCAGCTCGCGGTCGCGGGCGGTTGCGCGGGCGACGAGCGCGTCGACGTACGCCGGGATGCCGGGGACCAGCTCGCTCGGCGGCGGGATGTCCTCGTGCACGTGCTTGTAGGCGACGTGGATCGGTGACTCGCCCTGGTGCGGCTTCTGGCCGGTGAGCATCTCGTAGATGATCACGCCGACGGCGTACACGTCCGAGCGAGCGTCGGCCTTGCCGTCGACGACGAGCTCGGGGGAGAGGTAGGAGACGGTCCCGATCAGGACGCCGCCGGTGGCAGTGTGCTGGGTCTCGGCGCTGACCGCGCGTGCGAGCCCGAAGTCGGCGACCTTGATCCGGCCGTCGTCGGCGAGCAGGACGTTCTCGGGCTTCACGTCGCGGTGGATCATGCCCGCCTGGTGCGCCGCCGCGAGAGCCGAGAGGACCGGCTCCATGAGTGCGAGGGCCTTCCCCGGGGGCATCGGGGCCTCCTTGCGCATCAGGTCGCGGAGGGTGTGGCCCGGGATGTACTCCATGGCGAGGAAAACCGTGCCGTGGTCGTCGCCCTGGTCGAAGACCCCGACCACGTTGGGGTGCGAGAGCTGGGCGGCGTGGCGCGCCTCGCGCACGAACCGCGCAGCGAAGTCGTCGTCGTTGCCGAGGCCGGTGTGCATCACCTTCACTGCGCACACGCGGTCGAGTCGGAGGTCGGTGGCCTCGTAGACGGTCGCCATGCCGCCGCGGGCGATGCGCGCGCCTACGCGGTACCGGCCGTCGAGCACACGCCCGATCAGCGGGTCCGGCCCGATCCTGTCCAACACGAGTCCCTTTGTCCGACATCGGCCGGCGGGGTGGGGCCGGCTCGACAACGGATTTTACGGACTTGGCGTTACGGTGCGAGCCACCTGCCTAGCCCGGGCGTGGCGAGAGCCACATCGTTTGCGCAGGTCAGGCCGGGTAGTCACCCTCCTCGAACTGCCGTTTCAGGGCGATCACGCTGGCCACGTAGCGCTGCGTGTCGGGGTACATGCCGTGCCGGCGGACTCCGGCCAGCCCCTGGTAGTAGCCGGCCACCGCCACCCGGGTGCCTGCCCGGTCGTCGAGGAGGTCGAGCAGGGCGACGCCCGCGGCCGCGTTGTCCTGGAGGTCGCGCAGGTGCAGCGTCCTGCCCACCACGTCGGACATCCAGCGGCCGGTCGAGGGCAGAACCTGCATCGCCCCGACCGCTCCCGCCGTCGAGGTGCGGTCCATCCTCCAGCCCGACTCCTGCCAGGACACGGCGAGCGCGAGGTCCGGGTCGACCCCGTGGCGCCGCGCCGTGGCCGCGATGATGCGCCGGACGGTCGCGCGGCGTGGGGCGCTGCCGGGGTCGACCTCGGAGGTCCGTGGGGCTGACGAGCCCTCCGACGAGGAAGTACGACGGGCGCGCGCCGCAGCGGCAACGACCACCGGGATCTCGATCTGCTCGCCGGCGCGCAGGACCGATCCGTTGCGCTCGATGATCTCGGCCGTCCAGGCGTGGAACCGCACCGCAAGCTCGCCGGGCGTGTCTCCCGGCCGGACCGTGTAGCGCATGATCCTGCGGGCGTCCGGGTCGATGTCGGTGCGGCCGGCGCCGCTTTGACGCGGGCTCGACGGGCGGTCGTGCGCCGCGGGGATGTCGAGACTCTCACCGGCCACGACCCGGTCGCCGGAGTGGTGCAGGTCGTTGCGGTCGACGAGCGCCTCGACGCTGGTGTCCTGGTGAACGGCGATCTCGGAGAGGGTGTCTCCCGGGCGCACGACGTACTCGAGCATCACCGGGGTGCCGACGAGCATCACGCCACCGGTCGTGAACGAGGCCGTGAGTCGTCGCAGGCGCTCTGGCAAGGACGCGGCGCGGGAGGTGTGACGGTCCATGTCGTCCCTTCGTCGGGTGGTGGTCGCACTCCCGTCGGGCGGCCACTCGACGGCCCCCTCACAGGGCACGCCTGGCCGACTACCCGATGTGACGGAAGTGAAACCTGGGACTTGAGGGAAGTTGCCGGCGTGAGTTGCGGGTCGACCGAGCTGACGCCACGTGAAGCAGGTTGGCTGCTTCGGGCCCCTGTACAGGTGCCACTTGCCTTGAACGGGGAGTGGCCGAGAGGCCGGGCCGAGTTCTCTCCGCCCCTTCCGGCTAGGGCTGTCGAAGAGCGGCCGGCAGCGGCACCCGGCAGGACTCGCCTTCGCACATGCGTAGCCGATCGAGCACAGCGGCGAGCTGGGACGCCACCCGGCGCATCTCAGGGCGCTCGACGACGCTCTCGAGCTCGTCCGGGTCGGTCCTCAGGTCGTAGAGCTCCCGGTCGCCGGTAGCGTGCTCGACGTACAGGTAGCGCGGCGTCCTCACGCCCTGGCTGAACCGGAGCGGTGAGGGTCCCTCGGGGTAGACCTCGAGTGCTGGCTCCTGGTCCTTGAGGTTGCGGGGGCCGGCCTCGGTGAACACCGCCCGGGACCAGCCCTGGTCGCCGTTGCGGGCAGCCGCGAGCAGGCTGGCCCCGTCCATGACACGCTCGGTCCGTGCGCCCGCGAGCTCGAGGAACGTCGGCGCGAAGTCGGTGGTCAGGACTGGGTCTTCGCGGACCTCGCCCTCCGGGATGCCCGGACCGGCCATCAGTGTCGGGACCCGAAGAGACGACTGGTACGGCAGCCTCTTGGTCTGGAGCATGCCGTGCTCACCGAGGAAGTAGCCGTTGTCGGAGGTGAAGACGACGAGAGTGTTGTCGAGCTCGCCCGACTGCTCGAGCGCCTCGACGGTCCGGCCCACCTCCTGGTCCACGACGTAGAGCGACTCCGCGCGTTGGCGCGTCACCTCGGTCAGCGCCTCCACCTCCGCGTCGTTCAGGGTCGGGTAGTCGCGCATGAACTCCGGCTTGTCCGAGAGATCAGGCTCCGGCACGGCACCGAGCGAGCGCGTGATCTGTGCGTCGAACATGCCCTTCACGTCGCGCGGTCGAGCGGGAGTCGTGACCTGGGCGCGCCGGCCGTTGCTCCGCTGCACCCACCTCGGGTCGTCGTCCTCGACAGGCCCGCCCGCGTGGGGTGCCACGTAGGAGACCCAGAGGAAGAACGGGCGGGGGGAACGCGTGAGCTGCTCGAGCATGTCGCGGCTCTCAAGACCGAACATTCTGGTCTGGTAGGCGCCTGGGTACCCACGCAGTGTTCCGTTGACGTTCAACGTCGTGTCGAAGTAGCTGTAGGTCCCGCCCGCCTCGGGCGTGCCAGCGTCGTAGAGGTCGTTTATCGAGCCACGCCAGTCGTGCCAGCCCGGAGGTACGTAGTGGAAGGAGTCCTCGGACGAGCCGTCGGGGGCAGGGGAGGTGCCGTACCCGTTGAGGTACTTGCCGAGGAATGCCGTCCGGTAACCGGCTGCAGACAGGTCGGTGGCCAGCGTCGAGGTGTCGTCCAGGGCGCCGAAGCCGTACTTCTTGCTGTTGGACCACACCTCGTGGTTGTGGGTGTACTGCCCCGTGATGAACGAAGCGCGGGCTGGACAGCACAGCGAGTACGGCGAGAACGAGTTGACGAAGCGCACCCCGCGGTCCCCGATCAGGTGCTGCACGTTGGGCATCCACGCCAGCTCGTCCTCCCGCATGTCGTCGGCCATGATCACGACGATGTTGGGCCGGTCGCCGGGCAGGCCATCGGTCGCGGACCCGGGCGTCGGCGCAGCCGGATCGGGTTCGTCCGAGTCGGGAGGTTGAGAGCTGGTCGCGGAGACGGGTACGACGGGCGGAGCGGCCGGCGTACGGGCGGGGCCGTCGACGACCGATGCGCCCGTCCCGACCGGGATCGCGAGCGCGACGGCTGCGACCACCACGGCGAGCGAGCGTCCCGGGCTGGTCAGCACGCGTTGCTCCCTCGGAGTAGTGGTCAGGGCAGGGACATCCTACGAACGACCTCGATTGGGCCGCCCGTGCCACGCGGTGGCAAAGTGGTCACGTGGACACCTCATCAACCCAACCTGGCACCGACCTCGAGAGTCTCGTCGGGGACTGGCTGGACTGGAGCCAGGCCAGCGACCAGCTCAACGTGAGTGTCAGCAAGGTCCGCCAGCTCATCCGCGAGCACCAGCTCGCCGCGGTCGTCCCCTCGCCCGGCGCGGGCCAGAAGGTCCCCGCTGACCTGATCATGGACGGCCAGATCGTCAAGGGCGTGCCGGGCGCGCTGACCGTCCTCCACGATGGCGGCTACGACGACCGTGGGGCCATCGCCTGGCTCTTCACCCACGACGACACGATCCCGGGGCGACCCATCGACGCGCTGCGCGAGAACCGCGGCTCGGAGATCAAGCGGCGCGCGCAAGCGATGGCCTTCTGAGACCCTCTCGACCTGGTCCGAGCAGGCGAGTTTCGACCCCTGCCGCTGAAGGCCTCGGATGGTTAGAGTCGGGGACGTGCAGGACCGGCGGCCAGATCGCCGGTCACGTAAGTCCTTCGAGAGGAACCGAAGATGAGCGGACTCGCAGCACTCCTCGCCGGTCACACCACTCCCGACGTCTATCGCTGGCACAACGCCGCGCGCGTCGACGACGTGGCCCACGCGGTGGAGAAGGCCGACTGGCGTTTTGCCTACCTCGACGGCTGGACGATCGAGGACAAGGAGACCTTCCTCAAGGCTGCGGGCGCTGCGCTCGACCTACCCGACTACGACGGCAGCAGCTTCCAGGCGCTGGACGCCGGGCTCACCCAGCTCCACGCCGAGGGGCACAAGGGCACGATGTTCCTCTGGGAGGGCTGGAGCCCTCTCGCCCGCGCCGACCAGGCGACCTTCGACGAAGCGCTCCGGGTGCTGGGTGGTCGCACGCACGACGAGAACTGCGACAAGTGCGCGGTGCTGCTCCGGGGAGACGGACCCGCGATCGAGGTGCCCGAGCTGCCCGACGGCCCACACTGACGCTCCAAAGCGACGACGGAGCGGTCGTCTGGGTCACCTAGTTCGTGCAGGCAAGCACGCTTGATCGATCTGGAGTGAGTTCGCCGCGCCCCGTCAGACCACCCGCTGGGTCGCCGCGGCGGCGAGCTGGCGCAGCACGGCTCGAGCCCGCTCGGTGATTGGTGCCGCGTCGAGCGCGGTCAGGCACCGCCCGGTCAGGTCCTCGATCATCGTCTCCACGCGCGCGTGCGCCCCCGACGCCTCGATGATCGCTCGCAGCTCGTCGACCTCACCGGCGTCGAGAGGCCTGCCCAGCCTCTGGTCGAGGTAGCTGGCCTCATCGGGGGCGGCGAGCTCGAGGGCCAGGGCGACCAGCACCGTGCGCTTGCCCTCGACGAGGTCGTCCCCGGCCGGCTTGCCAGTCACAGCCGGGTCGCCGAACACGCCGAGCAGGTCGTCGCGCAGCTGGAAGGCCTCGCCGAGCGGCAGCCCGAACGCGCTCAGTGCCTCGAAGACCTCCGGCGATGCGCCGGCCAGGGCGGCCCCGATGTGCAACGGCCGCTCCACGGAGTACTTCGCGGACTTGTAGCGCAGCACCGTCATCGCCGCCTCCACGTCCGAGGCGCGGCGGGCCTGCACCGACACGTCTAGGAACTGGCCGGCGATCACCTCGCTGCGAGTGGTGTCGAAGTAGCCGAGCGCGTCGAGGACCCGGTCCTCAGGGGCGCCGCAGGTGCGCAGCAGCTCGTCGGCCCACGACAGGAGCAGGTCTCCGAGCAGGATCGCCGCGGCGGCGCCGTACTGCTCGGGGTCCCCGCCCCAGCCCGCTTCCCGGTGCTGCTGCTCGAAGGCGCGGTGGGTCGCCGGCCGACCCCGACGCGTGTCGGAGGCGTCCATGTAGTCGTCGTGGACCAGCGCGCTGGCGTGAAGCAGCTCGAGCGCCGATGCCGCGCGCACCAGCCCTTGCTCGTCGTACCCCTCGTCGTGGACAGCCCGAAAGCCCCAATAGCAGAAAGCCGCCCGGAACCGCTTGCCCCCGGAGACCGCGTCGTGGGCGGCCCGCACGAGCCGGTCGGCGTCCTTGCCGAGGTCGGCGAGACGGCTCGCCTGGAGGTCGACGAAGTCGTCGAGCGTGCGCTGGACGGTGGCGCGCAGGGGCGCGGGGTCCCAGGTCGCGGGGGGCTCGTTGGCGGATCCGGTGGTGGGGGAAGTCACGCGGGGAGCCTACTTCGGACAGCATCCGTCGAGTCCCGGCCACCCACCTAGACTGACCGCATGGCGCTTGGACTTCCCTCCCGAATGCCCGGACATGCCCACACCGTCCGGGAGCTCATCGACGCGGGTGAGAAGTCGTTCTCCTTCGAGTTCTTCCCACCCAAGGACGAGGCGGGGGAGCGGCAGCTGTGGAAGGCGCTGCGCGAGCTCGAGGCGCTGCACCCGACGTTCGTCTCGGTGACCTACGGCGCCGGCGGCTCGACCCGCGACCGCACCGTGCGGGTCACCCACCGGATCGCCGCGGACACCTCGATGACGCCCCTGGCGCACCTGACCTGCGTCGGCCACTCGCGGGAGACGCTGCGCTCGGTGATCGGGTCCTACGCCGACGCCGGGGTCCGCAATGTCCTCGCGCTGCGAGGCGACCCTTCCGACGGGCCGACGGCGCCGTACGTCCCGCACCCGGAGGGGTTCAACTACGCCGTCGAGCTCGTCGAGATGGTCAAGTCGCTCGGTGACTTCTGCGTCGGGGTCGCCGCGTTCCCCGAGGGCCACCCTTCGGCCGAGTCCCTCGACGCCGACGCTCGCGTGCTCGTCGAGAAGGCGCGGGCCGGCGCGGAGTTCGCCATCACCCAGCTCTTCTTCAGAGCCGACGACTACTTCCGCCTCGCCGACCGGGTGGCGGCCCTCGGCGTCGACATCCCGATCATCCCCGGCATCATGCCGATCACGAACCTTGCCCAGATCCGCCGGATGACCGAGCTCTCCGGGGCGGACCTCCCGCCCGAGATCGTCGAGCGCGTGTCCCGTCACGGCGACGACGCCGCTGCGGTCCGCGGCGAGGGAATTGCGATCGCGACCCAGTTGTGCGACACCCTCCTCGCTGGAGGCGCGCCCGGTCTGCACTTCTACACCCTGAACCGTTCCAAGGCGACCCGGGAGATCTACGCGAACCTCCGGATCCCCGCCGCCAGCTCTGGCTGATCAATTACCAGGGTATGCAGGAGATCTGTTGCTTCCCATGGTGATCTTGCCGTGGGAAGAGACAATCGCCCTGCATCCCTTGGTAATTGGTGCCTCGCCTCAGGCCTTGCCGATGGCCTGGGCCACGAGGGCGGCGCCGAGCCCTACGAACGGCACCCCCGCGCCCGGAGCGGCATGGGCGCCGGCACAGAAGACGTTCTCCCAAGGCGTGATCGTGCCGGCGCGGCGTCCGAAGGTGGCGCGCCCCTGCCACAGCACGCCGTACGGCGAGCCTCCCCAGCGTTCGACAAGATCCCGGGGTGACCGGTCGATGCGCACGTCGACGGCATCGCGTACGTCGATCCCGCGTCGTGCCATCGCCGTCACGATGTCCTCGGCCAGGCGGCCCCGCCCCAGAAGCGTCCACGCGGCACGACCTGGGGGAGCCTGACCGCTCGTGCGTAGGACGATCAGCGGATCGCCGTGGAGGACCACCTCGTGCGGCAGCTCGGGCACGTCGCCGTGAAGCCCGAGGTGGCACACGACCGGGGGGATCGCGGGCATCGTGCGACGGACCATCGGTTCGAGGGAGGGCAGCCGTCGAGGGTCGACCGCGCACACGACGACCTCGGCCTCCACCTCGCCCTGGTCGGTCAGCACACCGACGGCGCGGCCGTCTCGCAGCTCGATGTCGCGGGCCGTCGTACCGAGGCGGACATCGACCCGCCGCTCGCCGAGCCGCTTGGTCAGCGCAGCGCCGAAGGCACCCATCCCGCCGGGAACGGTCCACACGCCGAAGTTCTGCTCGACGTATGACATCATCCCGATCCACGCCGGCACGTTTCGGGGTTCGTGCCCCTCCGCCACTGCTGCGTGCCAGGCCAAGGCGCGCAGCCGCTCGTCCTTGAACGCCTTGGACACCACCTTGTGCAGCGTCGTTCGTGAGGACAGCAAGGCCCGCGTCTCGGGAGCGGCGAGGTCGGGCGACCATACGCGTTCGAGGTAGTCGCGCCGGAGCAGGTTCCACGTGTCGGCGAACCCATGGGTGTACTCCAGCCACCGGTCACCCGACCCGGCACCGAGCGCCTTCTCGATCGCCTCGTGCTGGCCGGCTCGGCTGCCAGAGGGGAGCGGCAGGACCGAGCCGTCCTCGAAGCGATGCTCGCGCGCGGGGTCGAGCGGCACGAGATCCAGCTCTCGCTCCAGCGGTCGACCGGACTTGCGGAACAGGTCGCGCAGGACCGCCGGGAGCGCGGTCGACACGGGGCCTGCATCCCAGCGGTAGCCCTCGGCCTCGACGTAGTCGAGCGCTCCGCCCACGTGGTCGAGGCGCTCGAGCAACGTGACGTCGTGGCCGAGTTTCGCGAGCCGGGCAGCGCTCGCAGCACCGCCGAGGCCCCCACCGACCACCACCACTCTCGCCATGGGCTGAGAGCCTACTGACCACGCTCGGCAGCCCGGTCGACGCGGGCTAGGTCGAGGTGCGGACGTCGGGAGCAGGCTCGACCGGGCCGAACCCTGCGTCGAACTCCTCGTCGAGGAAGCGCATCATCGCCGCATTGAGTGGCCCGATCCGGTCCCCGACGGCGAGTGCGTCGCGGGTGTCGATCTTCGCGAACGCGCCCAT
Organism: Nocardioidaceae bacterium; assembly: GCA_035456965.1. Taxonomy (GTDB): domain Bacteria; phylum Actinomycetota; class Actinomycetes; order Propionibacteriales; family Nocardioidaceae; genus Nocardioides_C. The sequence goes on from DATICF010000089.1 coordinate 29,849, forward strand.
GGGGTTCGGGCCGACCACCAGCGTTAGGTCGCCCTTCGGGTCCCGGTGCAGCCGTACGCCGTCCCAGGACAGGGCGATCTCGAGCGGCTCCTCGGCGACCGGGCGGTCCACGACCGCCTTCGGCTGGGCGAGCCGTCTTCTGTCGAGTGCGGGCAGCGCCCACGCCTCGAGCTCGTCCACGGTGACTCCCGGGTCACGCCCGACGCTCAGGTTCAGCTGCAGCAGCCGGAAGAGACTGAGGTCGAGGGCCCGCCCCAGGGTGGTGAGGCCGCCGGAGAACCTCGGGTTGATCTCGGTGGGCCGGAAGCCGTCGGCGGTCAGGATGCCGTCGATCCCGAACCCGCCGCGGTAGCCGACGCGCTCGCTCAGCAGCGCGCCCGTACGCCGGACCAGCTCCCTCATCTCGGCGCGGTCCGACTCGGGAGGGTCCCAGGTGGTGCCCTGGCCGCCGTACACGAAGCGCCGCCCCTCGCCCCGCAGAATCGCCAGCTCGACCGGGCGGAAGGCCGCCGTGCCGTCGGGCAGGACGATGCCGTGGATGCTGCACGGGACGCCTTCGAGGAACGGCATGACCCGAACCCGGTCACAGCGGGACTTGAAGAAGTCCAGGGCTTCCTGGCGTTCCTCGACCGTGGCCACCCACCGGGTGTACTCCCCGCCCCCGTTGAAGCCGTCGCGGGAGTCGGCGACCCACACGACGCCGCTGCCGAGGTCGAGGTCATGCGAGGCGGCCTCGAGGATGTCGGGCGAGGAGACCTCGACGACGCGACGCTCGCTGCGCGGGAAGCCGACCGCGTCCCAGATCTCGTCGGCGACGATCTTGTCCTCGAGCGCTGCCCACGCCGGCTCGCGCCCACCCGCCACCGTCCGTCCGTCGACGGGCTCGGATGAGGTGAACGGCCCCACGCACCACAGCGCGTCCCGCTCGGGGTCGTAGGCATCGATCGCTTGACGCACCGAGGACGGGAGCTCGCGCAGGAGGCGGTCGTGGTCGCGCAGCTCCTCGGTCATGGTGGCGTAGCGGGCGACCTCGACGGTGACGAGGTGAGCCTCCTCCTCGTTCGGCACCCGGCCGGCCCCTCGGGACGAGTGCACCAGGAGCGGCTTCTGTGCTCCGGCGCCGACGAGATGGGTCACCAGGTCGGTCAGTCCGGCGAGCGGGGCGATGCCCCCGATCACCTTGCGTCCGGCGACGAGACCGGAAAGGTGGCGGCGCCAGTAGGCGCGCTCGGTCGGGTCGCTCAGGTTCATGGCCTCAGGCTAGAAGCGAGGCGGTCTCGGTTTCGAGCGGTTTTGTCGATCTATAACGCTTCGGCACATGACGGCAGTCTTGTACCCAAGACCCTTTACTTCCCGACGGTGCTGTGTGTTCGATAGACCAGTGGTCTGGACAAGCCGGACCTTTCGGACGCATGAGGAGCGGCGTGGGAGCTACACGCAAGGTGAGTGCAGGAGCAGCGGTCATCGCTCTGGTCTCAGCGGGGGCGGCGGTGCTCACGGCACCCGGCGCTGCAGCCGCGGACTGGGGCAGGTGTCTTGATGGTACGGCGGACCGGCAGGCCGTCTTCGCCCGGGCAGCATCGGTCAGCGGGGTCCCCGAGGAGGTGCTGCTCGGCGTCGCCTACATGGGCTCGCGGTGGGACGACCACGGCTCGAGCCCGAGCACCTCGAGCGGCTACGGGCCGATGCACCTGGTGCAGGTCGACCCCGATGCCAAGGCCGAGGAGCACAGTCAGGGCAAGGGCGAGGGAGCACACGACGACGGCCAGGCGCGACGTGCCGAAGCGACCGACAGTCCGGGGGTGAACCCGGCTGCCGAGGGGCTGACCAGCCTCGCCGACGCAGCCGACATCCTCGGGGTCGCGGACAGTCGGCTGAAGCAGGACGAGGTCGCGAACATCTGCGGTGGTGCCGCCCTGCTCGCGTCGTACCAGAGGAAGATCGGCGCCGGCGAGGGCACGGGCCGCGTCGGGGACTGGAGCGCCGCGGTCGCGAAGTACAGCGGGGCCGGTGACCAGGCCACCGCGAAGCAGTTCGCCGAGCAGGTCTTCACGGTGATCCGCGAGGGCCGCACCCGCACCACCAACGACGGACACCGGGTCACGCTGGCTCCGACCCGAGCAACTGTCGACCAGGAGCAGGTCGAGTCGCTCGACCTGACCGTCGCCTCCACCGAAGGTGTCGACTGCCCGGTCGGCCTGGCCTGCGAGTCGATCCCGGCACCCTACGAGCACTACGGGTCAACGCCTGGGGCCTACGGAAACCACGACCTGGCCAACCGCCAGGCCGACATGGACATCGACTACATCATCATCCACGACACCGAGGCGACCTGGGACACCACGCTCGACCTGGTGACGCGGCCCACCTACCTGGCCTGGAACTACTCGCTGCGCTCGGTCGATGGCCACATCGCCCAGCACCTCGACAAGAGCGACGTGGGATGGCACGCGGGCAACTGGTACGTCAACATGCACTCGATCGGCCTCGAGCACGAGGGCTTCGCCGCTCAGGGCTCGAGCTGGTACACCGAGTCGATGTACCAGACCTCCGCGGCGCTGGTCCGCCACCTGGCTGACAAGTACGACGTCCCGCTGGACCGCGCGCACATCATCGGCCACGACCAGATCCCCGGCCACATCCCGTCCCGCGTGCCGGCCATGCACTGGGACCCGGGCCCGTACTGGGACTGGGAGCACTACTTCGACCTGCTCGGCGCACCGATCAAGGCTGACCGCACATCGCGCAGCGACATCGTCACCGTGGCTCCGGGCTTCGAAGGCAACGAGCAGCCCCTGACATCGTGCGGGTCGAAGCCCTGCCGCACCGACGCCACGAACTTCGTCTACCTGCGGCAGGCGCCGGATGCGTCCGCTCCGCTGGTGAACGACCCCGGCCTCAGGTCGGACGGGTCGCCGCAGACGACGCGCGTGTCCGACATCGGCGCGCGTGCCGCAGCGGGGCAGAAGCTCCTGGTCGCCAAGCGGTCGGGTGACTGGCTCGGCGTGTGGTGGCTGGGCGACATCGCCTGGCTCTACAGCCCCAAGGACGCCCCGCGGGTCGTGCCGTCGGACGGTCAGGTAGTCGTGACAGCGGGCGACTCGGAGGTGCCGGTCTACGGACGTGCCTACCCCGAGTCCTCGGCTTACCCCGACGCGATCCCCGACCAGGGTGTCGTTCCGATGCAGTACACCATCAAGCCCGGCCAGGCCTACGTGCTCGCAGACGCCGACATCCAGACCGACTACTACTACGCGAAGACCTACAACTGTGAGTACCTCGAGCTGGACTGCACGCAGGTCGTCGGCCAGGACGAGTACTACCTGATCTGGCTCGGCCACCGGATGCACTACGTCCGCGCCGCGGACGTGGAGGTCAAGGACGGAGTGGCGCGCCTGCTCTGAGGATCCCTTCGAGTGACTCGGGGTCACGGCCGACGACGGTGGTGCCGTCGTCGGCCGTGAGGATCGGCCGCTGGATCAGGACCGGATGCTCCACCATCGCAGCGATCCAGCGGCCCCGGTGCTCGCCGTCTCGGGGAAGGTCGGCGAGCCCGGACTCCTTCGCCGCTGGTTCGCCCAGGCGGGCGATGTCCCACGGCTCGAGGCCGAGTCGTTCGAGCACGTCACTGAGCTCCTCAGCGGTCGGCGGCTCGTCGAGGTAGCGGCGCACCGTGTAGTCGACGCCGGCCTCGTCGAGGAAGCTGGTAGCAGCGCGGCACTTGGAGCAGGCGGGGTTGACCCAGATCTCCATCTCAGTCGACCTCCAGCGCAGTGGCGTCGGTGAGCCGGACGAGCTCGTCGTACGACGTGCTGAACACCGCCGACGGGTGTCCTGCGGCGGCCCACACCTCGCTGTGGTTGCGCAGCCACGGGTCGATGTAGGTCGGTATCGGGGTGGGATGGGCGATGGGGGAGACGCCCCCGATGACCTGTCCCGTGTGCTCGCGGACGAACTCCGGCTTGGCCCGCCCCAGCTTGGCGATCCCGAGCCCGGCGGCGACCTTGGCGGTGTCGACCCGGTGCGCACCCGAGGTGAGGATCAGCACAGGGGAGTCGTCGGCGTCGAAGAGCAGGCTGTTGGCGATCGCCCCCACCTCGCAGCCGAGGGCCTCGGCTGCGAGGGCGGCGGTGTGGACGGAGTCGGGGAGTACGACGACTCGGCCGGTGCCGCCACGTCGTCCCAGCTCCTCACGGAACCGGCTGATCGAGGGGTGCTCAGGTGTCTCGGCGCTCATGGCGCCCGACTGTAGTGAACGCCGCCGTCAGACGAGATTCTGCGTGCCCAGGGAGACGCCGGCGTAGTGGGTCGCGAAGGCGAGGACCGTGAAGGCGTGGAAGACCTCGTGGAACCCGAACCATCTCGGGAGCGGGTTGGGCCGTTGGACGCCGTAGACCAGTGCGCCAACGAGGTAGAGGACACCGCCGGCGAGCATCAGGGTCAGCGACGGGCGGCCCGCGTGGTGGGCGAAGTCGGCGGCGAAGAAGACGGCCACCGAGCCGACCAGCACGTACGCCGGGGTGTGCAGCCAGCGTGGGGCGTCGATCCACCAGACCCGGAAGGCCACGCCGAAGGCGGTCGCGATCCACACGATGATGAGCAGGGTCGTCGCGCGCGGGGGCTCGAGCATCAGCATCGAGAACGCCGTGTAGGTGCCGGCGATGTGGACGAAGATGTTCGCGTGGTCCAGGCGTCGCAGCCGATCCGTGACGCGAGGCGACCAGGTGCGCCGGTGGTACAGCGCTGAGACGCCGAAAAGGACCACGGCTGATGCGACGAAGACCCCGACTCCGAGGCGGACCGAGGGGCTCGGTGCCTGGAGGACCAGGACGACGCCCGCGACCAGGGTCACGGGCGCGATCGCGGCGTGCAGCCATCCGCGGAGCCGCGGCTTGACCTCGTGGAGGATCTCCCGGGTGTGCTCGGTGAGTCGTTCGGTGACCTCACCGACCGACACGCCGTGGTCTCGGGCGCTGCTGGAGCTCGTGGCGGACATATACATCCGCATACCCATCGCGACACGGGGCAGGCCATCGGGTGCAGAAAGGTACAGACCACCTCGTCGTAGCAACCGGCCCGGCTTCGGTGGGCCTGGGGTGTGGCCTCGTCAGCTGCGCTTGCCGACGCCCACGATCATCAGCGCGACCCCGAAGCCGGCGACGACAGGTCCGACGATCGCCCAGAAGGCGACCCCGGTCATGGGACTGCCCGAGACGTACCCGAGTCCCTGGAGGGTCCAGACCAGGCCGACCAGGAACATGAGGCCGCCGAGCACGAGGGGGAGCGCCTTCTTCATGCCCCGAGTATGCCGCCCTGCCGGTTGGGCCAACGAGGCGCGCTGCTGTGTTCGGGCGGGCCGGTCGAGCGGCCGTCGTGCTCGCGGTTTCGGGTCCGCCAGAACTCGATCCACAAATCTGTCGAAGTTGTTGACGTTCTGTCGGAGGGCAGGTGTAGCGTGGTTTCTGTTCGAACAAGTGTTCGAACAGCCTGTCGGCGAGGGTGACCTCGACCCCCACCCTCGCCGACACCACCCCCACTTCCAGGGGTGACAGGTGGCAAGCGTCGAGGGGTCGAAATGGGGTCGAGTCAGCAGGTGTCGATGACTCTGGTCGGAGGGTGAGCAATGCGGCGGTACGACGATCCCGTGGATGTGCGCAGGGGGATGGTGGACGGGTCCGAGGGGCCCGAGCAGTTCTTGTGGCGAGGTCGGTTGTGGAAGGTCCACGCCGTGGTCGCCCACTGGGTGGAGACCGGGCAGTGGTGGGACTCCGCTGGAGCCCGGGCGGTCCTGGGGACCGACTCCCATGACCTCGAGCACGACTCGGGCAGGGAGCGTGGCGGCGCGTTGGCCGTGCTGCCCGACCTCGCTCCCGAGCGCGAGGTGTGGCGGGTCGAGGCCTCGCGGGGCCGGCTCAGTGCCGAGGGTGGAGGAGGGGGCGTCTTCGACCTGCTCTTCGACTGGACCGAGGGCAGCTGGCGCCTGGCCCGCTGCCTGGACTGAGGAGGAGACCCGACATGACGACCTTCGTTCCTCACCCCTTCGACCTTCCCGCAGCGACACACGCCTACCTCGAGCGGGCGGCCCACTCCTTGCGGGAGGCGATCACCTCCACCGAGGTGACCTTCCGTTACGCCCACGCCCATGTCGCTGCTCTCCGCGCGACTGCCGCGTTGCTGGCCGCACGAGCCCACCCGACCGCTCCCAGGCGAGGGCGTGGCGTCCAGAAGAACGCCTGGGTGCTGCTCGCCGAGGTGGCGCCTGAGTTCAGCGAGTGGGCGACCTTCTTCGCCGCGGGCGCTGCGAAGCGTGCTGCCGCGGAGGCGGGCTCGTCCCGGGCTGTCTCCGAGCGCGAGGCCGACGACCTCGTCCGTGAAGCCGACCGGTTCCTCGGCCTGGTGGAGCAGTCGCTCGGCCTCGACAGGCACGTCCCCTTCCAGGAGCGTCTCCCCAGCGCGGGGCCGAGCCGTGTCGCCTGATCCTTTTGTCCATCTACATGTTGCGTCCGGGTACTCCCTCCAGTACGGCGCATCGCATCCCCACGTGCTCGTGGAGCGGGCGGTCGAGCACGAGATGGACACGCTGGCGCTGACCGACCGCGACGGTGTCTACGGTGCGGTCCGCTTCGCCAAGGCGTGCATGCAGAGCGGGGTGCGGCCGGTGCTCGGCGTCGACCTCGCGGTGGCACCGACCGGTGTGCCCGGAGCCGCGGTCGCCTCGGCCGCCGGTCCCGGGCGAGGAGCTTCCCCGCGCACCCCGGTGAGGGGCGGCAGCTTCCGCGACGCCCGGTTGCCCAGGGCCACCTTCCTGGCAAGCAGCAGGCGTGGCTGGGCGGCACTGTGCCGGTTGGTCTCGGCCACCCATCTGGCCGGCGAGCGTGGCACCCCGGTCACCTCACTGGAGCTCGTCGCCGAGCACCTCGGGGACGGTTCCGACGTCCTGGTGCTCCTCGGTCCCGGGTCGGAGCTGGGTCGTGCGGCGGCGTCACGGCGTGACGACCACGCCAGGGCGGCGCTGCGGCCCTGGCTCGAGGTGCTCGACAGGTCCTCGCTCCTGGTGGAGGTGGTCTCGCACCGGCTCGCCGGTCATGGTTCGGGCTCCTCGCCCCATGCTGCGCGGATGCTCGGCATCGCGCGGGCCGAGCATCTCGGTGCCGTGCTCACCAACTCCGTTCGCTACGCCGACCGCGCCGACGCCCCGACGGTGGACGTACTCGACGCGGCACGCCGCTTGGTACCGCTCGACTCGCGGCACGTCGACCGGGCCAACGCCGAGGGCTTCTTGAAGTCCGGGAAGGAGATGGCCGAGGTGGCCGAGGAGATCTGCCGTCTCTCCGGCCTCGGTGAGAGCAGTCGGGCAGCACGCGAGCTCCTCGCCCACACTCGGACGGTGGCCGACCGATGTGCAGTGGACCCGCGCACCGACCTCGGCCTCGGCGAGGTGCACTTCCCCGAGTTCGGCTCGCCGGAGCAAGATGCCCAAGCGATGCTGCGGGCACGGTGCGAGGCAGCGGTCGGCCACCGCTACGGCAACGCGCCCCGCCAGCGGATCTGGAAGCGGCTCGACGACGAGCTCTCGACGATCGAGCACCTCGGCTACGCCTCCTACTTCCTCACCGTCGCTGACGTCACCGACCTCATCAAGGAGATGGGGGTCCGTTCCGCCGCTCGAGGCTCGGGGGCCGGCAGCCTGGTCAACTACCTGCTCGGCATCTCCGGGGTGGACCCCCTGCGCCACGGCTTGCTGATGGAGCGATTCCTCTCTCCGCTGCGCCAGGCTCTGCCCGACGTCGACATCGACGTGGAGTCTGCCCGCCGGCTCGAGGTTTACGAGAAGATCCTCGACCGCTACGGCGGTGAGCGCTGCGTGGCGGTGTCGATGATGGACACCTATCGGGTCCGGCACGCTGTACGCGACGTAGGTGGAGCCCTCGGCATGCCGGCCGGCGAGGTCGACGCGATCGCCAAGGCGTTCCCGCACATCCGCGCTCGAGACGCGCGGACGGCCCTGCGCGAGCTGCCCGAGCTTCGGGCCTCGGGTCTCGCCGAGGAGAGGCTCGACCTGATGTTCAGGCTGGTCGAGAGGCTCGACGGACTGCCCCGGCACATCGCCGTGCACCCCTGCGGTGTGCTCCTCTCCGATGCGACTCTGCTCGACCGGACCCCTGTCGAGGCGAGCTACGCAGGCTTCCCGATGAGCCAGTTCGACAAGGACGACGTCGAGGATCTCGGCCTGCTCAAGCTCGACGTGCTCGGCATCCGGATGCAGTCGGCGATGGCGCATGCTCTCGGTGAGATCCGTCGGGTCGACGGCCACGACATCGACATCGACGACGAGACCCAGGTGCCGCTCGACGACCCCGCGACCTTCGAGATGATCGCCCGCGCGAAGACCCTGGGATGCTTCCAGATCGAGTCACCCGGTCAGCGTGAGCTGGTCGGTCGGTCCGGGATCACCACCTTCGAGGAGATCATCACCGACATCTCGCTGTTCCGGCCGGGGCCGGTCAAGAGCGACATGATCACGCCCTACCTCAACGCCCGGCAGGGCTGGTCGATGCCCGCCTACCTCCACGAGGATCTTCGCCCGATCCTCGAGCCGACCTCCGGCGTGGTGGTCTTCCACGAGCAGGTCATCGAGATGATCGCCCAGTTCACCGGATGCACCCTTGCCGAGGCCGACGAGGCGCGCCGAGCCCTCGGCGATGTCGAAGGGATGGCGCAGACCAGGCTGTGGTTCTTCCCCCGAGCGCTCGGCCGCGGGTATCCCCAGCCCCTGGTCGAGGAGGTCTGGAAGGTGCTCGAGGCGTTCGCCTCGTTCGGTTTCTGCAAGGCCCATGCGGCCGCCTTCGCGCTGCCGACCTACCAGTCGTCCTGGCTCAAGGCGCATTACCCGGCACACTTCCTCGCCGGCGTCCTCACCCACGATCCGGGGATGTACCCCAAGCGCCTGATCCTCGACGACGCCCGCCAGTTCGGGATCTGCGTGCTCGGCCTCGACGTCAACAGCTCCGAGAAGCAGTACGTCGTGGAGAAGACCGCGATGTCCTCCGACGAGCACAGCGCAGCCGCTCAGGGCCCCGAGGGGGATGCCGTCACCGATCCGTCGAGCCCGGGTCTGAGCCGGACCACCCGTCAGATCCCCTACGAAAGGACAGGGCCCGGCTTGCCCGACGGCCGCGGCTACGGGATCCGGCTCGCGCTCTCCGAGGTGAAGGGGATCAGCGAGGCAGAGGTGGAGCGGATCGTCGCGGCCCGGCCGTACCACTCGCTCACCGACTTCTGGCACCGCGCCCGGGTCTCCCGGCCGGTCGTGGAGCGCCTCGTGCTCGCCGGTGGCTTCGACACCATCTACGGCATCGGCTCCTCCCTCGGAGTACGACGACGCGCCAAGGTCACCCGACGCGACCTGCTGCTCCAGGTTGCCGACCTCGACCGGCTCTCCCGGGCTGCCGAGCGCGCGAGCCGGGGCCGCGGCCGTGGTCTCTCGAAGGTGCGTCGGCCGGACCCGACTCGAGGCGCAGGGCAGGGCAGGGATACCCGGTCAGGCCTGAGCGAGCCGGCATCGGCTGCCGAGGTGCGGGCAGCCGATGCTGCGGGCCGCAACAGCAGCGACCCTCGTGAGCGTGCCGAGGCGGTCGCTTCGGGCGTGTGGGAGCAGGCCTCACGCCAGTCGAAGGCGACGAAGACGCCGCCGCCGGTGACCTCTGTCCAGCTTGCCCTCGATCTGGGCGACACCGAGGGAGAAGCGAGCGGGCTTCCTGAGATGAACGACTCCGAGCGGGTCAGGGCCGAGCTCGAGATCCTCGGCCTCGACGTGAGCCGCCACGTCGTCGACTTCTACGTCCCCCTCCTCGACGAGCTCGGTGTGACCCGGGCGCGCGACCTGCTGCACCGTCGGAGCAAGTCCGAGCTGTTGGTCGGCGGGGTGAAAGTGGCCACCCAGACCCCGCCGATCAGGTCCGGGCGGCGGGTCATCTTCGTGACCCTCGACGACGCCACCGGTCCGGTGGACGCCACCTTCTTCGAGGACGCCCAAGGCCCTTACGCAGCGACCGTCTTCCACTCCTGGTTGCTGCTCGTCCGAGGTGTTCTCCGCCGCACCGGTCCCCGGGGAGTCTCGCTCCGGGCCACCGGCTGCTGGGAGCTGCCCACGTTGCACCAGATCTGGAAGGACGGTGGTATCGAGGCGGTCCATGCCTTCATGGCGGAGGTGCCAGAGGGGTTCAGCGGGGTCGGCTCGGTGGGCGAGGAGGCCGTGACCGGCGCCGCCGAGAGTCGGTCCACCCGACCGGTCATGACCAACCCGCCGGCGGCGGGGCCGCAGGGCACGGGCACTGCCGGAGGGATGGGACGCCGCCGGGTGCTGGTGCACTCGAGCGGGTTCAAGCTGTCGCCCTACGCCGACATCAGGCCTGCGGGCGAGGACACCAAGACCGCGCCGCGCAAGCTGTGGCACCGCAGCCCCGGGAGTGCCGGATGACCGCAATCCCGGTCTCCTCACTAGGGTGGGCCCCATGTCAGGACAGAACACCCCGCAGCGGCCGCAAGGGCGCGGAGCGGCTCGCACCGCCGTCGTCTGGGACGCCCTGCAGGAGGTGCTGGCATCGATCCCGGCTGACGCCGACAATCCCACTGCGGTGGCTTCGGTCATCGACCTCGGCGGAGGGACCGGCGGTTTCGCGGTCAGGGTGGCCGAGCTTGGTCACCGGGTCACCGTCATCGACCCCAGCCCGGATGCCCTCGCCATCTTGGGACGGCGCGCCGAGGAGAGCGGGGTCGCGGACCTGGTCACCGCCCGCCAGGGCGACGTGGCCTCCCTGCCCGACCTTGTCGCCGAGGGCAGCGCAGACCTCGTGCTCCTCCACGGCGTGCTGGAGATCGTCGACGACCCCGCCGAGGCGCTCTCGACGCTCGCGCGAGTGCTCCGTCCCGGAGGTGTGCTCAGCCTGCTGGTCAACCAGCGTCACGCGACCGTGGTCGCCCGAGCGATGGCCGGCCACTTCCACCAGGCTCGGGCGATCCTCGACGACCCGGCGGCTGCCGGTGCCACCCGCCGCTTCACCTCCGACGAGGTGGAGAGCCTCCTCGCCGAGCATGGCTTCGCGACCATGGCCAAGCACGCGGTCCGGGTCTTCGTCGATCTGGTGCCGAGCTCCCTGGTCGATCTGGAGCCGGGTGCTGCATCGGCTCTGGTGGAGCTGGAGAAGGCGGTCGCAGACCGTCCCGAGTACCTTCCGCTGGGCACCCAGCTGCACGTGCTCGCCGCCCGCCGCTGAGCCTCCGTCCTTCCCAGGGGGCAGGCGGTGAGTGCCGTGCGCCCCGACCTCGTCCTCGCCTCGCGCGACTGTCCGATCCTGCACGTGGACATGGACGCCTTCTATGCCTCCGTGGCGACCCGGGACCGTCCTGAGCTGCACGATGTCCCGGTGATCGTGGGCGGAGGGCACCGTGGCGTGGTGCTGTCGGCGAACTACATAGCCCGGGAGTACGGCGTGCGCTCGGCGATGCCGGGCACCCGCGCTCGACGACTCTGCCCGCAAGCGGTGGTGATCTCACCCGACTTCGAGACGCTCGGCTCGGTGTCGTCGGCGGTGATGGAGACCTTCCGGCAGGTCACACCCCTGGTCGAGGCGATGTCGTTGGACGAGGCCTTCCTCGACGTCTCCGGTGCGTCTCGCCGGCTGGGGAGCCCCTACGAGATCGCCGAGCACCTGCGCGCCAGGGTCTACGACGAGCAGGGCATCACCTGCTCGGTCGGCGTGGCGAGCACGGTGGCGGTCGCGAAGATGGCGAGCAAGCGGGCCAAGCCCGACGGGGTGTGCGTGGTGGCCCCGGGGACAGTCACGACGTTCCTCCACCCCCTCGACGTGGGTGAGCTGTGGGGGGTGGGGGAGAAGACCGCCACGATGCTGCACCGGTTGGGCCTGATGACCGTCGGTGACATCGCACACACGCCGCTGGCCACCCTCCAGCGGGCGGTGGGCTCGTCGCTCGGCTCCCAGCTGCACCAGCTGGCCTGGGGGAGAGACCGCCGCACGGTGACACCTCGGCGCGGACCGGACGAGCCAGACAAGAGCATGGGAGCCGACGAGACGTTCGGCCGTGACACCGATGACCACGAGGTGATCCTGCGCGAGCTTCTCCGGCTCTCGGCGAAAGTGACCTCCCGCATGCGGACCGCCCAGGTGGCCGGGCGCACGGTGACCTTGCGGGTCCGGTTCGCCGACTTCACCACGATCACCCGGTCGCGGACGCTGTCGGAGGCGACCGACATGACCCAGCAGGTGTACCGGACGGCTGCAGACCTCTTCGCGGCATTGGGTCTGCAACGCGCCCGGATCCGCCTGGTCGGCGTACGTGTCGAGGGGCTGGTTCAGCGCGCGAGCGTGCATCACCAGCTGATGCTCGGGGAGCGGGAGCACGGCTGGTCCGACGCCGACCGTGCGGTAGACCGTGCCACCTTGCGCTTCGGCAAGGCGGCCGTGCGACCGGCTACCCTGCTGCGAGGGGGAGGACGCTAGCCCTCTCCGGGAAGGACGCCGGATGCAGGAAGATGGCGAGACGACTCCCGAGCCGCCCGGGGCTCCTGCTCCGGGGACGACGCCCGCCGAGCAGGACCAGCTCTTGGGGAGCATTGCCCGAGCGATCGCCGAGACTGCGCTGGAAGGCATCCTGGCGGTCTCACTGGAGGGACAGGTCCTCTTCGCCAACAAGCGACTCGCCGAGATCCTTGGGCTGCCGATGGGTGAGGTCTATACACAAGGTGCCCTTGCCCTGCTCGCTCCCGCGGAACCTCAGACGACCGCGCGCCGCCTGGCCGGGCGCCGCTGGGATGCCGGACCGGAGCGCTCCGACCTTCTCTACCTCCACCCCGACGGGGGCCAGCGCGTGCTACGCGTCTCCGCCGGAGGGCTGCGCACCGTCGGCGGGGAGGTGTTCGGTTCGCTCGCCATGGTCTCCGACGTGACCGAGCAGCGTGCTGCCGAGGAGAGCCTGCGCCGGCAGGCCATGCATGACGCGCTGACCGGACTGCCGAACCGGCTGCTGTTCGTCGACCGGCTGCAGACCGCAGCGACTCGTCAGAAGCGTGTCGGGGACGGCCGGGTCGCCGTGCTCTTCTTGGACCTCGACAATTTCAAGGAGATCAACGACACCCATGGGCACGAGACCGGGGACCGGGTCCTTGCAGAGGTTGCCTCCCGGGTCGCTCACGCCGTCCGCGGCACCGACACCGTGGCGAGGATCGGGGGTGACGAGTTCGCGGTGATCTGTGAGGGAGCGGACCCGAAGAGCGCCGCCCTGGTCGCCTCGCGGGTCCAGCAGGCAATGGAAGAGCCGGTGGTCGTCGATACCGAACCCTTCTCGGTGAGCATGAGCATCGGCCTGGCCCTTTCGCCACCTCACGGCACCGAGGACCTGCTCAGGCTGGCCGACACCGCGATGTACCAAGCCAAGGCTGCCGGCCGTGGCAGCGTCGTCACCTACGACGCCGACGATCGCTGACCGCCAGAAGGCGGTGCAAGCCCCCGGCCGTGGGCGGGTCGGGGGCTTGCCAAGGGCCGACACGGGGGGTGTGCCGGACCACCGGCAGCCTGGGGGCTGGGCTGCCGGAGGGTCTGGTGACCACCGCCAGCCCTCTTCGCCAAACCCATCGAGTGACGACGACGGCGACGCGGCGGTCATGGAGATGATCGGAGCCCCCAAACGGCAACTTGAGAGCCCGTGACGAGATCTTCGGACGGATTTCTAGGGTCCGTCATCGGAAGGATTCCCGGCGTCCGTCGTCAGAAGGGGTGGGACGAGTCCTCTGCGGGTGGCAGCATCAGCCTGAGTGCGGGGGAGCAGTCGATCCCGAGGGAGGGCGCATGACCGAGTCCGAACCGTCGCAAGCTGGGCAGACCGGTCTGGGCGCCACCGGAGGCGACGCCCCCTCCGCGCAGATGACCGACCTGTCCCTCTCGGCGCTGCGCTCCTATCGCCGGAAGCTGGCCGACGAGGAGGACCGGGTCTCCTACTGGCGGCGCCTCGTCCACGCGAGGATCGACGTACTGGAGGCCGAGACCTCCGCCGAGGGCCCGCTCTCGTTGGAGACCCTTGCCCGGGTCCTCGGGGACACAGGGGCCGGACGCACGCGCACGGCGCTGGTCCGGGTCCGCCCGGCCGACCCGTTGCCAGAGCTGCCCGTGCTCGGTGAGATGTGGGTGACCGAGGTGGATCCGGGCGACCCCGAGGTGGTGGCTGCTGCGGTCGAGCGGCTGAGGACTGCGGAGCAGCAGCTCACGACGTACCGCAACGCCCTCCACAAGCGCATCGACGAGGCCACCGCAGAGCTGATCGCTCGGTACCGGGAGAACCCGTCGAGCGCCCTGGTGGCCCTGCGAGGTGCGGGCGGGCCGGCAACGCCGCGCCGAACCCGTCGTGACTCGGCGCGGTGAGACTGGTGCGGAGAGGAGGTGACCCGGCCATGAAGGACACGAGCGTCGATGAGCTGTGGGCGGCCTACCGCGCCGATCCGACGCTGGAGCTCCGCAACCGTCTGGTGCTTCAGTACTCCCCGCTCGTCAAGTACGTCGCAGGCCGCCTCCGGGCGCGACTGCCCGAAAGCGTCGAGTACGCCGACCTGGTCTCCGACGGGATCATCGGTCTGATGGGAGCCATCGAGCGCTTCGACCCCGACCGTGGTCTGACCTTCCAGACGTTTGCGGTGCCGCGCATCCGGGGCGCGATGGTCGACGCCCTCCGTGGTCTGGACTGGGTGCCTCGCTCCGTGCGAGACAAGGTGCGCCAGATCGAGGAGGCCCAGCGCACCCTGGAGGCTCGGCTCGGCCGGATCCCCGAGGACCCGGAGATCGCCGCCGAGCTCGGCCTCACCGTCTCCGCTCTCCGTGAGCTCTACGCGAAGGTCGCCTTCACCAGCGTGGCGAGCATGGAGGACCTCGAGCTCGCCGACGACCTTTCGGCGGCCGCGACCCAGGAGATCGAGGACGACCAGGCCAAGCAGACTCTCCTGCGCGTGGTGAAGGGGCTGCCAGAACGCGACCAGGTGATCATCGCGCTCTACTACTTCGAGGGATTCACCCTGGCCGAGATCGGGCAGGTGCTCGGAGTCACCGAGTCACGGGTCTCGCAGCTGCACAGCCGAGCGACCATGGTGCTGCGCAGCCGGTTGGCCAACTCCGACGTTGCCTGACCCTTCGGATCGAACGATCAGTCCCACGCGCCGTAGACATGGACCTGGAGCCGCTTGTCGAAGGTCAGGTTCCACAGCTGTCGGGCGTCCTCGACCCAGAAGTTCACGCAGCCGTGACTGTGTCCCTCGTAGGGATTCATCATCACCCGGGAACCGTGCAGGGCCTGGCCGCCTGAGAAGAACTGGGCGTAGGGCATGGGGGCGCCGCCGAAGGTGCGGCTGCGGTGGTCCTTGCTGCGCCACTGCACGGTGAAGTCGCCGGTGCGGGTCTGGCTGTTGTAGGCACCGCCTCGAACCAGCCAGGAGTTGTGCATCCTCCCGTTGAGAAACAGGCTGGCTTGGTGCCGCTTGCGGTCGTAGCACACGTGCCAGCCTGGGCCCGCGCATGCCGCTCGAGCGGCCGCCTTCCCGAAGGTGCTGCGCAGGATGAGCGGCTTCCAGGTCTTCGCGTCGACCCGTCCGGTGACCCGCAGGCCCCGGGAGCGCTGGAAGCGCTTGACCGCTCGCTCTGTCTTGGGACCGAAGGTGCCGTTGGGCTGGGCGGCGAGGTAGCCGAGGCGGCGGAGCCGGATCTGGACCTCGTAGACGTGCTCGATGTTGTACTGGTCGACGTCGACGTCGCCGCGCTGGACCGGTTCGCGGGTGAAAGGCCTGGTCATGTCCGGGCCGGCCTGCGCCGGTGGCGCGGTGGCTGTCAGAAGTGTCAGGCCGAGTGCGATCGCGGAGAGGAAGCTCAGTGTCCGGATCAAGGGTGCGTGCATCAGGTTGTCCTCCGTGCCCCTCCGTTCCCTGTCCCGGAGGCTGGGTAAAGGATAGGCCCATGTCAGCGCACACCCACCCGGGGTACGCAGAACCCCCAATTCAAGCGACGCCAGGGGCTCCGGGCGAATTTTTGCGTGGTCGCCTACCGTCGGCTCAGATGCCTGCCTAGACTTGAGTCAGGTCGTCGTCAGCGGGAGGAAGTCGTGCCGCTCTCCGAAGAAGAGTTGCGTCTGCTCGAGCAGATGGAGCGTGCGCTCGTAGCCGAGGACCCGAAGTTCGTCTCGGCCCTCCGCGGGACCGCACGGCGTCGCGACGCTCGGCGTCGCTCGTTCATCGCCGGAGGCGTCTTCGTCCTCGGCGTGGTCATCCTCATGACCGGCGCAGTCATGGCCGAGACGATCGTGGGAATCGTCGGTTTCGTGGTGATGCTGGGCTCCGCCGTTCTGGCGTTGAGCTACTGGCGCAGTCAGAGTGCTCCGGTTCCTGCGCAGGGTGAAGCCAGTCCCGAGGGGAATGGCACCGACTTCGGGCTCAGCGTGGTCGAGGGCGGCAAGAAGCAGAAGAAGCGCTCGCAGCGCTCCCGTTCCCGCCAGAGCCAGCAGCCGATGATGCAGCGGTTCGAAGAGCGCTGGCGCCGCCGCCGCGGCTCCAACGGTTTCTGACCTGACGCTGCGCAGCGTGCATGCCGACGCCTCTGTGCGCCGGCCTGCGTGCTCGTCTCCAACCCGACCGACGCTCTGCTCGGTCAGTTGGCCCGGTCGACGCCTGCCTCGGCCAGCGCCCCGTCCGGCGTGGGGCGGCCCTGCCACAGTGAGCGCCAGGCTCCGTTCTTCACCAGCGAGGCCGGAGCCCAGGTCGCCAGGCGTCGGCGCCGCTTGCTCACCCCCGCGCGCAGCGCTTCGGCGCACTTCTCGGCGTCCGCGGCCACTTCGTCCACGCCGCGTCCGGCCATGACCGACGACTCCGGGGCATAGCGCGCGAGCTCGACGTCCCGGACAAGCCGCTCGAGCGCCTGCGCAGCCTCGGGGTTGGCCTGGGCGCCGCGCAAACCTCCTCGCACGTATCCCTCGCGCTCCTCTGCACCGGGGCGACCGAAGGAGGCGACCAGGGCGCGAGCCCTCGTCCGCAGAGTCACGGAGTCGTCCCATGACAGCCTCAGGTCGAGGGTGGCATCACGCAGCTCGCGCCAGCCGGCCTCGGCGGCCTGGGGTGCACTGTGTGCGCTTGACCACCGGCGACGTCGTACGGCGAGCCTGGCCAGGCGAGGCGTGAGCAGGAGCACTACGACGGCGAGGCCGACCAGCAGTCCGGCGAACGCCCCGCCGTCTCCGGAGCCACCCTCCCCGGATGCTGCAGCGCCCGTCTGGGCGTCCCGCTCTCCTCGCCGGATGTCCTCGGGACGTACGGCCGGTGCGGAGACGGACGGCAGCGCAGTCGGCTGCGGTGTGCTGAAGTCGCCTGCGGTGTAGCCGGGAATGTTGGAGGCGCGGTCGTCGGGAGTGGGCTCGAAACGGACCCAACCCGCTCCGTCGAAGTACATCTCCGGCCAGGCGTGAAGGTCGTGCGAGCTGTAGACGTACTGGTTGTCGCCGACCTTCTCCGGCCGAAGGAACCCGACAGCGACGCGAGAGGGAATGCCGAGTGTCCGGCCCATGACAGCCATCGAGGCGGCGAACTGCTCGCAGTAGCCGACCCGACCCTCGGGGCCGGTCGAGAGGAAGGTGACCAGGTCGTCGGCTCCGCTGCCCGACTCGGAACGCCGCAGGGAGTACTCGAAACCGCCGTCCTCGCGGAACCAGCGCTGGAGGCGAACCGCCTTCTCGAATCGGCTGCTGAGGCCGGCGGTGACCTGGCGTGCCATTTCGGCGACAGTGTCCGGCAGGTCGTCCGGCAGCTCGGTGTTGGGCGTGTAGATCGACTCCGGCGTGGCACCCGCTCTGACGAGGTCGTTCTGGTTCGGCGCGACCTCGAGCGCGCTGAGGGAGTACTCCAGCCCGATGGTGTTCTGGCCGTTGACGGCGCTGATGAAGTCCAGGGTGTCGGTGTCGTAGCGCCAGTCCCCGGGTACGTCGATCGTCGTCACCGGGTACGGGGCCGGCAGCCAGGTCGACTCGAACTCCTCCGCGACCTGGATCTCGTAGTCCACCTGCCGTCGTGGCACCCATGAGTCGAGCCCCGGGGGCCGCGGGAGCGGACCGTCGGCCCGCTGCTCGATCGGGATGTCTCGGTCGGAGGGCTTCCACGTCTCACCGTTGAAGGTGTCGAGCACGGAGATTCGTAGGTAGGCAGGGTTGGTGCTCTCGGTGGTGATGTAGATCAGGTCGACGTTGCGGCCCCGCACCAGGTCACGCCGAAGGTTGACGAGGGGGTTGGAGATGTTGACTGCGTCGCCGGGGCCGTCGCCGCCAGGGCCCCCTCCGGTGAAGATGCCGCCGCTGAGCGTCGGGATGACCAGCGGGGCAACGACCGCCAGACCCGTCGCCGTCAGCCCGATCCTGCGTGCCGAAGCGCGCAGCGAGACGGTGCTGACATCGCCGGCGCCGCTGTCGAAGACCGTTTCGCCGCGGGGCACGCGCCGACCCCAGGTGGTGAGCCGGTGGCCCTCCTCGGTCGCCAGGAGAGCGAGGAAGCTCAGTGCGCCGATGGCGAAGACCCACCAGGGCACACCGTTGTTGAGGATCGACACTGGCGCGGTGTACAGCGCGAGCAGCGGGAGGCCCGCAACCGGAACCTTGCCCAGTCCGCACGCGAGGAAGTCGACGAGGACCGCGACGACCGTGCCGCAGAGCACGAGGATCGGGAAGATCTGTGGGACGGACTCGCCCACCGGCGCGCCGTAGCTCTGCGCCGCAGCCACGCTCTCGCTCAGCACGGCGAGGATCTGCTCGACCGCGGCGGGCGTGGGCAGCCAACCGAGCCAGGCCTCGTCGGGGGCCCAGCGACGGGTGAGCCACACAGCGAGCACGGCGACCTGGCCCAGGACGACCACGAGGGCAGGCACCCGTGCCGCGCGCATCACCGTTCCTGTGCCGGCGACCAACAACGCGGCGCCGAGCGTGGGGATCAGGTAGCCGCTGGGGCTCTCCACGAATCCTGCCCAGGCCCACAGCGCCACCCAGGTCGTCAGAGCCGCGAGCGCCGACGACGCAGCGGTGCTCGACCAGTCGAGGTGCGGAGCCCTCATGCCGACCCCCTGGTGGTCAAGTCGCCGCCGTTGCGCCCCGCCAGCCCGGCTGTCAGGCCGAGCTCCTGCCACACGCTCGACAGGGGAGACCCCGGTGCTGCGCCTACGGTCTGCCACCCCTGGGCGCGAAGCCAGGCGGCTGAGGGGACGTCCCTGCCGTCCCGAGCG
Organism: Nocardioidaceae bacterium; assembly: GCA_035456965.1. Lineage (GTDB taxonomy): Bacteria > Actinomycetota > Actinomycetes > Propionibacteriales > Nocardioidaceae > Nocardioides_C. Next base: position 49,153 of record DATICF010000089.1, read on the forward strand.
GGGCGGGGAGCCCCGGCCCACGCGTCAACGTCGAGCGCGACGGCCATGGCGGTCGCAGCGGTGTGGCGCATCCGGGCGAAGGCGGCCTTGTCGCGCTCGTCGACTCCACCCACGACGGCCACCAGCAGCCCCGAGTGGCCGGGGTCCTGGAGCCACTTCGTGTCGAGGTCCGGGCGGGCAGCGTGGGTCACGACCGCCAGCGACTCGAGCAGCGGGGCCGCCTCACCTGCGTCGCTGCCCCGCTCGTGCCACGATCCTCCCTTCTCGTCACCGGACGCGGTGACCAGGCGCACGACGAACCCGCGCTGGACGAGGTGCACCGCGATCGAGGCGGCCACGGAGACCGCGTGCTCGAGCGATGAGGCTGCTCCCCGGCCGCGATGGGCGAGCTGGCGGTTGTCGAGGAAGAGGGTCGCACGGGACTGCCAGGGCTGCTCCTCGCGGCGCACCATCAGCTCACCGACCCGGGCGCTGCTACGCCAGTGCACGCGACGCAGGTCGTCGCCTTGGTGGTACTCCCGGACCGTGACGTCCTCGGCGCTGCCGCTGGCGAATGCACGAGGCCGGTTGTCTCCCGAGCCGGTCCAGGCGCCGGAGAGGAGGATGGGGGGCAGGGGCACCACTCGCGGTACGACGACCAAAGACGCCGTGGAGGAGAACGTCCGGTTCAGCTCGACCAGGCCGAAGGGGTCGCTCAGGCGGACCGAGAGGGGACCGATGGTGTACTTCCCGCGGACGTCGGAGCGCACGACGTACCCGACTGTCCGGCGTCGGCCAGTGCCCATGCGGTCCACAACGAACCGCGGCCTGGTGCCGAGGACGTAGGGGACCTGGTCCTCGAGGAGGAGCATCCCGGTGGGCATGCGGCCGTCGTTGGTGAGATCGAGCTGGACCCTGGCCTCCTTGCCCGCGGTCACATGGTTTGGCGAGATCGAACGCACCAGACCGAGGCGGTACCTGCTGCGCCCGACGAAGAACGCGGTCACGACGGGCAGGAGGGCAAGGAGGGCCCCTACACGCAACAGGTCGTCCTGACCGAGCACGACGGCGCACGCCAGAGCGGTCAGCCCGGCGGCGACGAACGCGCGACCCCGGGTGGTCATGGCGGAAAGGGCCTCGCGCATGCCGGTGCTCCTCGTCCGTGGGTCAGCCGCGTCTGCGGCTCTCGGGCATCGCCACGCCGGCCACGATGTGGCCGAGGGCAGCCTCTGTGGTGCGACCGCTCATGGAGGCCTCGACGGTCGGCAGAAGGCGGTGCGCGAGGACCTGGGTAGCGAGGCCCTGGACGTCGTCGGGTATCACGTAGTCACGGCCGTCCATCGCCGCGGACGCCTTCGCCGCCCGCACCAGGTGCAGGGTGGCGCGCGGTGAGGCGCCGAGCACCAGCTCGGGGGAGCGGCGTGTCGCGGTGGTGATCGCGACGGCGTACCGCTGGACCGGCTCGGCGACGTAGACCTGGTTGACGATGTCGATCAGCTTGCGGATCTCGGCGGAGTCCGTCACCGGCTCGAGGTCCTCGAGCGGACTGGACCGGGTGTGGGAGTCGAGCATGGCGATCTCGGCTGCCTCGACCGGGTAGCCCATCGACACGCGAGCCATGAAGCGGTCGCGCTGCGCCTCGGGGAGCGCGTACGTGCCTTCCATCTCGATCGGGTTCTGGGTGGCGATCACCATGAACGGAGGATCGAGGTGGTACGTCGACCCGTCGACCGTGACCTGGCGCTCCTCCATGCACTCGAGGAGAGCCGACTGCGTCTTGGGCGAGGCACGGTTGATCTCGTCGCCGACCACGATGTTGGCGAAGATGCCTCCCGGCCGGAACTCGAACGCGCGGGAGTCCTGGTTGAACACCGAGACGCCCGTCACGTCGGAGGGCAGCAGGTCGGGCGTGAACTGGATCCGGCGGACCGTGCAGTCGATGGATCGGGCCAGGGTCTTGCTGAGCATCGTCTTGCCGACACCGGGCACGTCCTCGATCAGCAGGTGACCTTCGGCGAGGAGCACGACCAGTGCCGTCTTGGCCACCTCCGGCTTGCCCTCGATGACCTTCTCTATGCTCTCGCGCACACGAGCGGTCACACGGGCAAGGGTGTCGAGGTCGGGGCTGTTCGTGCTGCCGCCCTCACTCGTTCGCCCTGCGCTCACCCTGATCTCCTCCCGTGGACCGCCAGCTCGCCCCAGTAGCCCCGCGGGCTCCCTCGTGCCGGACACAGTCCATCCAACCTCATGGCACAAGTCACTGCCACCGGGTTGGCCCGGTCCGTCACGTTCGGTTGCAGAATCGTCTCAGAGGGCCCGAGGAGCTCTTGGGTGCTCCACTTTCCCCCCACTTCGCACCACTCGGCCCTCCAGGACGATCTCGCGCGCCTCGTCCCGCCGAACGTCGCCAGTTCGGAAAACCACCTCTGACCTGCGGGTTTGTCCGCTGGGTGTGGTCGTAGGGGCTCGGTTGGCCCGGTCTCGACAGGTGCGGGTAAAAAACCGCGATCTTTGCGCGTTTCTCGATTCAAGTGGTGGGTAGTGGAGTAATGTGGAGCGCAGTGGAGGAGAGGGAAGCCTCAGGGGGAGCCGGGAGACCGGACCACCCCAGGGTCAGAAGCCAGGGAGGTGCCGATGTTCTTCGGCACCTACACGCCCCGGCTCGATGACAAGGGCCGACTCTTCCTCCCGGCGAAGTTCAGGGACGAGTTGTCGGAGGGACTTGTGGTCACACGGGGTCAGGAGCGCTGCCTCTATGTGTGGTCCATGGAGGAGTTCGGCAAGCTCACCGAGCGGCTCAAGGAGGCGCCGGTCACCAACAAGGCGGCTCGTGACTACGTCCGCATGTTCTTCGCCGGCGCCTCCGACGAGAAGCCGGACAAGCAGGGGCGGGTAACCATCCCGTCCATGCTCCGGGAGTACGCATCGCTCTCCAAGGACTGCATCGTCATCGGCGCCATGAACCGGATCGAGATCTGGGACGCCGCGTCCTGGCAGGCCTACTCCGACGAGCAGGAGCAGGCGTTCGCCGACCTGTCCGAGGAGGTGTTCCCAGGCGTGATCTGACGCAGCATCCACGCGGTCGCCGCGTGAGATATCCGTAGCCCGCGCCGAGAGGCGCCGGCCGAACAGAGTCGCCGGGCCCGGCCCACGCCCGCTCGCCCTGCCTTCTGGCACACCTTCCCCGGTGCCAGACGGCAACTTCCCAGGGACGAGCGGACGGGGACCAGGCCGTGCGAATCCCGACGAAACAGAACCGCCGACATGGTCGGCGTCATCAGCAGGATTCAATCGAGGGGTCGAAGCATGAGTCTCACGTTCTCCGGACAGCTGTCCGGGCCACATCCCGTCAGGCGGGTACGTCACGAGGTCCGGGACGGAATGGCGGTCATCGCCTTCTCGGTGGCGGCCTCCACCGGGCTGGCGGCGGTCCTGATCCGCTTCTTGGCGATGGTCGGCTAGGCGAGAACAATGACCACTCCCAGCCACGTCCCGGTGCTGCTCGACCGGGTCGTCGCGCTCGTGACCCCTGCTCTGTCGAGGCCCGACCGTGAGCGCACGGTCTTCGTTGACGCGACGCTCGGGCTCGGCGGGCACAGCGAGGCCGTTCTCCAGGCGTGCCCGCAGGCTCATCTCGTAGGGGTGGACCGAGACGTCCACGCCCTCGAGCGCGCACAGCGGCGTCTCGAGCGGTACGCCGACCGAGCCTCGTTCGCCCACGCGGTCTACGACGAGATCCCAGAGGTGCTGGCCGACCTCGGCTTCGAGCACGCCGACGCGATCTTGTTCGACCTCGGTGTCTCCTCCATGCAGCTCGACGTCCGGGAGCGCGGTTTCGCCTACGCCGAGGACGCCCCCCTCGACATGCGGATGAACGACACCGCCGGACAGACCGCTGCCGACGTCCTCAACACCTACTCCGTCGAGGACCTGACCCGGATCCTGAAGACCTACGGGGAGGAGCGCTTCGCGCGCCGCATCGCCGAGGCGATCGTCCGTGAGCGCAGCCGCGAGCCGTTCACCCGGTCGGCGCGACTGGTCGAGCTGATCCGCGAGGCGATCCCCGCACCCGCCCGTCGCACCGGCGGCCACCCGGCCAAGCGCACCTTCCAGGCCCTGCGCATCGAGGTCAACGACGAGTTGCAGGTGCTCGAGCGTGCCATCCCGGCCGCAACCGACGCGATCGGTGTGGGCGGTCGGGTCGTGGTGATGTCCTACCACTCGCTCGAGGACCGGATGGTCAAGCGGGCCTTCGCCGAGCAGACCCGGCTCGACGTTCCCCTCGACCTCCCGTTCGTGCCCGAAGGGCAGGAGCCCGCCCTGCGACTGCTGACCCGCGGCGCCGAGAAGGCGTCCGAGGCCGAGATCGCGCAGAACCCCAGAGCAGCGTCGGTGCGCCTTCGCGCCGTCGAACGAGTCCGTCGCACCCCCGGAGCCGCAGCATGAGCACCCCTTTGTCGCAGGCCCGCAGCCTCCCGCGCTTCGCGGAGGCCGCCGTTGAGCGCGCTCGCCTGACCGTCGTACCGCGCAGGACACAGAAGGCGCCGCGCGTCCCGTTCGTGAGCCTGGTCTCGCTGCTGCTCATCGGCGGCATCGTGGGGCTGTTGCTGTTCAACACGAACATGCAGCAGGCCTCGTTCGTGGCCAGCTCGATGGAGGAGCAGGCCGCGGTCCTCGCGGGCAAGGAGGAGTCGCTGCGGATGCAGCTGGACCGGCTCCGGGACCCCCAGCACGTCGCTGCCCAGGCGAAGAAGCTCGGCATGGTGCCGGCGAGCAACCCCGCCTTCATCCGGCTCTCCGACGGCAAGGTGCTCGGTCGGCCGTCCGTCGCCGAGCCGACCGACACTCTCCAGATCGCGCCGCCTGCGCCGACCAAGCCTGAGTCGCTGCGTCCCAAGCTCGTGATCGTCGAGGCCCCCCGGGCCAGGCGTGACCGGGCAGCGCAGCGTCGAGACACGGCGAGGCGTTCGGCCGCGGCCTCCCGCAGTCGGGGTGCCGAGTCGCGTACAAAGAGGAACCAGAACGCGGCCGCAGGGGCCGGCCGGTCCGGGGGGAGGACGCCTTGACCCAGCGCGGACGTACGCGGCGGGGAGCCTCGCTCCTTCGCCTGCGCGTGGGGTTCATCCTCATCGCGATGGTGGTGTCGGTCTTCGCCGCGAGGCTCTTCCAGCTCCAGGGGATCGACGCGCACGCGTACGCCGCACGGGCGGAGGCTGCGGGTCTTCAGACGGTGACCCTGCCCGCGACCCGGGGTGCGATCTTGGACCGCAACGGCGAGCCTCTCGCGGAGTCGGCCGACGGTTTGATGCTGACCGCCGACCCCTCGATGACCGCTGAGAACGCCCAGGAGATCGCCAAGCTCGTCGCCGGCCGTCTCGACGTCGACTACTTCGAGGTTCTCGAACGGCTCCGCAAGCCCGAGAGCCGGTTCCAGTACCTCGCCCGCCGGGTCCCGGCCAACCGGGCCCGCGACGTGCTCGACGAGATCGAGGAGAAGGGGTACTCGGGCGTCTACACGCAGCGCGACCCGGTCCGCAACTATCCGGCGAGGGACGTCGCCGCGAACATCCTCGGGTTCATGGGTGGGGAGGGGAAGCCGCTCCAGGGCTTCGAGCTGATCTTCGACAAGATGCTGTCGGGCAAGGACGGGTCCGCGACCTACGAGACCGGGGCCGGGCAGCGGCTCCCGCTCGGGGAGAACAGCGTCGTGGAGCCCGAGGACGGCTCCGACCTCACCTTGACCATCGACCGCGACGTCCAGTGGTACACCCAGCGCGTCCTGCGCCAGGCGGTGCAGGGGGCCCGGGGCGAGTCCGGAGTCGCCGTCGTGCTCGACAGCCGTTCGGGCGAGGTGCTCGCTCTCGCCGACCACCCGACCTTCGACGCAAATCAGCCGCTCCAGGCGTCCTCGGAGGACCTCGGCATGAGGTCGATGTACGACGTGTACGAGCCGGGCTCGGTGGAGAAGGTGCTGACCGCCGCATCGCTCATCGACGCCGGAAAGGTCACCCCAGACACTCGCATCACCGTGCCCAACCAGATCCGGCGCGGCGACCGCGTGATCGGCGACTACTGGGACCACGAGGAGCTGCGACTCACCCTGACCGGTGTCATCGCCAAGTCCTCCAACGTCGGGACCGTGCTCGCTGCCGACGAGCTCCGCCCGCAGGAGATGTACGACTACCTCTCCGCGTTCGGGCTCGGAAAGGCGACCGGCGTCGGGCTCCCGAAGGAGTCGCGGGGCCTGCTCCCCTGGTGGGAGAGCTGGTCGCAGATCAACCAGGACACGATCTCCTTCGGCCAGGGCGTCTCGGTCAACGCGCTGCAGATGGCGGCGGCGGTCAACGCCATCGCCAACGACGGGGTGCTCATCCAGCCCAGCCTGGTCAAGGGCGTGGCCACCACCTCGGAGGGCGAGACCGTCGGGAGTGGCACCAGCACCTCGAGGCGAGTGATCAGTCAGCGTGCCGCTCGGTTGACCGCCGAGATGATGGAGGCCGTCACCGACCCCGAGGAGGGCACCGCGCCCGGCGCGGCGATCGAGGGGTACCGCGTGGCGGGCAAGACCGGCACGGCCCAGCGCGTGGGGGAGGGCTGCCGCTGCTACGACGGCACGTTCACCGTCTCCTTCGCGGGCTTCGCGCCGGCCGACGACCCTCGTTTTCTGGTCTACGTGGTCGTCCAGGACCCCAAGAACGGCGGGGGCGGCGGATCCGTCGGCGGCCCGGCGTTCCGGAAGATCATGACCTATCTCCTGCGCAAGTACGCCGTCCCGCCGACCGGCGCACCTGCCCCCGACAACCCTGTCGAGTGGTGAGCGCGGGTACCCTGCCGACGTGCCAGACCTGCCCGACGTGTCGGCTGTGACCGCCACGCGCCCAAGCAACCCGTTGCTGACGCCTCTCGGCACGGTGGCCGACTGGCTCGGAGACCGGCTGGCCGAGCGCGTCGGCCTCCCCGAGGGAGCGGATGCAGGGCCGACCGTCACGGGCCTGTCGCTCTCCTCGCAGCGGGTGGCACCCGGTGACCTGTACGCCGCCCTGCCCGGGGCCCGCGCCCACGGGGCGTCCTTCGCAGCCGCAGCCGTGGAAGCCGGTGCCGTCGCGATCCTCACCGACCCGGCCGGCGCGGAGCTGTGCTCGGGCCTCGGCATACCCGTCCTCGTGGTCGACGAGCCCCGACAGCTCCTCGGCAGCCTCGCGGCCCGGGTGTACGGCGAGCCGGCACGCGACCTGAAGCTGGTGGCGGTCACCGGCACCCAGGGCAAGACCACGACCACCCGGCTCGCCGAGGGTGGCTTGCAGACGTCGGGGGTCCCAGCCGCCGTGGTCGGCACGGTCGGCACCCGTATCGACGGGGTCGACGTGAAGACCACCTTGACCACGCCGGAGGCCCCCGACCTCCATGCCCTCTTCGCGCTCATGCGCGAGCGGGGGGTCCGAGGGTGCGCCATGGAGGTGTCGAGCCACGCGCTCGTGATGGGCAGGGTCGACGGGGTGGTCTTCGACGTCGCCGTGTTCAGCAACCTCGGCCGAGACCACCTCGACTTCCACGCCGACGTCGAGGACTACTTCGCCGCGAAGGCGAGCCTCTTCACGCCCGAGCGGGCGCGCATGGGCCTGGTGAACGTCGACGACGCCTACGGCCGCCGCCTGCTGGTCGACCCCTCCATCCCGACCAAGACGTTCTCCGTGGCCGGCGCCGAGGCCGACTGGGTCGCGCAGGACATCGACATGGGTCCCAACGGGTCCACGTTCACGGTGCGCACGCCCGACGGTGACCGCATCGCCGCCGAAGTTCGGCTCGCCGGAGACTTCAACGTCGCCAACGCTCTCGCCGCCATCGCCTCGCTGGGCGAGGCCGGGTTCGACCCCCGGGCGGTCGCGGAGGGGATCGCCGCCTCCGGTGGGGTGCCCGGGCGCCTCGAGCGGGTCGACGCCGGGCAGGACTTCCTCGCCGTGGTCGACTACGCCCACAAACCGGACGCGGTGACGGCCGCGCTGGCCACGCTGCGGCCGCTGACCAAGGGCCGCTTGGTCATCGTGCTGGGCGCCGGGGGCGACCGCGACCAGGGCAAGCGACCGGTCATGGGGGAGATCGCCGCCCGCCTCGCGGACGTGCTGATCATCACCGACGACAACCCGCGCACCGAGGACCCGGCCGCGATCCGCGCCGCGATGCTCGAGGGCGCGGCTGTGGTGCCGGAAGCGGAGCGCGCCGAGGTGCACGAGCGCGGCGACCGTCGCGAGGCCATCCGTCTCGCAGTGGAGCGCGCCGAGGCCGGGGACACCGTCGTCGTGGCCGGCAAGGGACACGAGGCCGGCCAGGAGGTCGACGGGACCGTCCACCCCTTCGACGACCGTGCCGTTCTTCTCGAGGAGCTGACCCGTCGATGATCCCCATGACCCTCCCGGAGATCGCCGCCGTCGTCGGCGGCGACGTTCATGACGACCCGGGCGTGACCGTCACCGGTCCGGCTTTCGTCGACACCAGGGCTCCCGAGGCGGGAGGCCTCTTCGCCGCCTTCGTGGGGGCGAACGTCGACGGGCACGACTATGCGCGGGCAGCCGTCGACGCGGGGGCCGCCGCAGTGCTCTGCAGCCGACCGGTGGGATTGCCGAGCGTCGTCGTCGCGGATCCGCAGGCTGCGCTCGCGGCCCTGGCCCATCACGTGCTCGCGCGGCTGACCGACGTCCGGGTGGTCGCGCTCACCGGTTCGCAGGGCAAGACCAGCACCAAGGACCTCCTTGCGCAGGTCCTCTCCCGCGGCGGTACGACGGTCGCGACCGCCGGGTCGTTCAACAACGAGCTCGGCCTCCCGCTGACCGTGCTGCGGGCCGACGCCGAGACCGAGTTCCTCGTCCTCGAGATGGGCGCACGCGGTGTCGGTCACCTCGCGCCGTTGTGCGAGGTCGCGCCGCCGAACGTCTCGCTCGTGCTCAACGTGGGCAAGGCCCACATCGGCGAGTTCGGGACTCAGCAGGACATCGCCCAGGCCAAGGGCGAGATCGTCGAGGCGCTCGGCGAGGACGGGGTCGCGGTGCTCAACGCCGACGACCCGTTGGTGGCGCCCATGGCCTCCCGTACCCGAGCCAGGGTGCTCACCTACGGCGAGTCCGCCGGGGTCGACGTACGCCTGCAGGGGTTGGAGCTCGACGCCCTGGGCCGCCCGCGGTTCAAGCTCGCCGCAGGCGACCGCTCGGCCGACGTCGAGCTGAACCTCGTCGGCGAGCATCAGGCGCACAACGCCGCAGCGGCGGCCGCCGTCGCACTCGCCCTCGGCATGTCGCTCGAGCAGGCCGCAACCGCGCTGGCACAGGCACGGACCGTCTCGGGCGGGCGCATGGAGGTTCACGAGCGCGCCGACGGGGTCATGGTGATCAACGACGCCTACAACGCCAACCCTGACTCGATGCGTGCCGCTCTCAAGGCGCTCGCCGCCGTCGGTCGGGGCCGAGGCCCTCAGACCCGCACTGTCGCCGTCCTGGGAGAGATGCGCGAGCTCGGGGAGTCCAGCCGCGACGAGCACGACGCGGTCGGTAGGCTCGCCGTTCGTCTGGACATCAGCCAGCTCCTCGTGGTCGGTGAACCGGCCCGACCGATGCACCTCGGAGCGTGTCTGGAAGGCTCATGGGGCGACGAGTCGGTCTTCGTCGCGACCAACGAGGAAGCGCTCGCCTGGCTGCGTGAGCATCTGGCTCCGGGCGACGTCGTGCTGCTCAAGGCCTCGAACGCTGCTGCGCTCGGTGCTGTGGCCGAGGCACTGCTCGCCGACAACGACGGGGGAGAGAAGGAGACCACTGGATGAGGGCGATCCTGCTGGCGGGAGGCCTGTCACTCCTCTTCACGCTCCTCGGCACGCGCCTGGCGATCCGGGCGTTGGTGGCCAAGGGGTACGGCCAGCTGATCCGCGACGACGGCCCCACGACGCACCACACCAAGCGGGGAACCCCCACCATGGGCGGCCTGGTGATGATCATCTCCGTGGTGTTCGCCTACTTCACGGCCAAGCTGATCACCCGAGACGTGCCGTCGGCCTCGGCGTTGCTGCTCCTCTTCCTGTTCGTGGGTCTGGGCACCGTCGGCTTCCTCGACGACTACATCAAGATCGCCAAGCAGCGCTCGCTCGGCCTGCGCAGCAAGGCGAAGATGACCGGCCAGGTGCTCGTAGCCGTCGTCTTCGGCTACTTCGCGCTGTGGGAGGGGTTCGAGGACGAGCGTGGGGAGACTCCGGCCTCGCACGCGATCTCGTTCATCCGCGAGTTCCCTGCGCTCACCTGGCCGACAGTGCTCGTTATCTTGTTCATGATGGTGATGATCGCCGGGGCCAGCAACGGCGTGAACCTCACCGACGGTCTCGACGGTCTCGCGACCGGCGCCTCGACGATGGTCTTCGGGGCCTACACCCTCGTGAACATCTGGCAGAACAACCAGAGCTGCGCCGTCGTCCCGGGCGCCGCCTGCTACGAGGTGCGTGACCCGCTCGACCTGGCCGTGGTCGCGGCCGCACTCACCGGAGCCTGCTTCGGGTTCCTGTGGTGGAACGCCGCACCGGCCAAGATCTTCATGGGCGACACCGGGTCGCTCTCGCTCGGCGGAGCGCTCGCCGGGCTGGCGATCCTCACCCGCACCGAGCTGCTGCTGCTGATCATCGGCGGCCTCTTCGTGCTCATCACCCTGTCGGTGATCCTTCAGGTCGGTTACTTCAAGGCGACCAAGGGCAAGCGGCTGTTCCGCATGGCACCGCTGCAGCACCACTTCGAGCTGAAGGGCTGGGCCGAGGTGACGATCGTCATCCGGTTCTGGATCATCGCCGGCCTGTGCGTCGCGGCCGGTCTGGGCGTCTTCTACGCGGAGTGGGTGGCGGGCGTATGAACCTCGACTCCCTGGGCCGCCACGACTCCTGGGACGGGGTTCGCGCGGTGGTCGCCGGCATGGGTGTCTCCGGTTTCGCCGCGGCCGACAACCTGACCCACCAGGGCGCGCACGTCATCGCTCTCGACGAGTCGGACGCCGGCGAGCGCGGCGAGAAGGGGACGCTGCTGGAGATCCTCGGCGCCGACGTCAGGCTGGGCCGCGGCGCGACCAAGGAGCTCCCCGAGGACGTCGACGTCCTGGTCACCTCGCCGGGCTGGAAGCCCTCGGCGCCGCTGCTGTCACAGGCCCGGGATCGCGGCATCCCGATCTGGGGAGAGGTCGAGCTCGCCTGGCGCCTTCGCGACCCGAACCATGCCGCGCCCTGGTTGGCGATCACCGGCACGAACGGCAAGACCACGACCGTGCAGATGCTCGACCACATCCTGCGCGCACACGGTCTGCGCAGCGTGGCCTGCGGCAACGTCGGCCTGCCGATCGTGGAGGCGGTGATGGATCCGACTCCGTACGACGTCTTCGCCGTCGAGCTGTCCAGCTTCCAGCTGCACTACACCGACTCGATGGCCGCCGAGTCCGCGGCGGTGCTCAACGTCGCCGAGGACCACCTCGACTGGTACTCCACCTTCGACGACTACGCCGCCGACAAGGGCCGGATCTACGAGCGGGTCCAGCGCGCGTGCGTCTACAACGCAGCCGACCCGGTGACCGAGCGGCTCGTGCGCGAGGCCGACGTGCAGGAGGGGGCACGCGCGATCGGCTTCACCCGCGGCACCCCCGACGTCGGGATGGTCGGCGTCGTGGACGACATCCTCGTCGACCGCGCCTTCATCGAGGAGCGCCACACGAGCGCCGCCGAGCTGTGCACGGTAGCCGACCTCGCCTCCGACGCCCCCCACTTCATCACCAACGCCCTGGCCGCAGCGGCGTTGGCGCGGGCCCACGGCGTGCCGCCCATCGCCGTACGCGACGGGCTGCGGACCTTCGAGCCGGACGGCCACCGGATCGCCGAGGTCGCGGTCGTCGACGAGGTGAGGTACGTCGACGACTCCAAGGCCACCAACCCGCATGCTGCGCAGTCCTCCCTCGCCGCCTACGACCCGGTGGTGTGGGTGGCCGGCGGGTTGGCGAAGGGCGCCCGCTTCGACGACCTGGTCCGGGCCGTGAGCGGCCGGCTGCGCGGTGTCGTGCTGCTGGGTCAGGACCGCGATGTGATCGCCGACGCGCTTTCGCGACACGCCCCCGATGTTCCCGTCATCGTCATCGAGGGCGAGGACACTTCTGTCATGGACCGCGTAGTCGGTGCCGCAGCCGACCTGGCGCAGCCGGGAGACGCCGTGCTGCTGGCGCCGGGGTGCGCGTCCATGGACATGTTCGCGAACTACGGCGAGCGTGGCGACGCCTTCGCCGAGGCCGTGCACCGGCTTCGCGAACGTTAGGGGAGGCCGGTCCTCCACGGCCCGCATCGACGGGCGTGACGCAAACGGGCAGAGGGGCTGGATGTGACGACCACGACGGGGCGGCCGGGTCGTGAGCGCACCACCGCGTCGAGCGGGGCGGGCGAGCGGACCTCCCTGAGTCAGGCATTGGACCGCCCGCTCACGTCGTACTACCTGCTGCTCGGCGCCTCGACGCTCCTGCTCACCATCGGCCTGATGATGGTGCTGAGCGCGTCGAGCGTCTACTCCTACAAGATCTTCGACAGCAGCTACCGCATCTTCTTCAGGCAGCTGATGTGGGTCGGCCTGGCTCTCCCGGTCGCCTTCCTCGCATCGAGGCTGCCGCACCGCGCCATCCGTGCGTTCGCCTGGCCGGGGCTCGTGGTCTCGGCGCTCCTCCTCGCGCTGACGTTGACGGGACTCGGCAAGGAGGTCAACGGCAACACCAACTGGCTCGCACTCGGGCCGCTGACCATCCAGCCGTCCGAGTTCGCAAAGCTCGCGATCATCTTGTGGTGCGCGGATCTGTACGCCCGCAAGGAGAAGCTGCTCGGCGACTGGAAGCACGCATTGATCCCCGTTCTGCCGGTGACAGGCCTGCTGACCGGGCTGGTGGTGATCGGCGGTGACCTGGGCACAGCGCTGGTGCTGTTCGCGATCGTGCTGGGCATGCTCTGGGTCGTGGGGGCGCCCGCTCGCATCTTCGGCCTCATGCTGCTCGTGGTCGGCGCTGTAGCGCTGTACCTCGCCGCTACGAGCCAGGAGCGTCTCGAGCGCCTCACGAACTTCGTCGACCCGTTCAAGAACTACGAGGGAGCGGGGTGGCAGGCAGCTCACGGGCTGTTCGCGATGTCGAGCGGCAAGTGGTTCGGCAAGGGGATCGCGGCCAGCCAGCAGAAGTGGGGGTCGCTTCCAGAAGCACACACCGACTTCATCTTCGCGGTGCTCGGCGAGGAGCTCGGTCTCGTCGGCACGCTTCTCGTGCTGGGTCTGTTCCTCACGATCGCCTACGCCGGGATCCGCGTCGCGCTCCGCACCACTGACCCGTTCGTCCGATACATGGCGGCCGGGATCACCGTGTGGCTGACCGCGCAGATGATGATCAACATCGGCATGGTCCTCGCCCTGCTGCCGGTCATCGGCATCCCGCTACCACTGGTGTCCTACGGTGGTTCCGCACTCCTCCCGTCTCTGGTCGCGCTGGGCCTCCTGGTCTCCTTCGCGCGGTCCGAGCCGGGTGCTGGCGCAGCCCTGAGGGCGCGCAGGCGCCGCCGGTCGGTGGGAGTGACTGCGGGGGGTCGACAGAACGCACGAGGAAAGTAGAGACAGCATGCGGATTCTCCTGGCCGGCGGCGGTACGGCGGGGCACACCTCACCACTCCTGGCGACAGCAGACGCCTTGAAGCGGATCGACGACACGGTCGAGGTGACCGCGCTCGGGACACCCCGAGGCCTCGAGGTCCGGGTGGTTCCGGAGGCGGGCTACCCGCTCGAGCTGATCCCTCCGGTGCCTCTTCCCCGAAAGCCCTCCGGCGACCTGCTCAAGGTCCCGTCCCGGCTCAAGGGCTCGGTCAGCGCGGCCACCGAGGTGATCGACCGGCTTCGGCCAGACGTCGTCGTGGGCTTCGGGGGGTACGTCTCCGTCCCTGCCTACCTGGCTGCTCGTCGCAGGAAGCTTCCGATCGTGGTCCACGAGGGCAACGCCCTCCCCGGTATCGCCAACAAGCTCGGCGCCCGGATGACCACCCACGTCGCCACGAGCTTCCCCGACACGCCTCTGAAGCACGGGACCTACACCGGACTGCCGATCCGCCGGATGATCTCCACCCTCGACCGTCCCGCCATGCGCGCGGAGGCGAGGAGGACCTTCGGCCTCGAGCCCGACCTCCCGACCCTGCTGGTGACCGGGGGCTCCCAGGGCGCCCGTCGCCTGAACGAGTCCGTGTCCGGAGCCCATCGAGCCCTCGCCGACGCCGGCATCCAGGTGCTCCACGTGGCCGGTCCCGCGGGAGAGGTCGACGTCGACCGGCGTGAGAGCGACCCGGCGTACGTCGTCGTGCCGTACGTCGACCGCATGGATCTCGCCTACGCCGCGGCCGACCTGGTGGTGTGCCGCGCCGGGGCCAACACGGTCACCGAGACCGCCGCCGTGGGGCTGCCGGCTGTGTTCGTGCCGCTGCCCATCGGCAACGGCGAGCAGGATCTCAACGCCCGGCCCGTGGTGGACGCCGGAGGCGGGCTGCTCGTCCAGGACAGCGCGTTCACCCCCGACTGGGTCCGGGCCACCGTGCCCTCGCTGCTGACCGAGGCTGACCGGCTCAACGCGATGTCCTCGGCGGCCTCGGACCTGATTCCCCGGGATGCCGACTCGAAGCTCGCCGAGATGATCCTGGCGGCCGCACGATGAAGGTTCCCGTCCCCGAGACCCTGCTCCCCGCCGACCGGCTCGGCCGTGTGCACTTCGTCGGCATAGGCGGGGCTGGGCTCTCCGGCATCGCCCGGATCATGCTTTCGCGCGGCATCACCGTGAGCGGCAGCGACGCGAAGGAGTCGCGCGCGCTGGAGGCTCTGCGCGCGCTGGGCGCCACCTGCCACGTCGGCCACGACGCCTCGCAGGTGCGCGACGTGGACACGCTCGTGGTCTCGACGGCGGTGCGGGAGGACAACCCTGAGGTCGTGGAGGCGCAGCGCCAGGGTCTGCGGGTGCTTCCGCGCTCGGCCGCCCTGGAGTCGGTCATGCGGGACAGGCGGGTGGTCGCGGTTGCCGGCACCCACGGCAAGACGACCACCACGTCGCTGCTGACCGTGGCCCTTCAGCACTGTGGCGCCGACCCGTCCTTCGCCATCGGCGGGGAGCTGAACGAGTCAGGGGCCAATGCCCACGACGGCAGCGGCGAGATCTTCGTCGCGGAGGCCGACGAGAGCGACGGTGCGTTCCTCGTCTACTCGCCGTTCGGGGCCCTGGTCACCAACGTCGAGGCCGACCACCTCGACAACTACGGCACCGAGGAGGCCTACCACGCGGCGTTCACATCGTTCCTCGACCGCATCGACCCGGAGGGTTTCCTGGTCGTCTGCATCGACGACGAGGGCGCGGCCGCTCTGGCCGTCCAGGCGCGCGAGCGCGGGCTGACGGTCGTCGGCGTGGGGGAGTCCCTCGACGCGGACCTGCGCGCGGAGTCACTCCGCTTCGAGGGTTCGACGTCCAGCTTCGCCGTCGTGGACCGTGGTCGACGTCTGGGAGAGATCAGGCTGCAGATTCCTGGACGGCACTACGTCCTGGACGCCCTTGCAGCGCTCGCGGCCGGACTGCGTCTGGGCTTCGGCTTCGCCGACCTCAAGCGCGGCCTCGAGTCCTTCACGGGCACCCGGCGGAGGATGGAGCTCAAGGGCGAGGTCGACGGCATCCGGGTCTACGACAGCTATGCCCACCACCCCAACGAGATCGTGGGCGACCTCCAGGCGGCCCGGTCGCTGGCCGGGGAGGGCAGGGTCGTCGTGGCGTTCCAACCGCACCTGGTCTCGCGTACACGCATCTTCGGGCCGCAGATGGGGCAGGCCCTCGGGGCGGCCGACGAGGTCGTGGTGATGGACGTCTACGTCGCGCGCGAGGACCCCGAGCCCGGGATCAACGGACAGCTGGTCGCCTCACATGTGCCGCTGCCCGAGGAGCAGGTGCTCTTCGAGCCGTCGTGGCAGGCCACGCCGCCGCGTCTGGTGGAGCGGGCGCGTCCCGGCGACGTCGTACTCACCCTTGGTGCGGGGGACGTGACGCTGGTGGGCCCGGAGGTCCTCGAGCTGCTCTCCGAGAGGTCTCGAGGTGTCGAGGACTAGAACCCCTCCCGAGCGGGTGCCGGCCGATGAGCGCACCGTACGCATCGCGCGCAAGCGCTTCGCCAGGCGCCAGTGGGCCCGGCGATGGCTCGCACTGCGCGGCGTCGTCGTCGCCCTCGCGGTGCTGGCGCTGCTGGCCGGGGCGGGGTGGCTGGTGTTCTTCTCCTCAGCACTCACCGTCGAGGCAGTCGAGGTGAAGGGCGTGGACGTGCTCGGGTCGGGGGAGGTCCGCCGGGTGGCCGAGGTCCCGATGGGGAAGCCGCTCGCCACAGCACCGCTCGAGGCGATCGCGGCCCGCGTGGAGAGTCTCGCCCCGGTCAAGGCCGTGGACGTGACCAGGTCGTGGCCCGACACGGTCCGCATCGCCGTCCTCGAGCGCGAGGCAGTCGCCGTCGTGGAACGCGACGGGGCGGTCCGGGGGCTCGACGAGGAGGGCATCCTCTTCCGGAGCTACCCGAGGGTGCCAGCGGGCCTGCCCGTCGTTCGCATCTCCGCGGCCACCCGCACCGAGGCGCTTGCCGAGGCTGCCCAGGTGATCGATGCGCTGCCCGGAGACCTCGCTGCCCGGGTCGACCATCTCGTCGTCGAGACTGTGGACTCGATCACGCTCCAGCTCCGCAACGGGCGCACGATCTTCTGGGGGAGTGCGGCGGACTCGGACAACAAGGCCGCCGTGCTCGCGGTCCTGCTCGAGCAGAAGGCGTCGTTGTACGACGTCAGCGTCCCGGCACAGCCCACGATCAAGCGCTGACCCGCGGCCGGCCCGGGCCGCAGAAGGCCCGATCCATAGCTTGTCAAGGGAAAAGTGGCGTGTCGTCCGCGTGTCGGTCGCACGCCGCTCGGGGCTCTCACCTAGGTTTGTTTGGCAAGCACGAGGTTGACATAACTATAACCCTCTACTTCAGGGTGAGGGTTGAGGCGGATCGTCACTGTCGTGCATCTTCCCCACCGACGTACACCCCGTCTGTCTGAAGTACCAGGCAGCAGAGCAGCGAGAGGCACCCGCCGTGGCAGCACCGCAGAACTACCTGGCCGTCATCAAGGTCGTGGGTATCGGTGGAGGTGGCGTCAACGCCGTCAACCGGATGATCGAGGTCGGGCTCAAGGGCGTTGAGTTCATCGCGATCAACACCGATGCGCAGGCACTCCTCATGAGCGACGCCGACGTCAAGCTCGACATCGGCCGTGAGCTCACCCGCGGCCTCGGCGCGGGCGCCAACCCCGAGGTGGGTGGCAAGGCAGCCGAGGACCACGCCGAGGAGATCGAGGAGGTGCTCAAGGGCGCCGACATGGTCTTCGTGACCGCAGGCGAGGGCGGTGGCACCGGCACCGGCGGTGCCCCCGTCGTGGCCCGGATCGCCCGCTCGCTCGGCGCGCTGACCATCGGTGTC
>DATICF010000090.1:0-32962 GCA_035456965.1 Nocardioidaceae bacterium
GGTAGCCGCGCATCGCGAGGCCGACCGCCGTGCCGAGGATGCCGGACTCGGCGAGCGGGGTGTCGATCACCCGGTCCTCGCCGAAGTCCTTCTGGAGGCCGTCGGTGATGCGGAAGACGCCGCCGAGCTTGCCGACGTCCTCTCCCATGACGACGACCTTCGGGTCGTTCTCCATCGCGGCGCGAAGGCCGGCGTTGAGGCCCTTCGCAAGAGTGATCTTGGCCATCAGTGGGCTCCCTCAAAGGACGCGAGGTAGGCCGCGTAGGCCTCCTTCTGGGCGGCGAGCTCGGGGGTCTGGTCGACGTACACGTGGTCGAAGACGCTGAGCGGGCTGGGCTCGGGGAGGGCCTTGCAGCCCTCGCGCAGGTGGTGTCCGAGCTGCTCGGCCTCGTCCTCGATGCTGTCGAAGAAGTCCTGGTCGACGAGCCCGTTGCGGACGAGGTACGCCTTCACGCGGGCGATCGGGTCCTTGAGCTTCCAGGCCTCGACGTCGGAGGAGAGGCGGTACCGGGTCGGGTCGTCGGTCGTGGTGTGCGCACCCATCCGGTAGGTGTAGGCCTCGATGAAGGTCGGGCCGCTGCCCTCGTGGGCCCGCTGGAGAGCGGCCTGGGTGACTGCGTAGCAGGCCAGGACGTCGTTGCCGTCCACACGGACGCCGGGGAAGCCGAAGCCGAGGGCGCGCTGGTAGAGCGGGATGCGGGTCTGACGCTCGATCGGCTCCGAGATCGCCCACTGGTTGTTCTGGCAGAAGAACACGACGGGGGCGTTGTAGGAGGCGGCGAAGATGAACGACTCGTTGACGTCGCCCTGGCTGCTCGCGCCGTCGCCGAAGTAGGCGACCACCGCGGCGTCACGCTCCGGGTCGCCGGTGCCGACAACACCGTCGCGCTGCATGCCCATGGCGTAGCCGACCGCGTGCAGGGTCTGCGCACCGATGACGATGGTGTACAGCCCGAAGTTGTTCGACTCCGGGTTCCAGCCGCCCTGGTCGACACCGCGGAAGAGGCCGAGGAGGCGCAGCGGGTCGAGGTCGCGGCACCAGGCGACGCCGTGCTCGCGGTAGGTCGGGAAGACGAAGTCCTGCGGGGCGAGCGCGCGGCCGGAGCCGATCTGCGCCGCCTCCTGGCCGAGGAGCTGAGCCCAGATGCCGAGCTCGCCGTGGCGCTGCAGCGCGGTCGCCTCCACGTCGATGCGACGGGTGAGGACCATGTCGCGGTAGAACCCCTTGATCGCCTCGTCGTCGAGGTCGAAGGAGAACTCGGGGTGCTCGCGCCGCTCGCCCTCGGGGGTCAGCAGCTGCACGAGCTCGGGGCCGCCGTCGGCCTGGTTCGGGCCGAAGACCTCACCGAGGTCCGGGCCGAAGTCTCCACTGCCCGTCGCGGGGCCAGTCGATACGTTGTCTGTCACCTGCACTCCTTGGAGTTGTCGACGATCGGGGTCTCCGCCGTCGGCTCTCGCGTTCACGACCCTGCGCGGAGGCTGCGCCAGGGTGTTGCGCATCGCTTCGTGCGGGCCGTTGATGTGTCCCTGTGACCGGCGACACACCGGACTCAGTGTTCATAAAGTACCGATCTTTCTCGGGCGGACCTAATCGAGCACCAGGCTCACCGGGCCGTTCGTCGGCCTGGCCGGATCTCGTGGTTTCCTGTCCGAAATCCGCGCGACCGCGGGTCCGGCCTCGACCTAGTCTTCTCGCGAACCGACGACGAGACAGGACGGTCATGACCCAGACGCTCCCCGCCCCGGCACGCCCGAAGCAGGCTCCGGCCCTCGGCCTGGTCGTTGCCGCCCTCGGGGTCGTGTACGTCGTCTGGGGGTCGACGTACCTCGGGATCCGGATCGTCGTCGAGGAGGCCCCGCCGCTGATCACCATGGGCATGCGCTTCCTCACCGCCGGCCTGCTCCTGGGCGCGGTCCTGGCCCTGAGGGGCGGAGTCCGCCGGCTGGCGGTGCGGCCGCGTCAGCTCGCCGGCGCCGCCCTCCTCGGCCTGATGCTGCCGATGCTCGGCAACGGCCTCGTGTCCGTGGGTGAGAGCAAGGGCGCGCCCTCAGGTGCAACCGCACTGCTGATCGCGGTCGCGCCGCTGATCATCGTGGTGTTCCGCACGATCAGCGGGGACCGTCCGAAGCCGCTCTCGCTGTTCGGAGTCGTGCTCGGCTTCGCCGGGCTGGCCTTCCTGGTGCTTGCGGGCCGCGGAAGCGGCGGCGACCTCCCGCTGGGCCCGGCTCTGCTGATCCTGTTCGCCGCGACCTGCTGGGGGTACGGATCGTTCATCCAGCCCCGCCTGCTGCTGCCCGACGACGTGTTCGTGACGGCCGTCTACGAGATGGCCTGCGGCGGCCTGATCATGATCAGCGTCGGCTTCCTCAGCGGCGAGCGCTTCACCGCCGACTACAGCGCGGACACCTGGCTCGCGCTGGGGTACCTCGTCGTGTTCGGGTCGATGCTCGCGTTCACGGCGTACGTCTGGCTGCTGGCCAACGCGCCGATCGGCCTGGTGGCGACCTATGCCTACGTCAACCCCGTCGTCGCGGTCTTCCTCGGCTGGCTGATCCTCGGCGAGTCCGTCACCTCCGCGATCGTGATCGGGGGCGGCATCGTGGTCCTCGCCGTCGCGATCGTCATCACGGCCGAGCGGCCGCGACGCAAGCCCCTTCCCGAGACTCCGGCGCCGGAGGCGGTCGAGGCAGTAGTTTCGCCTCATGGCGAAGCAGAACGCGTCGACGCCGACTGACCGCCTCGCCTCGTTCGCACCCGGACTCTCCACCCTTCTGCACTACGACCGCGGGTGGCTGCGCGGCGACCTTCTCGCCGGCGTCACGGTTGCGGCCTACCTCGTCCCGCAGGTGATGGCGTACGCCGAGGTCGCCGGCCTCCCCGCGGTGGTCGGGCTGTGGGCCTGCGTCGCCCCGCTGCTGATCTATGCACTCCTCGGGTCCTCCCGGCAGCTGTCGGTGGGGCCGGAGTCAACCACCGCCCTCATGACTGCCGCGGCCGTCGGCGCGATGGGGGCCGGCGACCCCGACCGGTACGCCGCGCTCGCGGCTGCGCTCGCCATCGCGGTGGGCGTCTTGTGCCTGCTCGGGTACGTCGGACGGCTCGGCTTCCTCGCCGACCTCCTGTCGCGCCCGGTGCTGGTCGGCTACATGGCCGGGATCGCCGTCCTGATGGTCGTGAGCCAGCTCGGCAAGCTCAGCGGGATGGACGTGCAGGGCGACACCCCGCTCGAGCAGACCGGGTACACGCTCACGCACCTCGGCGACGTCCGGCTCGCCACCGTCACGCTCGCCGCGGCGGTGCTCGTTCTGCTGCTCCTCGGACAGCACTTCCGGCCCCGGTGGCCCAACCCCCTTTTCGTGATGCTCCTCGCCGCGGCCGCTGTCGCCCTGCTCGGGCTGGAGGACCAGGGCATCGAGGTGGTCGGCGCCATCCCGGCCCGCCTTCCCGCCCCGGGGCTACCCGACCTCGCTGCGCAGGAGGTGCTGCAGCTGGCCGTCCCGGCGCTCGGCGTGGCCATCGTCAGCTACTCCGACAACGTCCTGACCGGTCGTGCCTTCGCCAGCCGCCGCCGGGAGCGCATCGACGCCAACCAGGAGTTCCTGGCCCTCGGCGCGGCCAACGTCGGGGCCGGACTGTTCTCGGCGTTCCCCGTCAGCAGCAGCGGCAGCCGCACCGTCATCGGCGACTCGCTCGGCAGCCGCAGCCAGCTCTACTCACTGGTGGCCCTCGGCGTGGTGCTGCTGACCATGCTGTTCCTGAGCCCGGTGCTCGCAGCCTTCCCGCTGGCGGCCCTCGGCGGGGTGGTGGTGTTCGCCGCGATCCGGCTCGTCGACGTCGCGGAGCTGAGGCGCATCGCGCGGTTCCGCCACACCGAGCTCGCGCTCGCCCTCGCGACGACCGCGTCGGTGCTGGTCCTCGGTGTGCTGCCCGGGATCGGGGTCGCGATCGGTCTGTCCATCGTCGACCTGCTCCACCGGGTGGCCCGGCCCCACGACGGCATCCTGGGGTACGTCCCGGACGTGCCGGGCATGCACGACGTCGACGACTACCCGCACGCGAGGCGGGTCCCGGGTCTGGTGGTCTACCGCTACGACTCCCCGATCTTCTTCGCCAACGCCGAGGATTTCCGTCGCCGCGCCCTTGCCGCGGTCGAGGGCGCGCCGACCCCGGTGGAGTGGTTCCTGCTCAACGCCGAGGCGAACATCGAGGTGGACCTGACCGGGGTGGACGCCTTGGAGGAGGTGCGTCGGGCGCTGACCGAACGTGGCATCGTCTTCGCGATGGCGCGGGTGAAGCAGGACCTTCGCGTCTACCTCGACGCGGCCGGCTTCACCGACCGGGTCGGCGAGGACCGGATCTTCATGACGCTGCCGACCGCGGTCACGGCCTACGCGCAGGAGTACGCCGCACGGCACGGCGAGCCGCCCCCCGGCGTACACATCCCGAAGCCGCCGTCCTGACCCGCGGACCCCCGTCTCGCACGTCGGGCGACCCCGCTACGGTTCGAGGCATGAGCGACCAGACCATCTCGGCCTCGACCACGATCGACGCCCCGCCGGCCACGGTGTTCGCGATCCTCACCGACCCCCGGCAGCACTCCCGCATCGACGGCTCCGGGTCCGTCGGGTCGGTGATCGAGGGCCCTGAGCGGCTGACGGCGAAGGGCGACACGTTCAGCGTCAACATGAAGCTCGGTGTGCCTTACAAGATCACCAACCACGTCGTCGAGCTCGAGACCGACCGCCGGATCGCGTGGCGGCACTTCGGCGGCCACCGCTGGCGCTACGAGCTCGAGCCGACCGACGACGGCGGCACGACGGTCACCGAGACCTTCGACTACTCCCGCTACAACCGCCTCTGGGCCACCTTGATCCAGGTCACCGGCTTTCCCGGCCGCAACCGCCGCGGGATCGAGCAGACCCTCAAGCGCCTCAAGGCGGCCGCCGAGTCGGACGTCACGACGGTCTAACCCGCCTGCTCCTTCAGGTAGCGGTCGAAGTACTCCAGGATGATCTCCATCCGCTGACGGCGATGTGCCGGTGAGCCGGAGCGGGAGAGCTCGTGGCTCTCCCCGGTGAAGCGCACCATCTCGACGTCCTTCTCCAGAAGCCGCAGCGCGACGAACAGCTGGTCGGCCTGCTCCACGGGGCAGCGCAGGTCCCCCTCCGAGTGCAGGATCAGCAGCGGAGTGTCGATCTCCTTGACGTAGCTCACCGGCGAGTGACGCAGATAGGCCTCGGGGTCGTCGAGGTGGCTGACGCCGAACCAGGTGCGGAACGCCCCCGCTGCATCGCTGGCCCACTCCAGGCTGAGCAGGTTGTTCGCGGCGCGTTCGCTGCATGCCGCCTTGAACCGGTCGCTGTGGCTGACCGCCCACGACGTCATGTAGCCGCCGTAGCTGCCGCCCATGATCCCGACCCGGTCAGGGTCGACGTACGGCGCCCGCGCGAGGGCGTGGTCGAGGACCGCCATGACGTCGTCGAAGTCGACGGTCCCCCAGCCCTTGCCGCCGAGCGAGGGTCCGCTGATGGCGCGACCGAACCCCTCCTCGCGCCCCGAGCTTCCCCGCGGGTTGCACCAGAGCACGGCGTACCCGGCGCGGGCCTGCATCTGCACCTCGTCGAAGAAACGGTTGGCGTACTGCGTGAACGGCCCGCCATGCACGTTGACCAGCAGCGGGTACTGCCGGCCTTCCTCGAAGTCGGTCGGCCGGAGGAACCAGGCGTCGAGCTCGACGGTGCCGTCCGTCGAGGGGACGGTGAACCGCTCGACCTCCTGCAGCTGCGCCTGACGCGCGAAGCGCGCGGTGAGGTCGGTCAGCCGGCGGGGCTTCTCGTCCTCGAGGACGTACAGCTCGCCGGGACGCGTGTCGGTGGACAGCGTGAAGACGACGGCGCCCGCCCCTGCGTCGAAGCCGGTCACGCAGCCGGTGCCGTCCCACAGCGCCCGGGGAGCGCTGCTGCCGTCGGCGAGCAGCTCGTAGAGGTGGACGTCACCACGGTCCTCGACGCTGACCAGCAGCCGGTCCTCGTCGAGCCAGACCGGCGACCGGCCGTCCGGGTAAGGGGTGAAGGTGCGGTCGAGTCCGTGGGAGACCCACGTGTGCCGTCCGGCGTCGGTCGGCATCACCGCCACGTGGCCGTTGCGGGGGTAGCTGTCGGCGTCGTCGGTGCCCAGGAATGCCGTGCGTCGACCGTCGGGCGAGACGGAGGGACTGCCGTAGGAGCCCGTCGTGCCCGTGATCGCACGTCGCTCCCCCGACTCGGCGTCGAGAAGGAACAGGTCGGAGCGCCGGTCGAGGTCCCAGGTGTCGTGGGCGGCGCCGCTGACGACGAGGGACCGGGAGTCGGGAGTCCAGGAGGGTCCCCGGAAGGCCGACTCCCCCGGCGTGAGGTTCCGCGGCGGCGCGGAGCCGTCCGAGGGGACGACGTAGACGTGCTGAGGGCGGTCGGAGGTGGGACCGACATTGTCGAGACGGGAGAAGAGCTTGGTGATCCGCCGCGGCTGACGCTTGCCCTCGTCGTCCTCGGAGTACCGCTCGTGGGGGGTGCGCGTCGTGAACGCGATCGTGCTGCCGTCGGGCGACCACCGGAGCGTGTCCACGCCCTCGTGGAGCTCCGCCAGGGTCACCACCTCGCCTCCCGTGCCGACCGGTGCGACCTGGATCGAGGCCTTGGTCCGCTCGCCCGTTCCGCGGCTCGAGGTGAAGGCGAGCCGGGCGCCGTCAGGCGACCAGGCCGGGTTCGCATCCTTGTGCTCCCCCGAGGTGAAGGGGCGCGGAGCGCTCGCACCGTCCACGGAGGCCACCCAGACCTGGCTGCGGTAGGCGTTCGCGTCGGCATCGACCCGAGTCACCACGAACGCCACCGTCGCCCCGTCCGGCGACAGCGCAGGTGAGCCGACAGTGATCAGGTGGTCTAGATCTGTGGGCAACATCTGGCCACCGTAGCTGCCCAGGGCCGGAACGGGTGACTGTGAAGCACCGAATGATGCCGGTTTGTCCGGAACGAGCCTGATCCGAAGTGGTCATATTCGGCGATGTATCTCGACGTCGGCACGCCTTGGCGCGACGGTGGCTCAGCATGCATTCGTCGGACGCACTCACCCCAGGGGGTTGTATGTCCAGGAATCACCGCCTCATCGCAGTGGTCACCGCGCTGGGAACCGCCACCGCCGGCCTTGTCGCCGGCGCTTTGGCCGGTCCGGCCCAGGCCAACACTGCGACGGCGACCCAGACCGTCGAGGTCTTCGTCAAGCGCGACCACAACGTCGACATGTCCACGACCGAGCTCCAGCCCGGCGTCACCAAGTTCGCGATCAGCTCCCGGCGCTCAGCAGGTTTCCAGATCGCACAGGCTGCTTCCGGCTACAACAAGCGCGAGGCCGCGCGCGACATCAACCGCGCGTTCAACGAGAACAACCTCCGGGCGCTCAGGCGCTTCGAGGCGAACATGACCCTGCTCGGCGGCATGCCGACCACCGCCAAGAAGTCGGCGACCATGTCGGTCAAGCTGGCCGAGGGCACCTACTGGGCGCTCGACACCATG
The DNA here is from genome assembly GCA_035456965.1 of Nocardioidaceae bacterium. Lineage (GTDB taxonomy): Bacteria > Actinomycetota > Actinomycetes > Propionibacteriales > Nocardioidaceae > Nocardioides_C. Next base: position 7,549 of record DATICF010000090.1, read on the forward strand.
CCCCGCCGGCTCGACCCCGCCAAGATCCTGGAGTTCACCGTCGCCGGCGAGTCCGTGGGCGGCAGGCTCTCGGGCCACGTCATCCGCGCGACCGGGGAGCACAAGTGGGGGAAGGCCAGTCCGCGAATCCCCACCAGGGGGCGGATCGTCTTCCGCAACCCGAGCTCCGCACCGCACTTCATCGCCATCGTGAAGCTCGCGCGGGGCAAGACCATGAAGGACTTCCGCGCCTGGATCAACGAGCAGAAGCAGGGCAACCAGTCCCCGCCGCCGGTGAACTTCAACGTCACCCTCGACACGGGTGTCATCACGACTGGCCAGAGCATGGCGTTCAAGTACCGCCTGCCGCGCGGCCGCTACGTGCTGACCTGCTGGTGGCCGGACTCGAACATGGGCGGGATGCCGCACGCCCTGATGGGGATGTACCGCGGCCTCAGGGTCGGCTGACCGGGACCAGGGCCCGAGAACGACGACAGCCGCGGCGCGCCGATGCGCCGCGGCTGTCGCCTGCGCGAGGACCGTGCCTGCCCGCTTCAGGCCAGGGAGGCGAGCCAGGCGTCGTGCAGGTCGGAGAACCTGCCCTCGCCACCCTCGATCAGGTCTCGCGGCGACCCGTCCTCGATGATCTGCCCGTGCTCGAGCACCAGCACCCGGTCGGCGATCTCCACCGTCGACAGGCGGTGGGCGATGATCACCGCGGTGCGCTCGGCGAGGATCGTCTGCAGAGCCCGCTGCACCAGCCGCTCCGACGGTACGTCGAGCGAGGAGGTCGCCTCGTCGAGGATCAGCACGTCCGGGTCGGCCAGGAACGCCCGGGCGAACGCCACGAGCTGACGCTGACCCGCCGAGAGACGACCACCCCGGTTGGCGACGTCGGTGTCGTAGCCGTCGGGCAGGGCGGAGATGAACTCGTGCGCGCCGATCGCCTGCGCGGCCGCCACGACCTCCTCCCGCGTCGCCTCGGGACGCCCGAAGCGGATGTTGTCGGCCACCGTGCCGCCGAACATGTAATTCTCCTGCGTGACCATCACGACCGACCTGCGCAGGGTCGCCTCGTCGAGGTCGCGCAGGTCGACCCCGTCGAGCAGGACCCGTCCCCGGACCGGGTCGTAGAACCGCGAGAGGAGCTTGGCGATGGTCGTCTTGCCGGCGCCCGTCGTACCGACCAGGGCGATGGTCTGGCCGGCGGGCACGGTGAGGTCGAGGCCGGGCAGGACGGGCGTGCCCTCGACGTACTCGAAGCCGACGCGGTCGAAGCGCACCTCTCCGCGCACGTCCTCGAGCGGGAACGGCGTGACCGGCTCGGGCACGCCGGGCTCCTCCTCGAGGACGCCGGAGAGCTTCTCCAGGGCCGCCGAGGCGGACTGGAAGGTGTTGTAGAACTGGCTGATCTCCATCATCGGCTCGAAGAACTGGCGGAGGTACAGCAGGAACGCCGCGAGCACGCCGACGGTGACCTCGCCCTGGAAGGCCAGGTAGGCGCCGTAGAGCAGGACCACGCCGATGGTGATGTTGCCGATCAGCTTGATGCCCGGCATGAACCAGGCGACGAGCCGGAAGGCGTTCAGGTTGGCCACGCGGTACTGGTCGTTGACGTCGTCGAAGATCTCCTGGTTGCGGTCCTCGCGGCGGAACGCCTGGACCGCGCGGATGCCGCCCATCGACTCGACGAAGTGGACGATGACCAGGGCGACCTTCTCCCTGGTGACCCGGTAGGTCTTCGCCGAGCTCTTCCGGAACCAGTTGGTGATCCAGACCAGGAACGGGAAGCACAGCAGGGCGACGAGGCCGAGCTTCACGTCGAGCACGAGGAGCAGGACGGCGGTGCCGAAGAGGGTGAGCACAGCGGTGACGAGGCCGTCGAACCCGCCCTCGAGCATCTCGTAGATCGCGTCGACGTCGGAGGTCTGTCGCGAGATCACGCGACCGGAGGTGTACTCGTCGTGGAAGGCCGGGCTCAGCTTCTGGAAGTGGCGGAAGACCCGGCGCCTCACCTCGAAGAGCATGTCCTGGCCGATGCGGCCCGAGAGCACCAGGAAGGTCTGACGGGTGACCGCCTGCACCACGATCGCGATGAGGACCACCCCGACGATCGTGATCAGCAGGCTGGTGTCCCCGCTCTCGCGGATCGGCGGGATGCCCTCGTCGATGCCCTCCTTGACCAGGTAGGGGATCGAGAGCCGGGCGGCGTTCTCGGCGAGCACGACCCCGACCACGATCCACAGCCAGCGCTTGTGCGGGCGCAGGAGCTCGCCGAGCAGCCTGCGGGAGCGGTTGCGGAGCAGGCCCGAGACGTGCTCGCTGACCTCTTCCTCGCGACCGTCGGCGGCGACGCCGCGCCAGCTCATCTCGTGGTCTTCGTTCTCGGCGACGATGCGCGCCTCGTCCTCGAGGGGCTCGACGCCCGGACCCGGGGTGGGGCTGGTGCTGCTCACGCCGACACCTCCTCGTTGACGTCCGCGGCCAGCAGCTCGCGGTAGGCGGGCACGGTGGCCAGCAGCTCGCTGTGGTCACCGACGTGGGTGATCGTGCCGTCCTGGAGCAGGGCGACCTTGTCGGCGAGCAGCACCGTGGAGGCACGGTGAGCAACGACGATGCCGGTGGCGTTCTCCAGCACGCGGCGCAGCGCCGCCTCGACGAGCTTCTCCGTGTGTACGTCGAGCGCCGAGAGCGTGTCGTCGAGGACCAGGATCTTGGGCCTGGCGAGGACGGCCCGGGCAAGCGCGAGGCGCTGACGCTGGCCGCCCGAGAGGGACATGCCCTGCTCGCCGATGCGGGTGTCGAGGCCCCACGGCAGGTCGTGGACGAAGCCGGCCTGGGCGACCTCGATCGCGTCGAGGATCTCCTCCTCCGTGGCGTCGGCGCGACCCAGCGTGATGTTCTCGCGGGCGCTCATCGAGAACAGCGTCGGCTCCTCGAAGGCGGTGGCCACGATCTGGCGCAGGTTGGGCAGTGTGAGCTCGCGCACGTCGACGCCGTCGATCGTGACGCGCCCGCCCGTGACGTCGTACAACCTCGGGACGAGCGCGGTCAGCGTGGTCTTGCCGGACCCGGTCGCTCCGACGATGGCCACGGTCTCGCCGGGGGCGACGTCGAGGTTCACGTCACGGAGCACGAGCTCGCCCGGACGGTCGGGGTGGTCGGCGTCGGGGAAGGCGAAGTCGACGTGCTCGAAGCGCAGGTGGCCCTTGGGGGCCTCGAGCTCGCGGGGACCCGAGACGATCGCCGGCTTGGTGTCGAAGATCTCCAGCACGCGGGCGGCCGCGGTCATCGCCTCCTGCGCCATCGCGAGGATCACGCCGAGCGCGGCGACCGGCCACACCAGCGAGAGCAGCAGGAGGATGAAGGCCACGAGGGTGCCGGCGCTCAGGTCGCCACGTCCCACGCCGAGCGCGCCGATGAGCAGGACGACGACCACGGCGAGGTTCGGGATGACCTCGAGGAAGGACCAGAACTTCGCGGACAGACGGACCTTGTCCATGGAGGTGTCGTAGAGCTTGCGGGCAGCCGCTTCGTACTGGCCCGAAACGTGCTTGGAGCGGCCGAAGGACTTGATCACGCGGATGCCGACCGCGCCCTCCTCGGCAAGCGTGGCCAGGTCGCCCTGCTCGTCCTGGACCCGGCGGGAGACGACGACGTAGGCCTTCTCGAACCGCATCGAGAGGTAGATGATCGGCACCGCCGCGGCGGCGACCACCAGGCCGAGCGGCCAGTACATGTTGAGCAGCACCGCGGTGACCACGGTGAGCTGGGTGATGTTGATGATCAGGAAGAGCAGGCCGAACCCCGCGAAGCGGCGGATGCTCGACAGGTCGGTGGTCACGCGCGAGAGCAGCTGTCCGGAGTGCCAGTAGCCGTGGAAGGCCATGGGCAGCTGCTGGAGGCGCTCGTAGAGGTCGTGGCGCACCGACGTCTCGAGGCCAAGGACGGCGTTGGACTGCACCCACCGTCGCCAGAAGATCAGGACCGCCTCGAGGATGCCCAGGCCCAGCGCCAGGAGGCCGAGCGGGACGACTCCGCTGCTGTCGCGCTCGGCGATCGGGCCGTCGATCAGGGCCTTGGTCACGAGCGGGATCCCGATGCTGACCCCGACGCCGGCGAGCGAGGTGACCAGCATGATCACCAGCGCCGGCACGTGCGGACGGAGGTAGCCCTTCAACCGCCACAGGGAGTGGACCCCGGCCGGCGGGTGCTCGGTGGGCTTGGTGATGGTGCGGGCCTGGCTCGACGGGGTGGGTGCGGCGGACGACATCAGCTGGCGGGGGTCCCCTCGTGTCAGCCGGGCAGCCTCGAGCGACTCGTGGCCACTCGTCGGTGCGCCGGGGTGCGTGTAAGGCGCACTTTACTGCCTGCCTCTGACGGCCCCAACTCCTTTTCCGTCGCGCTCGGTGTCGCCGCCGGCGTGCTCGCTGGTTTCCGAAGGGCCCGTGGGAAAGCGTCACTCCCCTCCGGAAACACCCCAAGGGGAGGGACGCTTTTCGCCAGGGAAGCTGCCCCTGACCCGGGCTAGGAGGCCTCCCTCCGTCGCCTGAGGAGCAGCGCGGCGCCGAGGGCGACCAACAGCCCGCCGAGCGTGCTCAGCAGCTCGATGCCGGTCGGAGCCCCTGTCTCGGGGAGCTTCGCGGGCGGACGGGGCTTCTCGGCGGGGAGGATCTCCGGCCCGCACACGACCACGTCAGCCTGCGCCTGCTGTCCCGTCTCGACGATCGTCGCCGTGTTCGTCACCGTGTCGCACTGGTCGCGACGACCCTCGAGCTCCATCGGGTACTCGAACTCGACGGTCTCGCCGCTCTCGTCCCAGGTCACCTCACCGAGCTCGCTCGGGTCGAGCCGGTCGTCGGTGATCGTCACGGTCCGGTTCGTCTCCTCGTCGACCTCGAAGACGACTGCGCTCGAGGCCTCGACCGACCCACCGTGCCAGTCCACGCGGACGGTGTTGCCTCCGTCGTACGCAGGCTTCTCGGCGAAGGTGCAGGAGTAGGTGAACTTCCGGCTACCGCTCGCCTCCACCACGAGGTCCGTGGTCTCGTCGAACGCGCAGGTCACGCCCGGGCCGAGGTCGGGAACGTCGGTCAGGGTGACGCTCACGTCCTTGTAGTCGTTCGTGTTGTGGACCGTCACCGCGCCCGACAGCTCCCAGCCGGAGTCGGTGTACCCCGCCGGCGTCACGCCCACGGTGTAGACGACCGTGCCGGGCGTGCCCTTCTCGGTCTCCAGTCGCCGGCGGTCGGCCACCTTGGTGATGTCCCACTCGTAGGTCCGGTCGTACGACGCGTGGGCGGTCTTGCTGACCTGCAGCTCGGCCAGTGCGCACACCTCGACGGTCTGGGAGCTGGTCTTGGTGCCGCCGTCCCGCTCCGTGATCTTCGCGGTGTTGGGGTACGTCGAGCACGTGCCGGCCTTGCCGCTGCGCGTCATCGAGTAGGTGAACGTCCTGGGCCCGTCTGCCGCCTTCACCTCGGTGTCGACGGCGCCGCCCTCGCTCAGGTCGAACTGGTCGTCGCTGACCCTCACGGACCCGTCACTGACCGTCGTCTTGGCGTCGGCGAAGTCGAAGCTGCGCGACCCCTTTGCCGAGCCGTCGGTGCCGTACCAGTCAGAGGCCTTCCAGGTCGCCGTCGCGGTGTTCGTCCCCCTCGTCGTGGCCGTGGCATCGGGCATCGAGCACGTGTAGTCCAGATCGACCGTGCTGTTCGCCGGGACTCTGATGTCCTGCCCGTCCTTCACCGAGCAGTTCCCCCCGGCAATGGTGTCCGTGACGTCCACCCCGGTGAACGCCACCGGGTTCGGGTTCGTGACGGAGATCTTCCCGGCCACCACGAATCCGCTGTCGTCGGGCGCCGAAGGCGTGACCCGGACCGAGTAGTCGAAGGTCGCACTGCCGCCCTCGGGTATCTCCTGCCGGGTGGTGTCGACGCTCTTCTTTATCGACCAGTCGTAGTCGCGGTCGAAGTGCGGCTTTGCCGTCTTGCTCACGACCAGGTCGGAGTAGCGGATCTTCTCGTTGGTGAAGGTGCAGGTGACGTGCTCCCCTGACGCCAGGTCCAGCTTGCCCGGGGACTGCCCGTTGTCACACGTCGCGCTCTCGAGCCGCCAGCCGTCCGGCACGTCCTCTTTCAGGGCAAGGTTCGCGTCGTCGGCTGAGGAGACGCCTGCCGAGTAGGAGCCGCCCGCGGGAAGCTTCGCGAACTGCTGGACCACGCCCTTCGTCGTGAGGTCGAACGTGAACAGCTGGCTCGTGTCGGCCGGGGTGGCGACCTTGACCACCGTCAGCTTCGCGTCACGCGGAGCGAGCACACAGTCGGAGTCGTCCGACGTCGGCTGCTGCGAGGGGTAGGTGCAGATGTTGGTCAGCACCGTCGATGACGAACCTCCCACGTCGTCGAGGTCGATCGTGCACAGCGCGCTGGTGTCGACACCGCCGGCCACGAACGGGTTGGTGGCGGTCTGCGCGACCTCGCAGGTGGTCGACGTACCCGCGCGGAGCTCGGCTCCGAGGCAGTTGGTCACGGAGTTCGTGCCCTGGGTGGTGCATTCGTAGACCCGCGGGCTGCCCGGCTCGAGCTGGGTTGCCGGATCCCCCTCGACCGTCACGCAGACTGCGTAGTCGGCGCTGGTGTCCTGGTCGATGTCGAAGAGTGCGCAGGCGTCGCCGGTGTTGCTGCCCGACCAACCGGTCTCGTCCCAGTTCCACCCGATCTTGAGGATGCCACCGCTCGGGGACCACGCCCAGAGCTTGGTCAGGTCCTTCTGTCCGGGCTCGTCGTTCGCCCCCTGCTCGTCCGCCGGGTCGTAGCCGGCCGTCTCGAGGTCGCCGGCGGTGAACGCGGCGATCGCGGCCACCTGCCCCACTGCGGACTCGGCCGCACCCATCAGCTCGGGGCTGCCCGGTGCGGTGTCCTCGGAGGTCTCCGCGGGCGCCGGCTCGGGAGCCGCCTCCGGGGCCGGTGCCGGCACGGGCTCCTCAGGCGTCACCTCCTCGGCTGCCGGTGCCTCTTCAGCAGGCGGTGGCTCGCCGAGAGTCCCGTCCTGGCCGTCGAGAACCTCTTCCTCGCTCGTCGTGCCCAGCACCTGACCCTCGGTGACCTCACCTCCCGGCGGCAGGTCCTCTGCGCTGGCCAACGCACCGAGAGGCAGCGTCAGCAGCGCCAGGAGAAGCGCGATGAACACGCGCAGTCGTGCCCAACGAGATCGCGCCCCCCGGCGCGCCCGACGAGCGGGACGATGAAGCTGGCTGGCCATGATCCCCCCAAGGATCTGTCTGGTCAGCCACCTGAATGCAGGGCTTCAGGCGACGCTCAGGCACGCGGGCATGCTCGTGACACCCACGCCGAGATGCTGGTTCCCCCCACCTAGGCCCCCCAAGGTGGCTTCCAAACCAAGGTTGTTCGCTCGCCGCTGCCGGCTGGCCGGAGGCGATTCGGTCTCGGACGCTGCCGCCGTCCTCCAGCGACCTGGCTGACGGCGACGACGTCGTGCGGTCTTCTTCTCGGACCGGCCCAGGCCCCCACCCAGCCGGATTCCGATAAGCCATCTTGTCCCGCTGATGATCAGAAGGCGATGAAAAATCAGGGCTTGTTCAACGCCGAGGATCAAAAGGGGTCGAACGTGCCATGACGAGTCGGACATACCGGAACGCGACGGTTCCAGATGGTGGCTCGAACGCGCCACCGGCCCAGACCGGACAAGACCGACCTACCTCGCTCACCGGGGTTCGACCGCCCCGGGCCCCGGGCCGGCGAGCTCTGCCGACGAGCGTCGATCAGCGGGCGTCCGCCAGCTTCGCGGCGATGGAGAGGAAGACGTCGTTGCCCGCCGGCTCGCCGATACTGACGCGGGCGCCGTCGCCGGCGAACGGGCGGACCATGACCCCGGCGTCCTCGGCGGCCGCCGCGAACTCGGCGGTCCGCTCACCCAGCGGCATCCAGACGAAGTTGCCCTGCGCGTCGGGCACGTCCCAGCCCTGCGCACGCAGCTCGGCGAGGACACGCTCCCGCTCGGTCACGATCGCGTCGACGCGTTCGAGCAGCGCGGCCTCCGCATCCAGCGACGCGACGGCGGCCGCCTGCGCCACCGACGAGACACCGAAGGGGAGGGCGCACGCGCGGACCGCGGCCGCGATCGCCGGCGGTGCGACGACGTAGCCGACCCGGAAGCCTGCCAGCCCGTAGGCCTTCGCGAAGGTGCGCATCACCACGACGTTCTGGCGACCGCCGTACAGCTTCAGACCGTCGACCGGGTCGTCGTTGCGGACGAACTCGCGGTAGGCCTCGTCGACCACGACCACCACGTGCCGCGGGACCCGCTCGATGAACGCCTCGAGCTCCGCATGCGAGACCGCCGGGCCGGTCGGGTTGTTGGGCGTGCAGACGATGACGACCTTCGTCCGGTCCGTGATCGCGGCAAGCATCGCGTCGAGATCGTGACGCGCACCGGGCCCGAGCGGCACCTGCACCGAGTCTGCGCCGGTGACCGCCACGGCGATCGGGTAGGCCTCGAAGGACCGCCACGCGTAGACGACCTCGTCACCGCTCTCGCAGAAGGCCTGGAGCAGGTGGTAGAGCACCGCGACCGACCCGGTGCCGGCAGCAAGGTGGTCGGTCGGCACGCCGAGGCGGTCGCTGAGCGCCGCGTAGAGGGCGGTGCAGCCCATGTCGGGGTAGCGGTTCATCACCGAGGCCGCAGCGGCGGCCGCCTCGAGCACGCCGGGCAGCGGCGGGTAGGGGTTCTCGTTGGAGGAGAGCTTGTAGGTCTGGACGCCCTCACGCGGGGCCGGCGGCTTGCCGGGGACGTAGGCCGGGATGTCAGCGATGGCCGGGCGGATCTGAGGAGCGTCGGCATCGGAGGCGGAGTGCGTCATGGCGCTCAGCCTAGCCAGATCACATCGGGCGTTGCGACAGAGGCAGGCAGCCCGATCGCCCCTTACACTCGTGCGGTGCTGCCCCGGAATCCCGCTCTCGGCCTCAGTCTGGTCACCCTCGGGGCGCTGCTCTTCATCGTCAACGCCGGCGTGTCACGGGTCGCGCTGCGCGCCGGGGTCGACCCGGTCACCTTGACCACCATCCGGGTCACAGGCACCTTCGTGGTGCTGCTGCTCGTCGCCGCACTCGTGCGCCGCAGCGCGCTTCGGCCACCGCCCGGCCGGCTGCGACTGCTCGTGGTCGCCCACGGACTGATCGGCGTGGCCGCGCTCCAGTGGGCCTACTTCGTGGCGATCGACCGGCTACCCGTCGGGATGGCCCTGCTGCTCGAGTACCAAGCCCCGATCCTCGTCGCGGTCTGGGCACGGGTCGTGCAGAAAGAGGCGGTGCGGCCACGGATGTGGCTCGGCCTCGCCCTCGCCATGGCGGGCCTGGCCGCTGCCACGGGCATCTGGAAGGGTGCGATCTTCGACCCCCTCGGGATCGCGGCCGGCCTCTGCGCGGCGGTGTGCTTCGCGTCGTACTTCCTCATCGGCGAGGCTGGCGTCGCAAGCCTCGACCCGCTCCGCGTCATCGTCTGGTCCTTCCTGGTCGGCTCGATCGCCCTCAACGTGGTCTCGCCGATCACCGACCTCGACACCTCGCTGCTCGGCCAGGAGGTGTCGTTGCTCGGCGCGCTCGAGGAGTACGTCGCACCGGTGTGGCTGCTGCTGGTCTGGATCGTCGTGCTCGGGACGGTCGTGCCCTTCGCCGTCGAGCTGATCGCGCTGCGCCACCTCAGCGCGACCGCCGTGACGATGATCGCCATGCTCGAGCCGGTGGGGGTGATCGTCCTCGGGTGGTTGTGGTTCGCCGAGAGCCTCGACCCGACCGGGACGGCAGGTGTCGTGGCCGTGATCGCCGGGATCGTGCTGGCCCAGACGGCCCGCCGGGCTCACGTCCAGGTGGAGCCGACGATCGTCACCTGACGGGAGCCGGCTCCTCGGCCGCCTGTGCCTCCGCCTCGACCTCCGCCTCGGCCGGCGTCGCGGGCTTGGGCGCGGGTCCGACGAGCATCGCCACGAAGGCCAGCACCATCCAGCAGATGACGACACTCACCAGGTAGCGGGTCAGCGCCACCTCGGTGCTGGTGGTCCCTTCGACGATCGCGCGCCACAGGGCCGGCGAGCTGACGAGCGCGGCCCCTCCGAGGACCGGCATGGAAAACGGGCTCACGACATCCTCCTTCGTACGACGGGCATGGCGGGTCAGCCTCCGACGGCGGCGGGCTGGTGGCTCACGACCCCGACCGAGCTGATCTGGATCGGACCGGAGAGCTCGGTGTAGGACACGACGGGCAGCCTCGGCAGGGAGGGGCTGGTCATCCGGCGTACCGCTGCACGCAGCTGCGGCGCACACGCGAGCACTGGGGAGAGGTTCTGCTGCTCGGCGTCGCGGACCATGCCCGACAGCGAGGTCAGCACGCTTTGGGCGAGGTCGACGTCGAGAGCGAGGAACGCCCCGTCGTCGCCGGCGCGGAGACCTTCGAGGAGGCGCTGCTCCAGCGCCGGCTCGAAGCTGAGCACCGGCAGCGTCCCCCCGGCCACGTAGGGCGCGACGATCGCGGGTCCGAGCACCTGGCGCGCCGCCTCGACGAGGCCGTCGACGTCCTTGCCGACCCGTGCGCGCATGGAGAGAGCTTCGAAGATCCGCACCAGGTCGCGCACCGACACGTGCTCCTCGAGGAGTGCCTGGAGCACCCGCTGGATCTCCCCGAGGGAGAGCTGGGCCGGGGTCAGCTCGTCGACGACCGCTGGATGGGAGCGCTTGACGGACTCGACGAGGCCGCGGACGTCCTCGCGGCTGAGCAGCCGGGAGGCGTGGGCACGGACGATCTCGGCGAGGTGGGTGGTGACCACGGAGGAGCGGTCCACGACGGTGGCGCCGGCTAGCTCGGCCTGGCTGCGCAGCTCGACCGGCACCCAGACGGCAGCGAGGCCGAAGACGGGTTCCTGCGTGCGCTGGCCGGGGATCCCGTCGAGGCCGTCGCCGATGGCGAGGACGGTGCCGGGGGGCGCCTCGCCGCGAGCGACCTCGATGCCGAACAGCCGGATGGCGTAGGTGCGCAGCGGCAGGTCGAGGTTGTCGCGGGTCCGCACCGGCGGCACGATCACGCCGAGGTCGGTGGCCACCTTGCGGCGCAGCGCCTTCACCCGGTCGAGCAGGTCGCCGCCGGCATTGCTGTCGACGAGGTCGATCAGGTCTGCGGAGAGCTCGAGCTCGAGCGGGTCGACCCTGATCTCCTCGATCAGCGCCTCGAGGGAGTCCGGGTGCGGGGCCGCCGGTTCGAGTGCGGTCCCGGTGGCCGGGTCGGCTCCAGGGGCGGAGTCCTCCGGGTCGCCCGGATGGCGCATCGCGAGGTAGAAGACAGCACCGCCCGCGACGAGGAACGGCAGCTTCGGCATGCCCGGGATGAGCATCATCACGACCGCCGCACCGGCGGCCAGCCGCAGGGGCTGGCGGCGGCGGGTCAGCTGCGCCAGGACGTCGGAGCCGATGTCGCCGTCGCTGGCGGAGCGCGTGACGATGATGCCGGTGGCCACCGAGAGCAGCAGCGCCGGGATCTGCGACACCAGTCCGTCGCCGATGGTCAGCAGGCTGTAGGTGTGCACGGCGTCGCCGAAGGTCATCCCCTTCTGGGCGACCCCGACGGTGAAGCCACCGATCAGGTTGACCAGCGTGATGATGATGGCCGCGATCGCGTCGCCCTTGACGAACTTCGACGCGCCGTCCATCGCGCCGTAGAAGTCGGCCTCGGCGGCGACCTCCGCCCGGCGGCGACGGGCCTCGTCGTCGTCGATGAGGCCGGAGTTCAGGTCGGCGTCGATCGCCATCTGCTTGCCGGGCATCGCGTCGAGGGTGAACCTCGCTCCGACCTCGGCGACACGACCGGCGCCGTTGGTGATCACGACGAACTGGATCACCACGAGGATCGCGAAGACGATGATGCCGACGATCAGCGATCCGCCGATGACGAAGTGGCCGAAGGTGTCGATGACCTTGCCGGCGTAGCCGTCGAGCAGCACCAGCCTCGTCGCGCTGACGTTGAGCGCGAGCCGGAACAGCGTGGCGACCAGGATCACCGCGGGGAAGACCGCGAAGTCGAGCGGCTTGTTGACGAACATCGCCGTCATCAGGATCAGCAGGGCGGCGGTGATGTTGGCCGCGATCAGCATGTCGAGGACGAGCGCCGGCAGCGGCACCACCAGCATGACCACGACCGCCACGACCGCGATGGGTACTCCCACCTGGGCCATTCGCTTCTGCACGAGGACTGCCTTTCAGACACGGGGTCCGTGGTCACGGGCACCGTCCGTGGTGCGTCGAGGCTGCCGTCCTGGCTTGAGTCCTATCGGCCGGAGACGGCGGGACCTGAGGAGTCCGCATCCCCCGGGAGTGCCCGGGCACGCCGCGCCCCGCGTCGTACGTCGGGAACCGCCGGGTCGGTCCGCGGCGACCGGTGCCGCCCGGCCGCGGCGCCCCTGGCCTTGCGGCTGAGCACGAACGCCAGCACCTGGGCCACGGCGTGGTAGAGCTCTGGCGGGATCTCCTGGCCGACCTCGCAGCTCGCGTGCAGGGCTCGGGCGAGTGGCACGTCCTCGACCATCGGCACCCGGTGCTCGTCGGCCACCTCGCGGATCCTGGCCGCGACCGCACCCGCACCCTTGGCGACCACTCGCGGCGTGCCCTTGGACTCCTCGTAGCGCAGGGCCACCGCGACGTGCACGGGGTTCACCATCACCACGTCGGCCTGCGGTACGTCGGCCATCATCCGGTTGCGGGCAGCGGCGAGCTGGCGCGAGCGGATCGCGCTCTTCACCAGCGGGTCGCCCTCGGTCATCTTGTGCTCGTCGCGGACCTCCTTCTTGGTCATCCGCGTCTGCTTGCCCATCTTGCGGCGCTGGAAGCCGTAGTCGGCCACTGCGGCGATGAGGCCGGCCGCAGCGACGTCGCGCATCAGCCGGGTCGCCGCCTCTGCCGCCAGGTCGAGGGCGACGTGGAGCGGGACGAGCCCTCCGAGCAGAGGCATCAGGTCGCTGACCGTGCGCCACACGAGCAGCCCGACCACGGAGCTCTTGAGCAACAGCTTCGCGCCCTCCCACCACGCCTGGGGACCGAAGATCCGCTTGGCGCCCTGGATCGGGTTGAGCTTCGAGAGCTTCGGCTTCATCGACTTGGTGGCCAGGTGGATGCCGCCCTGGCTCGCAGCCGCGGCGACCGAGACGAGCATGACCCCGGCTCCCAGCAGCAGCGAGATGACGAGACCGAGCTCAGCGCCGTCGCGCAGCATCGCCAGGACCTTGGCCGGGTCGGGGTTCTCCACCAGCGCGATGCAGCGCAGCATCAGCTCACGCAGCCTGCCGGTGCCCTGTCCGACGAGCCAGGAGAGCATCAGGGAGACCACGAGCAGCGCGCCCCAGGCGCCGAGCTCCTGGGTCCGGGGAACCTTGCCCTCCTTGCGGTTCTCCTTGACCTTCTTCGGGGTCGGCTTCTCTGTGCGCTCCTCGCCCGCGCTCATCTCATCGCCCCCGGACCCACCACCGGGGGACTCCCCACCACGGGACTCCCCACCACGGGACTCCCCACCACCGGTAGTTCGTGAGCAAACTGCTGCTCGAGAGGTGTCCCCACGACGTTTTGCTCACGAACTATCGGCCAGGGGGTGGCGGCCGAGCGCAACCCCCCGCTCATCCGATGGCCCCCATCGCCTCGCCGGCGGCCTCCACGAGCCGCTCCACCGCGTGCGGCAGGACCGGGAACGACAGGCCCACCACCAGCAGGGTGAGACCGATCTTCGCCGGGAACATGATGCCGATCGCGTTGAGCTGCGGCGCCACCTTGGTGAGCAGGGCCAGGCCGAGGTCGGCCAGGAACAGCACGCCGATCAGCGGGAGGGCGATCTGCACCGCGGAGACGAAGAAGACCCCGAACGCGACGGTCACGACCTGGGTGACGTCACCGGCCTGCCAGAGCGTCCCGATGGGCATCCGGTCGAAGGTCTCGAGCAGCCCGCCGATGACCAGCAGGTGCGCGTCGGTGGCGAAGAGCAGCATCATCGCCAGCATCTGGTAGAGCTTGCCGAAGACCGAGTTGGTGTTGAACGACATCGGGTCGAAGGCCATGGCGAGGCTGAAGCCGCCGAAGACGTCGATCAGGTCACCGGCGGCCTGCACCGCGGCGAAGACGAGGTAGGTGACGAAGCCCATCGTGGCGCCCAGCAGCGCCTCCTGGACCGCGAGGCTCGCGAGCTCCACGCCGTCGGTGGGCACCGAGGTGAGGCCCAGGGACGGCGCGATGGCGAAGGCCAGGCCCACGGCCAGCAGTGCCTTCGCGACAGCGGGGACCGACTTCGAGGAGAACGGCGGCACGATCATCAGCCACGCCAGGACGCGGATGCCGGCGAGGACGTAGGCGATGAACGGCTCTCCCGACAGGGTGATCGTCATCGATCAGCCCAGCATCGACGGGATGCGCTCGAAGAGGTCCTGGGTGAACGCGATCAGGGTGTGCAGCATCCAGTTGCCCGAGATCAGCAGCGCGAGCCCGACGCCCACCAGCTTCGGCACGAACGCGAGGGTGAACTCCTGGATCTGCGTCATCGACTGGAACAGCGAGATGACGAAGCCGATCACGAGCGCGGGGAGCAGGATCGGCAGCGCGAGCTTGAAGGCGACGACCATCGTCTGGAGCGCGAGGTCGAGGACGGTGCTGTCGGTCATCGGGTCAACCCCCGCCGGTGTAGCTCGAGACGAGCGAGCGCACGATCAGCCCCCACCCGTCGACCATCACGAACAGCAGCAGCTTGAACGGCAGCGACACCATCACCGGCGGCATCATCATCATGCCGAGCGACATCAGCGCCGCGCTGACGACGATGTCGATGACCAGGAACGGGATGAAGATGACGAAGCCGATGATGAAGGCCTGCTTCAGCTCGCTGAGGATGAACGCCGGCACGAGCGTCGACATCGCCACGTCCGCCTCGGTCTCCGGCCGCGGCCGGTCGGCGACCTCGGTGAGCAGTGCGAGCTCGGAGTCGCCGGTCTGGCCGAGCATGAACTCCCGCAAGGGCTCGATGCCGTCGTCCCATGCCTGGCTCTGCGTCTTCGCGCCGTCCAGGTAGGGCTGCAGGCCGACGTCGTTCATCTCGCCGAGCACCGGCGCCATGATGAACAGGCTCAGGAACAGCGCGAGCCCGGCGAGCACCTGGTTGGGCGGGATCTGCTGGAGCCCGAGGGCGTTCCGGGTCAGGCCGAGCACCACCAGGATCTTGGTGAAGCTCGTCGTGGTGAGCATGATCGCCGGCACCAGCGAGAGCAGCGTGAGGCCGAGGAGCACCAGGACCGGCGTGCTCGGCTTGTCGGTGAGGTCGTCGAACTGCACGGTCACGTCACCACCGCCGCCGCCTCGCGGTCCGTCCGGGCCCTGCGGACCGGGGGTGGGCGCGGCGAGCACCTGTACGGCGGACGGGTCGGCCGGCGAGTACGACGGGCCCGCGACTGACGTGGCGGTGGCAGCGGCAGCGACGGCGGGGCCGGCGACGGGTGCCGCTGTCGAAGGGACAGCCGCGGCGGTCGCGGGAGCGGCGAAGGCGCTCCCGCCCCCGGCAGAGAGGCCGAGCAGCAGGGTCACGCCGGCGAGCAGCGCGCCGACCCGAGCGAGCACCCGGAAGGCCCCGCCTCGAAACCCCGACGGACGTCCCGAGCCCGTCACGGCGAGGTTGTCAGTCACCGCTTCCACCGTTCCTGCCTGTCGCGGCGGCCCACGCCTGGCGCCAGGTCTGTGCGGAGAGAACCGAGCCGTCGAGCCCACGCGAGGATGTCGCACGGCGCGTGCCGGATGACACGGTTCCCCGGACCACCTCCGGAAGGGGTCCTTGCACGCCTGCGCCGAAGGATGCATCGCCGGCCGCCTCCGCGCCCGTCGCCGGGGACATCTGCTCGACCGGGACCTCGGAGGGGTCCAGCTCGGTCAGCAGGTTGACCCCGTTCTCGCTCACGCCCACCACGAGGACCCGCTCGCCCACCTCGACGACCGCGAGAGAGGCAGTGCGGGCCAGCGGCTGCCGCGCGACGACACGCACCATCGACCGGGCCGTGCCGCCGAAGCGCCGCGAGCTGGTTCGCGCGATGAACCAGAGCAGCCCGAGGATGACGGCCAGGGACAGAACGACCCTGAGGACGAGCTCGACCACGTCAGCTCGCAGCTGAGTGAGCGACGATCTCGGTGACGCGCAGCGCGAAGTTCTCGTCGACCACGACGACCTCGCCGCGAGCGATCAGGCGCCCGTTCACCAGGAGGTCCGCGGGGCTGCCGGCGACGCGGTCGAGCTCGAGCACGTCACCGGGGGTGAGCGCGAGCAGCTCGCGCACCGACAACCGGGTGCGGCCCAGCTCGACGGTCACGTCCATCGCGACGCCGTGTAGCAGCTCGATCCCGGGACGGGGTGCCGCGCCCGAGACCGCGGCGGCCGCCGGCGCCGAGACCTCCTGCCTTCCCGGAGCAGCGACGAGGAGCACCGCAGCAGTGGTGCCGCCGGCGACGAGAGGCACTGCGACGGTGCTGTCCTTGATCACGGCGTCCAGCTCGGACGCGTCGATCGAGCGACCGGCCCCGGCCGTCGTACCGAGGGCGGCTGCTGCCGCGTCGAGCGAGGGCTGCACCGCGGCACCGAGCTCGAGGGGGCCCATCGGCGACTCCGCGAGCGCCGCGACGAGCTCTGCACCGACGAGCACGCCAACCATGCCGTCCTTGCTGCCGGCCAGCGGAGCCACGGCAGCGCCTGCCCAGGCGGAGGCGTCGACCAGCGCGGGCGGCTGCGGCACCCCCGCCGACAGGTCGCTGGTCGCGGGGAGCAGGGTCACGATGGCCTGGGCGGCCCGGACCGCGTCGGCCTCCATGTCGGCCAGGCTCGGCGCGGCGGCCGGAGCGGCGAGATTCTTGTCGAGAGGCGACATCAGCTCTCCTGGTGTTGCTGCGAAGCGGACGAGGTGGGTGGGGCGACGATGAGGCAGGCAAGGCGGTCGCCGTGGCTGCCGGGTGTGGCGTGGGCGAAGACGACGTCGGCGGCCATCACGTCCAGCGGGGCCTCCGCGGGGTGGCGCAGCCGGACGACGTCCCCGACCGCCAGGGTCGAGAGCTCGACCGGGTCGGCCGCGGTAGCGCGGAAGCGGACCCCGACCTCGATCGGGACGTCCTGGAACCCTGCAGCGAGCCGGGCCGAGGCCTCCGCGCGCTGAGCTCGGTCGCGGTCGCTGACGATGTCCGCGGCCGAGGAGTTGATGTACGGCGCCAGGGCGTTGAACGACAGGCACAGGGAGACGTCGTGCTCGACCTCGCCCTGCTGCAGGATCATCCGCGCCACGACCATCGTGTCGGCGGCGGCCGCGACCTGCGCGAGCTGTGGGCTGTACTCGACGCCCACGATCTCCGGCGTGACGGGCACCAGCGACGCGAAGGCGTAACGAACCTCCGCGACGAGACGCTCGAAGAGGCCACCGATGACGGAGCTCTCCAGGTCGGTCAGAGGACGCTCGGGCTGGTCGGGGGTTCCCGGACCGCCGAGGAGATGGTCGACGCAGGCCATCGTCGCCGCCAGCGGGAGCTGCAGGATGGCCGGTTGCTGGATCGGGTCGAGGGTGAACAGCGTCAGGTAGGACGGGTCGGGCAGCGAGTCGACGTACTCGGTGTAGGTGAGCTGCTCACCTGAGACCAGCGTGAACTGGCACACCGACCGCAGCGCGGAGGTCATCACCGTCGACGCCTGTCGCGCGAACGTCTCGAACGCGATCTGCAGGGCCCTGGAGTTCTCGCGCGAGAGCTTGACCGGCCGTCTGAAGTCGTACGGCGTCGGCTCCTTCCGGGCAGGCCGACGTCTCCCGTGCGCAGCGGACGCGATGACGCGCGCGGGTCGGGCAGAGGAGGAGACGGTCACGAAGGGCTCATCGGCCCCTCGCACAGCAACCTGAGCAGAATCAGCTCACCGGATCAGCTCACTGGGTCACGAAGTCCGTGAAGTACACCTCCATCACCTCGCCGTGGTAGCGGTGGTCGAGCTCCTCCAGAAGCTGCTCCTTGAGCCGGTGCCGCCTCTTCGTGTCCGCCAGATCCGCCATCTTCCTGCCGCTGAAGAGCTCGATCGTCGCGTCGAGCGCCTTGCTCCCCTCGACGTGCTCGGCACCTTCGACCGCCTGGAGCGCGACCCCGATCTTCAGGTAGTGACCGTCCTGGAGGTTGATCTGGATCGGCTCGAGCTGCAGCACCTCGCCGGGCTTGGGGCCCTCGTCCGCGCCGGCCGGGCGGATCATGAACCACCACCCTGCTGCAGCCAGGGCGATGACGACGACTGCGACGATCAGCAGCGGCTTCTTCCTCGAAGGGGCCTCCTCGACCTCGGTCGGGCTCAGGTCGGTCACGCTCATGACGTCCTCCTACGTCCTGTCCCGCTCACGCAGGACCGTCTCGAACAGGGCTCGGGTCGCGTCGTCGGCTCCGGAGACCACCACGACGTCCACACGCTTGTTGAGCACCTTCGCGCGTGGGTCGGCCGGGTCGATCAGCGGCTTCTCGTTCCCGAAGGCGACCGCCGAGAGCCGGCTGCCGTCGATCCCGCGACGCTCGTTGAGGTAGCGCAGAACGGTCACGGCCCGGGCCGAGGAGAGGTCCCAGTCGGTCGCGTAGTACTTCGGCTTCACCTTCTCCTGGTTGGTGTGGCCGTCGATGTCGAGCTGGTCGGGGATCTCGTCCAGGATCGGCGAGATCACGTCGAGCACGCGCCGCCCGCGTGGGGTCAGGTCTGCGACGTTCGGGTCGAAGACGATGTGGCGGGAGACCAGGCTGATCGTCAGACCCCTGCTGTCGATCTTCATCCTCACGTCCTCGCGGAGACCATGCTTCTCGAGTGCCCGGTCGATACGGCGTCGCAGTCCGTCGAGCCGGTTGACCTCGGCGACAGCCTTCGCGTACCTGTCGGCGAGGTCGCTCTCGGGAGTCCGCTGCGAGACCTGCTGCACGTCCACCGGACGCTCCGCGGTCGCGTCCATCGGGTCGAACGGCGCTATCGGCTGCGTGCCGGGCTCGGGCATGACCGCCTGCGACCCCTGAAACGGCGAGGAGCTGTGACCGAAGCCCGCCGCCATCCCGTCCTTGAGCATCTCGAAGCGCTTCTGGTCGACCTGGCTGATCGCGAACAGGACGATGAACAGCACCATCAGCAAGGTGATCATGTCGGCGTAGGTGATCAGCCAGCGCTCGTGGTTGTCGTGCTCCTCCTCCGGCACGGCTCGACGTCGAGGCGTGGGCATGTCAGGCCGCCTTCGCCTCGGGCTCGCGGTCGGCAGAGGGCAGCAGCGACCTGAGGCGCTGGGCGACGACCCGCGGGTTGCTGCCGGCCTGGATCGCCATCACACCCTCGATGACGAGCTCCATCCGCGATGCCTCGAGCTCACCGATGCGCATCAGCCTGCTGCCGATGGGGAGCCAGATCAGGTTCGCCGAGAGGACACCCCACAGCGTCGCGATGAAGGCGCCGGCGATCAGGTGACCGAGCTTGTCGGGCTCGGACAGGTTCTCCAGCACGTGGACCAGGCCCATGACCGTTCCGATGATGCCGATGGTCGGCGCGTAACCGCCCATGGCGTTGAAGAACTTCGCCGAGTGCTTGTCCTCCAGGCGCTTCGCGTGCAGCTCGGCCTCGAGGATCTCGCGCAGCTCGTCCGGGTCCGTGCCGTCGACGGCGAGGCCCACCCCGCGCTTGAGGAAGTCGTCGTCGACGTCCTTGACGGCCTCCTCCAGCATCAGGAGGCCCTCACGCCGGGCCTTGTCGGCCAGCGAGACGACGACCGGGACGAGCTCTGCCGGCGGGCTCTGCTTCCACACCATGGCCCGCTTCAGCGAGTGCAGGGCCTGCTTGCCGTCGGCGAGGGTGCCGCCGGCCAGCGCCGCACCGATCGTGCCACCGAAGACCAGCAGCATCGGCGGCATCAGGAGCAGCGACGTCGGGGAGCCGCCCTCCATGATGTTGGCCACGACGATGGCCACGGCCCCGAGACCGATGCCGATGGGGGTCGCGCGGTCCATCAGCCCTCCCGGGGCGTGCCGACTGAGTCGTCGGGTCCGGGAACCGCGCTGAGCCGGTTGCGCCGGACTACCGAGCGTTCTGAGGCATCGGCGGCGCTGGATCCCAGCGAACCTGCCGCAGCGAGCAGGCGGGCGCGATAGTCCATGACCGCACCGACGACGTCGGCGAGCGACTCGCGAACGAGGTACTTCGTGCCGTCGACGAGGGTGATCACCGTGTCAGGTGTCTCGTCCACCCTCTCGATCAGGTCCGGGTTGAGGGCGAACGGCATCCCGGTGAGACGCGTGAGCGTGACCATCTGCGCACCATCCTTGTGCCGTGGAGAACAGGGCCGTCCGTGGCCCTGCACGTGTTCCATCGGCCAGCTCGGGTCGGACCTGAGCGGTTCGGAGCCCGGATGCGACCGGTCAGGGCTCGACGACCGCCCCCAGCTGCTCCGCCAGCGCGATCGCGCCGTCGACGTCGACCCTTGTGCCGCGGAGGCCGGCCGCACCCAGGTCCGCACGCGCGAGGCTGGCTCCGCGGAGGTCGGCCCCGCTCAGTATGGCGTTGCGGAGGATCGCGCCAGTCAGGTCCGCGCCACGCAACGAGGCGCCGCTCAGGTCGGCCTCGGAGAGGTCCGCCTCCTGCAGCGAGAGACCTTCGAGATCCTGGTCGGCGAGCTTGGCCCCCCGAAGCAGCACCGCCCGCCACTGGCCGCCGGTCACAGTGAGCGGCCTCAGGGTGCAGTCCACGAAGGTGCTGCCGATGAGCTTGCAGCCGTCCAGGGTCGCACCGAAGAACGACGTACGACGGAAGTCGCACGCCACGAAGGCCGACCCCGTGTGGGTGGAGGCGTTGAAGCGGCAGCTCGAGAACTCACAGGACTCGAAGGTGGCTCCACGGCTGAAGGACTCGGTGAGGTCGACGTCGCGGAAGGTGCAGTTCCGGTAGGTCTCCCCGCTCAGGTCGCGGGCGTACCAGTCGAGGTCGTCGAACTCCTCGTCCACCCACGTGCTCTCGTCCATGGCCACACCCTTGCAGAGACGACGGACGCACCCGGATCGAC
The DNA here is from genome assembly GCA_035456965.1 of Nocardioidaceae bacterium. Classification (GTDB taxonomy): domain Bacteria; phylum Actinomycetota; class Actinomycetes; order Propionibacteriales; family Nocardioidaceae; genus Nocardioides_C. The sequence continues at coordinate 28,637 of DATICF010000090.1, forward strand.
CGCGCCGGCGCCCGTCCTCCGCTACCGTCGCAAGGGCGCGGCCACCCGTGGGAAGGTGGCCGGAGAACGGGGGCGCAGAAGTGAAGGGTGCGCTGGAGCGCCGTGGAGGCATGGTGGCCGACCTCGTCTACTCGGTGATCGCCTCGCTCGACGGCTACGTCGAGGACGAGCACGGCAGGTTCGACTGGGCCGAGCCGAGCGACGAGGTGCACGCCTTCGTCAACGAGATGCAGCGGGAGTTCGGCACCCATCTGTACGGCCGGCGGATGTACGAGGTGATGTCGGTGTGGGAGACCGACCCTTCGTTCGCCGAGCAATCAGAGGTCATGAGGGACTTCGCCGAGACGTGGCAGGCGGCCGACAAGGTCGTCTACTCCACGACGCTCGCAGCGCCCCTCACCCAGAGGACGCGGGTCGAACGCTCCTTCGACCCGGAAACCGTCCTCGAGCTGAAGGCGCACGCCGAGCGAGACCTGCTGGTCGGCGGAGCTCACCTCGCCGCCGAGGCGATGCGAGCGGGCCTCGTCGACGAGTGCCGCCTGTTCCTCGCCCCGGTGATCGTCGGGCGCGGCAAGCCCGTCTTCGCCGAGGACCTGCGACTTGATCTCGAGCTCGTCGATGAGCGGCGCTTCGAGAGCGGGATGGTCTACCTCAGCTACCGCACCGCATCGCCGGTCCCGCAGCCCTTCGTTTGAAGCAAGTCGGTCGCCATGAACCGGTTCTGGGAGCCAACTCGCTTCAGCCCGGGCGGACGGCGCCGGAGTACGGCATCGAGAACGCGTCCGTGACCTGGACGCCGGTGCTGGGGTTCGCCGCGTGCACGATCTTCCCGTCGCCGATGTAGATCGCCACGTGGCTGACCGGGGAGTAGTAGAAGACGAGGTCGCCGGGCTGGAGCTGCGACTGGGAGACCGGAGTGCCCGAGCTCATCTGCATGCTCGAGGAGTGCGGCAGGCTGACCCCGGCCTGCGCCCACGCCATCATCGTGAGACCCGAGCAGTCGAAGCCGTCCGGTCCGGTAGCGCCCCAGACGTAGGCGTCACCTACCTGCGCCAGGGCGTACTCGACAGCGGCCCCGGCGCGTCCGGAGGCGGAGGTCGTGGTCGTCGTGGGAGCGGGCTCGGGCTCCGGCTCGAGGGTGGGACGGCTGTCGGCCAGATCGCGTGAGGCCCGGACCGCGCGCGCCGCGGCACGCTCGGCCGCCTCGTCCTCGAGCTCTCCGAGCAGCTCCTGCGCCTCGGAGGCCTTCTCGTCGATCTTCGCCTTGTTCTCGGCGAGCTCGCGCTTGACCTCGGCGATGGCTTCCAGCTCGCGCTTCGCGGCTTCCTCGCGGAGCTCCAGCTGGCGGGCCTCGCGGGCGAACTGCGCCTGCTTCTCAGTTTGCTGGTCCTGGTGCTGAGCCACGACCACGAGCTGCTCGAGGAACGCGTCCGGGCTCTCGGACAGCGCCACCTGACCGGCCGAGGAGAAGGCCTGGCCCTGTGCCTGGGAGACGATCGCCGAGGCCACCTGCTGACGGGTCTCCTCGACCTGCGCACGCGTGCGGTCGAGGTCGGCCTGCAGGGCGTCGAGACGCTCCTGTGCCCGGCCGAGGTTCACCCGCGCGTCGTTGAAGCGCTCGGCGGCCACCTCGGCCTCGTGGTACAGCTTCTCGACCCGCTCTCGCACGTCGGCGATTTCCGGCTCGGCGGTGCTCGGTGATGCCGTCAGCATCGCCCCGCCGACGACCGTGATGCAGATGAACGTGAGCAGGCGTGCGATGCGCTTCCGGCCGTCGGTCACGAGCGGATGCTCTCCCTCTTTGTCCTGACGCCTACCGGGTTAGCTGACGGGTTCGGGCGGCAAAGACTCCCTACGCACTCGACCGCGATCGGTCTCCTGCGATTCACCCCAGGAACGTGGGTCCCCGGCTCCGTGATCGGCTCCCTTGTCGAGCACGGACTCGGCGCGGCGCCCGAGTCGACCCCCTCTGGCCGACTTGTGCAGACGCCTGCTTCAGATGATGGGCCGCACGAATGCCACCCAAACCTCAAGTGGGCCCAACATAGACCACTTTTCCGATTTCTCCGACTGTCGCCGGTTGGTGCCGCCCCGATGCCGCAGAAGCTCAGGCGACGGCGGCGTGTCGACGACGCCGTCGCTCCGGGCCCGGACCTGCGTCTTCGGAACCGATTCGGCCCGGCGGGCGTCGGAGGTGGCATGGAGGTCATCCCCGCGGTGCTCGTCGGCGCCCTCCTCGCGGCGGGCGGCACGGCCTGCGCGACCCGGGAAGCCGTCGAGTCACCCACCGGGCGCCAGGGCGCGACGGAGAGCTGGCGCCGGCTACCGGTCGCGCCCTTGAGCCCCCGGGATCACGCCGTTGTCGTCGGCGTCGGCGATCGTGTGCTCGTGGTCGGCGGCTGGGAGTTCCTCTGCCCCCCGGAGGCTGACTGCGCCACCCCGGAGGCCGCCCTGCTCGACGACGGCGCCGTCTACGACCTGACCACCGACTCCTGGAGCACCATCGCGCCGCCACCGTTCGGTCTGCGCAGGGACGAGTACGCGACCGCCTCGCTCGACGGCACTGCGTACCTGCTCACCCGCTGCGGGAACGGCCCCACGTGCGAAGCACGGCCGCGTCTCCTGTCCTACCGTCTGGCCGATGACCGGTGGACCGACCACGGACCGGTGCCCGGGCCGAAACACTCCCGTCACGTCACCACGTCGGGCCAGAGCCTGGTGGTGTACTCGGGCAGCGACGAAGGCGGCGAGGTCGCCGACCTCCTCTACGACCCGGAGCGGTCGAGCTGGACCGAGCTGCCCGACGACCCGCTGCCCCGTACCTACGACCGCTTCATCGTGTCCGTCGGAGCCCAGCTGGTCCTCACCGGCGCGTCGAGTGCCGCCCTCGGCTCCGGGGAGAACTCCGCGACGCCGGCTGCCAGGCTCGACCTCGCCAGCAGGACGTGGACCGCACTTCCCGACGCCCCGGGCCAGGGCTACCAGCTGCTGCACACCAACCGGGGCTCGCTGCTCAACGGGCACTTCATCGACTCACCAGGCTGGCTCCTCGACCCCGACAGGTGGACGTGGTCGGCATTGCCCGAGCACACCGCTGGGCACAACGACCTCAGCGGTGTGCTGGACCGCGACCGAGCCAGCTACGACATCCCGAACAGTGTCGGCCAGATGGCCTCCTCGATGCGGCTGGTCGTCTACGACAGCTCGACGGAGGCGTTCGTGGCCGTCCCGGCGCCTCCCGGACGCGAGGACGTGTACGACGACTCCAGCGCCGCCCTAGGACGCGACCTGTTCGTCTACGGCGGTCAGCGCTGGCGCGGTGACGGACTCACCGGGGACGGCGAGCTGGTCGGCGACGCGTGGCTGTGGACCGCTCCGGGCAATTGACGTCGAACGCTCGCAGCCACTCGTCCGTCAGTGCGTCAGGCGCCCCTCATCCCAGATGCCTGCCCAGGTCACCGCTTGATGTTGACGAGCTCCTCGAGCACGGAGTCGGAGGTCGTGACCACGCGCGAGGTGGCCTGGAAGCCACGCTGGGCGATGATCAGGTTGGTGAACTCCTGGGCGAGGTCGACGTTCGACATCTCCAGCGAGCCGCCCATCAGCTCGCCACGGCGGCCGGTGCCGGCGGCACCGAGCTGCGCCGCGCCGGAGTTCACGCCCTCGCGGAACGACGTGTCGCCGATCTTGGTCAGGCCCTCGGGGTTGGCGAAGTTGGCGATCGCGATCTGGAACAGCGGGGTCTTGGTGCCGTCGGCGTAGATGCCGGTGATCACGCCGTCCTGGCCGATCTGGTACGAGCGCATGGGGTTGGTCGCGTTCTCGTTCACGATGTCGGGGATCGTGATGTTCACCGGGGCGCCCGCGGTGTTGAAGGCGCCGCCGGCACCGGCCGGGTAGCCGCGCACGAGGTCGCCGTCGAGCGTGACGAGGTTGCCCTCGCTGTCGAAGTTGAAGGCACCGTTGCGGGTGTACATGTTCTCGCCGCCGCGGTTGACGACGAAGAACCCGTCGCCGGAGATCATCAGGTTGGTGGCCTTGTTGGTGACCTGGGCGGAGCCCTGGTTGAAGTTGGTGGTCACGCCGCCGACCTGCACGCCGAGGCCGATCTGCATCGGGTTCTGGCCGCCCTGGCCGCCGGCCGGGGCCGCACCCGCGGTGAGCATCTGGCTGAGCGTGTCCTGGAACAGCACGTTGCTGGCCTTGAAGCCGACGGTGTTCGCGTTGGCGATGTTGTTGCCCGTGACGTCGAGCATGGTCTGGTTCGCGCGGAGGCCGGAGATGGCCGAGAAGAGCGAGCGGAGCATGGTGGGAACTGTCCCTTCA
>DATICF010000091.1:0-18039 GCA_035456965.1 Nocardioidaceae bacterium
GATCTGCTCGATCAGCTCCCGGATGAGCTCCTCGGCCTCGGCCCATGCCACGGCATCGAGCATGCGGACCGTGCCGGACGCCTCCCCCGAAGACGGGATCACGTTCTTCGCCGAGCCGGAGCGGACGATCCCCCAGACCAGGCTCACGCCCGCCCGCGGGTCGAGCCGGCGCGAGAGCGATGCGGGCAGCTGGGTGACCAGGGTGGCGAGGGCGTACGTCAGGTCCTGGGTCAGGTGCGGGCGGGACGTGTGGCCGCCGCGGCCGGTCAGGCGGACGCTCATCGCGTCGGCGGCTCCGGTCAGCGGCCCTTCACGCAGCCCGACCTGCCCGACGTCGAGGCCGGGATCGCAGTGGAGCCCGAACACGTGGCTGACGCCGTCGAGCGCGCCGGTGGCGATCACCTCGAGCGCGCCGCCCGGCATGACCTCCTCGGCGGGCTGGAAGAGCAGCCGGACGCGCCCGGGGAGCGGCGTGGCCGCGTGGGCCTGGGCGAGCGCGAGGCCGGTGCCGAGCAGGGCGGCGGTGTGCACGTCGTGCCCGCAGGCGTGCGCGACCCCGGGGTACATGCTCCGCCACGGGTCGTCGGTGAGGTCGTCGACGGCGAGGGCGTCGAGGTCGGCGCGCAGAGCCACGATCGGGCCCTCGGTGCTGCCCACCTCGGCGATCAGGCCGCTCTTGGGGAGCAGCTGGACCCGAAGGCCGGCCGCCTCGAACCGCCTGGCCACCAGCTTGGTCGTGCGCTCCTCCTCCCACGCGAGCTCGGGGTGCATGTGGAGGTCCCTGCGGAGCGCGATCAGCTCGTCGGCGCACTCGTCGACGGCGGTGAGGGCAGCGGTTAAGGGGGACGACACATCACAAAAGGCTACCCGCCGGAACAGCCGCTGACTCCTCCGTGGGCCGACGTCCTCGCACGCGACTCAGAAGGCGTCCGGCGGGGAGTAGACGCCCCACACATCACGAAGCGCGTTGCAGACCTCGCCGACCGTGGCGCGAGCCCGCAGCGCCTCCTTCATCGGGTAGAGCACGTTGTCGTCCCCGCGTGCGGCCTCCTGCAGCGCCTCGAGATGCCGCTGCACGGCGTCGTTGTCGCGCTCCGCACGCAGCTTCGCGAGCCGCTCGGCCTGCTGGGCCTCGATGGCCGGGTCGACTCGCAGCGGCTCGTAGGGCTCGTCCTCCTCGACGGCGTACTTGTTGAGACCGACCACGGTCCGCTCGCCGGAGTCGATGTCCTTCGCGATCTGGTACGCAGCCTTCTCGATCTCGTTCTTCTGGAAACCGTGCTCGATGGCCTTGACCGCCCCGCCGAGGTCCTCGACCTTGGCCATGAGGGCACGCGCCTCCTCCTCGAGCTCGTCGGTGAGCGTCTCGACGGCGTAGGAGCCGGCGAACGGGTCGACGGTCTTGGTGACGTCGGTCTCGTAGGCGAGCACCTGCTGCGTCCTCAGCGCCAGGCGCGCGGCCTTCTCGGTGGGAAGTGCGATCGCCTCGTCGTAGGAGTTGGTGTGCAGCGACTGGGTGCCTCCGAGCACCGCGGCCAGCGCCTGCACCGCCACGCGGACGAGGTTCACCTCCGGCTGCTGGGCGGTGAGCTGGACTCCCGCGGTCTGGGTGTGGAAACGCAGCATGAGCGACTTGGGGTTCTTGGCCCCGAACTCGTCGCGCATCACCTGCGCCCAGATCCGGCGCGCGGCCCGGAACTTCGCGACCTCCTCGAGGATCGTGGTGCGCGAGACGAAGAAGAAGGCCAGGCGCGGCGCGAACTCGTCGACGTCCTGTCCGGAGGCGACGGCCGCGCGGACGTACTCGATCCCGTCGGCCAGCGTGAACGCGATCTCCTGCGCGGGCGTCGCCCCGGCCTCGGCCATGTGGTAGCCCGAGATGGAGATGGTGTTCCACCGCGGGATCTCCGCACGGCAGTACTTGAAGATGTCGGTGATCAGGCGCAGCGACTCCTGCGGCGGGAAGATGTAGGTTCCGCGGGCGATGTACTCCTTGAGCACGTCGTTCTGGATCGTGCCGGTGAGCTTCTCGCCCGGGATGCCGGCGTCCTCGGCGACGATCTGGTACATCAGCAGCAGCAGCGACGCGGGGGCGTTGATGGTCATCGACGTCGAGACCTCGTCGAGCGGGATCCCGTCGAAGAGCACCTTCATGTCGTCGATCGAGTCGATCGCCACCCCGACCTTGCCGACCTCGCCGTGCGCGATCGGCGAGTCGGAGTCATGGCCCATCTGCGTCGGGAGGTCGAAGGCCACCGAGAGGCCGCCGGTGCCGTGGGCGACGAGCTGCTTGTAGCGCTCGTTGGACTCCTTGGCGGTGCCGAAGCCGGCGTACTGCCTCATCGTCCAGGGGCGGCCGGTGTACATCGTGGGGTACACGCCCCGGGTAAAGGGAAACTCACCGGGATTGCCGAGCTGTGCGGCGGGGTCGAACCCCTCCAGCGCCTCAGGACCGTAGAGGGGCTCGAAGGGCAGGCCCGACTCGGTGTGGGTCTTCGGGTCCGCCGAGAGCTCGGCGTGGGACTGGGGGGTGGTCTCCTCTGCCATGGTCGAAGGGTACGGCGAGTGTGTCCCGCACTGCACCGTGAGATGCCTAACTTCTGCGCAGGTCGGGCCCGGCCACTTCCGACAGGTTCAATTCGCAACACTCCTGTGCGGTAATTGATTTCACAGGAGGTGACTGATCGTCAGCAGATGGCCCACGGATAGCATGCGAGAGTTGCGCTTCTGTTTCTCAGCGCGCCCCAGCACAGTCTGTCTGCGTTTCGAAAGGACCCCCCTTGGCCAGCTCACCGGCGGGAACGCTCTACCGAGGCCGCGAGGGGATGTGGTCGTGGGTAGCGCACCGCATCACCGGCGTCACGCTCTTCTTCTTCCTCTTCGCCCACGTCATCGACACCGCGATGGTCCGCGTCTCTCCTGAGGCCTACAACACCGCGGTCGAGACGTACAAGAACCCGCTCGTCGGCCTCATGGAGGTCGGCCTGGTCGGCGCGGTGCTCTTCCACGCGTTCAACGGCATCAGGATCATCCTCGTCGACTTCTGGTCCGAGGGTCCGCGCTACCAGCGGCAGATGACCTGGGCGGTCCTCGGGCTCTTCGTGCTGCTGATGGTGCCCTTCGTGATCCGCCACCTCTCGAACGTGTTTGGACACTGATAGCGATGAGCCTGACAACGATCCCCAAGCCCCGCTCCCCCTACACGGCCGGCAAGAGCAACAACTTCGAGCTGAACTCCTGGCTGTTCATGCGCGGCTCGGGCCTGCTTCTCGTGGTCCTGGTCATCGGCCACCTCTTCGTGAACCTCTGGCAGGGCGACGGCATCCAGCAGATCGACTTCGCCTTCGTTGCCGGCAAGTGGGCCAGCCCGTTCTGGCAGATCTGGGATCTCGCGATGCTGTGGCTGGCGATGCTGCACGGCATGAACGGCCTGCGCACGATCATCAACGACTACGCCACCAAGGGCGGCACGCGCTTCACGCTCAAGACGCTGCTGTACTTCGCGACCTTCGTGACCGTGGTCCTCGGCACCCTCGTCATCTTCACGTTCGACCCGTGCATCGACCCCGCGTCGACGCTCGAGGTCTGCACCAACAGGTAAGGCGCTGATCAGCATGGTTCAGACCCACAAGTACGACGTCGTCATCGTCGGCGCGGGCGGCGCAGGCATGCGCGCCGCGCTCGAGTCCGGTCAGCGCACCCGCACCGCAGTGCTGACCAAGCTCTACCCGACCCGGTCCCACACCGGCGCTGCGCAGGGCGGCATGTGCGCCGCCCTCGCCAACGTCGAGGAGGACAACTGGGAGTGGCACACCTTCGACACCGTCAAGGGCGGTGACTACCTCGTCGACCAGGACGCCGCGGAGGTGATGGCCAAGGAGGCCATCGACGCCGTCCTCGACCTCGAGAAGATGGGCCTCCCGTTCAACCGCACCGAAGAGGGGCGCATCGACCAGCGCCGCTTCGGCGGTCACACCCGCAACCACGGCGAGGCCGCCGTCCGCAGGTCCTGCTTCGCCGCGGACCGCACCGGCCACATGATCCTGCAGACCCTCTACCAGCAGTGCATCAAGCACAACGTGGAGTTCTACAACGAGTTCTACGTGCTCGACGTGCTGATGTCCGACGGCCGGGCCTCGGGCGTCGTGGCCTACGAGCTCGCGACCGGCGAGATCCACGTCTTCAACGCCAAGTCGATCATCTTCGCCTCCGGCGGCTTCGGGAAGGTCTTCCGGACCACCTCCAACGCCCACACCCTGACCGGTGACGGCATGGGCATCGTGTGGCGCAAGGGTCTCCCGCTCGAGGACATGGAGTTCTTCCAGTTCCACCCGACAGGCCTCGCCGGCCTCGGCGTACTCCTCTCGGAGGCCGCGCGTGGTGAGGGCGGCATCCTGCGCAACAGCGAGAACGAACGCTTCATGGAGCGCTACGCCCCCACCATCAAGGACCTCGCGCCACGTGACATGGTCGCCCGCGCGATGGCCAACGAGGTGCGGGAGGGTCGCGGCGCCGGCCCCGACAAGGCCTACGTCTACCTCGACCTGACGCACCTGCCGAAGGAGCAGATCGACGCCAAGCTCCCCGACATCACGGAGTTCGCGCGGACCTACCTCGGCGTCGAGCCCTACACCGAGATGATCCCGGTGTTCCCCACGGCGCACTACGCGATGGGCGGTATCCCCACCAACATCAAGGGCGAGGTCCTCAGCGACAACGAGACGGTCGTCCCCGGTCTCTACGCCGCAGGCGAGGTCGCCTGCGTCTCCGTCCACGGCGCGAACCGCCTCGGCACCAACTCGCTGCTCGACATCAACGTCTTCGGCCGCCGGGCCGGCATCTACGCCGCCCAGTACGCCGCGACCGTCGACTACGACGAGCTGCCCGAGGACCCCGAGAAGTACGTCGTCGACCAGATCCAGATGCTGCGCGACGCGGGTGGGTCCGAGCGCGTGGCCGCGATCCGTGCCGAGCTGCAGGCGACCATGGACATCAACGCCCAGGTCTACCGCGACGAGGGTTCGCTCAAGCAGGCGCTCTCGGACATCGAGAGCCTCAAGGCGCGCTACGTCAACATCTCGGTCCAGGACAAGGGCAAGCGGTTCAACACCGACCTGCTCGAGGCGATCGAGCTCGGCTTCCTCCTCGACCTCGCCGAGGTGCTCGTCGTCTCGGCGCTGGCCCGCAACGAGTCGCGCGGAGGCCACTACCGCGAGGACTACCCCAACCGCGACGACGTCAACTTCATGCGTCACACGATGGCCTACCGCCAGGAGGACGGAACCGTCCGCCTCGACTACAAGCCAGTCGTGCAGACCCGCTACGAGCCGATGGAGCGCAAGTACTGATGGATGTCACTGTCAAGATCCAACGCTTCAACCCCGAGGTCTCGGAGGAAGTGAAGTGGGAGAGCTACCAGGTCACGGCTGAGCCGACCGACCGGGTGCTCGACGCGCTCCACAAGATCAAGTGGGACCTCGACGGCACGCTGACCTTCCGTCGCTCCTGCGCGCACGGCGTCTGCGGCTCCGATGCGATGCGCATCAACGGCAAGAACCGCCTGGCCTGCAAGACGTTGATCAAGGACGTCAACCCGTCCCAGCCGATCACCGTCGAGCCGATCAAGGGTCTCCCCGTCCTGAAGGACCTCGTCGTCGACATGGAGCCCTTCTTCGAGGCCTATCGCTCGGTGATGCCGTTCCTGGTCACCAACGGCAACGAGCCGACCCGCGAGCGTCTGCAGTCGCAGGAGGACCGCGAGCGCTTCGACGACACCACCAAGTGCATCCTGTGCGCCGCCTGCACGACCTCGTGCCCGGTGTACTGGACCGACGGGCAGTACTTCGGCCCGCAGGCAATCGTCGGCGCTCACCGCTTCATCTTCGACAGCCGTGACGAGGGGACCGACCAGCGCCTGGAGATCCTCAACGACAAGGAGGGTGTGTGGCGCTGCCGCACGACCTTCAACTGCACCGAGGCCTGCCCGCGCGGCATCGAGGTGACCAAGGCGATCCAGGAGGTCAAGCGGGCGCTGATCTTCCGCCGCTGAGGCACGCGGCCGAGCCTGGTCGCGCTCCAGCCCACCGACACGAGACAAAGAGGGGTACGTCGAACGACGTGCCCCTCTTCGCGCGCCTGGGCCGCTGCGGGTCACAGGTCGATGAGCCTGATGACACCTCGGACGAGGAGGAACACTCCCCCGGCCGCGACGAGCAGCAGCACGAGGAGCCGCCCGTACCGGCGCAGAAGGCCGTCGAGCTCCTCCAGCACCTTGTCCGCGGTGTGCGGGGCCGACGCCGCGAGAGCGATCGGCCCCCAGGCAGGGAGGCACGCGAGCACGACGATCAGCGCACTCGCCAGCAGACGTTGCCAGGTCGCCACGGGGCTGGCTGCCACCTCCCTGGTCGCGGCGACGACGAGGGCCAGCGTGGTGACGTTCGTGGCCATGGCGAACGCGCCGAACCCGAAAGCAGCCGGAGAGCTCAGGTGGCGTGTGCGCCGCCGCGAGCCGTTGCCTCGGTCGCGGGGCCACAGCAGGTGCACCGCCACGGCGAGGACGAGCAGCCCGGCACCGATCCACAGGTCCAGCGTCGCGTCGAGGTGCGGGGCGCTCGGCAACGACAGCCGCCGCCCCAGGACCAGGAGGCCGAGCGCGAAGAGCACCAGCACCGTCACGGTGCCGGTCGTGTAGAGCCACGCCGCTCTCCGGCCACCCGGCGCGGCCAGCAGCACCGTCTGCTCGGTCAGCATCACCGGGCTGACCCCGGCTGCCAGGCCGAGCGGCACCACGACGAGGAGAAGGTGCAGCACGAGACGACGATAGGTGCGGTCGCTCGGGCAGGGAGGAGAACTCCGGGGACGGGTATCCGTGGCCCAGGGACGACGGGGGGACTTCGAGGTCAGGGTCGACCCCCTTGTTCCCGCCCGCCGACCACCGAGCAGGCTCTTCGGCAGGTGAGCCCATCGCCGCTGTAGCGTCGGTGCATGCCTGAGCCCCCCACGCCCCACCGCTACCTGTCCTCCGACGAGGACAGCGGGCGCTGGCTCGACTTCGGTTTCCGCGAGGGCGACATCGTGATCAGCACCCGCTCCAAGAGCGGAACGACGTGGATGCAGATGATCTGCGCCCTCCTGGTCTTCGGCACCCCCGACCTGCCGGATCGGCTGGCCACGCTCTCGCCCTGGCTCGACTGGCTCGTCGTGCCCAAGGAGGATGCCTTCGCCACGCTCGAGGCCCAGCAGCACCGCCGCTTCATCAAGACCCACACGCCGCTGGACGGGGTGCCTCTGGAGCCAGGCGTGACCTACATCGTGGTCGCCCGGCACCCCCTCGACATGGCGGTCTCGCTGTACCACCAAGGGGCCAACCTGGACCGGCAGCGCATGGCCGAGCTGTCCGGGCAACCCTTCGTCGCCCGAGGCCCACGGCCGCCCGTGGACGATTGGCTCCGCTCCTGGGTCGAGTCCGACGCGGACCCGCGAGAGGAGCTCGACTCCCTCCCAGGCGTCATGTGGCACCTCTCCGACGCGTGGGCGCGGCGACACGATGAGAACGTGGTCCTCGTCCACTACGACGACCTTCGGCGGGACCTCGCCGGCCAGATGCGACGGCTCGCGGCACAGCTCCACATCGACGTACCCGAGGAGGCGTGGCCGAGGCTGGTGGAGGCGGCGACCTTCGAGCAGATGAGCTCCCGCGCGACCGACCTCGCACCGGATCCGTCCGGTGTGATGAAGAGCCACCAGGCCTTCTTCCGCGCCGGCTCGTCGGGCGGCGGGAGAGCCCTGCTCACGCCGGCCGAGGAGGAGCGCTACCTCCAACGAGCAGCCGAGCTCGCACCTGCGGACCTGCTCGCCTGGCTGCATCGTCCACCCGTCTGACTGGGTGTGTCCCATTTGAACTCGAAACTGGACGCGACTGTTTACCGGCACACCGATGACAACGCGTCCATGTGCGTCGATCCACTGCGTGGATGGGGGCGTCGGGGACCATGGTGTCCATGACCGCCTTCCGCTATGTCCCCATCGAGGTTCTCGCTGTCGCGGTACTCGTGGGCCTGCTCGCTGCCGCAGGCGCTGTTCTTCCGTCGCTGCGGCGTCGTGAGACGGCGGCTGCCGCAGTGATTGCGACTCGCGTGCTTCTCGTTGGGTCGGTGCTGGCGGTGCTCGCCGTGACCATGATGAGCGGCGCGGGCGGTACGGGCGTGAACCTGATGCCCGGTGCGGGGATTCGCAGCGCGCTGAGCAACGTCAACCGTGATCTCGGCCTGCTCAATCTGCTTGGGAACGTAGTCATGTTCGCTCCCGTTGGGTTCCTGGCGTCGATAGGTACGCGGCTCCGGTTCCGTGGCGTCGTGGGTGCTTGCCTGGTCCTCTCAGCGGCGGTGGAAGTGCTGCAACTGATGCTCGGGCGCAGCCTTGACGTCGACGACGTTCTGCTGAATACGCTGGGCGGGGCTGCTGGAGCCGCTTTGGGGCTGGCCCTCCTCGCCACCCTCCCGCGCGTGCGGCGCTCTCGCCGCCTTGAGGAAGGCAGTGTCGTACCACCGCAATGAACGTCCGGAGCCGCACTCCGCGGCGACGGGCGCTCACGCTGCGAGCGGAAGTGTGGGCCGCTTCGTCGCTGCCCGTGACAGGTGGCGCAGTGTGGTTGCGATGCAGGCGACCTGAAGCCAGCCGGTCGCGGACGTGGTGGTGTTCTCGAACGACTTCGCCAGCCGGCGCGCACGTCCGAGGCGCCCGTGGGCGACCTCGACCCGCCAGGCGTGCCGGATTGGGCGGAACACCGGTTGCTTGTCGCCCCAGCCGACCCGGCGCAACTCCAGGTCGTAGCTCCGACCGAGCTCCCGGGCCTCGGCCGCGGTGACACCGCGGTCCACCAGGACCAGCTCGAGCCTCCCGGTGACCCCCTGGCTGGTGAGGTGCTCCAGCATCAGCTCCGTGGTCCGGTTCTCGTGAGTGGAGGCCGGCACGACCAGAGCACCCACTGGCAGGCCGGTGACATCGACCGCCACCACGCGCTTGGCGCCCTTGGTGCGGCCGTAGGGGCCGCCGCGGTCGTGGAAGCTGAACCCGCCGTTGGACGCCCCGCGGGCCAGATGGGTGTCGATGATCACCATCGACGGCGTCGCCTCGGCGCGACCGTCCACCTCACGTGCGACCTCATGCAGCACCGTCAGCGCCCGCGCCCAGGTGCCGTTGCGTGACCAGCGACGGAACTGCGACCACACTCGCGTCCAGGGCCCGAACGTCGCGGGCAGGTACCGCCACTGACACCCGGTGTGGGAGACGTAGAGCATCGCGTTGACGACCTTCCGCAGGCCCTCGCCGTGCTTGGGTCCGCGTTTGCCGGGAGGGTTGAACACCGGTTCCAGCAGCGCCCACTGCTCGTTTGTCACATCACTCGGGTACGACATGCCACGCACAGTGCTCGCTGGCCCGCCCGACGCAGTCGAGCTCAAATGGGACACACCCAGTGAGGGCTACGGGATCGAGGGGTTGTTCCCTCCGCTGACCACGACCACCACGGACGATCCGTGCCGGGCGTCGACCTTGCCCGCCATGACCGCGGCGAGGGCGACGCTCGCTCCCGGCTCGGCGAGCACCCGCACCCGCTCCCAGAGGAACCGACGCGCGACAGCCGCCTCCTCCTCGGTCACCAGCAAGGAGGTCGTGTCGTGCTTGGCTGCGGTCTCGTAGGCGAGCTGCCCGATCTGCGGTGGGCCCAAGGAGTCGGCAGCCGCGCCGGCCGAGCTGTGTGGCACCGGAGCCCCGGCCTCGCGGGCGACGTGCAGGTGCGGGCAGAGCTCGGTCTCGACCGGCTGCACGGGCACGGTGTCGCCCAGGGCTGCCGTGAGGCCGGTGTAGAGACCCCCTCCCCCGCAGCCGACGAGGACGAGCTCGGCGTCGGGCACTGCCTCGCCGATCTCGAGGCCCACCGTCCCGGCGCCGCACACGGTCTCGACGGTGTCGTAGGGGTGGACCAGCGGCACGTCCTCGCGCTCGCACAGCTCACGGCATGCCTCGAGAGCGTCTCCCACGTCCCCGTCGACCGTGTGCAGCCGGCCGCCGTACTCCCGGATGCGCTCGAGCTTCACCGGTGTCGCGCTGGCCGGGGCGAAGACGTCGGCCACGATGCCGGTGCGCTGAGCAGCCCAGGCGACGGCGGCTCCGTGGTTGCCGCCGGAGGCCGCAGCCACGCTCTGCACCTCCCGAGGCAGACTCATCACGGAGTTCAGCGCTCCTCGCGCCTTGAACGAACCGGTGTGCTGGAGCAGCTCGAGCTTGAGGACGATCCGGAACGGCACGTCGAGCTCGTCGCCGTGGAGGACCAGGGTCGGGGTGTGGCGGATCTTCTCGCCCAGCCGGGCGGCCGCGCTCTCGACGTCTGTTCTGTGGGGCAGCATCACCCCATCCTGCCGTGTCGAGCCTCAGCGCGCTTCGGCCGGCTCGTGTGTCGCGGTGGCCCGCCAGATCCTCCAGCCGAGGCGGCCGAGGACGGCGGCGATCACCAGGTTGACCACGATCAGGACGATGTGGGCCACGTAGTAGCCCGTGGGGCGGTCGGCCCCGCTCGCCGCGGTCTCCGCGAGGTTCTTCGCGAAGTTGGCGTAGCTGAGGACGTTCCAGGCAGCGATGACGAGGAAGAGGACGGCGTGCTTGCGTTCGAGCTTCACCGCTCCATCTTGCCCGCCTTCAGTGGTGGAGGCGCCGGCCGAGCCACGTGAGAGCGGCCACAAACCCGACCCCGGCGACCGAGAGCACGCCGATGCGCTCGATGCGGCGACGCCGGAGCCGGACCTGTGGCAACGTCGCATCCACCGGGTCCTCCGCGACGACGGCCGCTGGAGCAGGGGCAAACGCCTCGTCCTCACCGTCGCCGAAGAACGGCTCCTGCTCGAGCTCCCGGAGTCGCTCCGCCTCGGGAGCGGTGTAGGCGTACGACGCACTCAGCATGACAAGACGCGAGAAGTAGTTGATCCACACCAGGAGGATCAGCGCCACGCCGAACGCCTGGAACGCCGGCCGCTCGGTCGTGTAGGAGATCAGCGTGCCCGCGACTGACTTCAGGACCTCGAAGCCCACGGCGCCGACGAGCGCGCCCTGCCACATCGCCTTGTGAGCGACGTGAGGGTCCGGGACGAGCGCGAACAGCGCCCTGAAGAGCAGGGTGGTTGCCGCGATGGCGAGTCCGTGGGTGACGACCCACAGCAGAAGCTCTGCCGGAGCGAGCTCGTCGAGCCCCAACCACCGCAGGACCGCCTCGGAGAACCAGGACATCACGCCGCTGAGGCTGACCGAGACGATCAGGACAACGCCCAGGACGAGCAGCGAGACGAGGTCGCGCAGCTTGCCCGGGACGAAGCGCAGCCGGTCGGTCACCGGCACGAGGAACATGTCGCCGAGCGACCTTCGCATCGCGGAGATCCAGGCGAGTCCGGTGTAGAGCAGCGCGGCGATACCGATCAGACCGACCGTCCCGGCGTAGTCCTCGAAGGTGCTGAGCGAGATCTGACCTTCGTCGGTGCCGATCAGGCCGGGCAGGACGGCCTCGATCGCATCCACGAGCTCGGTGCGCGCTTCGGGAGCGATCGTGCTGACATAGCCGACCGCGAAGAACGCGAGTGCGAGCAGCGGGAAGAACGACAGGAACGCGTAGAACGTGATCGCTCCCGCGTGGGCGTTGCCGTTGCGCTCGCTGTAGTAGGTGAAGGTGCCGATGAGGTGGTCCAGGGCGGGCCGCTGCTCGCGGAGCGCGTCGAACCGCGTCGATGCGCGCTCCTTGAGCGAGGCCATCACTCCCCCATGCCGCCGGTCAGGGTGAAGTCCCGGGTCGGCTGCCACCCGACCTCGGCGTCGTGCGCGTAGAGCAGGAAGTGGTCGGCGTCGAACTGGCACTCGAAGCCGGCGAGATCTTCGAAAGCCTGGTCGAGGAGGGAGTCCTCGAGGTCGTGGGCGACGGTCACGTGCGGGTGGTACGGGAAGGCCAGGTCGGTGGCGAGCGGCCCGCTGCGGACGGCGAAGGCGAGCTGCTCGCAGGAGGAGATGCCGCGTACGACGGTCACGAACACGACCGGGGACACCGGGCGGAACGTGCTGGTCCCCCGCAGGTGGATCGTGAACGGTGCCGTGCCGGCAGCCGCCTCGGCGAGGTGCTTCTCGATCTCGGGGACCTGGGCGTCGTCCACCTCGAAGGGCGGCATCAGCGTGATGTGGGTCGGGATGCCGTGAGCGGAGGCGTCGCCCAGGGAGGCGCGGTACTCCTGGAGCTGCGAGCCCCAGGGGTCCGGCACGGCGATGGCCACTCCGATCGTCGTCATCTCCTGCACCTTACCGACCGACCGGGACGAAACCGACCCTGTCGTAGACGTCGGCGAGCGTGCGCTCTGCCACCTCGCTGGCCTTCTCCGCGCCGCGCCACAGCACCGCGTCGAGCTCGGCCTCGTCGTCGAGCAGATCGAGGGTCCGGTCGCGGAAGGGCGTCACGAAGTCCACGACGATCTCGCTCAGGTCCTTCTTCAGGTCGCCGTAGCCCCGGCCGTCGTACTCGTTCTCGAGGTCCTCGACCGACCGGCCCGTGAGCGCGGAGTAGATGGTCAGGAGGTTGGAGATGCCCGGCTTCTTCTCGGCGTCGAAGCGGATCTCGGTTCCGGAGTCGGTCACCGCGGAGCGGATCTTCTTCGCCGAGCGCTTCGGGTCGTCGAGCATCTCGATGATCCCGCTGGGCGAGGAGGCCGACTTGGACATCTTCGCGGTCGGCTCCTGGAGGTCCAGGATCTTCGCGGTCTCCTTGAGGATGAACGGCTCGGGGAGGCGGAAGGTCTTCTTGTAGCGGTGGTTGAAGCGCTGAGCGAGGTCGCGGGTCAGCTCGAGGTGCTGGCGCTGGTCCTCCCCCACCGGGACGTAGTGGGGGCGGTAGAGCAGGATGTCGGCGGCCTGGAGCATCGGGTAGGTGAAGAGCCCCACCGAGGCAGCTCCCTCACCGCCCTTCGCGGACTTGTCCTTGAACTGCGTCATGCGCCGGGCCTCGCCGAAACCGGTCAGGCACTGCAGGACCCAGCCGAGCTGGGCGTGGGCGGCGATGTGGGACTGCATGAAGACCGCGGAGCGCTCCGGGTCGATGCCCATCGCCAGGAGCTGCGCCGCCGAGCGCAGGGAGCGGGCACGCAGCAGCTTGGGGTCCTGCTCCACGGTGATCGCGTGCATGTCGGCGATGAAGAAGAACGGTTCGTACTCGTCCTGGAGGCTCACCCACTGCCGCAGCGCGCCCAGGTAGTTGCCGAAGTGGAAGGAGTCGGCGGTCGGCTGGATTCCGGACAGGACCCGCGGGCGGGCGGTCGGCTTGGAGGTGGGGACGGCCTCAGACATGGCACGCATTCTGTCAGGAGCAGGACGTGGTCAGCTCGCCCGGTCCGCCTCCGGCTGCTCGTCCTCGACCGGTGCGGCAGCAGGCTCCGGCGCGGGCTCGGCCGGGCCCTCGGTGGCGGCGTGCGGCGAGGTCGAGACGCTCACCAGGACGCGTGAGACGCGGCGCCCCTCGAGCTCGCGGACGATGAGCCGCACGCCCTCGAACTCAGCGAAGTCACCGACCTCCGGGAGCCGCCCGAGCTTCGCCACGACGTAGCCCGCGACGGTCTCGTAGGGGCCCTCGGGCAGCTCGACACCGGTCTCGTCCTCGAAGTCGTCGAGGTTCAGCAGGCCGTCGACCTCGAGGTCGCCGCCGCGGTGCCGGGTGGTCTCGGCCTCGGCGACGTCGTACTCGTCGCGGATGTCGCCGATCAGCTCCTCGACGAGGTCCTCCATGGTGACGATGCCGGCAGTGCCGCCGTACTCGTCGGCGACCATCGCCAGGTGTGTCCCCTCGCGGCGCATGTCGGCGAGAGCAGCGAGGATCGGACGCGTCCACGGGAGGACCAGGGTGTCACGGACCAGCTCGCCCACGCGTACGGAACGGCCCGACATCTGCGGGTCGAGCAGGTCACGCACGTGCACGAAGCCGATCACGTCGTCGACCGACCCCCGGGTCACCGGATAGCGCGAGTGCGGCTGGGTCAGGGCGTACTTGGCCGCCTTGTAGACCGGCGTGCCCGCGTCGAGGAAGTCGACCTCGGTGCGCGGGATCATCACCTCTCGGATCTGACGGTCCCCGGCCTCGAAGACGTCCTCCACGATCCTGCGCTCCTCCTCGCCGAGTGTCTCGTGCTGGTCGATGAGCTCGCGCAGCTCCTCGTCGCTCATCTGTTCCTTCTGCGCGCGCGGGTCGCCGCCGAGCAGGCGGACCACCGCGTTCGTGGACTTCGACAGCAGCCAGATCACCGGGCGGGAGACCTTCGAGACCCGGTCGATCATCGGGCCGAGCGCCAGCGCGAACGCCTCGGAGCGTTGGAGCGCGAGTCGCTTGGGGACCAGCTCGCCCAGGACAAGGGAGAGGTAGGAGATGGCGATCGTGACGAGCACGAGTGCGACCGGACCGGCGGGCCGCTCCGGCAGGCCCCACGACACCAGGACGGGCGCGAGGTCGTCGGCGAGCGTCGCTCCACCGAACGCAGCAGACAGGAAGCCCGCGAGCGTCACGCCTACCTGGACGGCGGAGAGGAAACGGTTGGGATCTTCGTTGAGCTCTGCGACCGTCCGCCCGCGCTTGCTCTTCTCGGCGATGCTGCGCACCTGGCTGTCACGCAACGAGACGAGTGCGATCTCAGCAGCGGCGAAGACGCCCCCGATGAGGACGAAGACGACGACGAGCCCGATGTTGGCGAGCGTGCCGCTCACGGTCTATGACCTTCATCCATGCGCCGAGGATAAGGGTTTGCTCAGCCGGGGCGTAAGCGGCAGGGTTGCGCGTCATGATGGCGTCGATGTCGTTCCCAGGCTGCGTCCCTCTGTTGACCGACGGGGTGGTCACGCTGCGCGCGCACACCGAGGACGACGTGGACGCGCTCTACGAGCAGGCGACCGACTCCGTCATGCTGCGATGGACGACGGTGCCCGACCCGTCCACCCGCGAGGACGCGAAGGAGTTCGCCACCCAGATCATCCCGGCCGGATGGCGCGAGGACCGCGAGTGGGCGTTCGCGGTCGATGCACCCGGCGAGGACGGGTTACCTCGCTTCGTGGGCACGGTCTCCCTGCGCAACGAGGGGTTCCGGCGGGCCGAGATCGCGTTCGGCGCGCACCCGTGGGCACGCGGGAGCGGGTACGTCGTACGCGCCCTGGAGCTGCTGCTCGACTGGGGCTTCCGCGAGCGCGGCCTGCGCACGGTGATCTGGTGGGCCAACAAGGGCAACTGGGCCTCGCGCAAGGTGGCCTGGCGGCTCGGCTTCTCCTTCGACGGCACGGTGCGCCAGTGGATGACCCAGCGCGGCGAGCTGCGCGACGGCTGGGTCGGCGCGCTGACCTCCGACGACGAGCGCCTGCCTCGCACGCCCTGGTTCGACGTACCCCTCATCACGGGGCGTGGCGTCGCGCTGCGGGCGCCTCGGGAGTCCGACGTCGCACGGATCGTCGAGGCGTGCTCCGACGAGCGCACGTCCTACTGGCTGTCCGGCCTGCCCGCGCCCTACACGCTCGAGGACGCGCACGCGTTCCTGGAGCTCAAGCGTGAGCAACGTGCCGAGGGCAAGGGTCTGAGCTGGGTTGTCGCGCACCCCGAGACAGACGAGCTGATGGGCAACATCGCGATCTTCGACATCAACCAGCACGGCGACGCCGAGGTCGGCTACTGGTCGCACCCGTCGGCTCGCGGGCGCGGCATGATGACCGAGGCGTGCAGGCTGGTGGTGCGGCACGCGTTCATCCCGAAGGAGGACGGCGGGATAGGCCTGAGGCGCCTGCACATCAACGCCGGGGTAGGAAACACCGCGTCGCGGCGGGTGATCGAGGCCAACGGCTTCGTGGAGGTCGGTCGGCTGCGCCAGGAGAACCCGCTGCGCGACGGCTCCTTCACCGACACCGTCCACTACGACCTGCTCGCCTCGGAGTACGACGCGCGCCGCGGTACGTGACTGGCATCATGCGACCGGTGAGCAACGAGGAGACCCGCCCAAGCGGAGAACCGCCTTACTGGCATCAGGGCGAGCAGATCTGGTGGCGCTACCGCCGTGAGTCGCAGGATCACCTCCCGGGCGACCCGGAGTGGATCAACCCGATGACCGTGGTGCGCGACGACGCCGAAGGGCTCGTCGCCTGGATGCCCGCGGGGACGCCGGTCACCTTCGTGGAGCGGGCTGACGGAGGGGGTCTGCGCACGGACCCGGCGACGATGTTCACCGCGCCGCGGCGGCAGGTCACGAGCACGTGGAAGGACTACGACATCCTGCGGGTCGCACCCACCGGGCGGCCGTGGTCCGTGTGGCTGTTCTGGAAGGCCGCTTCCTCGTCCTTCGACGGCTACTACGTGAACCTCGAGGCACCACACCGGCGCGACGGCCGAAGCGTCTACACCACCGACCACGTGCTGGACCTCGACGTCGAGGCGGACGGCTCGTGGCGTCGCAAGGACGAGCACGAGCTGGTGCTCGCCGTCGAGCAGGGCCGCTACACCCAGGCGCAGGCCGAACAGCTGCACCGCGACCTCGAAGCGGCCGAGGACGTCGTGCGCTCCTGGGGCAGCCCCTTGTGCGACGGCTGGGACTCCTTCCGGCCCGATCCCGCTTGGCCGCTGCCGCAGCTTCCTTGACGGACCCGGACCGGGGCCGGCGCCGGCGCGATGACCGACGTCTCGTCGATCGGCGCGGGCAGATCGCTGGCCGAACGACACCGGCCGCGGACCACACCCGAGTGGTGGGTCCGCGGCCGGTCTGTCGAGGCGAGGCTCAGCCGAGCTTGGCCAGGATGTCGTTGAAGGTCTTCGACGGGCGCATGACCGCCGACGCCTTCTCCGGGTCGGGGCGGTAGTACCCGCCGATGTCCGCGGGCGAGCCCTGCACCGCGAGCATCTCCTCCCCGATCGTCTCCTCGTTCGACTCGAGCGAGGCGGCGATCTCGGCGAAGGCCGCCGCGAGCTCTGCGTCCTCGGTCTGCGAGGCCAGCTCCTTGGCCCAGAACAGCGCGAGGTAGAAGTGGCTGCCCCGGTTGTCGATCTCGCCGGCCTTGCGGCTCGGGGACTTGTTCTCGTTCAGGAACGTGCCGGTCGCGCGGTCCAGGGTGTCGCCGAGGATCTGCGCCCGCGCGTTTCCGGTGGTCGTCGCCATGTGCCCGAAGCTCTCCGAGAGCGCGAGGAACTCACCCAGGCTGTCCCAGCGCAGGTGGTTCTCCTTGACCAGCTGCTGGACGTGCTTCGGGGCCGACCCGCCGGCGCCGGTCTCGAACAGCCCGCCGCCGTTGATGAGCGGGACCACCGAGAGCATCTTGGCGCTGGTGCCGAGCTCCATGATCGGGAACAGGTCGGTCAGGTAGTCGCGCAGCACGTTGCCGGTGACCGAGATGGTGTCCTCGCCGCGACGGATCCGCTCGAGCGAGAAGGCCATCGCCTCGGCCGGGGCCATGATCTCGATCTGCAGGCCGTCGGTGTCGTGGTCGGCGAGGTACTCGCGCACCTTGGCGATGAGGTTCGCGTCGTGGGCGCGGCCCTCGTCGAGCCAGAAGACCGCGGGAGCACCGGTTGCCCGGGCACGGGTCACGGCGAGCTTGACCCAGTCGCGGATCGGGACGTCCTTGGTCTGGCACGCGCGCCAGATGTCGCCTGCGCTGACCGTGTGCTCGAGGACCGCGTTTCCGGCCGTGTCGACGACCCGGACGGTGCCGGTGGTCGCGACCTCGAAGGTCTTGTCGTGGCTGCCGTACTCCTCGGCCTTCTGGGCCATCAGGCCGACGTTGGGCACCGAGCCCATCGTGGCCGGGTCGAAGGCGCCGTTGGCGCGGCAGTCGTCGATGACCGCCTGGTAGATGCCGGCGTAACTGCTGTCGGGGATGACGGCGAGCGTGTCGGCCTCGTTGCCGTCGGGGCCCCACATGTGGCCGGAGGTGCGGATCATCGCGGGCATCGAGGCGTCGATGATCACGTCGCTCGGGACGTGCAGGTTGGTGATGCCCCGGTCG
>DATICF010000092.1:0-14281 GCA_035456965.1 Nocardioidaceae bacterium
GGTCCGGCCGCCTCGGGCAAGGGCGAACCGCTCCTGCCCAACCTGGTCGTGCTGCGCGCGCGTGACCTCCACATCGTCCGCAAGGGCACCGAGCGCAAGCTGCGCTTCGAGTCGGGGCTGGCGAACGTCGGCGACGGGCCGATCGAGGTGCGCCCCAACCGGCTCCAGGAGTGTCCCAAGGGAAAGCATCATGCGAGCCAGTTGATGTACCGCGACGTCGACAAGGACGAGCGGTACTCCGTGGACGTCGACACCAGGACGGCTCGTCGCTCTGCCGGTTGCATGGTGTTCCACCCGTACCACGACCACTGGCACTTCGAGGCCGCCTCGCGCTACACCCTCTACAAAGCCGACCGGCCCGAGCTGAGCAAGGTGGCGCAGCGCAAGATGAGCTTCTGCCTGCGTGACAGCAGGCGGGTGCCCAAGTCCTTCGGCACCTTTCCGTACGCCAACCGCTACGGCGCCTGCTCGCGCTACTCCCCCCAGGGCATCTCGGTCGGCTGGGTCGACGTCTACCAGTCCTACCTCGCCGGACAGGCGATCCGGCTGCCCAGGCGCATGGGTGACGGGTTGTACTGCCTGCGGATCAAGGTCGACCCGAAGGATCAGCTCCTCGAGACCGTCGACAACGACAACAGCTCGCTGCGGGCCTTCTACCTCCGCGGTGACCGGATCAGGTATCGCGACTCGGCGAGGTGCCGTCCAGTCGGCTGACGTCGTACTCCATGCCCGGCGCGGCCAACGCGTCCTGGGTCGCGATGATCCGCATCTCCCGGGATCCCGCCTCGGCGGTGGCCGCCATGACCGCGAACACCGACGACGTCGTCCGGGCCAGGGCAGTCGAGAGGCCGTGACCGCCGAGCAGGTTGGCAAGGAACACTGCCGAGGTCAGGTCGCCTGCGCCGGGAGGGTTGATCGGCAGCCGAGGGGTTCGTACGACGAAGGCGCCCTCGCCTGACACCGCGACCATGTCGAGGGAGTCCTCAGGGGTGTCCTCGGTGATCACGCTGGTGACGAGCACCGTCTCGGGCCCGGTCGCGCGGACCGACTCGGCGGCCGACACGACCTCCTCGGTGGTGAGCGGCTCGGTGCCGGCGAGGAACCCGAGCTCGAACTGGTTCGGGGTGATGACGTCCGCCGCGGGGACCACCTCGTCGCGCATGAACTCCGGGATCCCCGGCCGGACGAAGAACCCGCGGCCAACATCGCCCATCACCGGGTCGCAGAAGTAGATCGCCTCCGGATTGCGCTTCTTGACGTTGCGCACGGCGTCGAGGATCACCGCACCGACGTCCTCGGCGCCCTGGTAGCCCGAGAGCACCGCGTCGCAGCGGTCGAGCGCTCCGCGGTCCTCCACGCCGCGGATGACCTCCGCGATGTCCTCCGAGGACAGCAAGGGTCCTCGTGCGGCGCCGTACCCGGTGTGGTTGGAGAAGTGCACGGTGACGACCGGCCACACGTCGAAGCCGAGGCGCTGCAGCGGGAACAGCGCTGCGCTGTTGCCGGCGTGGCCGTAGGACACCAGGGACTGGATCGAGAGGATGTTCACGCCCGGCATGATGCCATCAGGTCGTGGCGAACCGCCCGCGCGCCTCAGGCAACCTGGAGCGAGCGCTTGGAGAGGCCCATCCAGTAGCCGTCGATGCGCTGGTCGCCCGGGACGTCTGGGGAGGTCGCGGCGCCGAGCGTGATGAACAGCGGCGTGAAGTGCTCGACGGTGGGGTGGGCGTACGGCATCCCGGGTGCCCGATGGCGGTAGGCCGCGAGCTCTTCGACGTCCCCACGCGCGAGCGCCTCGGCCGCCCAGGCGTCGAAGTCGGCCGACCAGCCGGGTGCCGCTGCCTCGATGCGCCAGTCGCGCAGGAACGGCAGGCCGTGGGTGAGGAAGCCGGACCCGACGATCAGCACCCCCTCGTCGCGGAGTGGCCGGAGTCGGCGTCCGAGCTCGAGGAGCTTGTAGGGGTCCTGCGTCGGGAGCGACATCTGGAGGACCGGGACGTCGCCGTCGGGGTACATGATCTTCATCGGCACCCAGGCGCCATGGTCGAGTCCGCGCGAGCCATGCTGGTGCACGGGCTCGCCGTCGGGCATCAGAGCGGCGACCTTCCGGGCGAGGGCAGACGCGTCCGGCGTCGCGTAGGTCATGTTGTAGTACTTCGCCGCGAAGCCGCCGAAGTCGTAGATCAGCGGCGTGCCGGAGCCGGTCGCGCTGAGGCTGACCGGAGCCGACTCCCAGTGCGCCGACACCATGAGCACTGCCTGGGGCTTCGGCAGGTCGGAAGCCCAGTCGGCGAGCTGGCTGCTCCAGACCGGGTCGTCGAGTAGCGGAGGGGCGCCATGCCCGATGTAGAGGGCGGGCATCCTGTCGGAGTGGGGGGACATGGTCGTTCTCCAGCGCTAGTGGTTCACTCACAAGGGTAGGCGGCAATGATTGAAGTTTCAAGCGTTAGTGAGGATGGGGTCATGACCGATGACACGCGGTGGCTCGACCCGGACGAGCGCCGGGCCTGGCTACGGCTCGCAGGGGTGATGCTCAAGCTCGCGCCTGCCCTGGACTCCCAGCTCCAGCGAGACTCGGACATGACGCACTTCGACTACCTGTGCCTGGCGATGCTCTCCGAGGCCGAGGGGCGCACGCTACGGATGAGCGAGCTGGCCGCACGGGTCAACGCCTCACTGTCCCGGCTCTCGCACGTGATCAAGAAGCTCGAGCACCGTGGCTGGGTCGAACGGCTGCCCTGCCCGGACAGTCGACGGGTGACGATGGCGCGACTCACCTCCGACGGCTGGGACGTGCTCGAGAAGGCAGCACCCGGTCACGTCGAGACGGTGCGTTCGCTGGTCTTCGACGGCCTCGACCCCGACGACGTCGCTGCTCTCGAACGGATCGCCGGCCACGTGGTCGAGCAGATCGAGGCCGCAGGGCTGCGTACGACGGTCTAGCCGACCCGGCTCACAGCAGTCGCCAGTCGATCGGGGAGCCGCCCTGCCGGACGAGCAGGTCGTTGACGCGGCTGAACGGGCGTGACCCGAAGAACCCCCGAGATGCCGACAGGGGGCTCGGGTGAGTCGACTCGACCCAGGGCACGGGCCCGAGCATCGGCTTGAGGCTCTGCGCGTCGCGGCCCCACAGGATCGCCGCCAACGGACCGCCCCGCTTCGCGAGCGCGTGGATCGCGCACTCGGTCACCTGCTCCCAGCCGCGGCCGCGGTGGGACCCTGCGGCCCCCGGCCTCACGGTGAGCACCCTGTTCAGCAGCAGAACGCCGTGGTCGGCCCACGGCGTGAGGTCACCGCTGGTCGGCGGATCGACCCCGAGGTCGTCGTGCAGCTCGCGAAAGATGTTGCGAAGGCTCCCCGGCAGCGGACGCACGTCGGGCGCAACCGAGAACGACAGCCCCACCGCGTGGCCAGGGGTGGGGTAGGGGTCCTGGCCCACCACCAGCACGCGTACGTCGGACAGCGGACGCTCGAACGCGCGCAGGATGTGATCACCTGCGGGGAGGTAGGTCCGGCCCGCGGCGACCTCATCGCGCAGGAACTGACCCATCCTCGAGATCACGTCGTCCACAGGGGCGAGGGCCTCCGCCCAGTCCGCGGCCACCAGGCCCCGCTCCACCAGTCCCGCCAAAGCACTCATCAGGCGCACAACCTACCCGGACAGGGCGTCGACGACCTCGTCGGCAACGGCTTCCATGCCTTCGGCGAACGGGTGGAAGGCGAGCGCCTCGCCCCGGACGGTACGTCGACCGTTGACCCAGGCCTCGTCAGAGCACACGTCGTGGCCCTCGGATGCGGCGTACATGTCGATGAACTCCACGCCTGCACGACGGGCAGCCCGCGCGAGCGCGGTGTTCAACGTCCGGGACACCCGCTCGCCGTAGGCGTTGTCGTCACGGGCGAACCCGAGGTCCTCGCAGCCGCCGGAAGGTGGCGTGATCCGGAGGTACCCCACGAGCACCACCTTCGCCTTGGGGGCGCGGTCCTGGATCTCACGGAGGGCAGTGGTGACCCGGCCGCTGATGCGTCGGGCCGTGGCCACGAGGTCGATCCCGCGGGCTTCGAGCGCCTCCGCGCACGGAGAGCCAGCCGGGTCCTCGGTCCTCAGCCTCGAGCAGGTGGCGACGAGCGTGTGGAACAGGTCGAAGTCGTTCCCGCCGATGCCGATGGTGACGAGGTCGGTCCCGGGGCCGAGCACGTCGAGCTGGGGTGGGACGGTCGAGTCCTGCACCGTGCGCTGGGGCCGCGTGAGATCGGCGGTCTCTGCGCCACTGCAGCTGACGTCGACGAGCCGGTCCACGTCGAGGCGGTCCGCCACGAGTGCCGGGTAGTTGTTGTCCGAGCGGAAGCATCCCCCGGCAAGGTCGGTGATCGGCACGAGCGGGCCGGCGGTGAACGAGTCACCGAGTGCGACGTACCTCTCGATCGCAGCGGGCGGGTCGTCGACGGCGTCGTTGACCTCGGAGCGCAGGCGGTCGGAGTCGACCTCCTCGGCTGAGCAGGCGCCGAGCAGGAGGGCGCCGGCGATCGCAGCGGCGAGCAGCCGTGAGGGCCGGCTCATCGTGGGTACTTCTCTCGCATGTCGGCGCGGACCACGCGTGCTTCTGCGACCAGGCGGAGCAGCACGGCGCTGGTGATCGCCTGAGCCGCGACGATGCCGACGAGCACGAGGATCTGGGCAGCCCCGGCTTCGAGAGGGGTGCCGCCGCCGAGCAGAACGCCGACGAAGGCCCCGGGAAGGGTGACGATGCCGACCGTCCGGGTCGCGTCGAGGTTCGGCATCAGGGCCTCCTTGGCGCTGGGCTGGATCACCTCGAGCGAAGCGGTCTTGCTCTCGAGCCCGAGCGCCAGCCCGGCTTCGTACGACCCGAACTGGGAGGACAGCTCGTCGTAGGCGCGACGTCCGGTGAGCGTGGCGGCTTTCATGGTGTTGCCGATGATGATCCCTGCGGTGGGCACGAGGCCAGCGCCGTTGAACGGGATCACGCCCGAGCCCAGCACCAGCGCGAGGACGGGGAAGACGCCCGCAACCATCGCTGCGCCCACCCAGAGCTGCTGGCTGCCTGAGGCGCCGATCCGCCTCGCCGACGTTCGCGTGGCCACCGCGAGCATCAGCCCTGCGAAGAGCAGCGACCACCACAGCGAGCTGAGGGCGGCCGCGATGACCAGCGAGACGATCGCAAGCTGGAGGGCGCCGCGGACGCTGGCCGTGACGGTGTCCCGCTCGACCTCGAGGCGGCCGAGGTAAGAGGCGGCGACGCCGATCGCGACCAGAGCCACCAGGACGACGGCGAGCCGCCAGTCCGGGGTGGGGGCGATCGCCGTCGCGGCCGTGGTCACGACCCGGTGGCCAACGATCGCGACGTGGCCGATCCGTAGCGACGTGAGGGGTTCGAGCCGATGGCGTCGGCCCGAGGCGCGGCCTTCTTGGTGGCCTTCTTGGCGGGCGCCTTGGCAGTCACGGACTTCTTCGTCGCCGCCTTGGCCGCCGCCGGCTTCTTGGCCGATGCCTTGGCGGCCGCGGACTTCTTCGCCGCTGCCTTGCCTGCGACACCAGCCTTGCGCGCGCTCGACTTCTTGGCCGATGCCCGCTTGGTCGACGCCGTCCTCGCCGTGGCGCCGGTTGCTGAGGCATGCTCGTCGAGGAACTCGTCGATGATCCGCCAGGTCGTCCGCCGCGAGGCGCGACCGGTGAGCATCCCGAGGTGGCCTCCGGGCACGACCTCGAAGCGGACCGAGGGTGCCCCCGTGAGGAGGTCGACCATCGGCTTGATCGACTTCACCGGGGCGATGCCGTCGCTGGCGCCGGCGAAGACCAGCACCGGCACCCGGATGTCGGCCAGCGAGATCTCTCGCTCGTCGTCCATCGTGACCACGCCGGTCGCCAGCTGGTTGCCCTTGAGGATCCGGTGGTAGATCTGGCCGAACGTGCGGCCCGGGTAGGCGATCATGTTCGCGGTGAAGCGGTCGACGGCCTCGATCTGGGCGAGGAAGTCCGTGTCGTCGAGGTTCGCCGCGATCGCCAGTGGCTTGGTGACGATCTTGTTGAAGCTCGAGAGCTGGAACGCCCGTCGTACCACGGGTTTCGGGGCGCCGCCCATGGCGCGGTAGAGCTGGGTCACGAGCCCGCCGCCGTCGGTGATGTTGAGCAGCGGTCGGATGGGGGCGACCAAGGGGACCCGGGTGACGTCGACCGGCGAGCCGACCACGGTCAGCGACGCGATCGGCAGGTCGGTGCGGTCGGCGGTGACGAGCAGCGAGAAGATCCCGCCGAGGCTCCAGCCGACGACGTGGACGGGTCGACCCCCGGCGTGCTCGCTGACCTCGCGGATCGCTGCGGGGATCACCTCGTCGACCCAGTGCTCCATGCCCAGGGTGCGGTTGGCGAAGGAGACCTCGCCGTACTCCACCAGGTAGGTCGGGCGTCCCTCGGTGACCAGGTGCTCGACCAAGGAGCAGCCTCGCCGCAGGTCGAAGCAGAGGGCAGGTGCCGCGAGAGGCGTCACGAGCAGGACGGGGTCGCCCGACTCCTTCACCCGGCCCTGCGGGCGGTAGTGGTAGACCTCGCGCAACATCCCGTCGTCGATGAGGGTCCGAGGCATCGGACGAAGATCTGCCACGCCCCCGTAAAGCATCTTGTGGGCGACGTTGCTGGCCGCCGAGACGACCTGGTCCGGCTTGGGGATCAGATCCATGGGGCGAAGGATACCTGCGCCTCGGGCACGGACGAGTAGACGCACGGGGCCCGTGAGACGGACCGCGAGAGCGCACGGCGCCCCGTGCCAGTAGGGGAAACGCGCACCCCCACCCGGAGGTACGTCGATCAGCTGCGGCGAGCCGGGCGCAGCTGCTTGTCGTGCGTCGGCATCTCCTGGGCCAGGGCGGCGAGGAAGCTCGAGGCCCAGCCGGACACGTCGTGCTCCGCGACCGTCTTGCGCATCGCCCGCATGCGCTTGTGCAGGTCCCTGGGGTGGGCGTTGATGGCCTCGAGCATCGTCGACTTCATGCCGTTGATGTCGTAGGGGTTGATCAGGAAGGCCTGGCGCAGCTCGTCGGCGGCACCTGCGAACTCCGAGAGGACCAGTGCGCCGTCGTCGCTGAAGCGGCAGGCGACGTACTCCTTGGCCACGAGGTTCATGCCGTCGCGCAGCGGAGTGACGACCATGATGTCCGCGGCCTGGTAGAGCGCGGCCATCTCGTCGCGGGGGAACGACGAGTGGAGGTAGGAGATGGCGGGTCGTCCGATCCGACCGAGGTCGCCGTTGATCCGGCCGACGAGCCGGTCGATGTCGTCGCGCAGCACGCGGTACTGCTCGACCCGCTCGCGGGAAGGGGTCGCGACCTGGACGAACACCGCGTCCTCGACGTCGAGGTGTCCCTCCGCGAGGAGCTCGCTGAAGGCCCTGAGCCTGGCGAAGATGCCTTTGGTGTAGTCGAGCCGGTCGACGCCGAGCAGCACGTGCTTGGGGTTGCCGAGCTGGTCGCGGATCTCCTTGGCCCTCTGCTGCACGGGCTCGCTGCGCGCGAGCTCCTCGAGACCCGCGGTGTCGATCGAGATCGGGAACGCACCCGCACGCACGGTTCGCCCGTCGGGAAGGTAGACCATCTCGCGATGCGTCTTGTGCCCTACGCGCTGGCGGACCAGCCGCACGAAGTTCTGAGCGGCTCCCGGCCGCTGGAAACCGACGAGGTCGGCCCCGAGCAGGCCTTCGAGGAGCTGGCGTCGCCACGGCAGCTGTTGGAAGAGCTCGGCCGGCGGGAACGGGATGTGGAGGAAGAAGCCGATCCGCAGGTCCGGCCGTAGCTCGCGCAGCATCGTGGGGACCAGCTGGAGCTGGTAGTCGTGGACCCAGACCGTGGCGTTCTCGGCTGCGAACAGGGCCGCCTTCTCGGCGAAGCGCCGGTTGACGCGGACGTAGGCATCGAACCACTCACGGTGGAACTCCGGCTTCGCGACCACGTCGTGGTACAGCGGCCAGAGGGTCGCGTTGGAAAACCCCTCGTAGAACTCCTCGATCTCCGACCCGCTCAGGGGAACCGGCACCAGCGACAGGCCGTCCTCGACGAACGGCTCGAGGTCGGCGTCGGTGCCGCCCGGCCAGCCGATCCAGGCGCCGTCGTTCGAGCGCATCACCGGCTCGAGCGCAGTGACGAGCCCCCCGGGAGAGCGGCGCCACGAGCTGCTCCCGTCGGGGTTCACGACACGGTCCACCGGCAGCCGGTTGGCGACGATGACCAGGTCGGCGGAGTGCTTCGGTGTGTCGGAGGGGCTCACGGGTTCGACCCTAGTTGCTCGGTGGAAGAAGTGACGCCGGTTCGTACCCCTCGAACCCCGGCCTACACCGGCTGTTCAGGACAGGTCGTCCACCGGGTAGGCCAACCCGATCTTCAGCCGGATCCGGTCCATCAGCCGCATGATGGACAGGCTTTCCTCGAGCGGCACGAGCGGGCTCTCGACCTCGCCGTTGCGCAGGCAGCGCATCACCTCGGCCGCCTCGTGAGCCAGGCCGGTGCCGAGCACGTCCTCCTCGATCACGTGCGCCTCGCCGTTCTCGGTCCAGGTCGCCGCTGTCGGGTGGTGGAAGGCCTCGCCGAGGTCGATCCGACCCCGGTCCGTGGCGATTGACGCCGTTCTCGGCGACCACGCGGTCATCGTCGAGGAGAGCGAGGCCACCGCTCCGCTCTCCCAGCCGAGGCTGAGCGCGATGTTCAGGTCGACCCCGCTGGGCGAGAGCTCGGCGACCGCCTCGACCTTGTCCGGGTCGCCCAGGAAGACGTAGGCGAAGGTCAGGGGGTAGACCCCCATGTCGAGCAGTGCCCCGCCGCCGAGCTCCGGCGCGAGCAGTCGGTCGGTCTCCGGCGCGTCGACCCGGAAGCCGAGGTCGGCTCGCACCTGCTGGATCGTGCCGAGGTCCCCGCGGTCGTGGAGCTGCTTGACCCTGCGGATCACCGGGTTGCAGCGCATCCACATGGCTTCCATGAAGAACAGGCCTCTCTCCCGCGAGACCCGCACCAGGTCCTCGGCCTCCCGGGCGGTGAGGGTGAGGGCCTTCTCGCAGAGCACCGGCTTGCCGGCGTCGAAGGCGAGCATGGCGTGCTGGTGGTGGAGTGCGTGCGGCGTGGCGACGTAGACCACGTCGACGTCGGGGTCCTCGACGAGCTCGGCGTAGGAGCCGTAGGCGCGGGTGTCGGGGCCGCCGTGGGCGAGCCCGAACCGCTCGGCGCTCTCCAGCCGTCGCGCCGCGACGGCGGCGAGCTCGGCGTCGGGCAGGAGCTTCAACGCCTGGGCGAACCCGCTCGCGATCTTGCCGGTGGCCAGGATCCCCCAGCGGACGGGGCGGTCGGCGGGAAGTGGATCGGCCACCGCCGGGCCGGCCGAGACGGACAGGGGTGGGAGCGGGGGAAAGGGCAGCGGCATGCGACCATGACAACGCGCGCGAAACACCCATAGCAAATGACAATGTTGTCGTTCGTCGCCTCTAGGATGGGCTCGAACGGTCCCAGCCACGACCTCGCAGGAGTCGACACAGATGGATGCAGCGAACGCCCTCAACCAGGGTCAGGACGCTCCCACGTCGGACGAGCTCTCCGAGCGGGACCGTGAGATCCTCAACTTCGAGCGACAGTGGTGGAAGTACGCCGGCGCCAAGGAGCAGGCGGTCCGCGAGAAGTTCGACATGTCCTCCACGCGCTACTACCAGGTCCTCAACGCCCTGATCGACCGTCCCGAGGCGCTCGCCTTCGACCCGCTGTTGGTCCGTCGGCTGCGTCGCCTGCGCGCCACCCGTCAGCGCGCTCGTTCCGCGCGACGCCTCGGCTTCGAGGTCTGAGGTGCGGGTCCGGTCGCGCGACGAGCGCGGGATCGCCCTTCCCTCACCCGTGACGGCCCTGAGCCTGGGCGCCGTGGTCCTCGCCGGCGCCGCCTTCTTCGCGACCTCCGGAAACGTCGAGGAGCGTCCGGAGGCGACGCGCCCCGTGACCGCCACCCCCACGCCGACGCCGACCGCGACGGCGTCCAAGCCGGTCATCACGCAGAAGCCCAGCCCGAAGCCGAAGCCCAAGAAGCCCACGGTTCGTCGCGGAGACGTCTACGTCGAGGTCTACAACAACTCCGGCATCTCCGGGCTGGCCGGTGACACTGCCAGCAAGCTGTCCGGGGCGGGATGGCAGGTCGTCGGCTCCGACAACTGGTACGGCACCATCCCGTCCAGCACCGTCTACTACCCGCAGCGTCTCGCACCCGCCGCGAAGATGCTGGCCCGGGACCTCGGCATCAAGCGGCTCAAGCCGGCGATCTCACCGATGCGTTTCGACCGGCTGACCGTGATCCTCACCGGCGACCGCGCCTGAGGCATCCCCGCTCAACACGTCCACGCTCTGGTTGAGTAGGGCCATGGAGTTCCGGACCCCCGAAGGCCAGCAGCGGTACGACGACCTCGTGGCGGACGCCTCGCGGGTGGTCGTCGGACTCGA
This sequence comes from Nocardioidaceae bacterium, assembly GCA_035456965.1. Taxonomy (GTDB): domain Bacteria; phylum Actinomycetota; class Actinomycetes; order Propionibacteriales; family Nocardioidaceae; genus Nocardioides_C. Next base: position 10,474 of record DATICF010000092.1, read on the forward strand.
CTTCGACGGGGTGCTCTCGCCGATCGTCCCCGACCCGGCCTCCGCGGTCATCCACGCCGACGGCCCCCGGACCATCGTCGCGCTCGGCGAGCAGGTCCTCGGCGTGGCTGTGATCACCGGCCGACCCGCCCGTCAGGCGATCGAGCTCGGCGGCTTCGAAGAGGTCGGGAAGTCCCTCGCCCAGCACGACCGCGCTCTGCACCTGCTCGGGCAGTACGGCAACGAGCGCTGGTCCTCGCTCGAGGGTCGAGTGGTCTCCCCGGACCCGCCCGAGGGCCTCGACGCCTTCAGGGCCGAGCTGCCTGCCCTCCTGGCGGGGAACGACGCCGCCGACGCCTTCGTCGAGGAGAAGGGCCTCGCCATCGCCGTGCACACCCGGCGGCTGCAGGACCCGGTCGGGACCTTCGAGCGCCTCCTGCCGGCGCTCACAGAGGCGGCGTCGAGGCACGACCTCGGCGTCGAGCCCGGCCGGATGGTGATCGAGGTTCGAGCGCCGGGGATGCACAAGGGCGAGGCGCTGCGCACGATCCTCGGCGAGCTCGGCGGTCACGGGGTGATCTTCGCCGGCGACGACCTCGGTGACATCGAGGCGTTCCGGGCGGTCGCCGAGATGCGCGACCAGGGGCGGCCGGGCCTGCTGGTCTGCTCGGGCTCGGAGGAGCAGAAGGCGCTCGTCGAGCTGGCCGACATCGTCGTCGACGGTCCCCAGGGGGTCCTCGCGCTGTTCAGGCAGTTCGCGCGTGACGCCGCAGCCGCCTCCGGCTGACGCGCGAGTACCCGCCGTCCTCGAGCCCGGCCCGCGTCTCGAAGCAGTTGTACGTCGACCAGTCCCCACCGCGAAGCCACGACCAGGCGGCGGCGACGGCGTACAACGGCAGCATCGGGAGGCCGAGGGTTGTGGCGTACTGCCAGCTGTGCCGCTCTTCGTGGACCAGGAGAGGCGGCCGCTGCTCCCACGGACCGGGCTCGTGGCGCGTCACCACGACGTTGCCCACGGTGAACGCGGACGCGGCGGGGAACCGGTAGGCGTAGTCCGTCGCGAGGACGAGGCCACGAGGTCCCTTCCGGAACCTGGCGCCTCCCGCCGCGGCCACGAGCAGACCGAGCGCAGTGGAGCCGTTCACCACGTTGGCCACCTGCTTGACCCGCCACCAGTTCATGCGGCGAGTCAACCACCTCTCGTTAGGCTCGCGGCATGGCTCGCAAGATCGCTACAGCGGACAGGGTTGACCGGGACGAACTGCTGGAGTTCCTCCGGCCGCGCCACAAGGGAACCCTCGTGACCACGCGCAAGGACGGCCGGCCGCAGATGTCCCCGGTCGCCTGCGGTGTGGACGAGCAGGGGCGCATCGTCGTGTCCACCTACCCCGAGCGGGCCAAGGCGGTGAATCTCCGCCGCGACCCGGACGTCTCGATCCTGGTGCACTCCGACGACTGGAACGACCCCTACGTCCAGGTCGACGGCACCGCCGAGGTCCTCGACATGCCCGAGGCGCTCGAGCCCCTCGTCGAGTACTACCGGTGCATCGCCGGCGAGCACCCCGACTGGGACGAGTACCGCGAGGCCATGGTGAAGCAGGACAAGTCGCTGATCCGGATCACCATCGACCGGTGGGGTCCGGTGGCCACAGGTGGCTTCCCGAAGGACCGCGCATGACCGACGTCATCCTCGCCACATGTTCCGAGCTGCCCGCGGGCGAGCCCGGCGGCCACCTGCTGGTGGAGGAGCTCGCCGCATGTGGGCTTGGCTCCGCATGGGTGGCCTGGGACGACCTCGAGGCCGACTGGTCCGAGCCAAGGCTGGTCCTCGTGCGCAGCACGTGGGACTACGACCGGCGCCACAAACAGTTCCTCGACTGGGCTCGGGAGGTCGAGGCGCGGACCCGGCTCGTGAACCCCGCCCGGGTGCTCGAGTGGAACACCGACAAGGCCTATCTCATCGACCTGATCGACGCCGGGCTGCCGATCGTGCCGACCCTCGCTGCTGAGGACGAGAGCGAGCTGCCCGCGGCGATCGCAGAGTTCGAAACCGCGGTGGTCAAGCCCCGGGTGGGTGCGGGTGGCCGGGGCGTCGTGGTCTTCGACGGAGTACCCGGTGGCCCGGACGATCTCGACGAGTCGCAGCTCCGAGAGGGGCCGTGGGTCGTCCAGCCGCTCGTCGAGTCGGTGCGCACAGAGGGCGAGATCTCGGTGTTCGTGCTCGGCGGCAGGGTGGTCTCGCAGGTGCAGAAGCGGCCGGCGGACGGTGAGATCCGGGTCCACGAGGAGTTCGGGGGCCGCGCCGACGCGGTCGAGGTGACCGACGAGGCACGGGTGCTCGCGCTTCGAGCCGTCGCCGTGGCCGAGGAGATGCTGGGCTCCGTGTTGCCCTACGCGAGGGCGGACCTGATGCGCATGCCTGAGGGGACGCTGGCGCTGAGCGAGCTTGAGCTGACCGAGCCCGGGTTGTACCTCGAGGAGGTGCCCGGGAACGCGCGTGCGTTCGCGGCTTCGGTCGCGGACCTGCTGAGCTCACCGGCCTGAGAACGTAAGCGGCCGGAGAGCGGTGTCCTGGAGGACTCCGCTGCTCCGGCCAAAACCCCGTCGCACCCACGAGGTGTGTTTAGGCTAGAACTGGTGGGGGTGGGGGTCAATGGTTGTGCTACCGCTCCCGTCAACCGGTCTGCGCGGTCTAGACGACGGGGGTCCCCGCGAGTCCCGCCACTCGCCTTGCACTCACTTGGGTCGAGTGCTAAACATTGGTTAGCACTCTCCAGGTGAGAGTGACAGTTCACGGACCGGGAAGATGAGGTCTCGAGCGCCGGCGGGAAGGGACTGCCGGTCCGCAGAGATCGTCCGTCGCGGGCATCGTCCCGGCCCATTCACAACTCTACGCGTGAGGAATCGCAGGAGTTATGTCAAAGCTCATTGCTTTCAACGAGGAGGCCCGGCGCGGTCTCGAGCGTGGCATGAACACGCTCGCGGACGCTGTCAAGGTCACGCTCGGGCCGAAGGGCCGCAACGTCGTCCTGGAGAAGAAGTGGGGCGCCCCCACGATCACCAACGACGGTGTGTCCATCGCCAAGGAGATCGAGCTCGAGGAGCCGTACGAGAAGATCGGCGCCGAGCTCGTCAAGGAAGTTGCCAAGAAGACCGACGACGTTGCCGGTGACGGCACGACCACCGCGACCGTTCTGGCCCAGGCCATGGTTCGCGAGGGCCTTCGCAACGTCGCCGCTGGTGCGAACCCGATGCAGCTCAAGCGCGGCATCGAGAAGGCCGTCGAGTCCATCAGCGAGCAGCTGCTCGGGATGGCCAAGGACATCGAGACCAAGGAGCAGATCGCTTCGACGGCCTCGATCTCCGCTGCTGACACCCAGGTCGGCGAGATCATCGCCGAGGCCATGGACAAGGTCGGCAAGGAAGGCGTCATCACGGTCGAGGAGAGCAACACCTTCGGGCTCGACCTCGAGCTCACCGAGGGTATGCGCTTCGACAAGGGCTACATCTCGGCCTACTTCGTGACCGACGCCGAGCGCATGGAGACCGTGCTCGAGGACCCCTACATCCTCATCGCGAACCAGAAGGTCTCCAACGTCAAGGACATGCTGCCGCTCCTCGAGAAGGTCATGCAGTCCGGCAAGCCGCTGCTGATCCTCGCCGAGGACGTCGACGGCGAGGCGCTGTCCACGCTGGTTGTCAACAAGATCCGCGGCACCTTCAAGTCCGTCGCCGTCAAGGCCCCGGGCTTCGGCGACCGCCGCAAGGCCATGCTGCAGGACATCGCGATCCTGACCGGCGGCCAGGTCGTGTCCGAGGAGGTCGGCCT
>DATICF010000093.1:0-13117 GCA_035456965.1 Nocardioidaceae bacterium
CGCGTCACCATCGCGGCCCAGGCCGTCGGCATCGCGCAGGGCGCGGTGGACTACGCCGTCGAGTACGCCAAGGAGCGTCAGCAGTTCGGCAAGCCGATCGCCGACTTCCAGGGCCTTCAGTTCCTGCTCGCCGACATGGGCCTGAAGGTCGAGGCTGCCCGCCAGCTCACCTACGCTGCGGCAGGCCGCTCCGAGCGCGGCGACTCCGATCTCACGTTCTTCGGTGCCGCTGCGAAGTGCTTCGCTTCCGACACCGCCATGCAGGTCACCACTGACGCGGTCCAGGTGCTCGGCGGCTACGGCTACACCCGGGAGTACCCCGTCGAGCGGATGATGCGCGACGCGAAGATCACCCAGATCTACGAAGGCACCAACCAGGTGCAGCGGATCGTGATGGCCCGCCAGCTCCTCGCCGGGGTGCAGTCGCAGCTCTGACCTCGCTCAGCCGCGGATCAGGGCGCGGCCGGCCCAGACGTACCAGGCGATGAAGCCGAGCCCGAAGATCGCGGCGGCGTCCTCGAGCTGGGGGACAAGCGTCATGAGGCCGGCCGCGCCGATCACGAAGCCGAGCACGGCCAGGCCGCGCGGCAGTACGGCGGTGCGCAGAGCAGCGATGCTCACCAGCAGCACCCAGGCCGCCCCGACCAGCTCGATGCCACCGCCGAGGGCGTCCTGCACCACGCTGACGGCGATCCATGCGGAGACGGCGTCGGCGCGGTCGCCGGCCGCGAGGTCCACTGCGGCCCGCTGGCCGACCAGGGCAACCATCCCGCCGGCCAGGACCAGGCCGGACCAGATGAGGCCGAAGGCGGTGGCGGTCGGCGCGAGCGCCGGGCTGCTGAGCTTGAGGCGCTCGTGGATGCCCAGCGCGAGGACGACGAGGGCGGTCCCGGCGACGAGATAGAGGACCAGGTACCACACGTACATCGCTGCCTGGTGCTCGAGAAGGAACGCCAAGGATGCGGAGGGGTCGTCCTGGGCGACGGTGAACCCCTCGGGGGCGAGGTAGGCCGCCATGGCGGTGAACCCGACCAGGTAGGTGAGCGCCTCGACCAACGAGGCGACGCCACCGGCCCGTTGAAGGGAGCGGGTGGCCTCGGGCGTGGGCTGGATCTGCTTCTTGGTGGCGACAGAGACGTTGGTGCTGGCCATGACGGTCCTCTCGGATCGGTACTGGGCAGTCGACGTGCTACCCAGCGCCATCGTTCTTCGCGCTGTGCGGTCACCGCCACGGCCGATCACTGACGATTCCTGCCACGGCCGGCGTAGTGGCGAGGCGGTCGGTCACCGGTGGGACCGTGCCACCCGGCTTCGAAACTCGGTCGGACTCACGCCGACGGCGCGCTTGAACGAACGCATGAAGGTCTCGGGGGTGCGGAAGCCACATCTGCGCGCGATCGTGGCCACGTTCTCGCTCGTGTGCTCGAGCAGGGACCTCGCGGCGTCGACGCGGGCCCGCTCGACGTACCTCCCCGGGCTGATGCCGACCTCGGCGGTGAAGAGTCGGTGGAAGCTGCGCTCGCTCATGTTGACCTGCGCCGCCAATGCCGGCACCGAGAGGTCAACCTCGGGGTTGTCGGCGATGAGTGCCATCAGGTCGGCGATCGAGCGGTGGTTCGAGCGCTGTGCCGCGAGGTGGGTGCTGAGCTGGTGCTGGCCACCACCACGTTGGAGGTACACCACCATGTGCCGAGCGACGTCGGCCGCCATGGCGGCTCCGTGATGGGTGCGCACCAGCTCCAGCGCCAGGTCGATCCCGGCACAGACGCCGGCCGAGGTCCAGATGCCGTCCTGGATGTAGATCCGCTCCGCGTCGACCTCCACCTCGGGATGGCACTGCGCGAGCTGATCGGCGAGTGCCCAGTGGGTCGTGGCACGTCGACCGTCGAGGACCCCGGCCTCCGCGAGCAAGGCTGCCCCGGTGCAGATCGAGCCGACCTCCCCGCTGCGTACCACGAGGGCCTCGAGGTCCTCGACCAGGCGAGCGTCCGCCACCGCGTCCAGCACCTTGAGACCTCCCGCCACGAGCAGCACGTCGGGGCGTAGCGAGGGATCCGAGAGGGTGCGCGTCGCGTGGATCGCCGGTCCGCTGGCCGTGGCAACAGGGCCCGGAGAGGACGCCGCCAGCTCGACGGCGTACGCCGGCTCCTTCTCGCCGGCCTGCTGTGCCACGTAGTTGGCGAAGTAGAACACGTCGGCCGGCCCGAACACGTCGAGGCCCTGGACCTGCTCGAAGACGACGATGACGACCGAACGGAACTGCATGGGCCAACGATCGGGGACATCCTCACCCACGGTCAACGACCCGGGTCTCGAGGCCGGACGCAGCACGGCCCGTCTCCCGACAGGGGAGACGGGCCGTGTGTCAGTCAGATCCAGTCAGCGGATCGCCTTGCAGGCAAGCCGGTCGAGGCTTCCCGCCGGGTAGGTGCTGGTCAGCCACTCGCCGCCGCGCGCGCAGAGCGTGGTCTCCTGGGCGTAGACCCCTGTGCGGAAGCTGCGCCAGTTGCCGTACTTGACTCGGCTCTTGCTCTTGCCGTCCGAGCTGCAACGCCACTTCTCGAACCCTCCGCTGTAGCGTCTGTACCCGCGGAAGTAGGCGTAGACCCGCTTCTTCTTCGCGGAGCTGAAGGAGACCTCGTCGCTGACGGTCCCGGTGTAGGTCTTCTCGAGGTTTGCCGCGAGCTTGACCCCGGCCTTGACCTCGGCGGCCCCGATGACGCCGTTCGCGGAGACCGACCCCTCTCCCCAGGCCTCGATGCCGGCGACGATCTTTGTGGTGGACGACGCTGACCAGGTGGTCTTGATGTTCGTCCCCGGCGCCACGCCGTAGCGCGCGATGTGCGTGAGTCTCCACGGCTTCGTCACGCTCTTGATCGAGATCCAGGTCTGGTTGGGTTCGCAGATCGTTGGTGCCGCGCTCGCGGTCGACGCGGCGCCCGCCTGGGCGATGATGACGAGGGGTAGGAGCACAAGGCTCGCGAGCACCCCGATGAGCTTCCTCTGCATGGGCTTCCTCCGATGAAGACGCACGGACTGCCCCTTGCGAGGCCCCGACCGGACAAAAAGGGCAATTCGCCCAGTTGCGGCGACGATTTTACTCAGATTTGACCATTGATAAGTAAAATCCAGATCCTGAGCCAGCGCCTCCTCCGCAAGTGGGGTGCGGCCAGTCCGCCAGTGACGCCCTCTGGAGCGCCTGGGCGTCACTCGCTAGCGCGACCGGGACCCTTCGGGGACGGTGAACATCGCCTGCTCGCTGTAGCGCCCGCCGACCGTGACGTCGTACATGACCATCCGGTAGTCGTCCAGCAACTCCTGTGCCGCCTTCGGCAGGTAGATCCACGGCACCTGGAGGTTCTCGGGGGTCACGTAGTACTGGTGACTCATCGCCGGGACCTCTTGCTCGAGCTTGTCGAGCAGCGCGTAGAAGGGCGAAACCGGGGCTCCCGCCGCCTCCAGGGCGTGGTTCAGCAGGAAGACCGGGCTCGTGGTGGGCCGACTCTCGGCGTATGACTCACCGAAGTTGGCGTGAACGAAGAAGGGTGTCTCGTGCTTCATCCGGGGCGGCATCTTGCTGTGGTTCCAGATCGCGGGCAGGTGGTCGCCGTAGAAGGCCACCACGGTCTTCTCGCCGGATGCGCGCAGGTCCTCGAGGAAGTCCTCGAGAGCAGCGTCGCTGTGCGTGAGGCCTCGGGCATAGTGCTCGAGGTTCGCCCGATCGTGCCGGTCGCGCATCCCGGTCGACGGAATCGGGTCGGTGTACCGGCCTGCCGAGGGGTAGTGGTTCTGCATCGTGACCACGTTGACGAACGCCGGCTTGTCGCTCTCACGGAGGATGTCGCGGACCTCGGCGAAAGTCGCCTCGTCCGAGACGAACGACGTGCGGCCGATGATGTCCCGGTGGCGCATGTCCTGCTCGAAGGTCACGTCGCCGAAGCCGAAGATGTCGTAGACCTCCGCACGCCGGTAGAGCGTGGAGGTGTAGGAGTGCAGCGCCGCCGTGCTCAGCCCCTGGTCCTCGAAGAACCGAACCGCCGACGGGAACTCCGTGAAATGGGGCACGAGCATCTGGAACGGCGTGGTGAGCTGGGCGCGGAACTGGCTCGTCGACATGCCGGTGAGCACCTCGAACTCCGTGTTGGCCGTGCCCCCGCCGTACTTCTGGGTCAGCAGGTTCCCCGACACCGTCTCGCGCATGAGCTGCCGGGTGAACGGGATGGGGTCCTCGGCGAGACGGACCGGCTTGAACCTCGTGGGGTCGGAGAAAGCCTCACTCAGGACGAGGACCACGTTGACGTCGTCGAGCGCCTGCGAGTCCCGTGTCTCGTTGAGTGTGGCGGCTGCGAGGGTGTACTTCTTGACCAGACGCCTCATCGTCGCCTCGCTGTAGCCGGGCGGTGCGGCCATGGCCGGCACGGGCAGGTTGTACAGCAGCCCCGCCACGACGCCGTTATCGGTGTAGTTCCTGCTCTGGTGCCATGGCCTCCAGTGCGCGCCCAACCGGTCGAAGGCGGCCTTGACGTTGTTCCCGGGCGTGTGGAACTGCATCACGTAGGTCAGCGACGCGACCGCGGCGAGCGCGACCAGGGCACGGCCGGCGAGGAGGCTCCATGCCAGCACGGGCTGGGCCTCGCGGTCCGGGCGCGGGAACCGCCTGCCCAGTCGTCGGCCGAGCGCGACCGCTCCGCCGATCACCAGCGCGGAGGCAAGCAGCGCGAGGAGGAGGACCCGGAAGCCAACCATCTCGGAGATGAAGCCGAGGTCGAACTGCTGTGCGAGGTCCGAGGGGTACAGCGGCTCCGACAGCAGGTCGCGCTTGCGCTGGCCGGCGAAGCCGATCACTCCCGTGACGACGGCGATGATGCCCACGCTGAGCCAGAGCCGGCCGAGCACCGCGACGAGGAGCGCCACGACAAGCCAGACGACGAAGCTGCTGAGGAGGAACAGTGGCAGCTCGCGACTGAGCATCCGGGCGACGTGACCGGTGTTGCCATGGGTGTGCCACAGCTGGAGGGAGAGGTTCGCGGCGAGGGCGGCCACGACGGTCACCACAAAGGAGAGGAAGACCGTTCCCGCGAGGACGCCCGCGGGAGACTTCGACCAACCGACGATCCTGCTGTTCACCGCGACGCCCCCGTCTGTTCAAAAAATGCTGCCCAAGCCTAGGGCTTGCGTGGGCTCTCTTGCTGCATCTCGCGATCGGGGGAAACCGTGTCGGGGCTGGCACGGGCGACGGGCCCGAGTTTCGGTGCTGCGACGAGCCTGAATCAGTCCTGCCAGGGGTAGAACGGCGGCATCCTCGAAGCGCGCCCGGTGAACTCCGGGTCACGCTTGTCCAAGAACGCGGCGACTCCCTCTTTGCCGTCGCCGATGCTCGTGTAGAACATCGCAAGAGAGTCGACGCGATGCGCCTCGAGGGGGTGTGGCGCCGCGGAGTTGCGGTACATCATCTGCCGAGCCAGCGCAGTGGCGACAGGGGAGCGCGCGTGGGTGAAGCGACGCGCGAGGTCGTACGCCGCGTCGAGCAGCTCGTCCTCGGGATGCACTGAACGGACGAGCCCGCCCTCGAGAGCCTCGTCGGCGCTGAGGATGTCGGCACTGTAGACCCACTCGAGGGCCCGGCTGATCCCGACGATGCGGGGCAGGAACCAGGTCGAGGTGGCCTCCGGCACGATGCCGAGACGGCCGAAGACGAACCCGATCCGGGCTCGCTCCGAGGCGAGCCTGACGTCCATCGGCAGGGTCATCGTCGCTCCGATGCCCACGGCCGCGCCGTTGATCGCGCCGATGACAGGCTTCGTGCACCGGTACACCGCCAGCGCGACGCGGCCTCCGGTGTCCCTGACTCCGGCCACGACCGCCGGGTCGTCGAGTCGTTCGTGAAGGTCGGCCATGGTCGGCTCGAGCGACTCGTCCAGTCCGAAGACGTTGCCCTCGACCGAGAGGTCCATGCCGGCGCAAAAGGCGCGTCCACGCCCGGTGACGACGACCGCCTTCACCAGGTCGTCAGCACTCGCCCGGTCGTAAGCGTCGACCAGCTCCTCGGCCATCTCCACGGTGAACGCGTTGAGGTGGTCGGGCCGGTCGAGCGTGAGGGTGAGGATGCCGTCGTCGACGGACCAGTCGAGAGTGTCGTAGGACGGCACGCTTACTTGGGGAGCCCTGAGGGCGTGCACAGGCTCCTGGGGATGTCCTCGGTGCGGTCTTCCTTGATGTAGCCGAACATCTTCAGCGCACGATCACGATCCCACGTCACCGCGAGATCCGCGATCGGGACACCGCAGGTCAAGCCCTTGTCGCTGGTGACCCGGGTCATCGCCCAGGCGAAGCGGAGCGTGTCGATCGGCCCTGTGTCCTCGCCGAGCCTCAGTGCCTCCGAGCCGGCACCTGCGAGGCGTGTGTAGCGCACGGGATTGAGGATCGACCACGGTGAGGCAGCCTTGTCACCCACGGCGCTGACGACCTCCCGCTGCCGCTCTGCGCGGTCGATGTCGCCGAGCTGCGAGATCTTTCGGGACCTCGCGTATCCGAGTGCCGTGGGGCCGTCGGCCTCCTGACAGCCCTTCTTGACGTTCAGCTTGGCGAGACGGTCCTTCATCGCGGTCTTGGGGCAGATCTCGATCCCGCCGACGGCGTCGACGACGTTCACGAAGCCTCCGAGGCCGATTTCGACGTAGCTGTCGATGCGGATGCCGGTCTCGTTCTCCAGCGTCTCCACGAGGAGCTCGGGGCCCTTGTAGGCGTAGGCGGCGTTGACCTTGGTCCTGCCGTAGCCCGGAACGTCCACGATGGAGTCACGCGGGATCGAGAGCAGGAGGTTCGGGCCGGCACCCGTGTGGAGGAGCATGATCGTGTCGGTGCGCTGCCCCTCGGCGGTGCCGGTGCCGAGCTCTCCGCGCTGCCGCCGCGTCAGGCCTTCGCGGCTGTCGCTGCCGACGAGCAGGTAGGTGTGGCCGGGCTGGGAGTCGGGGCGCTTCCCGTCGGGCTCGGCGTCGACCTTCTCGATCTTCGACCACGCCCACAGGGGAACGGCGATCAGGAACACCAGCCATAGCAGAAGCACGAGCTTCACCCAGCCGAACCGGCGACGCGACCTAGGACGAGCCGGGGGCGGCGTCCTCGGGCCTCGACGGGGTGGTGCGGGGGGACGGCCGCCTCCGGATCCACCGGCGTACCCCTGTGCGGGCGGCTGCGAAGCCCCGGGGGCGGGACGGCCCCTCGTGGGGAGTACACGGGTGGGCTCGGGGTCGCCAGGAGCGCTGCCCTGTCCGTGACCCGAGCCCCTGTCGCCGTAGAGCCAGTTGTACTCGGGGGTGCCTTCCTGCGGCCCTCCGCTTCCGCGGCGTCGCTCTGCCATGGGGCAAAACGGTACCTTGTCCCTCCCGCGAGGCTCTCGGCGCGCCGTACCAGTGTGACTTCTGTGGCTGGTGATACTTGACGCGTACACCTACACGCAGTCGAGAAAGGCCCACGATGCCATCCGCCAACGCCCTCGGGCCGCACGACAGGCTGGCCCGTCTGCGCTTCCGGCGGGCAGTCACGCTGATGTTGATGACCCTTGTGGTGCCGGGGTCTGCGCAGCTCGTGGCAGGACGCAAGCAGGTCGGCCGGATCGCGCTGCGTACGTGGCTCGGGCTGCTCGGCGCCCTGCTGCTCGTTGCACTGTTGGGACTGGTCTGGCCCGGTTTCGTCTTCTGGCTGCTGAGCAACAGCTTCATGGTCGGCGTGATCCGCCTCGTTCTCTTCGTGCTGGCCATCGGCTGGGCGGGACTCTTCGTCGACGCCTGGCGCCTGGGCCGTCCTCTCGAGCTGCAGCAGCGGCAGCGCCTGGCGATGGTGGGACTCAACGGCGTGCTCTGCTTCGCCGTCGCCGGCACGCTCCTCTTCGCCTCGCACACCGTGGGCGTCGCCGGGGGCTTCATCACGGCGATGTTCGGCCACGGCAAGGTGAGCGACTCGACCGACGGGCGCTACAACGTCCTCCTTCTGGGCGGCGACTCCGGCGACGACCGGTGGGGACTGCGCCCCGACAGCATCACCGTCGCCAGCATCGACGAGGGCACCGGGCGCACGATCCTGTTCGGACTGCCGCGCAACATGCAGGACTTCCCCTTCCCCGAGGGGTCGGTGATGCACGAGCAGTACCCCGACGGCTACGACTGCGACGACTGCTACCTCAACTCCTTGAGCACCTTCGCAGCGGACAACGAGGAGCTCTTCACCGAGTACGTCGACCCCGGAGTCGAGGCAACGATCGAGGGAGTCGAGGGCATCACCGGCCTCGACATCAACTACTACGCGATGGTGAACCTCAAGGGGTTCCGCGACCTCGTCGACGCGGTCGGTGGGGTCGAGCTCAACGTCCGCGACCGGATCCCGATCGGAGGGGTCGGCGCGCCGATCACCGGCTACATCGAGCCGGGTGTGAAGCGCCTCGACGGCTTCGAGACGCTGTGGTTCGCTCGCTCCCGCTCGGGCGCCGACGACTACTCCCGGATGGCTCGCCAGAAGTGTGTGATGAACGCGATGCTCGACCAGCTCAGCCCCCAGGTGGTGGTGACGAGGTTCAGCGAGATCGCGGAGGCGAGCAAGCAGGTGATCTCGACAGACCTGCCGGCCTCGGAGCTGGACCGTTTCATCGCGCTCGCGCTCAAGGCGAAGGCCCAGCCGGTCGCGACCGTGTCCTTCGTGCCCCCGCTGGTCAACACCGCCGAGCCCGACATCGAGCTGATCCAGGACCGGGTGCAGCAAGCGATCGACAAGTCACAGGGACGCGAGGACGGCGAGACCGTGAGCGCGGAGAAGAAGGTGCGACGCCCCGCCGCGGGGGGTGGAGCTGCGAGCGCCCCGACGACCGGAGGCTCGATCGGCAGCCTGGCCGAGGGGTATGCCGCCAACGACGCGACCGACCTGTCTTCAGCCTGTTGAACGATGGGTAGGGTTCGCCTGTGCCTGCCCGGATCGTCGCCGTCGTCGTCACGTGGAACCGTCGTGACCTGCTCCGAGAGTCCCTTGAGGCGATCGCCGCGCAGACCCTCGTGCCCGTGCAGACCGTGGTGGTCGACAACGCCTCTGACGACGGCACCGAGGAGCTCCTTGCTACCGGGTACCCCGACCTCGAGGTCCTGCGGCTGGAGGCCAACACGGGAGGCGCGGGAGGCTTCGCCGCCGGCATCGAGCGTGCGCTGACCTTCGACCCCGACCTCGTCTGGCTCCTCGACGACGACACCGTGCCGAACCCCGACGCCGCCGCGGCCCTCGCCACGGCCTGGCGCGGCTACGGCGACAAGACGGGGCGTCACCCCTCGGTGCTCGCGAGCCGGGTGGTCTGGACCGACGGGCGCGACCACCCCATGAACACCCCTCGCATGAAGCCGGGCGCCTCGGCCGCCGAACGCGCAGCGGCCAGGGAGGTCGGTTGTCTCCCGATCCGGTCGGCGTCGTTCGTGTCGATCATGTGCGACGCGGAGACCATCGGTGAGCGCGGCCTCCCGATCGCCGACTACTTCTTGTGGAACGACGACTTCGAGTACTCCACCCGCCTGATCCGCCGGCGCGCCGGGCTCTACTGCCCCGAGAGCGTGGTCGTGCACAAGACCAAGGTGTTCGGCGCCACCGATGCAGACCCGGGCGAGCGGTTCTTCTACGAGGTCCGCAACAAGCTGTGGATGTTCGGCCGCAGCACCGGCCTCGCCCCGGCCGAGAAGGTGCTGTACGGCGGGGCGACCGCCCGTCGCTGGGCGCGCACCTATGCCAGGTCCAAGGACCGGAAGACCCTGACCAAGGCGTTCCGCGACGGCGTCCGCGCCGGACTCACCACCGAGCCCCGCGCCAACGCCGACGTCCTCTCCGCGGCGGGCTTCGAGCTCCACCGGCCCAGCGCCGAGGAGATGCCCGCGACGGGGGAGCCGGAGCCCTTCAGCCTGCTCCTGTCGACCTACGGCGGCGACGACCCGGGCTTCCTGCGCGATGCCTTCGTCTCGACCGTCCAGGAGCAGACCCGCCGCCCCGATGAGGTGGTGCTCGTGCAGGACGGGCCGGTCTCCGACGAGCTCGCCGAGACCATCCGCGACCTCGTCGCAACCAGCCCGGTGCCGGTCAAGCACGTGGTCATGGAGGACAACGTCGGCCTCGGCCCAGCCCTCGATGCGGGCCTCGAGGCGTGCGCCCACGAGATCGTCGCCAGGATGGACGCCGACGACGTCAGCCGTCCGGACCGGTTCGACAGGCAGCTGCCCCTCGTCGAGGCGGGCGCGGACATCGTCGGCTCCGGCCTGCTCGAGTTCGGTGCCACGGTTGACGAGGTGGTGGGTCGACGTACCCCTCCCACGGACCCCGAAGAGATCCGTCGGGTGATCCGCTTCCGCGACCCGTTCAACCACCCGACCGTGGTCTACCGCAAGAGCGCGGTTCTCGGCGCCGGTGGCTACACCGACATGGCGCTCATGGAGGACTACCTGCTTTTCACGCGGATGATCGATGCCGGTGCCCGCCCGGCCAACATCGCCGAGCCGCTGGTCTACTACCGTGTCGGAGCCGGCGCCTACGCCCGTCGTGGGGGCAAGCAGCTGCTGCGCTCGGAGCTCGCTCTGCAGCGCCGCTTTCGCGACCTGGGCATCACCAGCCGCGGGGAGTACGTGCGCAACGTCGCGGTACGCGGCGGCTACCGTCTCGTGCCCGAGGGTGTGAGAAAGGTCGCCTACCGCAGTCTGCTGGCGAATCGTGGGTACAAGAACCGAAGTTAGACTGCCCTGCGGCAGATCCCACCTAGGAGTTGTGTGTGAACGTAGATCTCGTCGTCGTCGGGTCCGGCTTCTTCGGCCTCACGATCGCAGAGCGCTGTGCCAATGAGCTCGGCCTGAAGGTTTTGGTGCTCGAGCGGCGCCACCACATCGGTGGCAACGCCTACTCCGAGCGCGACCCCGAGACCAACGTCGAGGTGCACAAGTACGGCGCGCACCTGTTCCACACCTCCAACGAGCGGGTTTGGGAGTACGTCAACCGCTTCACCAGCTTCACCGACTACAAGCACCGGGTCTTCGGCAAGTACCAGGGCCAGGTCTACTCCCTCCCCATGAACCTGGGTCTGATCAACCAGTTCTTCGGCAAGAGCCACACGCCCGACGAGGCCCGGGCGCTCATCGCCGAGCAGGCCAGCGAGATCGCGACCGAGGACGCCACGAACCTCGAGGAGAAGGCGATCAGCCTGATCGGCCGCCCCCTCTACGAGGCCTTTATCAAGGGCTACACCGCCAAACAGTGGCAGACCGACCCCACGAAGCTCAGCGCGGACATCATCACGCGGCTCCCGGTCCGCTACACCTTCGAGAACCGCTGGTTCAACGACAAGTACGAAGGCCTCCCGGTCGACGGCTACACCGCGTGGCTGGAGAAGATGGCCGACCACCCGAACATCGAGGTGCGGCTCGACACCGACTTCTTCGACATCGCCGAGGAGTACAAGGGCAAGGTGCCGATCGTCTACACCGGCCCCGTCGACGAGTACTTCGGCAACTCCGAGGGCAAGCTGTCGTGGCGCACCGTGGACCTCGAGGAGAGCGTCGTCGAGGTCGACGACTTCCAGGGCACCGGCGTGATGAACTACAACGACCAGGAAGTGCCCTACACCCGCATCATCGAGTTCAAGCACTTCCACCCCGAGCGGGAGAAGACCCACCTGCCCGGCAAGAGCGTGATCGTTCACGAGTACTCCCGGTTCGCCGAGGACGACGACGAGCCGTACTACCCGATCAACACCGCGGAGGACCGCGAGAAGCTCCTGAAGTACCGCGAGCTGGCGAAGAAGGAGCCGATGGTCCTCTTCGGTGGCCGCCTGGGCACCTACAAGTACCTCGACATGCACATGGCGATCGGATCGGCGCTGTCGATGTTCGACAACAAGCTCCAGCCGCACTTCACCCAGGGCGCAGCCCTGGAGAGCGGTGGCGTGGACGCGTGAGCATCTCCGTGGCGGATCGCGACGGGGTTCCGGCCCCTGACGACCCACTCGTATCGCCCGGTGAGCGGGGCGGGCTGCACCACGTCTTCCGGGAGCGCTACCTGCTGAGGCTCCTGGTGCGCAAGGAGCTCGCCGCCCGCTACCAGGGCTCGCTGCTGGGGCTGTTCTGGTCCTACGTCCAGCCGGCGGTGCGCTTCGCGGCGTACTACTTCGTGATCGGGTTCATCTTCCAGCTCGACAAGAACATGACGAACTTCCCGATCCACATCTTCAGCGGCATGGTGATCGTCCACTACTTCACCGAGACGTTCTCCTCGGGGACACGCTCGATCGTGAAGAACAAGCGGATCATCCAGAAGCTGCCGCTGCCGCGCGAGCTCTTCCCGGTGGCGTCGATGCTGGTGTCGCTCTACCACACGTTCCCGCAGTTGGTGATCCTGCTTGCAGGCGTCCTCCTCGCAGGCTGGGACCCCTCGTTCTACGACCTCGTCTGTGGCTTGCTGGGCTTCACCACGATCGCGGTCTTCGGCATGGCGCTGGCACTGATGTTCAGTGCGGCGAACGTGTTCTTCCGCGACTTCCAGAACATCGTGCAGACCTTCACGATCTTCGTGACCTGGTCGGTGCCGATGATCTACCCCTACGACCGGGTGGAGCGGCTTGTCGGCGGAACGGTGTGGGAGCAGGTCTACCTCGCCAACCCGATCGCGAACTCGGTGGTCCTGTTCCAGCAGCTGTTCTGGGTGCCGACGGTGCCCCCGGACGCGCAGTACCCCGCGGTGATGCCCGACGACCTGTACGCGCGCGGGCTGATCATCCTGGCGGTCTGCCTGGTCTTCCTCGCCATCGCGCAGCGGATCTTCACCCGCCTCGAGGGCAAGTTCGCGGAGCGCCTCTGATGAGCCAGTCCATTGTGGTGGACCGCGCAAGCAAGCGGTTCACGATGCAGTACACGCGCACCATCAAGCAGATGACGATCGCTGCGATCCGCGGGCAGAAGATCAGCGACACCTTCTTGGCCATCGACGACGTGTCCTTCACCATCGAGCAGGGGGAGTCCATCGGCCTGATGGGCCTCAACGGTTCGGGCAAGAGCACGCTGCTCAAGCTGATCTCGGGAGTGATGCGGCCCGACAGCGGCACCGTGCGCACCCG